>NZ_CP043761.1:643237-1286475 GCF_008386395.1 Paenibacillus sp. 37 | reverse complement strand
ACCAGAATAGCTTTCATCGCCTCGGTCAGATCCTCTTCTTTCAGCATCATATAGATGTTCTCGCCACGAGTTACATTCAACTTGATCTGATAAATGGTATCTTTCTCTGTTAGATAACCAGACCGTTGACGTTTGAGCAAATCACTAATGATTTCTTTGTTTTTAGTCGCTATCTGTTTGTTACCACTTAGATTTCCATCGATATATTCTGGCTCCGGAGTAGTCCACTGAAGCGAACCCGGACTGTTAATCTCCTGCTTCGCAAACTGAGCGGAGACAATCTCATCTGCCTGGACAAGCAACTGGTCATATAGTTGGTTCTCCTTCAGCCAAGCCAATACCCGATCATAGCTAGGTTTGATCTCAAAGTTCCACATCTCCCTCGGTTGAAACGGATCTTTCGAAGACGAATCCTGATTCATCTCTGCGTAAGCAAACGACTGCCACGGGGAGCGCTGTTCTTCGTAGGTTTGATCCAAAATGTCCTGTCTCAAGAGTTCCTTGAATTCACGGACTTGCTCCGGATTGCTAATATACACCTTTCGGTATGAACTAGTGGCAGAGCGAATGCCAAAACTTAATGCCTCTTCTTCCAGCTTATACGTTTCAAAGGCAACTCTTTTGTAATCCTGGGACTGTTTCAGAGCCATTAATTCCTGATGGAATTCCGTTTCTGGGATGTAGTATTTACGTTTCATCACCTTGCCGTTATCCAGCTTGTAGTTAATTAATATGGACTCATCATTACGCAAACCTGTATTAATTGGATCATCCAGTAAAGGAAGATCGGAATCCACAATTTTTTGATGAAGAGCGATAACTGCCCCCATGTATTCCGGATCATTAGAATAGAGGTGAGCATCGTCCTTTTTCTGACTGACACCGTTACTGTAGGTATAACTCTCCCCGCCAAGCTTGATGCTGTTCACCTTGCTCATTTCAGGCACTCGAGCGGCGTATCCATTCCAGTCGGCAATAGGTACGTACAGTATCAGACCAGCGATGATACCATATAGAATCAGCTTGGGTAGCAGCCTGCTGCTCCAGATCAGCCATGTTTTGCGAATAATCATCTCCGCAACGATATAACCTACAATTCCGCCGAGGATATATCCGAATATTCCCCATCCAGCTGATCCTCTTGGAGCAATCATTGTAAAGTAACCTCCGCCAATCAGAACCAACGTAAACATTAATCCAAAGCGGAATATAGGTTTTATAAGCTTAAACGTAACTGCTTGAGTAGCAGATTCAACCTGTCTCTTCGCATAAAGTACATAGGTTAGAGGAATAAACAGGATTGCAAATATCGCATAGATAATTAACTCCTGACGGATTACAGGGAGGTTACTGATCGAACCCACACGCAGGACAAGTGAAAGTTTCTCCGCATTAAAGCCCACTTCTTCAAAAGCATATCCGAGCAAATAATGCTGGAGATGAAGTGACATAATGAACCATACGACAACAGGTAACAAGACGAGTGCGTACACGGTGAGTCCCTGCAATACAGATTGACCAATGCACATACCGACCGCCACAGTTAGCATGAACATAAACAGCGAGTAGATACTCATGCTCAAGCCCCACATCCAGATTGTACTGCCATCGAACAGAAAAGCAGGTTGATCCAGTACCGTCCATACCCAGCCGGTGATCGCAGTTGTAATCCAGATTGGAATCAGGATCATGGCAAATCCGGTCAACAGATTCACCGTTAATAGATGTTTACGACGTAAAGGCAAACTATGGAACAGATCCGAAGGTGTACCGGATTGAACATAGCGGAAAAGAAAGATACCCGCAGCTACCGGCAGTGTGATAGCGAACAAAATCTGCACTTCACCATTGGCCTGAAACAAACTTGTAATCTGCTGTGGCACGTCCCTGTACTCGGTAGCGATATATAACGGAAGTGAGAACAACAATGTGATGAGAAATAAAACGCCTATCCATCCATGCTGTCTGAAATTTTGGATCAGGATGCCCCGGTTACAGAACAATCGGTTGAATATCATACCCTGCGTCCTCCATTTCGTAGATAAAGATTTCTTCAAGCGTCAGAGGCAGTACATCCAGCAGGTACGGATCATGTATACGGAATTGATCGGTTACCTGTTGTCGGTTGCCTTTGACAATGTACAGGGATACGCTTCCCCGTTTCTCTTCATGCAAGATATCAATCTGCTCATCCATGGCTTTGGCATGGTCCGGGTGGCGGAAAGCAACTTGGATTTTATGCGTATCGGCCTTCAGATCATCAAGATCCTTCTCTACAATAATTCGGCCTTTGTGCATAATCGCCACATGGTCACACAGATCTTCGATCTCACGCAAGTTGTGGGACGAGATGACAATAGTTACTTGACGCTCAGCTGCTTCCTGGAACAGCAAGTTTTTGATCTGCTGGCGCATGACCGGATCGAGGCCGTCAATCGGCTCATCCATCAGCAGCACTTCAGGCATACAGCTAAGTCCCAGCCATACGGCTGCCTGACGGCGCATTCCTTTGGACATGCGATGTAACTTGCGTTTGACATCCAGCTTGAACACGGTCGCTAGTTGCTTGAACCGTTCCTCATTCCAGCGCGGATATACGGAACGATAGAATGCAGCCATCTGAGTTATTGAAGATTGTGGGAAAAAGTAGGGCGAATCTGCCATAAAGATTGTGCGGCCTTTGAGATCCATATTTTCATAAATCTCATGATCTTCGATACGAACAGTCCCGCTGTCCTGACGGTAAATACCAGCCATCATTTTGAGCAGCGATGTCTTACCTGCCCCGTTGGAACCGAGCAAACCATAGATCGATCCCTTATGTATGTTCATCGTTACGCCATCTACTGCCTTTTCCTGTTCAAACGCTTTGACGACTTGATTCAGCTCAATCATGAGGCTCCTCCTTCTCTATACGGGCCATCGCTTCCTCAAACAAAAGCGTCATATCCGCTCTGGTCAAACCGGAATACGAAGCTTCTGCAATCAACTTCACCAGAGACTCTCTGATCTCATCTCTCATGGCTTCATTCGGATGTTCCACTGACGATGATACGAAGCTTCCTTTTCCCTGCAAAGAATAGATGTAACCTTCACGTTCAAGCTCGCGATACGCTTTTTGAATCGTATTCGGATTCACAGTCAGCTGCGTGGATAACGCACGAACGGAAGGAAGCTGCTCGTCGGGCTTTAGAATACCGTATACGATCATCTCTTTGACTTTGTCCACCAGTTGCTCGTAGATCGCCTTACGGCTGCGTACATCTAATTCGAACATCCCGCACCTCCTTTCTGTAAATGTGTGAAATAACCTATGGGTTTTAAATGACTGTATCTGAAGTGTATTAGGTGTATTAACTGTACTACTATTATTAATACAGTTGAATCGGATTGTCAACTGTTGACTTTGACTTCCTGTTTTATTCGGAGTACGTTAATAAAGATAGGTTATATGGTTTATTTGACATATAAAACTATTGGAAGCAAGTTCATTTCGACTTAGGACGCGGCACGATCAGGGTGACGTTCACATGAGGTGAGGCAAAACGGCTATCTGAAGCGATATGGCTAGATGGGGCTACTCGAAGTGATACGGCTACCCGCAACCTTCGCTTGACCGCTTTTGACAGAATTACATGCAAAGGTTGTTCAGGTCTTTCCCCTTCCGTTATGATGGAGATGAAATATTGTTCAATAATCACTGTATCTTTGTTACTTTTTTGTGCGCGTTTAATCTGATTGATTGTTAGGTCTGTTATGCGTATATATGTTGTGTTGCGTTATAGATCTATTGTCTGCACAAACGGTAGGCCGTACAGCAGGCAGCTGTATCCCAGTTAGCAAAACTGTTCATTTGCTTTAAATTCGGGTTTGCACAAGTGAGCTACTATATAGGGAACGGGTGTAGACCCGGCCAGTTTTTCATTTGGTTTGTGGTAAATAATCCGATGGCCCGATATATAATTAGCGTTGAATGGGTCGGGGCAGTATTGAGCCTTTTCAATCGTTTATCTGTTCGTTTGGAGGGTCAACTCGTGTTGTCCGCACTGAGCATACATATTGTAGATATGTCTTTCAAAGGGTGGACACGGACATAAGCAATCAACCTGGAATTGATATTCAACATATAGATTATTTGAAAATTTTAATCCTTAAAAGTCTATATGTAGTGTTTCATTTTCCTGAATGGATATAGTATCTTTTGAGAAAAAGTGTCCACTCTTTGAAAGACAAAATGAAGATAAATGTCCTTTTGTAGTGAACAAATATGTGCCCGAATTCCATTTATACAAGTTGAACTATAGATTTACACAGAAATATACAAGCCAGTAATAACTCAAAGAAGTGTAGCTAAAAGCTTGTTGTAAGATAGATGCTATGGAAGCATATGCTGCGCCTCTAATACCTCATAAGGAGAATCCGAGATGAATGAACATAGACAGGATGAAGATCAGAATAATAAACCAAACGCATCATTCGAAAATAGTGGACACCACGGGGATTCAACTGGGGAAATAAACAATTCAGATATAAGACCGGTACAAGCAAATTCATCACAACGTGTGTTAATTGTAACCGCGGTTGATGCGGAAAAAGATGCGGTCCTCCGTGGTTTGGGAGACACGGCCACGGAACGATTTGACGTCATCGTAGCGGGCGTTGGCCCATCCTCGGCCGCAGCAGGAACAGCCGCTACATTGGCATATGCCGTAGCGGCTGCAAGCACTATGGCGTTGGCGCACGGTTCCACCGCGCCAAGCCCATCGGATGTGGCACAGACATCTGCCACATCTTCAAGGCCAGGGCCCCTTGCCGGGACCGGTAGTTCACCAGCCTACATGCTGGTGATCAGTGCCGGCATTGGCGGCGGGTTCCCCGGCCGGGCAGACGTCGGCTCCCTCGTGGTAGCCGACGCCATGGTTGCCGCCGATCTGGGCTCGCAGACGCCAGACGGCTTCCTTAGTGTGGACGAGCTCGGATTCGGCTCGTCCATTGTGGCGGCGGACGCGGAGCTTGCCGCTCGCCTGCGCCATGAGCTGCAGCGGGCCGGGCTCGCTGTCAGCGGAGGCACTGCGATCACCGTGTCCACGGCGACCGGAACAGCGGAGACGGCCGCGGAGCTATTGCGCCGCGTGCCGGATGCCGCCGCCGAAGGTATGGAAGGCTTCGGCGTGGCAACTGCTGCCCAGCAGTTCGGCGTGCCAGCACTCGAACTGCGGGCCATATCCAACGCGGTCGGTCCACGCGACCGCGACGCTTGGCGCATCAAGGATGCCCTCGATGCGCTTCAGGCTGCAAGTTCCATTTTACGGGAGGTTATTACATCATGAAAATTGCATTTTCCCCTTGTCCAAATGATACATTTATCTTTCACGCGTGGGTGCATGGGTTGATCCCGGGCGCACCTGAGCTGGATGTCCGTTATGCTGATATTGATATTACGAATGGTCTGGCGGCAAATCCCGATGGACCCGATACACCTGAAGTGATGAAAATATCTTATGCAGCATTGCCATACGTGTTGTCTGACTATGCTCTACTCCCTGCTGGTGGCGCACTCGGCAGAGGATGCGGTCCTTTGGTTCTTACCGCAAATGGCACGACCGATCCAGCCTATCTGTCTGGACGGAGAGTCGCTGTACCAAGCGAGCGCTCGACAGCATACATGTTGTTCCGTCTATGGGCAGCACAAAATGTTCCTGGCGGCGTAGGTGAAATTGTTGTCATGCCATTCGACCAGATCATGCCCGCTGTTCGAGACGGCAAGATCGATGCCGGACTTGTTATCCATGAAGCACGCTTCACGTACCAGAACTATGATCTCAAACTGATGACGGATCTTGGTAACTGGTGGGAAAGCGATACGGGTCTTCCGATTCCGCTCGGAGCAATCATTGCACGTCGCAACATGGATGCTCACGCCCTCGCCGGATGGGCACGCGCCTCCGTTGAATATGCATGGGCGCACCCGGATGAGTCGAGAGCATACGTGATGGAACACGCCCAAGAAATGGACCCTGACGTTGCTGCACAGCATATCGGACTGTACGTTAATGAATTTAGCGCCAACCTGGGCGATGATGGGTATGGTGCGATTACTGCACTTCTTGGTCGTGCCATGAAGGAAGGACTTGTTCCCGAGTTCGATCTTGATCTGTTGCGGATCTAACATTTGATTGTTTTCAGCTATTTCTTTAGTTATTTCTTTAGCTATTTTGTGGGCTATAATCTGTACGCTCTACATCTAACGAACCTTACGCACCTTATTTAGCCGAATATCATGCGTTGAGAATTCTAACGAATCTCAGACACCGTATTCGGGTAAATCTTGTTCAAATTGCCGATAAACTCTCACACTCAAGCACAATAACGATCCTACGATTCGTTAGAAATCGGTAAGTGCGGATTTTCGGCTAATAGCGTGTACTCGATTCGTTAGAGTCCTGCATAGGGTACATTCCGGGATAAAAACTTTTTAACTAGCCAGGTGATGGTGGTGTCCCAGGGTCTTGTTTTTTTATCAGAGCTTTGGTAGCATCAAGATACTTGCTTCAAACTAGTGACCTCACTAACCATCTTGGACTTCACTACCCATGACACATAGCACACGAAAAAGAAAGAGCTGTCCCTTAACGTCAGACTTATGACGGTGGGACAGCTCTTTTTTTGACTATATATAACTCTATATTCACTTCATACTTACACTCATACCTATCATCCTACTCAACCCAAGATAGAAGCAGAAAGAAACCCATGCGACTCCACGCTCTCCACGTCATCTTGAACCCTACTGTATTCCATCATCCCAGCCTACTGCTCTCCCATTCACAACTGCGGTCTACGATACGAATAAACCATCGCCTACGCTCTGCTGCAACCGCAGCCGAACGACCGCAACCATCCCTACGAATCAGCCGCAACCGTGCGAATCATGATCCGCAGCGCATCCAGCATCATGGGAATTGGTAGCGAAGGGACGGAAGGCTGCAACACAGCCATCGCTGTCGAGGCCGGAAAGTGTACAAATCCGGCACGGATTGGAAGTTGCCCTACTCGAATGTGATCCAGTACCCGGTACATCGTGTTGTTGCAGATATATGTACCTGCTGTATTAGACACGGTAGCTGGAATACCCGCTGCGGACATGTCATTCACCATGGCACGTATGGGCAACGTGGAAAACAAACCGTCCGGGCTGCCATCTACAATTGGCTCGTCCACAGGATGCTGTCCTTGGTTATCTGCATAGGAGCCAGGCGGAATGTCTTTGACATTAACGGCAATCCGCTCCGGTGTGATGCACGTTCTGCCCTTGGCCAGCCCACAGGCGATGACCACATCTGGCCGATAGGCTTCCATCTCTGCGATCAGCAGGTCTGCACATTCATCAAAGTGCACGGGCAACAACACTGTTTTTAGCTCAGCACCCTCGATCACTTCGTTTGCAAGAGCCTCCATTAACGCCCCCGTCGGATTCACCGCATCTCCGCCAAAAGGTTCAAACCCGGATATCAGAATTTTCACCATCACACGTCAGCTCCTGTCTGTTTACTCCGATTTGTAACGCAATCCCCACTGGCCCCGGATCGTATCCATCAGCTTCATGATTTCCAGGGATTCGTCCAGTTTAATAGTATGGCTCTCCGTGCGGCCTTCCAGGATGCAACGTCCCGCTTCTTCTGCCTCAAAAGCATAACCAATGCATGTTCGATCATCCGTAAACTTCTCGGGCTCGTCCTGACCATTCACATGCAGATAGGCTTCTTTACCCGCCAGGAATAAAGGCAGACGAATCTTGCCTTCCGTACCGTATATGACCGCTTCATTACTGAGGTTCAGACGAATGGCAGCACTCAGTGAGGCAGAACGCCCCTCGGAATAGGATAACAATACGGAAAATTGCTCATCCACACCCGTCTCACCGATATTGGCCGTACTCCATACATGCTGGGGCTGTTCGCCAAAGATCATCGAAGCAAAGGAGATCGGGTACACCCCTGCATCCAGCAAAGCTCCTCCACCCAGATCCGGATTAAGCAACCTTCCTTCCGGCTCCCAGCCGACACGGAATCCAAAGTCTGCCTGCAGCAAACGTACTTCACCGATTCGACCTTCTGCGATCCATGCTCTGGCTTGAGCAATCGGCGGCAAAAAGCGTGTCCACATCCCTTCCATCAGGAAAAGATTGCGCTCCCGTGCCGTCTCCACCAGTTGCTCCAACTGGCGTGCATTCATCGTAAACGGCTTTTCACAGAGCACCGCCTTGCCTGCCTCCAGACAAGCCATTACATTTTCCTTATGCACAGGATGAGGTGTTGCCACATAGATAATATCTACTTCAGGATCTTGAAGCATCTCATCATAAGAACCGTAAGCGCGTGCAAAACCATATTCAGCTGCAAACTTCTCCGCACTTCCCGCTGTCCGTGAACCTACCGCTGCTTTCACAGCGTTTCCTGCATGCTCCAAATCCCTTGCAAACTGGGATGCAATCCATCCCGTGCCCATAATGCCCCAACGTACTTTTTCCCGTCCCGCTACTTCTGTCATATTAAAGCCTCCCTACTGCAAATGGTGTTAAAAAGGTTCATGATTCAGATCAGGCCAACAGGTTATCCCCTTTATTTTACCAAAAAGAAAGGCTTACGTCAGAAAACGATTTCGATTATGTATTCTCATTAGAATTCCAGTTCATCAGGGACTTGAACATCTCTGTGTACATTTCAATTCTCCAGTAGATTTGCTAAGATTATCAGCAGACCAGGAGCCAAAAGGTCTTGTCCCTTGGCATGGTTGTAACCAGCAATAATCCGGTTAAATCAACCATCACACCTGATCAACAACATCCTATCCCTGTCTTACAGGTTAAAAAAATATCTGACAATACTGCGAACGGGCCCTGACAGACAAGACAGCCAATAATTATACTCCAGCGTCTCCGAGCTGACGGTAAGCTCTTGGTATAGTTATCACAAAGCGCGATCCAGATTTTGCACATGTGTCCACACGGCATGATCCGGATTCGAGCGAATATAGTCCCGTTCCCGATTCAATCATTAACCAAATAACTTTTCATAAGAGAGGAGGTCGCAAGCACCATGACTACCATCCCCAGTACCACCCACAGCGGCATGAATCCACACACGTTACATCAGCAGACGAGTCCCAATTTAGAAAAGGAACCCTTAAACCGGGCAGATCTGGATGCATTCCTGAATGATACCCTGATCGAACTTCGTCAGGCAGAACATATAAACCATGGAAAATGGCGCTGGTCCACTACTGAACTTGCTCATCATACCTTTATATACATGCACAAATTCACAGGCGAACTAATCATAAATGGGGCCGAATCCCACATGGCTCGCAAATCAGCTTGTCTGTGCTCACCAGGAACTGCAATTGAACTGATCGGAGATGAAGACCATGATATTGAACTATATATCATTCACTTCGATCTGTATCGGGCTACGGAGAAAACAAAAGCCAGACGAATCTACGAACGTGAGCTCAATTCACCTGTTACAGGCTGGATTCAGGGCCCATTTTACGGTATACAGCGCATTGCCGCACAGCTTACACAATTAACCAGCGAAGGTTTGGAAACAGGCTTGAAAGCACAGCTCCTCCTGACGGAACTGTTACATATGCTCTGGCCTCAAGAAGACCCCACTGACGAAACGGCTGGACAGGATGAACCGGAACAGTGGCTCAGGTCCACCCTGCAATACATGCGCGAAAACTACATGCACGAGATCAAGCTGGAAAATCTGGCCGAATTGGCTGACATGCATCCGTCCTATTACTCACAGCTATTCAAGAGTCGCATGCAGAAAAATCCGATTGAATATATCACTCATCTGCGGATGAACCGGGCCAAGGAATTGCTGCTCACTTCCGAACTGCGTATCCGTGATGTGGCTCGTGAAGTGGGTTACCGTGACGAATTTTATTTCAGCAGACGTTTCCGAAACCATGCCGGTTATGCGCCAACTTCCTATTCGAAGCAGGTCCACCGAAATATCGTGTCACTCTCCTATCCATACACGGACCACCTGATGACACTTGGCATCACGCCATGCGCAGCTCAGATCCAGGGTCACCTGCCTCATCTGCCCAAATCGCTGGCACTGCCCTTCCACGCTTATGAACCGTGGGAACAGGGACGTCAGGCTTTCCTCGATGTGAATCCTGATTTGATTCTGACCAAGGACAATGCAGCTGCCAAAGCGATGGAGCATATTGGCGATGTCGCTCCCATCATCACGATTCCCTGGAACCAGACAGATGTCTTCGGTCATCTGCATCAGATTGCATCCATTGTGGATCGTACCCAAGCAGCCACAGATTGGCTGGATCGACATGAACGCAAGGCAGAGCGTGCACGCAAAAAAATCAAGGAATTGGCCGGGGATATCACCGTTGCCGTTGGCACGTTAACGCCTAAAGGTCCACGGATGTACAGTCATCGGAACTTTGGCCATGTCTTTTATCGAACTTTGCAATTGGCCGCTCCTCAGCGCATTCAGACCGAACTGGCTGGCAAACCTCCCGGCGTTGGATTCAACTGGCTGCCCTTCACACCAGGCGAATGGGACGGACTGGAGGCGGACGTTTTGGTACTGGCGATTAATTCTATGCATGAAAAGGCAACACTGTTGAAAGAGATGGCTTCGAATCCACTATGGAACAGCCATCCTGCGGTAAAAAACGGACGTGTGCATCTCATTGACTGGAACTCATGGGTCGTATATGCTCCATATTCCATTAACATCCAGCTTGATGAAGCGCTCTCTATGTTGACGAACAAACCTTCACTTTTGTAATCTAAAAAATGTCCATCTCCAGAATCTTAATTTATGCCATGTACGGGCCTGAATTAAGATTCTATAATGATCACTAATTGATAATGATAATCAATAACAATGAAATACGTTGTTGGTACCAAAGGAGTGACCCGTATTCAACATCCGGGACTGCCACATCGTCCGTCTAATTCAAGAAAATCTCCAGTGACCGTTGGGCTGACGTTTTTGTCTGCCATAGCCATACTGCTGCTAAGTATGTTTGTCGCCATCTCTTTAGGTGCCAAAGGGTTAACGCTGGAAACCGTATGGGCTGCCATATTTCAGTACAACCCAGCTTTGACACCACATCAGATTATTCATGAACTGCGGCTGCCTCGTGTCCTTGCCGCGGTTATTATCGGTGCTGCCTTTGCTGTTGCAGGAGCTTTAATGCAAGGCATTACACGTAATCCGCTGGCAGACACGGGCATTCTGGGCATCAATGCTGGAGCCACTTTTGTGGTAGCACTGAGCTTCGCCTTTTGGCCCGGACTGTCATACGGCTGGATCATGGTTTTATCATTCGTGGGGGCTGTTCTGGGCACACTGCTTATCTTCCTGCTTGGCATGGCAGCACCGGGTGGTCTAAATTCCATTAGACTGACCGTTGCTGGGGCCGTTATTGCAGCCATGTTAACCTCGCTCAGCACAGGCGTTGCCATTTATTTTGACCTGAGTCAGGATCTGGCCTTCTGGTATGCGGGAGGTTTTGGCGGAATAGAATGGCGGCATCTCAAGCTGATTCTTCCTGTGCTGCTCGTGACACTGGTGCTGATTATGCCACTCGCCCGGCGTGTATCGCTGATGTCACTCGGTGAAGAAGTAGCGATTAATCTCGGGATCAACCTGCGCTGGACGAGGTTTCTCGCCCTAGCAGCGGTTGTTGTGCTGGCTGGTGTGTCCGTGTCGGCAGTAGGCTCGATTGGATTTGTCGGACTGGTCATCCCTCATATCTCCCGCAAACTGGTGGGTGTGGATTATCGACTCATCATTCCGATGTCTTCTCTGCTTGGAGCGATATTACTGGTGCTCGCCGATCTGGGCTCACGCATTGTGAACCCGCCCGAGGAGCTCGCGGTAGGCATTATGGTCGCCTTTGTTGGTGTACCGTTCTTCCTCTATCTGGCCCGTAAAGAAAGGAGGGCCTTGTAGTGATGAATTTTAATACACCTTCACGAGGTAAACGTTCAATAATCGTCAGTATCACGCTGCTCTGCATCGCCATTGCCGTTATTGTGATCAGCCTGAACACGGGAACCATTCGTCTCTCCCCAGCGGCTGTGTTCCAGACTTTGCTTGGTAATGGCAGTTCGGATGATCAGATTGTACTGTTTGATTACCGACTGCCTCGCATTCTGGTAACTGTACTGGCCGGAGCGGGACTTGGTATTGCCGGAGCAGCCTTGCAAGGGATCACCCGCAATCCATTGGCGGACCCGGGCATTCTGGGATTACATGCAGGGGCAGCATTTGGACTAATGGTGTTTGTTAGTCTCTCCTTTACGATGGATGGCTCTGTGGCCTTGCTGATTCCGTTGTTCGCTTTTGCAGGCAGTGTTGCCGCCGCCCTGATCATCATGCTGTTGTCTTATGATCGCCATAACGGCGTATCACCCATTAAGCTGATTTTGGTGGGAATTGCGGTAGCGGCCGGGTTCCATGCGTTAACACTCTATCTATCCCTGCGTCTGGATGAAGACACTTATTCCTTTGCCGCTCGCTGGCTCGCAGGAAGCGTCTGGGGCCGGGATTGGATTCATGTGCAAGCTTTGCTTCCCTGGGTGGTGCTATGTATCTCGTACATTTGGAGTCGATCCAAAACACTCGATGCCTTCAATCTTGGAGATGCTGCCGCAACCAGTATCGGGACACCTGTCCGATCCCAGCGTGTGATTTTGCTGCTCTGTGCCGTGGCTTTGTCTGCCGTAAGTGTATCGATGGCTGGTGGGATCGGCTTTATCGGTCTGGCCGCACCACATCTGGCGCGTAGGCTTGTTGGTCCGATGCATCGGCATTTGATCCCTGCTGTCGGGCTCATCGGCATGGTTATTCTGGTGACCGCCGACACGGTCGGGCGAACGATCTTTCAGCCTAACGCCATTCCGGCAGGTGTAGTGGTTGCTGCGATTGGCGCACCTTACTTTTTGTACCTGTTAGTACGAAGCAAGTGATCTTTTTTTCAAAAAACAATAAAGACATCCAAGAGATGTTCAAGGAGAATGTGACTACCTATGTTACAGAAAAATCTTATGCTTGTCCTGAGTATCTGTCTGGTGCTTGTACTCGCTGCCTGTGGAACGGCCAATGATTCATCATCTGCTTCTGGTGGTTCGTCTACGGATACTTCAACCAACAATCAAGACAACAGTGCAAATACGGGAGAGCAACGCATTGCCTCCATGTCGATCCACCTGACCAATGATCTGCTGTCTCTCGGCATTACGCCGGTTGGTTCTGTTATCGGTGGAGAAGCCAAAGGTTTCCTGTCCCATGTTGCTGATCAACTTCAAAATACAACGCCACTTGGTCCGGTTAAAGACCCGGATATGGAAGCTTTGCTTGCCCTGAAACCCGATGTGATCTATCTGGACGAAGAATTCTCCGGTGGTGATATTGCCAAATTCGAAAAAATTGCTCCGGTGCATGTCTTCAATCTGGATGACGGTACATGGCGCGACCATCTGAAAGACATTGGCAAACTCGTGAATCGCGAGAAGGAAGCCGAGCAATACATTCAGGACTACGCGACTGAGACGGAAGAAGTGAAATCTCTGATTCATGACACGATTGGTGATGGTACCGTAATGGCGATTCGTGTTACTGCCAAAGAATTACGTGTGTTCAGTACACGCCGTCCCATGGGTCCCATTTTGTATGATGATCTCGGTCTGACGCCTGCCAAAGGCATCACAGATATCGATTCGACGAAACCGTATCAAGTCGTCTCTCGTGAAATCTTGCCGGACTATAATGCAGATGCGATCTTTGTGGTTGTGAATTCAGATGATGAAGCCCAAACCATGTTTAAGGAGCTGCAAAACAATCCGATCTGGCAAGGTCTGAAAGCAGTCAAAGCTGGCCATGTCTACCCGATTGGGGCACAGCCTTGGCTCGATTACTCATCGATTGGTAATAAAATGGCCATGGATGAAGCGAAAGAAATGTTCTCCAAAAAATAACCAAAAAAAACCTCACTTTGAAATCGGAACAGCGTTTGTATGAATCATACGTACACTCTATTCCCCTCAAAGCTGAGGTTTTTTGCTTTGGACCTGTCAGCAAGCTGCAATCTATCCTCTTCCACCAAGTACACTCACACTGTACAGACAATAATCTCAACATCCGTGTCGGCAAAAGCTTTCTGAATAATTGGGCTGACTTTCTCCCATTTCAGTCTGTCCAGCCCGCATCCTATTCGGGGCATAGCCAGTTTAGTGATGCCTTCCATCACACATACGTCCCGCATGGATTCTACTGCATTCGTCAACGATTGGTACGTCGGCTTATTGGAGAACTTTGCCTTGGTGACCAAATTCAGCGTCCGTCCTACCGGATAACATCGTCCAATCTCAAGCGGCTCTTGTTTGGCCTGTTCTTGAAGATTCTCCAATCCGAATCGCTCCCGGAACTGGACCGCAATGCCCTTCCCCATCCTTGCATCGGCTGATATGCAGTGTGCAAGCGTGTAATCATCCCCCAGTTCAAATAAATCCTGTTCTCTCTCATGAAACTGCATCGCATTCCTCTCCTTTATCAAGCGCTCTCATTCAATAGTTGAACTAAAGATTATTTACACTGACACTACGATGACAGAACAACCTTCCAATCGCTGTTATCCCCAGATTTTTTCGATTCCCTTTTTCTAGACGGGAAAATCCAGGGATAAAGGCGAACGCTTTGCTTTTTCAGGTTTTTTCTGTCCTCTCCGTTATCGTGCAAATGATTAGTTCAAACTATGTAGATCCCTTATTTTTTTATTAGGCCTCTGCCAAAAAACGTTGAAACGCCTTTAATGTTCTCTGACCTGCTGATCGATCATATACGGCAAATACAATTCGTTCAAAGGCGTCCTTACATGCCTCTCCCACTAACACATCATGAAAATACTTCGCTACCACTGCCGGATCATTGCGAAATACGCCGCAACCGTACGCGCCCAGAACAATCGTGCGGTGACCATTCGCAGAAGCCACGTCCAGAATATAACGGATGCGTTCCTTCATCACCGACTCAATCTGTAGATCATCCGCTTCTCTACGCTCTTTCACCACACCCGCATTCACCGCCGGCGCAGTAATGAATGATGATACATAATACTTGTCCAGCAGTCGGTCTTCATCATCACGGATCACCGGAACATCCGGTGAATAGATCATATAATTCGAATATAGGCCCGATCGCTGTTTGCGATTGTAATCGTACATTTCATCCATTTGAGCGATGCACGGGTATAGTCCTGTCGCTCGGGCCAGACTCTCTTCCTGTGCCTGACTTCCGCCAAGGAAGCCACCGCCAGGATTTTTTGCCGATGCAAAGTTTAGACAGATCACATCTTCTCTTCCTTCAGCTACCGCCAAACGTGAAGCGGCTCCAAGTGTAGTCTCGCCAGTAACTTCAATGCGACCCAATACAGCTTCAACTTCAGATGACGGGGCCGCGGGTTGAATTCCAACATGAGCTTCTGTACGACGTTTTTCTCTGAGCGCGGACAATTCTGCTGGACGGTATAAGACCGAATTTCGGATCGCTTGCTGCACATCGTTACTTATCTCAACCTTGCGATCATAACCATTTACATATTGCCCTTCATCCAAAATAGTCAACGTCTGCTGTGCGATATTAGCCCGCTTGGAACGTGAATTAGAGCCACCATTACCAGTTGATCTATCGGGTTTACTGTCGTGGCTATAACGTCCACTGCTATTTTTGTTTTTGCTGCTATTGTTCTTATCCTGTTGTTGATCACTCATCTGAATCACTTCCTATATCTTCTCTTAGACGGGTCAGAATCTCACCCAGCCAGTTGGTTCCTCGCCATGTTCTTCGATTGCGAATGCGCGGGTCTTCCTCCGCCAGTCCCACACCCCAGATGCGATCTTCCGGGCTTGCTTCCACAAGGGTCGTTCCACGAGTGGCACGCAGCGCGGTTAGCAGTTCTTCGTTTTGTGTAAATTTGGCCCAATTCCCCTCGTAAACAATGCGCTGGCACTCAGCTTCCCATAAAGTCTGCTCGAAGCCCGTGACCTGTCTTCCCAGCTTTTTTTGTACCGAAGCAGAGCTTGCCTTCAAAATCTTGTCTGCGATGGTCTGATCCCCAAACAGCAGTGCTTTCTGGTGCATCATGTATTGCTCCGCACTCGTGTAGTGAACCCCGTTCACGGTAAAGTCCGCCGGGTGCCACTGTGAGAACGGCGATGCAGTCCGCCAGAAAAACGTAAACTTTTCCATCCATATCCCCTCTTTACTTGCTCCTCATGTATACAGCGATCCGGGCCTCTGGCCTGAGTCACTTCGTACGAGTTCATTGATTCCTACCGTTTTTCTATGGTGTATGCCTCTCTGGATTCAATCTGTATAAACGTGATGGTCGATGACCGGCACTGCTCGCATAGTCCCCCGTCTCAATGACCCAATCGGCGATTTTGCGCCGGAAGGCAGCAGCCAGCAGCTTTTTGCCACTGATGATCTCATGTACTTTCTGAAGTGCAGTCAGTGTGAACGTCTCCGGCATCAGATTGAATGCAATATCTGAATACTCGATCTTGGATCGCAGACGCTCAAGTGCATAATGAATGATTTTGGCATGATCAAATGCAATCCCCTGAACCTCACCCAACGCCAAATGATGGCTCCGCACTTTTCCTTCTATCGTTTCTTTTGTCTCAACAATGGCCGACAACTCTTCTGTTCCATTGGTCAAAATCAATTGCAGCCTGCGTTCTGTCACACGTCCACGCTCATGGATATGGCGTTTCTCTTCCAGAAGACGCTGCTCCACACGAAACCAATTGGCCTCACTGGCATCATCACCGGCCTGAAGCTCCAGCTCGCTGCTATCCACTAGCGCCATATAGGAACAGCTGATAACCCGTGTACGTGGATCTCGATCGACATCTCCCCAGGTGTACAGTTGCTCCAGATAAATATCATCCAGCCCCGTCTCCGTCAACAATTCCCGCCGAGCAGCATCTTCCAATGATTCCTGCATGGAGACAAATCCGCCCGGTAAAGCCCACTGTCCCAAATAGGGATGGCCACCTCGCCGAATCAGCAGCAACTGGAGTTCGGGTTCCGCAAGCTTGCGATAATTCTCCTGAGCTTCACTGCGAATCGTAAAGACCAACATGTCCACGGTGACGGAAGGACGTTCGTAATCACCCGCATTATACGTTTCCAAAAACTGTTGTTCACTGAGATGTGCCTGATCCTGATGCTCCTGGTAATTGGGAGCATTTCCTCCAGAGGAACCTTCGTTAGTCATACGATATAAACCCCATTCTGTTATTAACGTTTTGTTATTAACAATTAGATAATATCAATTTATCACATCGTTTTGTCTCAGGTCAATATTTCCAATCCAAAATAAATGATCTGTATTCACTTGACGATATGTCAAATCAAACTTAAAATTTAGTTAGTCGACTAACTAAATGATGTGTTCAAAAAGTCTGGTTTTCAGTACCGAGAAGATCGAATGAAGGTAGAAATGGAGTAGATGATATGAACCCAGTCCAAAATGAGCGATTAATGGGACAGCTATCCGAGCTCGTGAAACTGAAACGTTACAAAGTTCATGAGAAACTTGTAAACCACCCCGAGTTATACCCGGGGCAGCCCCCTTTGCTGTTCCAGCTTGAACGGGAGGATGGCCAATCCCAGAAAAATCTGGCCGAACAACTTCAGCGAAGCCCCGCAACAGTAACCGTCATGCTCAAGCGCATGGAAACATCCGGTTATGTGAGACGCGAAGCAGACCCGAAGGATCTGCGCAGTCTGCGGGTATACTTGACCGATCTGGGGCGCTCTGCGCTTCAAGAATTGAGAGTAGTGATTCAGGAGTTGGAACAGCAGGCTCAGAAAGATTTTACACCGGAAGAATCCCGGATCATGTCTCTACTTGCACAGCGTATGCTCCAAAACCTGCGTGAATCCTGAGGTGATGCAAACTCTCGACATCGCTAACAAAAACTGGCTTGAAGCAGTTAAAGGTTGATGAAATTGATTCACTTATGCAATTAAAACTGAGGTGATTTCCTATTGTGGACGTTAAAACGATTCTTGACCCCGTATAAGTCGGCGGCAATCGTCGCCCCTCTGCTCATGGTACTTGAGGTAACCATGGACCTGCTCCAGCCCAAACTGATGTCCAGCATCGTGGATGATGGTGTACTTGCAGGGAACCTGTCCCATATTGTGACTACAGGACTGATCATGCTGCTTGTTGCGTTAATCGGCTGGGTTGGCGGCGCAGGCTGCACACTCTATTCAAGCAAAGCTGCCGTGGGATACGGCACGGATCTGCGTCAGGAACTGTTTGATCATATTCAGACCTTCTCCTTCCGCAATCTGGATACGTTTCAGGAAGGATCTCTGATCACTCGTCTGACCAGTGATATTACCCAGATGCAAACTTTTGTACAGATGCTGCTGCGGATGTTTATCCGTTCGCCGATGCTGATTATCGGTAGTATTATCATGGCATTTACAATTAGTGTGAAGCTGGCTTTGATTCTTATTGCCACTGTGCCGGTACTGTTTATTATTTTATTTATTCTGATAAAAGCTTCCTATCCGCTGTTCGCCAGTGTTCAGAGCAAACTTGATCAGGTCAACGCCGTGCTCCAGGAGAATCTTGCCGGCATCCGTGTCGTCAAGGCGTTTGCACGTGCACGTCTGGAGAAAAAGCGGTTCAAGCAATCCAACGAAGATTATACTTCAACCGCCGTCAAAGCCTGGCGTATAGTCACGCTGAATGCACCCGTGCTCAGCTTGATGCTGAACGCTACCATTGTAGCGGTGCTGTGGTTCGGAGGCTTCCAGGTAGTTGGAGGCGATATTGCTGCCGGAGATCTGATTGCTTTTATCAACTATGTCACGGTTGTCCTCTCATCCCTCACGTCGATCGGCATGATGATGATGAGCTTCTCTCGCGCCAAGGTGTCTGCTGCCCGGCTCAACGAGGTGTTACATACACAGCCAGATATTCAATCGGGAACCGATAACTCCGGGAAAGTACAGTCACTGTCTTCTATCCGTGATCAGAACTCATACCAATCGTCTCCCCTTCCCTCGCACACAGGCGGTCAAGTGGAGTTCAGAGACGTATCTTTCCGTTATGACGGAGAACATGCACTTACCGGCATTAACCTGATCGCTCGCCCGGGTGAGAAAGTGGCCCTGATCGGTTCAACAGGTTCAGGCAAAACATCGCTGGTGCAGCTGATTCCCCGTCTGTATGATGCTTCACAGGGTGAAGTGCTCGTGAATGGAGTGAACGTTCGTCACTGGGATCTTCAGGATCTTCGCAGCCGTGTATCCATTGTGCTCCAGGAATCCATTCTGTTCAGCGGCAGCATCCGGGATAACATTTGCTTCGGCCGGCCCAATGCAACGGATGCTGAATTGCGTGCTGCGGCACAGGCTGCGGCTGCGGATGATTTTATTATGAAACTAAAGGATGGCTATGACACGGAACTGGGCCAGCGCGGGGTCAATCTGTCCGGTGGACAGAAACAGCGGATTTCCATTGCACGCGCCCTGCTCATGCGACCTGAAGTACTGATTCTGGATGATAGCACCAGTGCTGTGGATCTGCGCACGGAAGCAAGTATTCAGAAGGCTTTGCAGTCCTTAATGAAAGACAGCACGACCTTTTTGATTGCACAGCGGATCTCCTCCGTGAAGGATGCAGACTGTATATATGTCATTGATGAAGGACAGATCGTTGCCAGGGGCACACATGATGACCTTATGGCACATTCATCACACTACCAATCGATCTATTATTCGCAGCAACGGAAGGAGGATGTTCAATTTGGCTAAACCTGCATCTTCCTCCATACAACAAACGGTCGTGCCTCCCATCGGAAGACCCGGACCAGCGGGCAGAGGACCTGTCCCCAAAGTCCGAGCGAAAAATGCTCGCCATGCCCTGTTTCGGGTGTGGTCGTATATGGGACGTCATCGTAAAGGAGTTATCGCTGCATTAGTGCTGACGGCTCTTGGTACACTGCTCAATCTGGCAGGACCTTATCTTCTCGGCCGCGCCGTTAACGAACATATCGTGCCCAAAGTAACAGCGGGTTTGCTGAAGGAATGTCTTCTTTTGCTGAGTGTTTATGTCCTTGGCTCACTCCTGATGTGGGCTCAATCCTATGTCATGATTGGTGTCTCCCAACTGACCGTTAAGGATCTGCGACATGCGTTGTTCTCCCGACTACAAGAGTTGCCTGTCAGTTTTTTTGATAAAAATCAAAGCGGGGACCTGATGAGCCGGGCCACCAATGATATCGATAACGTATCTACAACGTTGAATCAAAGCGTAACTCAATTGATGTCCAGTGCCATCCTGCTCGTTGGTTCCTTGTCGATCATGTTTGCACTCGATGTTCGGCTTACCCTGCTCAGTCTGATAACGGTACCGTTGATTACCATCGCCACTCGCCTGATCGCGTCAAGAACACGCCAACACTTCACCGCCCAGCAGAAATTGCTCGGTGAGCTGAATGGGTATGCTCAGGAAACCATTGCTGGTCAAAAAGTCGTAGCGGCCTATAACCGTCAGGCTCAGGCACATCAACATTTTGAAAATCTGAACGAGAAACTGCGCACATCCAGCACACAGGCCCAAACCGTTTCGGGTCTGGTTGGGCCTACGATGAACGTGATGAACAATATCGGGTTTGCCATACTGGCTTCTGTAGGTGGATGGATGGCTTATCATGATCTGACATCCATCGGACTAATCGTCAGCTTTCTCGCTTACTCCCGCCAGATTGAGCGGCCTCTCAACGATCTGGCCAATCAGTACAATCTGATTCAGGCTGCAATTGCTGGTGCTGAACGTGTCTTTCACATCATGGATACGCCTGGCGAATATGTGAAGGAACAGAAAAAACAACTGGATCAGATTCAAGGTAAAGTTGTATTCGAGGATGTGTCCTTCGGGTACAGTGCGGAGCGAGACATTCTGAAGAAGGTTAGCTTTACCGCAAAACCTGGCGAGATGATTGCACTCGTTGGACCCACCGGTGCAGGTAAAACGACCATTATCAACCTGTTACCCCGTTTCTACGAGATTACAGGTGGACGGATTACCATTGATGGATGTGACATCTCGGAACTGGAGAAGGATCAACTCCGTCGGCAGCTCGGCATTGTACTTCAGGATGCCTACCTGTTCTCGGGTACCATTCGCGACAATCTCGCCTATGGCAAGCCCGACGCAACCGATGAACAGATCAGGCAAGCGGCTGAGCTGGCGAATGCACATTCGTTCATCCGAAAACTGCCACAGAGCTACGATACCCCCATCATTTCCGGGGGAAGTAACCTGAGTCAGGGACAACGACAACTGCTAACCATTGCCCGGGCAATTCTGGCTGATCCGGCCATTCTTATTCTGGATGAAGCAACGAGCAGCATTGATACGCGTACAGAGATGAAGATCCAGGAAGCAATGCGCACTTTAATGAAAGACCGCACCAGCTTTGTCATCGCCCACAGACTGAGCACGATTCGTGAAGCCGATCAGATTCTCGTAATTGATGATGGACAGATCGCTGAATGGGGCAGCCATGACGAGTTGATGCAGCAACAAGGATTCTACTATCAGTTACATCAGGGACAGCTCAATAAGTCGAACTAAAGTGTGTCTGCATAGCTACTGCACAATAGTTTAATCGAAATACTAAACGCCGCACGGGGTTCTTCAGGACCCATGCGGCGTTTTTATGTTTTTGTCTAATGACTATTTAATTGCTATCTCTGGGTAAGTTATATGATTTACGTCTCCATTGGCAGATGAAGCGTGAAGGTGGAACCCACCCCCATTTCGCTATGGACGGTAATTTTACCATTATGATCCTGAACGATTTTCTGGCAGAGTGCAAGTCCCAGTCCCGTACCTTCTTCTTTGGTTGTATAAAATGGATTAAAGATGGTGGATAGCGAATTTTCCGGAATTCCACTTCCTGTATCTGTAATTGAAATGAGTACTGCATCTCCGTCCTGCAACAAATCCATATGAACCTCACCAGGGTCTGTCATTGCTTCAAAAGCGTTACGAATCAGATTGATCAATACCTGTACAATTTTATCCCGATCCATGATGATCACAACTGGCTCATTAGTCATTTCAAGTGTAATTTGATGCCCTCGAGATGCCGCATCTGACTCGGTCAGAGACATCACTCGTTCAAGGCAGTGACCCAAATGTTCAGGCTTCATATGATTGGCATGTGGTTTGGAAAACTGCAAAAATTCAGCCGTCAGATCGGTTACTCTCGTCACCTCACCCATAATCACTTCATACCATGGCGCGATATTAAACGCTTGTCCACGGGAAAGCTGCAGGAATCCACGAATTGCGGTAAGCGGGTTCCGAATTTCGTGAGCCATACCCGCGGCCAGTTCACCTACAGCCCTTAGTCTTTCGGAACGAAATACTTCTTCTTCATTTTTCAGCCATTTGCTGCGCTGTTGTTGAAGCAGCCTATCCTCGGCTACCGTCATAAAGTGCTGCAACGAATCCGACATTTCTGGGTACAGGGAGATGCTATAGCTTACCTGGAGTCCTTGAAGCTGCACGGATAGCAGTGACGACATTCGTTCTTCCACATCCTGTATCTCCGGCAAAACGACCGCAAATCGGTCTCCTGCATACCGGGATATGCCATAGGCCTCGGTGAAATGATTGCTAATCATCTGACCTGTACCTGTGATTACCGTACACCAAGGATCTTCTGAATCTTTTTTAAAGCCGCTAAAGTTATTGACGTTCAAAAGGACAAGCAAAAAAGACCGCTGCTCTTCTACTGTCTTATGTAACACCTCCATGTAACCTTCGTAATTCAACAGTCCGGTAAGCGGATCATGCAGGGTCAGGAACCGATTTTTTTCCCGAAGCCTGCGCTTCTCGACCTCACTGTTGATTAAGGTATGATACAAAAAAATGATAACAACCGAGGTTAACAGGTCAAATAACGAAACCAGCAAAGCATATGTATCTACAGGCACATACGAAAGCCGAATCAACGTATATTGCAGCATAAGCAGCAACGAAATCGGCAAGGTCTGCGCCAACCTTGGTTTGTCCTGGATCATTGAAATAATGAGCATATAATACAGCATGTTGCACCAGTTCAGTTCACTGAAATAGTGGAATATCCCGAGAAAAATCCACTGAAATTTTCGCAGCACAGGATATCGTCTCTCCCCATAAATACTTGCTACCAATAATGTCGCCGAAAGTGACATTGTTGCCATATGAGGGGTAAGCCTGAGAACATAAGAGGACAGAATGACAAGCAGACAACCTAGCGGGAATATCACCATTTTCATCGTGTAACTAAGCAAACAGCCTCGCCCCCTTTGACATAAAACTCACATCAAACAACTTATGTACATGTATTATATCGATTATGATTAGCTGATGTTGTCGATTAATGGAGGCTGGTCAAATTCACATGAATGTATAATTTATGAAGGCAATAGGACATATGATGTAATTGTAATCAACAAAAGTGAAACAATTCCTCTTCGCATAGATCATTATTGTGGTACAATACATTAATGGATTAATTTAGGATAAATACTTGGTTATGGAGGATATCACATGACAACACAACGAAAACCACTGGGCCTCGGAACGCTCTCTCTACTCGTACTTTTGATGGGTCTCGCCTTTAATTTCCAATGGGGCAATGCAAATTTTATGATCAGTCACTATCTTTTTAACTTAATAAACATACCTATTTATAGCAACGGAACTCAAGGACTTCACATTCCTTTTGTAGTAGCAGCCCTCTTCTGGATTCCAGCCTTCTTGATCGCCAAAAAAAATCGTTCACATTATGGCACAAGTGTATCTTATAACGTTGCCGGATTCATGTTGCTCTTATGCATCATTGGACCAGTTATCCCCGTTATCGATTGGATGGTCAATGGTTAAACAATTAAAGCCAGCTCTCTATATCCCGAGGGCTGGCTTTTTTGCTACTTTTTCATATAAGATGAACAAATTGTTTACACGATAACGTAGAGTGCAGAACCAATCTGAAGAAGCGAGAGCGTTCGCATTTATCACCGGATTTTCCCCTATTAATATAGGGAATCAAGAAAATCAGGGGATAAGGGCGATCGGAAGATGGTACTGCACTCGGAGTACAACGGTGTAACCTTTTAACGTTAATCTTATTTTTTCGCCATATACTTACGGATATCAAAAGCCACCGCAGCAACAATGATCAATCCTTTGATAATCAATTGCCAGTACGGACTTACACCGATAAATGTCAGACCGTAGTTAATGACCCCGAAGATCAGCACACCCGCCATAACTCCAGGTACCGTTCCAATACCACCCGCTGTCGATACGCCGCCTACCACACATGCGGCAATCGCATCCAGCTCATACATGTTACCGTAATTGTTTGTTGCTCCACCTGTGCGTGCTGCCTCAAGTACACCACCCAGACCATACAGTGCACCGGCAATGGCATACAGGGCAACCAGGTTGCGTGCAACATGAATCCCGGATACATGCGCTGCCTGAATGTTGCCGCCGATCGCGTACATATTTTTGCCGAGACGTGTTTTGTTAAAGATCACCCAGCAGATTAATGCCACCGCAATAGCAATGAGGACAATATACGGGATGGAATAACCCCCGCCCAGATCAATGTATCCAGAGCCAATGACGGTAAAATCGGGTCTTAATCCTCCGATCGGCTGTGACTGGTTGGGTTCCGTATCAAAATAAATGGAGTTCAGTCCATACACGGCAACCATTGTACCCAGCGTTGCGATAAAAGGGGGCACATGTAATTTGGCGACAATCAGTCCATTGACCAAACCCACGAATAGACCTGCGGTGATTCCAACCAGAATCGGCAACAACACCGGCAAATGGGGCAGATCGGGAAAGAAGCGGTTCGCATACTCATCAATTTGCAGCATCGATGCCGATACAACAGCCGTCAGACCAACCACCCTTCCCGCGGACAGATCGACCCCACCCGTGACGAGGATAAAGGCTGCACCGAGTGCAATAATGGCCCGTGTGGAGGATTGCTGTAAGATATCCCGCAGTGTAGAGAAGGCCAGAAAATTCGGATCGGCAATAGCTATACCAATGATGAGCAGAATCAATACGATAAAGATGGCGCGTTGTGTTACATAATTTTTCACTTGATTGATCATCTGTGTGTTCATCTGTTTCCCTCCTGACTAAGCCATCCGCTGCTGTGCGGCCAGCCTCATAATATCCTGCTCTGTTGCCTCGGCTCCGTCCACGATTCCGGTTAGACGCCCTTCGCTCATCACCATAATGCGATCCGACATACCAAGCAGTTCAGGCATCTCCGAACTAATCATAATAATGCTTTTGCCCTGACGAGCCAGTTCCGTAATAATGGTGTAAATCTCGAACTTGGCCCCTACATCGATTCCACGTGTCGGTTCATCCAGCAACAGAATCTCCGGATCGGTCAGCAACCAGCGGGCCAGCAGAACTTTCTGTTGATTACCGCCAGACAGGTTTCGAATCAGCGTGTTAACTGAAGGCGTTTTGGTTCTGAACTTCTGCGTCTGTTCCCGTGCTTCTTCCCGTCCCTTTTTCTCGTCCAGCAAGCCCACTCGATTTTGGTAGCGCCCCAGACTGGCAATGATCGTATTCTCATACACCGACAACACGGGGAATATCCCTGTAACCCTTCGTTCTTCCGTGAGCAACGCGATATTATGACGCTTCGCTGCTGCGGGGGAGTTAATCTTCACCTTGCGCCCATGAATCGAAATCGTACCTGAAGCGAGTCCGCGCAGTCCAAACAAGGACTCCATCAGTTCTGTCCGCTGTGCTCCAACCAACCCGCCAATGCCGAGTACTTCACCTTTTCGCAGCTCAAAGGATACATCACAAAACGATTTGGACTGGTTGGATGTCAGACCCTCGGCCTTCAATATCACTTCACCGGGTACGTTGGTCCGTTCCGGGAAACGTTCATCCAGATCACGCCCCACCATGCGTGTAATAATCAGATCGGTCGTTAAATCTGCAGCATCCCAAGTCCCGACAACAAAGCCATCACGCATGATTGTCACTTCATCCGAGATCGTCAGGATCTCCTCCATCTTGTGGGAAATGTAGATAATGGACACACCCCGACTGCGTAGTTCATTAATAATGGCGAAGAGTTGCTCCACTTCCTTGCCTGTCAGGGAGGAGGTGGGTTCATCCATGACAATAACTTTGGAATTGAACGAGACCGCCTTGGCGATTTCCATCGATTGAATCTTGGAGACAGACAATGTTCCCGCTTGAGCCTTCGGATCAATATCCAGATTCAGGTCCTTGAACAGAGCCAGTGTATCGGAATACATCCGTTTCTCGTCGACCAGTATTCCCTTCATCGAAAAACGACCCAGCCATATATTCTCCATCACCGGGCGATGCGGGACCGGATTCAGCTCCTGATGAATCATGGATATGCCTTGCTGAAGTGCCGCTTTGGAATTTGGAATATCCACATCCTTTCCTTCGATGCGTATCGTCCCTTCATCTGGATGATACATCCCGAACAGACATTTCATTAGTGTGGATTTGCCCGCTCCATTCTCTCCCATCAAGGCGTGAACCGTACCGGGCTTCAGTTTCAATGTGACCTGACTTAGTGCCTGCACACCCGGAAATGCTTTGGAAACTCCATTCATCTCCAGCAGGTAAGGTGACTCCATCTTGGTTCCTCCCTTCCATATGACCGAAAAAAAGGGACGCTACCCGAATGTCGGACGTCCCTGTCTCGTGCTGTTATTGGGCGTCGGCAATGTTGTCTTTGGTAATCTTTTTGTATGCAATCCAGACGTATTTACCATCAGTAATATCGTATTTGGTATTTTCCTTCGTTGGTGTCTCACCTTTGGCAAGTACGGAAGCCAGTGCCACCGTGGCTGCACCCTGATTTTTGGCATCATTGAGTACCGTGCCCAGCATCGTACCATCCTGCAGAGCCTGAATGGCTGGAGCTGTTGCATCCACACCTACAACCGGCATCGATTTGCCATCCTTGAAGTATCCGGCTGCTTTCAATGCCTCAATGGCACCCAAGGCCATGTCATCATTGTTCGCAAGAACGGCTTCAATCTTGTCGCCGTGGGATGCCAGGAACGCTTGCATTTTCTCCTGCCCCTTCACGCGGTCCCACATCGCCGTGTCTTCCGCTAGTGCTTCCACTTCGATACCGGCATCCTGGATCGCCTGAACCGAATATTTGGTCCGAAGCTCTGCATCCTGGTGACCCGGTTCCCCTTTCAGCATGACGTATTGCAGTTTGCCATCGCCGTTTTTGTCTGCTTCCGGATGTGCTTTCCAGTAATCTACAATCAGCTGTCCAGAGATCGTACCGGACTCCTCCGCTTTTGCTCCAACGTAGTACACTTTATCCCACTTGTTCATATCTTCAGCCACGGGCTCACGGTTAAGGAATACCACTGGAATGTTCGCTGCTTTGGCCTTGTCAATGATGACACCTGCTGCCGTCCGGTCCACCGGATTCACGGCCATGGCATTGTATTTCTTGGACACAAACAGATCGACCTTCTCGTTCTGGGTTGGCTGTGCATTCTGGCTATCTACAATATCCAGCGTCGCAACACCTTCCGCTGCTGCGGTCATTGCATTACGTACACCCGTCATGAATGTATCGTCAAATTTGTAGATGGCAACACCGATCTTGGGCGTTTCCGTCCCAGCTGCTGTCTGGCCTCCTGTATCTGTTCCCGTACTTCCACCTGCACTGTCTCCGCCGCTGCTACACCCCGCCGTCACAACCATACATGCCGTAATCAACAGTGTCATCCAAGTTTTCTTCATATCCTAATGACCTCCCCCAAGTTCATTCGGCTTCACCGATGTCTTTATTATGAAAGGGTTTACATTAAATTCGAATACAATATCTTCACCTGTTCTATCGAAATCTTCCTCAAGTTAAAAAACAGCTTCATTTCTTCATTCAGTATTCGTTCCGGCACTCGTTCCAGCATTCGTTCATTGTACAAAAGGAAACAACAGCTTCTGGTTATCCATCCAGAACATATTGTCTGTACTAACCAGCTTGGTCTCAAGTAGAACTCTCGCTTGCACCTGTTGATTGTTCAGCCGCGCAACGGCTTGATTCAATCCCAGATAACCTGCACTGTATCCATTCTGAACGATAAGATGATCAAAGACCCCTTCTTGCAATTGCTCCAGTTGCTGTTGTTCACTGCCGAATCCAACAATTCTTACCTTGTCTGCAAAGCTGCGTCGATTCAGTTCATCAGCTGCTCCCAGTGAAGCCGGTTCCTGAAGAGTGATAAAGCCATCCACCTCCTGCTGGTCCAGCAATTGCTTCGCAGTCTGCCAACATCCGTCCCGTGTATTACATATCGATTTGGGTTCCACTTGAATATTAGGATACTGTACCAAGGCTTCCATAACTCCCTGCTCTCTCTGAATAAGACCAGAATTGAGAGGATCGGGGCCCAATAAGGCCACATGCCCTTTCCCTTCCAGAAGCTCCGCCATAGCCTGACCGGCCTGTCTTCCCGCCTCAACATTATCCATCGAGATGAAACTGGTGATGCCTTTCACGGGAAATTCATCGTTAAGCACAATGACAGGAATAATGGTTCCCTCGGAATTTGTTTTCTGTGCCTCCTGAATGATGTCACTAAGTGCCTTCTCACTTAGTGGATCAACCAATAGAGCTGATGCCCCCTGCTTCAGAGCCGATGCGGCGGCCTCCACTTGAGCCTGCTCTCGCACACTGCGAGACAACGTTTGGCTGTTCGGGTTTGCCTGTTTGACCTTCATCTGACTTCGATCAGCGTCCAGAAGGGCAGGTGTGTACACATGACCCTCGGAAGGGTATGCTTCCACGGTAATCAGTTCCGCCCCACTCTCTTTGGCAGCCGCTTCGGCACCAAGCCGGATGGCTTCCGCAAGTTCGCCAGTGCCTGCTGGTGTAATCAGCGCAATACGTGATGGTACTGCCGCAGCATCGGGACTCGATAAGCCACAGGCGCTGCATATGAGCAGACAGCAGCTTGCAGCTGTCAGGGTTACTAACCGACGTTTCCGGATTCCAGGGAAGCCCGCAGCAACCTTTTTCCAAAACGTACGGATATTTAATCCTTCACCTTTATGGGCATCGTTCCTATTCACCTGTTTGTCTGTCATCAGGCTCGCCCTCCTTCTGCTGCGATTGAATGGGAATCCGAATCCAGACCGTGGTGCCTTCTTCCAACTCACTTGCAAATTCAAGTCCGTAACCCTCCCCATAATAGAGACGAATTCGGTCATGGACGTTTCGTACCGCTACGCCGGAGCCTGCACCGCTTTTGACCACAGGACGACCACTCAATAATCCCGACATCTGTTCTTCCGTCATGCCGACCCCATTATCTGTAATGCGAAACACCAGCTTGTTGTCCGCACAATAAACATCGACCTCAATACTTCCTTCGTCCATGTGGTACTCGATGCCATGAACAATGGCGTTCTCAATCAGGGGTTGAAGCACCAGCTTCAATGTCAGGCAATCCAGAAGCGTCTCATCGGCTTTAATCGTAAAGTTAAATTTACGCTTGAACCTCATCTGTTGAATCGTCAAATAATGCTGCGCATGCTCCAGCTCTTCCCTGATCGTGATAATCGTTTTGCCTTGACTAAGACTGATGCGAAACAGGCGAGAGAGAGACGTGATCATCGTAATCACTTCTTCATTGCGACTCATGCCTACCATGCGCACCACGGAATTCAGCGTATTGTATAGAAAATGTGGATTAATCTGGGCCTGCAAAGCTTCCAGCTCCAGACGCCGCTTCTGTTCCTGTTCATGAATGATCTCATCCATCAAGGTGCGAATTTTATTGACCATCAGGTTGAAGCGACGGGATAGTCGTTCCACCTCCAGCGGCCCTTCAATAGGCAACTCCACGTTGAAATCCCCGCGCTCCACGGCCTTCATCTTACGTTCCATTCGCCGGATCGGACGAGTCAGACTGGAGGATAGGAACAGGGATACGAGAATGACCAGCACCAGTACAACGATCAATACACGAATGAGATATCCGTTCACTTCCTGACGAGTCGTCATAATCTCATCCAGATAAGCAACACCGACGATTTTCCACCCGATATTGGCAACGGACTTTACGGTATTCAGCCTTTTCTGTCCATCTGCCTCATCTTCATAACTGCCAGATGCCACCAAAGCCTGTTCGATATTTTCGCTTTTGAGTCCCATATACATCAATTGCTGCTGCGGATGGTACACAATATTACCCGCGCTCTCATCGATGATATAGACATATCCCCGTTGCCCCAGACTGACCCGGCGGCTCAGTTCGTCCATCTGCTTGAAATTGATATCAACCAGCAGGATAACCTGCCGATCCTGACCATTTTGCCGTATCGTTATGCCTTTGCTCATGGAAACGACCCATTTATATGGGCCTGTGTACATATTCTGAATATGAGGTAACGAGAAACTCAGGTGATCCGGCACACGAAGCGCAGACTGAAACCACCCTTGCTGTGTCACATGGGCACTCGGTTTTAATTCGGCTGTAGGTCGGTTCTTGAGCAATTTTCCCGTGGAATCGAGCAGAGTAATCGAGATGATATCTTCACGACTGCTGAGCAGTGTGTCGAGCTGTTTGTCCACCAGTTCCCCTTCCCATGTCCCGTCACGCAGCATATGTTCCTCTATGGCACGGTACAGATGAGACATACTGCGAACGTAATCCTCCAGGTTATAACTGACCTGATCCACAATCTGTCTCGTCGTCAGTTCCGCACTTCGCTCGGCAGCCTGCGTGAACTTGTCATGCAGAAGCATCGCCATGATGGTCAGCACCAGAACGATGAAGACGGAGAAAGACCACGTAATAATAAACCGGATACTGCTGACCCTGGACGAGCGCATCCTGGAGCGTAATTGAAGTCCTATGGACTTCACCCACCTCGACAAGAAGTTCATCGGAGTGAACCCTCACTTGCAGCCTGGGAAGCCTGTTTACGATATTCTTTGGGCGAGACGCCAATATGTTTTTTGAAACAAAAACTGAAGTAATTGGGTTCGGCAAAGCCAACCTGCTCCGCAATCTCAAATGACTTCAGCTCTGTCGAGCGAAGCAGTTCCCGCGCTGCCTCCATTCGGATCTGCATCAGGTACTGCAGGAAGGTAAGTTGCACTTCTTTTTTGAAAATGCCACAAAAATAACCGGAGCTGATATGCAAATGCCCGCACACCTTCTGAATGGACAGGTCAGGGTCGGCATAATGCTCTTTCGTGAAGACCAACGCCTGCTCGACAATATCCTTATATACATGCTGCCGTCCGCTGGCAATGCGATGTTGTACGAGTAGACAGACCTCCTGTACCTTCTTCTGTGCCTCAGTAAGACCCGGCAGTCGGAACAAATCCGCATACAACTGGAACCCTGCACCAAAGATGTCTTCCATCTCCTCCCCTGATGCCTGTGCTGCCTTCCATACTGTTGTTAATACTTCAATTAAATAGAGCTGAATATCACTTCGTCCGTGTTCCACTGTAATTTCCCCGAAAATGATCGCAAGTGCTTCCTCCAGCTCCACTTGTGTACCCGCCTTCAGGCAACGTGTCAGCGTCTGCTGCTTCAACTCGTCGAACCGCAGCTTGCCAGCCGTCTGCCGCTCTACATCCGCGATATATATGATTGAATCCGTCCCGGGCACAAGCCGATAATCCAACGCCAGCAGGGCATCTTCATAGGCATGATTCACATCCGCGAGTGTATCCACAATCTGTCCAGAGCCCACCGTAGCCGGGATACGTAAATAGTGGTTGATGCTGCGCATCACATTTTCCAATGCTTTCTGCTGCCGCTTCGCTCCATCTGTACCGCCCGTACGATCCACATAGAGCAGGACAATCGTCTCCTGATGCATAAAGGCATGACCAGCCCCATGCTCCGCCCAAACCTCTGCCGCAATGTTAAGTGCAGCAAAGCGTTTCAGTTCAGCATCCTCAGATTGACGCAAGGAACCTCCGGAAACGAATATCTCAGACTGATCCGCTACCTCGGATGTTGTTTTGTTATGTCGTTGTGGGGGCTCGCTGAATACTCCCTCAGGTTTCTCTTTCTGTACATCTCCATCCATATGCAGTGTCAATACGGACACCCCATAACGTTCTCCTGTCAGATCCAATCCGCATTGTTTGGCTTTACTATGAATATATGTAGAGGATTTTTGCCGATGGAGCAAGGTCGCCATCAGATCTGCCTGCAGTAACGGCAGGCTGGTGTGATAGTGCTCACGCAGCTGTTGTACATCTTCACGCTCAGCCACTTCAGCCGCCATCTGGGCGCGCAGTCTTGTGAGCAGTTCTGTGAGATGTCCTGCCGAGAACGGCTTCAGTAGATATTCGTCCACACTTAACGAGATGGCTTGCCTCGCATAATCAAATTCATCATATCCAGTCAAAATGACCACCTTCACGAGAGGATTACGCTTCCTTAATCTTTGTGCGAGTTCCAAACCATTCATGAATGGCATGCTGATATCGGTCACCACAATGTCCGGCTCTACCCGCTCCGCCATCTCCAATGCTTCCCGCCCATTCTCAGCCAAACCGACAATCCGCAGATCGAGCGCTTCCCAATCGACCTCTACAACAAGTCCTTCACGCACATCTTCTTCATCATCCACCAGCAGTACCCGGTACACGTTTGGATTCCTCCCTTTTGATGACGGCCTTATGCCCTATCAACGAATATATATGTAGCATTGTGAATCATTGGATATCTTATTGCTCATCAAATATGCCAAATGCTACGGGCTCATGTTGATCAGTTCCAAGGTTGCCATCATAATATACAATATTATCAGGAATATGTAATCGCTTTCTTTATTAGAGGTAAGGCAACCCTGTCGGGCAGTGCCTAAGTGAAATGTGAAGGATCGTATATGAATGCTAAAGGTAGGTTAAAGTAATACAAACACGGAAAATTTCGAAGTACTTCTAATAAGAGGTGTTTTGATTCTGACTATAATTCAGACTTTATTCTTGTTCTTTACGATGATTCGTACTTAATGTTTTAAAATAAATCATTGTTGTATCTGGGTTGGTGTGTCCCATTATCTCGGCCAAACGGTGCAGAGGCGTATGCTCGGCCATGGCGTAGCCAAAACGATGACGCAGGTCGTGTGAACTCAGTCCTTCCAGCCCTGCTGTTATCATTACTTTTTTAATCAGGTGGCGCAGTGCTCTCTCCGTTAAACGATCATTTGTCTTCTCGGAAGGAAAAAGGTAAGCAGGATCGTTATCAAGATCAGATAAGTACTCATTCAACATGACAACACATTGTATATTCAAAGGGATCTTACGTTGCACGTTGCGTTTATCGGCTCTCACTGTCAGGTGACCGCTTCGTCTACCAAGTTCGATATCATGAGGCTTGAGGTTGCATACCTCCATCGTTCGCAAGCCTGTGTGAAACATAAGGGTCAGGATGGTCTGATCACGAAGGGAATTACCATACTCCACTGCCGCGAGGAATGCCTGCTCTTCTTCAAATGTCATTCGACGTGGACTTACTTTGTCTTCCGGAATGAATTTTAATGGTTTGGAAGGGTCATGACTGAGCCTGGATTCCAAGACAGCCCATTTGAAAAAACGCTTCAGCGTAATCAACCTCCGGTTAATGGTGGCTGGTTTCAATAACATAACTTTGTGAGCATCTTCACGATAACTGACTAAAGTGGATGTATCCACATCTTCAATTCGCAGTGAGAACTCTTCGCTGAGCATGGTGCTTTCCTTGTACCATTCGATAAAGTGTTTCAGATCACTTGCATATTCCTTCACGGTTTTGGGATGCAATTCTCCCTCTTTAGCAAGCATATGTAAAAATTCCTCTACTGTCGGTTCCCGCTGCACCGAAACCCCTGATGACTGATTCATTAGAAAATACCTCCAAATCTTGACTTATATTAGCGGACATGGTATTATCATATTAATCGATACATTAGCGGACATCAAGTTCGTGGTTTAAATGCACCAGGTGAGTGTCAATTTTAAATTATACTCGTCATAATGATCGGCTAAAAACTTATTTTTTGGAGGAATCACATGCAAACAGGTACAGTGAAATGGTTCAACGCGGATAAAGGATTCGGCTTTATCGAAACTGAAGAAGGAACAGACGTATTCGTTCATTTCAGTGCAATTCAAGGTGAAGGTTACAAATCTTTGGACGAAGGTCAACGCGTTCAATTTGAAGTAACTCAAGGTAACCGTGGACCACAAGCTGAGAACGTTACTAAACTTTAATTATATGAAAGCTGCCTTATTAATAAGGCAGCTTTTTATTTACACATATGTGTCACAGCAAAGTTTCCACATCACAAGAATGAAAGCGAGGTATTCCCCATGGATAAAGAACAATTGATCACAGAAGTAGCCAAGGCTGGCGGTTTCTCCAAGAAGAATGCTGAAAAAGCTGTAACCGTTGTATTGGATTCGATTCTCGAAGCTCTCAAAGAAGGCAAAGAAGTTCAACTGGTTGGATTCGGGAAATTTGAAGTACAGAAACGTGAGGCAAGAACGGGAAAAAGCCGGAAAACAGGCAAAGAAATTCAACTACCTGCAGGTAAAGTTCCTGTATTCACAGCAGGTTTAAGCATGAAAGAAGCTTTAAATTAAACCACGTAACAAACGTAACAACCCATTGAAAAGAGGTTTTTATTCAAACACACAATGATAATATGGATTTAAATGTCGTGTTTACTACCGTTGATGATATCATTAACTTTTATTCAGGCAAACAGACAAACACGGATCATGCAGAAGCTCATACTCATTCAAAGCCCTCACTAGCAAAGTCTGATTGTACCCTACGACCACCCACCCGCTAAATTAACATTTCATCTTGGACAACAAGAGGCCCTGATCCGCTCAAAACGGTCCAGGGCCTGATTTGGCTGGAAGCCAGCTCTGTCAGGAACCAGCTTTTTTTATCTTTTATGCACTACCATCCTATTTGCTGTTCAAAAGTTCGCGCAAGATCTGGAGATCATATGTAGAGACAAGACATTCCAAATGCGCATCCAGCCATTCCTCATCCTGATCCCACCACTTCAATTCCAGCAGCAGTGCAATCGTCGCTTCGTCAAAACGCTTTTTAACAGTCTTGGCTGGATTACCACCAACAATCGTATAGGGTTCAATGTCCTTAACAACGGTTGAATTGGAGGCAACGATTGCCCCGTCTCCAATCGTGATACCAGGCATGATCGTTACATTTTGTCCAAGCCATACATCGTTCCCCAGTACCGTGTCACCCTTATATGGAAGTTGTTCCAGTGTAGGTGTCACACGCTCCCATCCTCCACCAAAAATGTTGAACGGATACGTCGTCATGCCCTCCATCCGATGATTAGCGCCATTCATAATGAATGTCACACCTTCCGCAATTGCACAGAACTTGCCAATAACCAGGCGATCACCAATAAAGTCATAATGATGTTGTATCCGATCATAGAATTGCTCTGGCGGATTGGTGTTATCGCTATAATACGTATAATCACCAATGTCCACGTTGGAACGTGGTGGCAGGTTTTGAATGTAACATACGGTGCGGATATTCTCATTGGGGAAAAGTTTTGTTTTATCAGGAGCCATATTGCAGTCCCTCCTTTTCCCTATTGTAACAGATATTATATCTTAAACGGACGAAGTGAAGTCTGACATGGACGAGGCCGGATTTTGCTGGATGTTCGCTCCGTCTAACCTGAAAAGCAGAACAAAAAGGGATTCGATCTGACCACCGAATCCCTTTTCTTATTCTCCATACAACAACGTTGATCTGCAGGTGATATTTCTTATTTGGATGTAAGGCTTACTTGTGCAGCGGTTTGATCCCAGTTCACGGTAAGTCCCAGTCCTTCAGAGATGAAGCGTACAGGCACGAGTGTGCGACTGTTTTGAATGATCGCTGGTGCATCAATTTCGAGTGTCTCTCCATTTACGGTTGCGGTGCTGCTTCCGATCTTGAGCACAAGGGTCTGGTCATTCAGAACCGCTGTTACCGTCTTCGCCGTTTTGTCCCAAGTCACTTCTGCACCCATTGCTTCGAGGATTGCGTTCACTGGCACCATCACTCGGCCACTTTGCTGCAGTGGGTCCTGATCCGGGAATGTGATCGATTTACCATCGAGTGTTACGGTAATGGTTTTGTCGGCTGTTCCGGATGTGGTATTCGAACCTGTCTCTTCCGAAGTCTCAGGCAAAGGCGTTACTTCACGTCCAAGTTGCTCTTGCAGATTCGCAAGACGGTTCAGTGCAAATGTCGTCAGTGATCCGGCTGCCATAGACCCCATGCCTCCTCCCCCACCGCCGCCAAAGTTACCACCAGGGCGTGTCTGAGTATTGCCTGTACCCGTTGTTGCATCTGTTGTACCGTTTCCAGTTGTAGCACCCGGCTGAGTTGGAGGTGTCATTCCTTCAAAACCTTCAGGTGGGGTCATGCCTTCAAATCCTGCTGGTGGTGTACCGCCCATACCACCTGCCGCATCTGCATTTGCAGAATAAGCGATGTTGGATTCAAACTGTTCTGTCGTATAAAATTTCGTTGGATCTGCTTCCACATAAGGACGAATCTCATCGGCAACGTCAGTAATACGATTCTGAATGCCTTCCATATAGTCCGTCAGTTCATTGACGTAGCCCAAATATTTTTCCTTATACTCCGGCACAGCAAGCAGGTTGTTAATCATCGGTACATTTTCCATGTTAATGCCTAGTACCGGCTCGTCCACAGATACGTTTGTCGCGTTGGTGTTGGTCGTGGTTGATCCGGTCGTTGTGCCACGTCCGCCTCCACCCGAGTACCCGTTGAAAGACATGTTGAAGTCCCAAGGAACAACGGTGAACTTGCCATCGGCATCACTGTAGAGCATGTAGTTGTGCCCTTTGTCGCCGTTATAGCTGTCATAGTTGCCAAAAACCATGTTGCCTGCAATATATTGAAGCGCCGAATCCACGTCCAGCACACTTTCAATATCGCCTTTTTCACCTTCTGGCATCTCGTTCAGCGTTTGGATAAAAGTTTTGAGTTTGGCTTTGTCTTTATCCGTACCCAAATCTTTGGTAATTGTGCTGTAGTCACTGCCCTCTTCATATTGAAGATAACTCTTCTCATCCGTATCGTAGAGGACGCCTTCTTCGTAATCCTCACCGTAGTTGCGCTCCAAGTAACTGTCATCTACGGCTTCAACCCCGGTATAGAAACCGACCAGTTCGCCATTAACATACAGATTGACGTAGTTTGTCATCGGTACATCCATGCCAATGCTGCGCAGCGCCTCATAGTGAAGAACTTCACGCATGTACGATGGATCAGCATAGTTGTTATTCAGCACCATTTTGTCCAGTCCGAGCAGGGTTTGTGTTTTGTCATATTTATCAAACTTCAGTCTGAAGCTGTATCGATCCGAATCCTCCATCGAGGCCACGACTTTCAGGGTCAGGTTCCCCTTAGTGGAGAAACCGACGTTGTCCAGCTTGTTGCCGTCCACTTCCACACTCACATTCTTGTAATCCTTATCCAGCGGACTTTCGAGCATACTCTTCCAGTCTGCATCATCAATCGTTACATTCACATCAATCACGTTGTCCGTCTGGAACAACGGTTCATACGCTTGCGTTACGTTTGCACTCGCGGTTGTCGCTGTGCTCTCTGCGGCAAATGCCGCATTTGGACATGCCATCAGGCCAAAAGATGACGTTACCATCGTCACGGACAATGCCGTTACTGCAAATTTTCGTAATAGTATATTCAAATGATGAATCCTCCCTCTTGGTTTCTATTAAGCAACTGAGGCTTATGTAACCATGGTAGGGGACGAACCTTTAGTGAATCTTAAATAACGACCACAACAAAAAGTAGCCCATCAGGCTACATAAGTTGAACTATAAATGTTACACCTTATCACTCCGATTGCAGTACCATTTTCCGATCGCTCTTATCCCCAGATTTTCATCATTCCCTTTGTTTAAGGGGAAAATCCGGAGATAAAGGCGAACGCTACGCTTCTTCAAATTGGTTCTGCACTCTCCGTTTAGGTGTAAAATTGAGCTTCAACTTATATAGATACCTGCCAGGCTACTTATTCTGATCCTTTATAATTCGATAACGGTCACTCCTTCTGCTTGGTAGTAGTCCTCATTCACATTGTTTAGAATGTTAGCCTTTAGCAGAATACCGACTCCGGCAAACAGTCCGATTCCATTCGCATTCCCTTCGATTCGGTTATTTTCAATCAACACATTCTCGGGATTCCCTTCGCCAATATTGCCAGCTCCAGCATCGCCTTTGTCGCGCTCAAGCCGTACGCCCCAGTATCCACTGGCAGTATTGTTACGAATCACATTGCCTCGAATCACCGTACCCGGTCCATTCAATACTTTGATTCCAGCCGCATCTGCAATCGTGGTTGTATTCTCGATGAGATTATCCTCAATTAGAGTATCGGGGGTACCCATCATCACCGAAATACCGATTCGACTGTTCTTGATTGTGTTGTCATGAATGTAGTTCCCATTGCCAGACTTGCTGTGGTTGCTGGGCGCTGAACCCCCTGTATTGCCAAGCCCAATCCCTGCACCTGTCAGCACATCCATAATGACATTGCCGGAGATTTCATTTAAATACTCAAGTTCACCATGAAGATCGATGGCATCCAGCTTGGTTCCATTAAATGTATTGCCGCGTAACACGTTATTGTGAGCCACAAACTGAATCAGTGCTCCATGTCTGAGATAAGGACCTTCAAATGTACTGTCCTCCACCACATTCCATAACGTATCATTGTCAAAGCCGCGTCGATCGGTCTTGGCCGTTCCCTGAATCGAAATTCCGTAACCTGAACCTCCAGGGCCCAGATCTGTTGCATTGCGGAAGGTTGCATGCTTCACAACAACATCGCGGCTGTGCTCAATTCGGATAGCCATTCGTTTGAACTTTTCCACAATTACGCCGTCAATCGTAATGTCATACGATGGTACCTCGCCATAATTGGCAATATGAATCAGACTATCCGGCCCCCCTGCGGAGGGATTATTGGATTGATGATCAGTCGTGTAGCTGCCGGACCAGGACGAAGTTAGGGTCATGTTGGATACGAGAATGCTGTGCTGAGCCGATGCCTTCAGAACGGCACTGCTCGTCACCTGATCCAGCGAAGTCAGGAGCACGGTTTCTTCACGGCTCTCCCCTCTCAGATTCACCCCGGATTTGAGTATCAGGTTGGTGGTTCCATCCGGCCCGGATAACAAATTGTACACTCCATTGGGTAAGAACACTTCATCACCCTCGTTAGCCTCATCAATGGCGGCCTGTATTGCTGGTCGGTCATCACTCGTGTTGTCGGCAGGATCTGCTCCATATTCGCGTACATCAATTGTACGTCCGGTCACGGCATGTGGAGCATGGACAACATGTGGTGTGCCATCTGTTTCCGTCAGACCTGGGGCGATAAAGGGCATCGTCCCTTCAGGTGGTTGTGGAACGATGTATGGGATCAGAGCCACAGGTGTCCGTCCCCCTGCAAAAGGGGCATACAGATGCACATCGGTCAGACTTGTGTAAATACTTGCATCGGAATTGCCATGCCCGGTGATCCGTACATAACGTACAGAAGTGTCTGGGATATCAAATGCCTGCATTTCGGTTGTATCCCCACTGCTTTCGCCGTTGAATACCTGGGTCCACTGCTCACCGTCAACAGACGATTCCATCTCAAAAAAGGTCTTTCGGACATCCCCTTTGTAAAAACCAATCCCAACATAACCCACTGTCTGCGTCTGCCCCAGATCAAATGTAATCCATTGCCCCTCTCCGGCAACAGACCAGCGTGTATAGCTGTTATTGTCGAGAGTATTGGTCGCCAGGTTGCCGTCGCTGCCACTTGCCGTGACGGAAGCCACAGGCAGGGACGATACCGGAACCGCAAGGGTGATCATATCGGTTAATAAAGGACTGCTGATATTCCCGGCCTCATCAATTGCCCTCACTTGAAACGTGTACGATGTTCCACTTGTAAGTTCGCTGTCACGAGCTGATTGTTTATCTTGTTCAGCCAGCAAAACTCCATCCCGATAGATCCGATAGGCAGATACAGCCGTATCATCGCTGGCCGCTGGCCATCTCAGTTCCGCAAAATCCGTCCCCCAGTTGCGAATCTCAAGCTCAGCCCCCTGCTCCCATTCGGGTGGCTGTGTGTCACTTCCATCTTCAATCAGTGAGATGACTGCTAACTGTGGACGCGGATTGCTCGTTCCGTTCGCTTCCTTGGTGTATACGTTCACGGAAACACCCGTTGATTCCGCATCCGCAAGCAAAAATGCAACCTGCCCCGCATCTGGACGACTCTTCACAACATCGGTTACATCCACTTCATAGACGGCCGGGCTTCCATTCCGATCTGCCGTAACCTGGAAAGTGCCCAGCAATGAACCTTCGCTCAGACTTTGGACCGGAGCATTCGACCAGGTTAACGATGATTCGCTCCAGTCTGTTTCATTCAAACCGTACAGAGACAACTTGGTATCGATATTTGATGTGCCTTTCTTGGCGGCAATCCGCAATCGATACCGATCTCCTTCCGGCTCATTTCCAGTCATATCAAATTTGAAGTACACATATTTCTTGGTCGATGAAGTGGAAGAGATGCTTAGTAATCCGGTGCTGGAGCCCGTGGCCTGATTGAAATTCAGGTCAGGCTTGCTGCTGTCAATCGCCGCATCGTCGCTTGGCAGCTTACTGGCGATGACCTTTTCAATCAACGGTTTTTCTTCATCCACTTCTTCATCTCCAGGCGAAGTGTTTTCGGGATTGCTTTTGAAAATTATTGGCTCCGTAACGATCCGGTTCTTCACATGTTCATCCAGGAAGGCCCATGCCTCTGCATTCGCAGTCTCGGAAGCCGCCCCTGTAAATCCATGTCCCTGACCGGGTACGACTTTCATATCCACAATCGGCACACCCGCAGATTGAAGCTGTCCCGCGAAGGTAACACTGTCGGTATAGGGAATGGTACCGTCAGCATCACCGTGCCGTATCCAGAACGGTGGATCATCCGGTGAAGCATAGGAGCCCGGCATGGCAAGTCTGGCCTGTTCCGGTACATCCAATGCGCGATGACCGCCAAGCAGAGCCGTGACCGAGCTATAATTATTGGCAAATGTCGTCGTAAAATCAGCGGGTCCGTACCAGTCGGCAACCGCCTGCACTTTGTCGGAATATTCAGGCCATCCGCCAGAACCTTCGAGATCTGGTACCTCTGCCGTGACTCCTGTATCAAGCACGACGGGATCACCAGCGACCAAGTCCCCCGTGGTCCCGAGTAATGCGGCCAGGTGACCGCCCGCAGATGATCCCCAGACGCCGATACGACTTGGGTCCAGATTGTACTGGGCGGCATGGGCCCGCAAATATCGGATAGCAAGTTTGACATCCTGAATCTGGGCAGGGAAAGGCGCCTCCGGTGTCAGCCGGTAGTCCAGAGATACACCGATGTAACCACGTTTGAGTACATAATTGCATATGGAGTTCAGTGCCTGCTTCCGGTCCCCGTGATTCCATCCACCTCCATGGATATAGACCATGACTGGCATCGGTTCAGCTGCCGCTGTCTCGGGAACGGCAATGGATGAATACATCGCCCGCCCACCAGCCATGCCGATCTCCACATCCTCGTACAAAGTCACTCCTTGGGGTGGCGTAAATTCAGTATTCCCTTCTCCAGGCGGCACTGGGGAGGGGGCAGGCGTTATTCCGGGAATAGCCTGACCGTAAATGGCAACATTGTCGATATACATGTTGGCCTGCATGGCATCTCCTGTCCGAAATCTAATTTTAACCGTGCTATTATTGTTCGCTTCCGAACCCAGCGTCCAGCTTTTTAGCGTATTGCCTTCCTTGTTCTTCATGTCTGGAGTGCCTGGGGGAAGTTCGAACGTCTCCAGCGTCGTCCATGATGCGCCATCGTCCTTCGACCATTCGATAATCACACTTCCACTTATATAGGAGGAAGCACGCGTGTAGTAGCTCAGCCGTATATTTCCGTATCCAGTCAAGTTTAGAGGCAGTGCAAGCGCATCGGTTCCGTCCATCTTGATCATATTGGGCAGCGAGGGAGCAGTTGTGGAAGATGACGTCTTGGCCTTGCTTCCTCCTCCCCCTTCCTGGAGCCAGGGAGCTCTCAATGCAATTCCGCCTGTAGAGCCAAAATTATCCGGGTCATCAAAGTTTTCCGCGTAAATCTCCAGCTCCGGGCCCTCCGGTTCCGGGTGATTTTCTCTTTCTTCCTGTGTAGGTTTGAGAATAGAGCTAGGAACAGCATCTTCCATCGCCCGAACTTCATGCACGGGAACGATGGTGCCGTTAATGAGAATCATAGACATGGCAACAAGGACAACGCGCTTTTTCCACGTTTTGAACAATTTATTCACTTGTATCCCCTCCGCACGGTAGTCCAATCTTCTGACGTTATACCTTTGCGATCTGTCCGTTCTCCAGAGCTGCTGCTTCTTGTTGACTTGTTTCTTCCGCACGGTGAGCAGGACATCCTATTGTTCATGGTAATCATTGCTTATACCGCACAATTCTAGCGACGCGGTGCCGACACGCCTTCACCGTTCTTGAACTTCTCTGTGGCTTCCTTGATGGCTTGATCTCCACCTTTGGATTTCCATTCCTCAACTACCTTCGGCCAATCGGAGATCGGCTCCTTGCCATAAACCATCTTGATCATGTGAGTAAGCAATACCTGAGGAGGTGTATCCGAATTGGGAGCAATCTCCGGATTCTGTACAAAGGCCTCCAACCGCGGATCAAAGTTGATGCCATCCCGACCTTCTTTGGCTAAAACCGTATCATAAATATTCATCAGCTTTCTGCCTTCTTCAGTAAGGGATAGGGAGCCTTTGTTGTATGTTGTGTCCTGTACGAACCATAAGAAGGATTGACGGTAACGCTCTTCGTCCACGCCAGCGGAATCCGTTGGAGCGGTGTACGAAATCACGCCATTATCATCTGTGTAGGTTTCTCCTTCCGTGCCGTACGTGAAAAACTTCTCCGCTTCGTCGGACACCATCCAGTTAAAGAAACGGATAATGGAAGCCGGATCAGCCGCATCCTTATTAATAAAGTAAGCACGCGTCACCGGACCGTACAGATAATAACCGCCTTTTCCGTCCGGGCCGACAGGAGAAGGGATAATCTCGATTTTGGCATCGGGAACCGACGCTTTAATCTGCTTCTCCCATTGGATCAGTTCGTTGGCATTCATGGACCACATGCCCGCTTTTCCAGAGAGAATCGTATTTTTGAATACGGTGGAGTTGATGGTCGCAAACTCTTTGTTAATTAGCCCTTCCTCGTACATCGTCTTATAGACCGTCAGGGCTTGCTGCATATTCTCGTTATCCATGAACTTGGGTACAATCTGGTCACCCTGCTGCTCCATCATGGACAGGAACTGCTGCACATCATAGGCACCAAAGAAGGTATCCGCATATTTGAAATCCTCACGCCCCATATATGGATTCTCCACGCCAAGCTTTTTAAAGGCGCGCAGCACTTCCATTGTCTCCTCCACCGTGGTAGGCACCGGCAATCCGGTTTGATCCAGCAGATCCTTGCGAATCCAGGTTGCCCGGCGTGAGGGATTGGATAAATATTCGGGGATGGCATAGATCTGGCCGTCATGGGTAACCTGGTCCCAGGCTTCCTTCGGCACGGCTTTCAGCAAATCTTGCCCATACTGCTGCAACAACTCATCCAGCGGCTGAAATACTCCAGCTTCGACCGAGCCGGCCATCTCCTTGCCGTTGACGCCGCCATCACCCTGCACCACATCAGGAATATCATTGGTGGCAAACATCTGGACCATTTTCTGCTCATATTCCTTATGGGGCACCAGGACAATTTTGAGATCGGTACTGGTCAGATCCTCCAGCTTTTTCACCCATTTATCCTGGTTGATGTCGGGCGACTTCTCCACATACGTATACGCCAGCGTTCGCAGTGACATGGAGAACCTCGTCTTGCCGTCTCCCCCATTCTCACCGGATTTCGCCCCGCTTCCAGTGCTGCATCCCGCCATGACGGTTGCCGCCAGCATTAGCGCCATGCCTGTGACCATCCACTTTTTCATGCTACCCCTCTTTTCATCCTGATTTAGATTTAGGTACCACTCGTTGGTGAAGCGCTTTCATATAGATGGTAAAACATCCCCACCGCCTGCAACAATGGGGATGTTTTAGATGAGATTGCGTTTTCTTTAGGTCAGCACTCAGCGTTCAACCACATCCATTCATATAGCACTATATAAATTGAACGTACAAACTTTACACTCAGCCACTGCGATTGCAGTACCCTCTTCCGATCGCTGTTATCCCCAGATTTTTTCGATTCCCTTTTCGGAGGGGAAAATCCGGGGATAAAGGCGAACGCTTCGCTTCTTCTGATGGGTTCTGCACTCTTCGTTCTTGTGTAAATATTCAGTTCATCTTAACTAGTACGTCTTGGATACCTCGATCTTCTTTGTTACACCATTGTCGGTAAAATAAAGATGAATGCCGTGATCCTGGTCATCGATGAAATAAGGGACATACTTGGGCTCATCGATCTTATACGGCACAAGCAGCGTTACAATGGTATGACTTGTGGCAGGCCGCGTTTCCGCGCTTAGATGATAATGCCTATCCAGCCCTTCGTACTCTGAGGGGTCCACCTCTGCAAATTGATCTGTCTGGCTGAGCGACAGCTCACCGGAGGAAGCATATACAAATGTTCCCTCAAGCCCCGCCTTATTCCCGTTCAGACGGAAACTCTGCCCTTTCAGCTGTAGCGGGTGTAGTGCATGGAACAGCCATTGAACGCTGTCCGGCTTCTCCAGATCAATGTGGTCCACAATGACGAAGTAGGAGGATTGCAGAAAATGTATCTCCCGTACAACACGCTTCACATGGGGTACGGTGCTGGCATAGGCATCGGTCGCCAATGCGCGCACATAGCCATCGCCATCCCGCCAATAGGCATCTTCGATCTTCCCGGTTGCCGCCATATTCAGTACCTTGTTGTTCTCGGCATACTGACCTGCTCCGCCAATCAGCAGGTTGTTTTTGGAACGTGTCTGCCTGCGCCATTCCCGGTGAAAGGAACTTCCATGCGCGATATAATAGCCCGTATCCGCCGCAAGCGGCTCACCGAATGCATGCAGGGTAAAGCTGTTCTGATCCGCATGACTGTGGCTGATAGAGCCGTAACGGCTCGACTTGAGCAGCAACATGACATGCTCATCCGGATCGTCCATCCGGTGATGCATCGCTACCCAGCCCACATCCCGGAACCACTTAAGCGGCTCGATATCCACTGGCAATGCTTCCTCCACCTGCGGATAATCGTGGCGGTAAACTAAGTCGTCAAAGTTAAAGTCCCACCAGCCGTAGTTATAAAAGGCTCCCTCTGTCCCCGGATCGGATTGGCGTACACGCTCAAAGTACCACTGGTACCAGCGGTTGCCTGTAACACCTGCCAGTTGGCGCACAAGATAGCCTGTTTTCAAATTTACCGGATCACCCAGCGTAGACTGATCTCCAAAGCTGGCGCGCCGTGCATCAGGCGGGTAGACGTAGAACGGAAAATCCCCGGTACGCTGGAAGAATGGTCGACGGAAGAAGTCGATACCCGCATAGTTTCGCAGCAGATTCATCGCTTCGGTCACATAGGCCATGCCTGTTGTCCAATACATCGGGCCTTCGGCCCATCCCCCATCACTGCCACCCCAAGGGGAATACAGACAGGCATAATAATCGATTGCATAATCCAGCCACTCTGCAGCCTGCTGCTCCTCATGCAACAAGGCCATACAGCAGGGCACAAGTACTGAGGACAATGAACGCACCGCATGGCTGTCATAGGGTACATGATGAATCTTCGAGCGGACCATCACATGCTGGGCTACCTGTTCTGTCCGCCGCAGCAAACTGCGCCTTACCACATCTTGCTCTTCACTGTTCAACTCATCATGCAACCAATCATAGCCCCAAGCAAGCGCCGCTGCGACCCGAAAGGCCGCCTCATCGTTATAATCGCGGGAGGTCGTTCCCTCCGTATCCCAAGCCGCCACATGCAACAGCCAGATTTTCGCCGCTTCAAGCAGCCGTTCGTCTCGAAGCACCCGTCCAGCGATACTCAGATGACGAATCGCATATAACACTTCCTGACAGTCAATATACATTTGCCTCCAGAGCGAAGCGACACGTTTGTTCTCCGGGTAAGGCTGCGGTTCACGAATTGGCTCACGATTGGCCCACGGCTCCACGGATTTTTCCATAAATACATTCCAGCCGCAATATGTAGCATCTGACGCAATGCCATCAGCAAGTGCCTTTAGCTCATCCTCTCCGAGCCACAGCCGTGGGTGAGACGTGTCTGTGGAAACGTATCGCTGTGCCCGGGAAGGTAGAGGTGTCTCCGGTAATCCCACTGGGACCATAAACCGCCTCACCTCACTCCATGATGACATTTCCTGCTGTTTCTCCTGCACGGCATCCGTTTCGGCTTCGCTTCCTTGCTGCACTGGATGATCCACAAGCAGCGCATATCGCCAATAATACTCTCCAGGATCAAACACCCGGTCAGGGGTGAAAAAATTATACGGGAGCGGCGTGAAGGTCATCGTCTCTTCTTCCTGAAAAAAAGGGCTCGCCGATACTTGCAGCAGATAGGCATTCTCATCCTCCTGTTGTGCCGCCATCCAGGTAAACCTTGGCGGATTCTCTGCCAGAATGGTATGTTCATCAGGTGCATAGTCCACATGGAACGGCCCGCTAATAGGTTGGTACAACAGTCTTTCTGCAAGCTTCCGTTTCACTTCCATCGTATCGTTCCCTCCTTATCGCAATGTTGTAGCCTCAACGCATGTACATTCCGCCATTGATTTCTATCGTCTCTCCGGTGATAAAAGCCCCCAGGTCAGAACACAGGTACAACGCCGCTCCTGCAACATCATCGGGAGTCCCTTCCCGTCCAAGCGGGATGCTGCCTACTGCAGAAGTCCGGCCTTCTGCCGAGGTGAACGTAGCATGGAATGCCGTCTGTCCAATGAAGCCCGGTGAAAGGGCATTAACCGTAATCCCCCCAGGAGCCAGTTCTTTGGCAAGCCCTTTGGTTAACGCAATGACAGCCGCCTTGGAGGCTGCGTAAATAGCTGCACCCGGCCCCCCACCATTATGAGCCGCCACCGAGGTCAGATTGATAATTCGTCCGCCTCCAGCCGCCTTCATGCCAGGAATGACCGCTTTGGAGACAAATACGGCGCTCTTCAGATTGACATCCATAATCCGGCTGTAAAGCTCCTCGCTCATCGTTTCAATAGGGCTCCGCTCCACCAGATGCCCCGCATTATTGATCAACAGGTCAATTGGACCGCCGAAACGAAGCGTGATATCCCCAACCATCGATTCTATGGCATCCATATCGGTCACATCGGCCTGAAATGCCGCCGCTTCACCACCAGCATCCCGAATCGCTGCCACGACCTCCTCCGCCCGCTCCATATTATGCAGACCATTCACAGCCACCTTCGCCCCACAATGAGCCAATGACCCGGCAATAGCAGCGCCAATCCCTCCACTCGAACCTGTTACCAACGCAATTTTGTTCTGCAAGTTAATATTCATGTTTGATCTTCCTCCCTGTTATTGGTTTCAATTACATTAAATCCGCTTGCTGTGCTGATCGGCCGGAAGCGCCATCGTAATGGTCGTTCCCAAGCCCCGCTCACTCTCAATCATCAAGCCATACGTTTCTCCAAATACCAGTTGAATCCGTCGATGGACATTCATAAGACCAATGCCTCCACGATGGTAGACATCATCGGAATCTTCCCCTGCCAGACGATTCAATTCCAGACGGTCACGCAGCTTCTTCAGGCGTTCATCGTTCATGCCCATGCCGTTATCCTGCACGATCACAAGGAAGCGATCTTCCAGGCGCCGAGCATCGATGCGGATATAATGACCCGGTTCCATGCCCTGTGGAAACGCATGTTGCAGCACATTCTCCACCAGGGGCTGGAGGGTGAGACGAACCATTTTTTCCAGCAACAGATCCGGTGCAATGATGACCTCCACTTCAAGCTCCCGATCCATGCGATGTTTCATGATGGAAAGGTAGGCGAGCACATGCTTCAACTCATTGGCCACCGTAATTTCCTCCAGATTGGTCTGAATGGAATAACGGAGCATGTGGGCCATCGATTCCACCATCTGTGCAATTTCTTCGGAGTCCTGTACAACGGCATAACATTTGATCGTCTCCAGCGTGTTGTAGAGAAAATGTGGATTGATCTGCAACTGGAGCGCCTGAAATTCCGCACGGTGTCGTTCCAACGCCTCCTGCTGTAGCTCAATTTCCGACTTCTGGCGGCGCAGCTCCGACTCGTATACACTCTCAATCATGTCCGACAGACGGCTGACCATCAGATTATAGCTGCGGATCAGCACGCCGATCTCATCACGCCTTTCCTTCATCTCCACTTTGTTCCAGATTCCCTTCTCCGTCTGTCTCATTCCGTTCATCAGCACCCGAATGGGTTCCACTTGAGATGCTCCGATCCGATACGCCACAACAAGCGCAGCGAGCAAGGTTCCTGCACCAACCCATAATGTAGCTGAGCGAATCGTTGCAATCGGCCTTTGAAGCTCCGACAGCGGTACGGAAGCGACAAAGCGCCAGCCCGAATAGGCAGACAGTTCCGATATAAACAGCCGTTTGGTGCCATCCGTGTTCTGTTCCAGTGACCCTGCCTCCATGTGCATAAGTCTGTCCACGGTGCCGGATGACATCACGGTTTGCGCCTCCTCGACCCCAGGAAGGTAGATGACATTTCCGTTCTGATCCATCACATACTGATATCCCCCTTGACCGAGATCGAGTTCTCCCCAGATGTTGTCAAGCTCCAGCACATTCACTTCCATCGCCAGCACTCCGTTTGGTGTGTAGGAGGATATCCCCCTGATCCGGCGTGCAATCGTAATGACATTCGAACTCTGTCCACTGCGAATACTGCGGGTGAGCAACGTCGATTCGCCATTCGCAGGGGTTGCAGCGAGCAGCTCCTTATACTGCTGGGCAGCATCGATATCGGGTATGCCCGCTGAATTCTGGTTGTCATCGATGACAACCCGCCCGTTCTCCCCGATAACATACAGAAACTTGATCTGTGGATATAACATAAAAACAGGCGGGAACACGTTCCTTTTAATCTGACGGCTATACTCGTAATAGGCATAACTATCCTCCGAATTCATATCGAGGAAGTGCTTCACACTTCCGTTCGAGAGGATGGAGTAGGTCGCGCGATCATAATTTTGCAAATACAAATCGGTCTGGTACGCCGTATTACGCATCGTTTGCGCGATGTTGTCCCCCAGCTGATCGTTCATCTCAGTTGAAGCATAGGTATAGGTAAACAAGCCAATGGCAGACAGCGACAACGTAATTACGATGGCAAAATGAAAGAACAAGCGGATCGACAGGCTTCGCTTCATCATTCAATGCCCAACTTACTGCGATATTCGGACGGGGTCAGTCCGGTAATTTTCTTGAATGTCTTGGTAAAATGGGGATGATCCGCATACCCCACTTCGTAGGATATATCCGTAATCCGGTTGCCCGGTTGTTCCAGCATGCGTTTGGCCAGTTCCATTTTGCTGCGTATCCGGTATTGGATAAAGGTCTGACCTGTCGTCTGTTTAAACAGTTGGCTGAAGTAGGATGAGTTCAGTCCAAGCTTGGAAGCAATCTCGTCCAGTGAAACTTCCCGGCGCAAATGCTGCTCCAGATAAGCCTTTGCTTCTTCCACCGGATGCTTGCGCTTGCCACTCCGCTTTTCCTTGATCCTATTCATCAACGTCTGGATTTCGTTGCCCAGAGCCTCGAAGCACTCTTTTGAGGAAGCGCTTACAATTATCTCACTGGACGTACTCATCGTTCCGTTGCCACGGGCGTTCATTCTGGCTACAATCAATTCCAGCAATTCCTGAAAAAGCTCCGCTGTCTGCTCAGGCATCAGGGCATATGCCGGATAACGATTCGACCATGCTGCGAGCAGTTCCGTCACATCGGATTGCCTTAACTCCCATATAGCCTCTTCCAGACGCATGGCCCAATCATTCAGCTCCCTCACGGGTACAAGGGATACCGTAGGTTTATCCTCTTCGGATGCCAGCAATTTGAGCAACAGTTCATGAAGCTCCTGTCGTCCCACTGGTTTGAGCAGATATCGTTTTACCCCATAATCCATACAGGCTCTTGCATATTCAAAGTCTGAATAACCGGAGACTACAATAATGCGCATCGTACTGCCTTGCTCGGATAAACGTCGACACAACTCAATGCCATCCATCGTTGGCATGCGAATATCCGTGAACAGGATGTGTGGCCGAAAGTCCTTCACCACCTGAAGAGCCTCTTCCCCATGCGCCGCCTGCCGAATCTCACAATCAAACAGTCCTGCTTGCTCAATCATCTTCGCCAGACCCATCCGAATCATCGGTTCATCGTCCGTAATCAAGATTCTGAACATCGCCATTCCCCCGTTTCCGTCAGATCTGTATGCTGCTTGTAGTTAAGATTTGACGGAGCCGACCATGATTCCTTTTACAAAATGCTTTTGCAGGAAAGGGTATATGATAATGATTGGCAAGGTGGCGATGATGATGGTCGCCATTTTGATGCCTTCCGGCGATGTATGTGCAAGGGTGCTATAGACGGCAGAACCCGGATCGACGGAAATATCGTCACTCTCAAATAGCTTCTTGAGTGTTACCTGGATCGGCCACCAGGCTGGATCATTCAGATAATACAGGGCGGTGGAATAGGTATTCCAGTGGCCTACCGCATAGAAAATGCCGAGTGATGCCATGGCCGGTTTGGACAATGGGATGACGATACGCCAGATGATGCCAAACTCCCCACAGCCATCGATGCGGGCGGCATCGATCAATTCACCCGGTAGCTGGGAGAAGAATGAACGCATGACGAAAAAGTTAAAGGCGTTAATCGCTCCTGGCACAATCAGCACCAGTGGATTGTTGACCAGATGCAGCTCCTTCATCAGGATAAAGTTCGGAATGAGCGGCGCCGAGAATACGACGGTCACCAGGACAAACATGACAACAAGAGAGCGACCCTTGTACTCTGGACGGGACACGGGATACGCGAGTGATGCGGTTGCGGCGAGATTGACCAGCGTACCGACTAACGTTACCCCAACCGATACCGCAAAGGCCCGCCAGAAGGCAGCATCGCCGAATACATATTCGTAATTGATCCATGTAAAAGCTACAGGCCAGAAGCTAACCTTTCCGCCCATGATCGCTTCCGAGCTGCTAAGTGATTGGGCCAGCACATTAATGAAAGGCAGAATCATCGTCAACGAGAGCAGCGTAAGAAAAACGAGATTGCCAATGCGAAATATACGGTAACGGACACTGGGGGTACGCATCCATCTCGCCTCCTAATACAGGCTTTCGCCGGTTGTTTTTTTGCTGAAAAAGTTACCGAGTAGAATAAGCATCAAGCCCACGACCGACTTGAACAATCCGATGGCCGTTGTATAACTGTATTGCTGTGAAAGAAGTCCAGCTTTGTAGATATACGTATCCAGAATTTCACCAGATTCCAGATTGAGCGGATTCAGGAACACAAACACACGCTCAAAACCCAGATCGAGGAACTTTCCGATGTGCAGCAACAACAAAATCATAATCGTTGGCAGCAAGGATGGAAGGGTAATCGACCATATTTGCTTCAAACGCCCAGCTCCGTCCACCTCTGCCGCCTCATACAGATCGGGATTGATGCCCGCAATGGCTGCCAGGAAAATAATCGTTCCATACCCAGAGTCACGCCAGATGCCGGAACCAATCAAAATGGAACGAATGTACGAGTCTTCTCCAAGGAAGTAGATTGGTTGCATCCCCAGAAACCCAAGTGCCTTGTTTACCACCCCGGCGTCCATCGAGAAAATGCCCATGAAGATCCCGCTAATAACAACCCAGGATAGAAAGTGAGGCATGTATACAATCGTTTGCAGCAACCGTTTAAACACAATCATCCGTACTTCATTTAGCAGAATGGCCAGTAAGATCGGTACCGGGAATGCAATCACCAGATCATATAGTCCGAGCAGAAGTGTATTATTGAGAATTCGCAAAAAGTCATAATGGCTGAACATCTTCTGGAAATGCTCCAACCCTACCCAATCACTGCCGGTGATGCCTTTGAAAATGTTGTAGTTCTGAAAGGCAATCACTGAACCGAATAAAGGTACATATTTGAAGAGGAAAAAATACAGGATACCCGGTAAGGAGAGCAGATATAGTATCCGGTATCGCCACAGATAACGTCCCGCATCTCCGAGCCGAACGCCCAGACCAGACGAGTGAAGTCCGGTTGCCCCCCGGCTTGGTGGCACGATATCTGTCGGCTTCACGTCTTCTCCCCTCCCTGCTTCTGTGATTGCGCACTTCTCAAGTTATCAGGAACGTTCTCGTCCCATGGGATTTCATTGAATTCGATGGAAATGTAATCCGGCTCACGGTCGATAATACGCGAGAGCTCACGTGTGAACACCTCCACTATCTCCTGCTTTTGCTCATCCGTCCTGCCTTCATACAATCTGATCGTAATTTCTGGCATCCGATTTAAGCTCCCTTCATTACGTGATGTAAACGCTTAACAACTTCATCTTAGCGTTCCTGCGAAAGGGCAACAATGGACTGTCTTTTCGTTCACTTGTGTTTTCTTTAGGTCATGACAAGCAAGCTCAAAAAGCCCCCTTACGAATGGGGACCTCTTAGAACATAATATTTTTGGGATATATAGTAATTAATTTCATCTATCTCACTAGAACCTTGCATTAACAAACGTAATAATAAAGATCGAAAGTGAAAAACACGCCCACAGAACCAGTACCTTAGAACCATTTTTGCTCCAAAAGCTAATGTTAATATGACTTTATAACGATATATTCTACGAAGTAACTTACCTGGGGGTCCTATAAGTGAAGTAGAACTTGTAACAATGCAAAAAGCACACTGAAGCATGAGAGAATGTCACGTAACCACAGCAAAAATCAGAATTATAGAAGTTGTACGATAGCATTTTCCCACTAAATATTCGTTAGATTACATAGCGTATAGCATCCCATCCAGGTATAGTGCATTTTCATATTTGTAGAAGGAGTGAACCATCTTGTTTAATAAGCTTCGCTGGAGTACCATGCCTTTCTTTATCAAAAATTTGGTGATTTCATTTGGCAGCATCATGTTGATCGGTGTAATCCTGATTACTGCCGCGTATCAATTGCAAAAAAATATCTTGGTTGAACAGTTGCACGACCAGGCTACCGTCATCACCCAGAAATGGTACGATGATCTCGACACTGCCAAAGTGGCAGAAGCAGCTAAGGAAAAAAGCTACGCCGGTCCTGTACAGCTGGAAATGAAAACTTATCTCGATTCCATCCATGAATTCTATCCAAACATCGCGCAAGCGTACATTTTTGGTTCAGAACTCGAGCAAGGAAACGGAACGTCCATCATCGCGATTCCAACGAACCTGTTGGAACCATTCGAGCAAGACAATCTGCCCGCAGGTGCCATGTACCCACTGCCTCAGAATAACGTTGTGGTGCTGGAACAGATGAAAAAGGACGGAAAGCCGGCCTTCAGTGATTTCTACACCGATGACTACGGAACTTGGACTACTCTGATCTATCCGATTAATAACGCAGATGGCTCCATGTACGCCGCTCTTTACTTCGATGTAGATGCAAGCGCCGTTCCAAAAGGTCTGAACAAACTGCTTACGTACGGTTTGATGTTCCTGATCGGTTTCCTGATCCTGTTTATGGTGTTGCAATTCATTTTGCTGAAAAGAACGTTGCTTCCGATCCGCAATCTGATGAAAGGTATCGAAGAAGTCAGCACGGGTAATCTGGACGTAACCATCGATACCGGGCGAGATGATCTGGGTATCATCAATGAGAAGTTTAATGCGATGATCCATCGCTTCAATACAACCATCTATAAAGTACAGAATACTTCACATCACCTCTCGGAATCTTCCAAGCAATTACTGGGCATTTCCGAGAAAAATAATGTGAACATTCAATCCATCAGCACCAATATTCGAGAAATATCTACTGGACTGGTGTCACAAGACAAAGCCACTGTGGAGAACGCACGTGCCATGACAGAGATGTCAACGGTAGTGCAGACGATCGCCAGCAGCTCAGCCGATGTGGCAGATGAAGCACTTAGCATGGAGCAGCGCTCCAGCACAGGTAATGTGGTGATGCAACAAGTCATTGAACAGATGCGCCTGATCTCCGGTGCGGTGCAAAATACGTCAAACTCGATTCAGTCTTTGGAGAATAACTCGAATCAGATTAGCAACATTGTTAACGTGATTACGGAGATTGCTGGACAAACCAACTTGCTTGCACTTAACGCTTCGATCGAGGCGGCCCGCGCAGGTGAAGAAGGAAGAGGTTTTGCGGTGGTTGCAGGGGAGGTACGTAACCTGGCAGAGCAATCACAGGAATCAGCGAAGCAAATTCGACAGTTGATTGAAGAAATTCAACGGGATATCATGCAGTCTTCCGAGGCGATGCAGTTGGGTTCCAAGGAAGTTACCAAAGGCTTGGAAGTTACCCAAGAGACTGGCGTATTCTTCGAGAATATTCTGACTGCTACGAATAAAGTTGCAAATCAGATTCAGGATATCTCCAGTTCTACGGAAGAGATCTCGGCAAGCACACAGGAAATGTCTGCCACGGCCGATGAACTGTCTGCCAATGTCAGCAAGGCAGCAAGCAGCAGTAAACAAATTGAGCAGTCCATTGATGAGCAGGAAGCCTCCATGGCAGCCATTGTGAGTGCCTCCGATGAGCTCTCGGTTGTATCCGAGCAACTGCAAGAACTGATCTCATTCTTTAAAGTACGCGCAGAATAGAATTAGTAGGATATATATATAAGTAATAAGACACAGTAAAAAAACCAAGGCTCATGAGTGACTTCACTCAAAGCCTTGGTTTTTTTGTTGTTACCAGGGTAGGTGGGTAGGTTCTAGTTTTATACTTCTCGGTATCATTTAACAGACAGTATTTCATAATTGCTGGATTCTGGCTCTTAGATTTTTGACGCAGAGCATGAGTTGAAAGTTTCATTTTCTATAAATTCAATTTATTTTTATTTATGGAAATAATAATATATTTTAAAACTTTACTATGATATAGTTACTCTACATTTAGCAAATAAAACCAGAAAAGAGGATATCATGAAAAAGACATTTTTGCTCAGTTTAGCTATGTTCCTACTACTTCTCCCTTTTTCCTCAACAACATTTGCTTTTCAAGAAAGACTTACTGTTTCTGACACCATGCACACTGCAGAGCGGTTAGTCTCGAACAACAATACATATATAATGGGACTAAATGGCTTTGGAGTTCTTGAGTTAAGAAATGTGCGCAATAAAACTCTGTTATGGAATACCAATATCAAAGATCTAAGAATAAATATGCTAATAATAGATCAATACAACGGTAGATTGAAATTGACCGACTATAGCAATACCCCCTACTGGACATCCGATAATCAGGCGTGGGCCAATACGTGGTATGGCCCGGGAAATGTGCCTGAAAATCTTGTGGGCGACCTGCTAATCATGCAAAATGATGGGAATTTAGTTCTGTACAACACAAAGAATATAGCTAAAGGATGGTATCCTGTATGGGCTACTAACACAGGAGGACAATAACATTAAGAATCATTTTTTACCTGTCTGCCTGATTAAAAGGGTTGATTTACTAAAATGTATTCCTACATTACTAATTACAAACAAAAGATGGTATAGTGACTAGTTTCTTAGTCACGTACCATCTTTTTTAATGCGAGGAATCTGGTAAGATGTCCTCTCTCCCTCTACAAGCTTTTATTATGACAATGATCACATCCACCTGCCTTGTCCAAGTGCTACAGTTATAAACGACCAACTGACCATAATAGTAAAATGGTCAGTGAAGAATTTACCTTACCGTTTCTCATTTCAACCTATAAGGAGGTGAATATACCATGAAAACGATAGATCGAAGGCAACAGGTGATGGATTCTGCCGAGAAATCCTTTGCCTTGTTTGGCTACAAGGCCACAACGATGGAGCAGGTTGCGAGACTTGCCAATGTGGGCAAGGGAACGATCTATACTTTTTTCGAAAATAAAGAAGAACTGTTCAGCGAGATTCTGCGCTCGATCATTGCGGATATGAGACAGATTACAGAGCAGACGGTGAAGGAAGAGAACTCCTTTCTGGATAACGTGCATATGAGCATGGACTCTCTGCTGGAGTACCGGGAGGAACATGAGCTGTTGATCAAGCTCTTTCAGGAGGTTAACGAGTTCGGTACTCCGCAAGCCAAGGAAGGTTTGCAGCAAGTGGAGACAGCCATTCTCGAATATTTGGAGCGTCAGGTCAGCCGTGCCATGGAGTTAGAGCAGATTCGGAGGGATGATCCCAAGTTGGTTTCTTTTGTCCTGCTGAAGCTGTATGTCACCTTAACCTCAGATTGGAACAAAGCGCATCCTACGTTGCACAAAGATCAGATCAAGGATTTTGTGGGCCTCTTTCTCAAGAATGGCTTATCCCCCACCTAGAGAAAGGCATGCCAATAGATTCACAACTTAATAGAGATAGAACAAACGGATTAGCGTAAGGATAGGGAGAGAACATGATGAAATCATTCCACGTATTTGGGCAGGATCTGAAGTCCGCCTTCAAGAAACCAAAAGTATTTATTCCGATTCTCGTTGTACTGTTCATTCCGGTATTGTATAGTGGCCTGTTCCTGAATGCATTCTGGGACCCCTATGGCAAAATGAATGAATTACCTGTAGCCGTGGTCAACACGGATCAGGGCGCAGTCTACAATGACAAATCACTGGAGGTCGGTCAGAATCTCGTCGATGAATTGAAAAAAAGTGATGATTTCGACTGGCAATTCGTGACTCGTGAACAAGCAGAACAAGGCATGCAAGACAACATGTATTATATGACGATTGTGATTCCGGAGGACTTTTCCACCAAAGCAACAACCCTGATGGATGAGCACCCCGAGCCGGCCGACCTGATCTACGAACCCAATGAAGGATACAACTTCCTCGCAGGTCAGATTGGTGGCACGGCGGTCAAACAAATTCGCTCCAAAGTCGCTGCCAAAGTCACAGAATCGTATACCGAAACGTTATTGGATCAGATCGAAAAAATCTCTGGCGGTTTGGCGGATGCAGGGGATGGCGCAGGTCAGATTCATGATGGTGCGATCAAGCTGGATGACGGTACTGCTACATTAAAAGAGAACCTGTCCAAACTGGCCGCTGGCACCGACAAGCTGGAAACCGGCATAGTTCCGTTAAAAGAAGGTGCGTCCACTCTCGCCCAAGGCACACGTGATCTTCATACGGGCGCGAGTGCCCTTTCCAGTGGGCTGTCCCAACTCGCAGCAGCAGGTACGAAGCTGAGTGATGGAGCAACCCAGGCTGAAACTGGCGGCAAACAGCTACAGGCTGGCATTCAATCTGCTCAAGAAGGCGCAGCTAAGCTAGATGCTGGATTGGCGGCTTCCGAGGAAGGCAGCGCAAAGCTGACTGCTGGGCTGCAAAGTTCTGTTGTGGGCAGTGGCAAAGTTAGCGAGGGGGCAAAAGCGGTTGCGCAAGGTCTTGCCCAATTAGCCGAAGCGAGTCCAGAACTGGCCGCAAGTCCAGCTATGAAGCAGCTCCTGGCAGCAAGTCAGGCAGTTGCCGCTGGTAGCGAGCAGGTGTATCAGGGCGGGCAACAATTGGTCGCAGGCAGTCAAAACCTGTACGCTGCACAGCAGCAACTGCATCAAGGCAGCAGCCAGTTGGTACAGGGTGAACAACAACTCGTACAAGGTGCCACGCAATTATCCGCCGGACATGAAAAGCTTGCGACGGGACTACAGCAATTCAATTCCAAATTATCCGAAGCAGCGTCTGGAGGAGCCAAACTTGCGGACGGTTCAGGTCAATTGAATGCGGGTGCAGGCAAGTTGGTTGCGGGTGTAAGCCAACTTACAGATGGAATCACAACCCTTGCAGATGGCTCACATAAGCTGGATGACGGTGCAGGTCAGTTAAAAGAGGGTACGCTCAAATTAACCGACGGCTCTGGCGAACTTGCCACTAAGCTCAATGAAGCGGCTGAGCAGACGGCTAGTGTGAAAAAGACCGATGAACTGGTAACCATGTATGCAGAGCCTGTTCAGGTCGATGAGCATAAATATAATGAGGTACCCAATTATGGTACAGGATTCTCGCCATACTTCCTGTCACTGGGGCTGTTTGTCGGGGCATTGATTGCCACTTTGGTTGTGCCAACTCGCGGCAGCACGGTTAGCGAGGCAAGTGGCTGGAATCGTTTTGTGAGCAAAACGCTGGCTTTCACACTCATGAGTGCTGTGCAATCCCTGCTTGCTTCATGGCTCGTATTGTACAGCTTGGGTCTGGAAGTTCAGAGCGTTCCGTTGTTCCTCTTGTTCAGCTTTGTGACCAGTCTAAGCTTCATGTACATCATTCAGGCTTTGGTGACTTGGCTGGAAAATCCGGGACGATTCCTCGCCATTCTGATGCTGATCTTCCAGCTCACCACCAGTGCGGGCACTTTCCCGCTCGAACTGATTCCAAACTGGTTGAAGGTGTTTAATCCATGGCTGCCTATGACCTATTCGGTAACAGGTTATAAAGCAGTTATCTCAAGCGGACAGTTCGGCGTGGCTTGGGATCAGATCGGTATTCTCTGCATCTTCGCTCTAATGGGTCTGGCAGGAACTTTAACGTACTTCCTGATGCACCGGACCACGGAGAACGAAAACGTCAGCAGTGAAGTCGCAATTCACCTGTAAAAAAGGAATATAAAAAGCAAAGGCGTGTACCGATGCCACACACTCTTCTGGACAACAGAGGTGTTGGCTAAGGTACGCCTTTGCTTTTTTAGTTAGAGATACAATCTAGGTTTGCTAACTTCAATATTTCTAGTATGTAGAGTACATATCAAAGCCTGTGACAGCGAAAGTAAACAATAGCACGAATGCAATAAGTAATACATACATCGCCGTACCGATTATTCCACAAACAAGTCCAGCAATGGCTAATCCTCTGCCTTGCTCCATGCGAACTCTGATCTCTTTGAAGGCCAAAGATGCAAATATAATCGCGGCGATTCCGATTAAAATTCCCACGTAAGGAATCGTGACGGACAGAATCCCCAAAACAAGTGATACAATCGACTTACTATTGGTCTTTGGTACTACATAAGGCGGTGGTGGCAATGTGTCGTTATAATAACGATCTACATCATTTTCGCGATGTTCCAAGGTAAATCCTCCCTGTTCTTTACTTATAGATTGTACTTCAAGGATATGAATGTAAGAACCCCTTTATCCGTGTGATGATATAAATCAAGAATACCTCTAACATATAGATATTATTATAGTCGTAATACTTTTCTGAATATCTTTGGGGGATCACTACGATGAAAATCGATAAAGTCATGAATATACTTATGATTGTGATGCTTGTACTTATTGCTTTTTATCGGAATAATGTGGCTGTATTATGTTTTAGTATTGTTATGTTTGGAATCATGAGTTATACCACTTATCGAGTTCGAACACATTGGAATGTAGTAACTTATATCGTGTTGACCCTGGTATTGATGATCTGGAACATATACCTGTGGACATAAGCTATTACTTTCAAAAAAAAGAACGCAATCCCTTATTACTCATAGGATTGCGTTCTTTATATATTTCTTAGATTGGAATGCCTTTTATCCTTCCACTTCCACCCGCTGCAAAAATGTCCGGGTACGCGCAAGCTTTGGATTGCCGAAGATCTGTTCTGGCGGTCCCGCCTCTGCAATCTCCCCGTTATCCATGAAAAATACACGATCCGCAACGTCACGGGCAAAGCCCATCTCATGCGTGACGATCATCATGGTCATGTTCTCCTGCGCAAGCTGTTTGATGACACGCAGCACCTCTCCCGTCAGTTCGGGATCGAGTGCCGACGTCGGCTCATCAAACAGGAGAATGTCGGGCTGCATCATGAGTGCGCGGGCAATAGCTACACGTTGTTTCTGTCCACCGGACAGATTGGCTGGATACGCGTCAGCCTTGTCCGACAGCCCTACTTTGCCGAGTAATTCCAGACTGCGATTCCGGATGATTGCCAAGCTTTCTTTTTTCAACGTCTTTGGTGCGAGTTCCAGATTAGCTTGTACAGTCAGATGCGGGAACAAGTTGAAATGCTGGAACACCATGCCCATGCGATCCGTCATCTTGCGAATATCTGCGGCACCCGCGTAACGGCCATTATCAACCAACGTCTGATCCTGAATACGAATTGTTCCGCCCGAAATATCCTCCAGATGAATCAGGCTGCGCAGCATCGTACTTTTCCCCGAGCCCGAAGGCCCGATGACGGCAATTACTTCGCCTGGTTCCACGTTGAAGGATACCTGTTTCAGCACATCAAGTGTACCGAATGATTTTCTCAACTGATTTACTTCTATTATATGTGTCATAAGCAGACAGTCCTTTGATTGATCAGATTTAATTTATTCAAATGAAAACCGCTTCTCCAGTGCCTTGAACAGCACCGTGAGCACGAGTGTCATGAGTAGATACATAACCGCTGCCACGAAGAAAGGGATCAGCTGCAAGTCGCGATTTACCGCCGCTTGGGCGTAATACAACAGCTCAGGTACAGCCACGGCATAGAGCAGTGCCGTATCCTTGATGAGCGTAATGGACTCATTGGCCGTTGCAGGCAATACTACACGAATCATCTGAGGAATAATGACTTTAGTCATCGTTTGCCACTTTGTTAACCCCAGTACCTTCGCTGCCTCATGTTGACCTTTATCAATGGAAAGCAGTCCGCCCCTGAAGATTTCAGCGAAGTACGCCGCATAGTTCAGGATGAACGCAATCCCCGCTGCTACAAAGCGATCAAACACCAGATACTCTCCAATCACCGGCAGCAACGGTAAACCGAAGCAGAAGAATAGAATTTGGAGCAGTAGCGGTGTTCCTCGCATCACATATACATACGTATGGGCAATCCATGCCAGTAGTTTAATCTGGCTTCTCATCGCAAGCGTGACCGCAAATCCAAGCGGCACGGATAACACGATCGCGAGCAAGAACATGAAAATGGTGGTCTGCGCACCCTCTAGCATCGGTTTTAAAATGGTCGATAGATAATCCCAACTCATTGTTTTGTCTCCTCTAATCTGTTAACCCCGCATTCCTCCGAAGCATAAATCGCTCCAGCGTGGAATACGGGGTCCGTTTTGTTTCTAACTATATATCAGGTGTGTAACCTGCCTATTTCAGAACCTTGTCTTCACCCAACCATTGAGTGGAGATCTTAGCTGCTGTTCCATCTGCATTCAGCTCATCCAGCGCTTTTTGCAGCTGATTCAGAAGCTCTTCATTGCCTTTTTTGATACCAATGCCATATTGTTCCGGTGCAAGAGATTCATCCAGCAGTTTAAATGTTCCCTCTTCTTTGGACATGTAGTATCTCGCTACCACTTCATCAATGATGACCGCATCCAGACGTTTTGTCTTCAGATCCGTCAGTGCAAGCACGTTATCCTTAAATTCGGAAGCTTTTACTTTATCCTTCAGGGGACTAGCTGCCAGTGCATCTGCCGCCGAGGACAATGCCTGTAATCCCACATTTTTACCATCGAGTTCATCCAGCTTTGTAATTGGCGAGTCTGCCAAGGTAATCGCGACCTGACTATTTTCCAAATACGGCTTCGTGAAGAGCACTTTCTCTTTACGCTCATCCGTAATGGTGTACCCGTTCCAGATCATATCGATCCGGCCACTGTTCAGCTCTGACTCTTTGGAAGACCAGTCGATTGGTTGGAATGTAATTTCTTTACCCATTTTCTCCGCTGCAGCTCGTGCGTAATCAATATCAAAACCAACAATTTCATTCTGCTCGTCCCGGAAGCCCATTGGAGCAAACTTATCGTCAATCCCTACAACAATCGTGTTATCGTCTTTGCTTGCGGAACTGGAACAACCAGCCACAATCAATACACATATACTAATGAATAATAGTAGAATCGCTTTTTTTCTCAACTTGAACCCCTCCATGTCTATAACCAAAACCCAAACGCTTTAGTTCGTTACCACGTTATCAGAGATTTATAATAACATAGCATGGAAGAAGAGTCGAGTCTCTTGCCTATTTCCTTCTATTTCATGTAACTTAATTGTCAACAATTTGTGAAAAAGCTTCTTTCACTTGTACCGGTTCCACCAGCTTGTCGCGTACAATCGAATTCCATAATTCCGGGTTCTGAAGCTCCTTTAATTCCCTACCTGTCCATTGTTGGGCGGCTTCACGACGTAAGATATGGCTTGTATTCTCTAACTGGTAGACGACCTGCTCCAGATTATCGATCATCACAAAGTTAGCAATCGCATTATATACCAGTATCCGCTCAAGTTCCTCTGCATCCATCTCATGCGTATTCAAGCTATAATTCACTTGAGCCGTGAACGTCTCCGGGTACAGTTGGTAACCATTCAATCTTTCACGTAATGGTAAAGCCTGATTCAGATGACTAAGGTTTGAATTATCACCCATATAGGGACTGCGATATTTGGCTAAGGCGGTAAAATCATGCGTCAGCGGATTTTGCTGTTCTGCTTCATATCGATTCTGCTTTGCCTCGTTCCTCGGATTAACGAACCCCTCAACGAACACGAGGCCAACCACACCGAGAACAATGAGTGCAATAATCCATATATTTTTCCCTCTCATGACACATCACTCACTTCATATTTGCTAATGATCCGATACGCACGATGCACTACCAAAGGAATAATAACGCTCAGTAACGGGATAGCAAAGGCAATCGCCATCACAGCAAACTGATAAGGTCCATCCACTTGAATGGGTCGATTAAACCAGATGTTGCTTCCAAATCGCAACGCCGCCTGCGTTCCCCATAGTACAATCATGAACACCGCCCACAACCACCAAATTCTGCGATTCCACTGCATGAAGGCATGGGTTCGAATCACTGTGGTTTGCACTGAAGTTGCTGGATCATTCGTCCTGTTGGTCAACATATACAATACATATGCCCCCCCAACAAGGAGGCTCACGAGCATAAGCAGGTTGTTTATGGCGGAGCCTTGCATCACCACTCTCGTTGGAATGGTTATGATCCAGGCTATAAGGCTATAAATCAGAGCAGACTGCAACAACGCTGTCCAGTAAGGAACACGTTGTACCCTTCGATGGCCACTCATCACTTGATCCATACCAGCGATATGCTGAATGGCAGTCTGGAACGCCTTCTCTTCAGTCATCCCCTGCGAGATATAATCGTCAATCCGCGCAGCGAGATTACTGTGAATTTCTTCTTTTAATTCTCGATTGTCCAATGTATCTGGTCCGTGAGCGAACAGACGATTCACATGACGGTTGATGCGAGCTTCCAATCTCATAGGTCTTCATCTCCTTTTTCTCCAGTGACAATCATGCAATCAATCAGTGCCTTGGCTGCCTGCCAAGCTTGAACCTGCTCTCTATAGGCTTCGAGGCCTTGCACTGTAATTCGGTAATATTTGCGTCGTCCTCCCTGTGTCTCTCCCCCCCAGTAGGACTCCACATATCCACTCTTCTCCAGCCTCTTCAAACTGGAATAAAGCGTGGGTTCCTTCAGTTCAAACTGTTCTCCGCTCTTGCGATAGATTTCCTTAATGATGCTGTAGCCATAGTTATCTGCGGGTATAAGTACACTGAGAATGATGGGGTCAATATTGCCCCGAATCAGATCACTGTTAATCACTTGCACATCCATCTGTGAGTTTCACCGACTTTCTTCCATCCTGCGTATACTATAAGACATATTACTATGTCTGTAAAGGTAATATGTAACGCATGGTAAAGATACTTCAAATCGAGCAATATTCCTCACTTGCTTTTCATCTGGATACAAATGTACCACCTGACGAGTTCACTCTGGTCGAGTATGTAAATGGGAAGGCACGTCCCATCTCTTTGCGAGAAGGTCCATTCCAGTTGGAACTGGAAAAATGAACTCATTATTATGGAGTCTTTGCCCGGTGGATATCCCCTCAAAATTCGCGGGTTTCCTTGGGTGATACTTCTTTTGCCTTTGTTATCCGTGGTGTCGAAAAAAAATAAAAACAAACAGGGCCCCTCCATTTGGAGAGGCCCTACATATTTTTACCTACTGCTGTACTTTCTCACGATCTTTGCCTTTATCGGATTCACCTGCGTTTTTGTTGGCAGCATCCCGATCCTGTTGCATTTCTTCAACGGTTTTTACTTTAAGACGTGCAGCCCCTTCATACGACTTCGTCGGAATCAGATTGCCAGCAGCCAGCCTTGCTTCAGCGGCTACAATAGCTTCACCATACTGCGGCAACCACTGAGCCTGTGCAACCAGCATTTCGTCGACCATCTGCCAGATCTCTTTTGGGTTACATACGGCACCCACGAGCGGGTCCATCATGAACGCCTGACGAAGTAATTGGTCGTCTCCGTTCACAGCAGCTTCAACCGCAAGCCGTTGCACGGAAATGCTCACATTACATACCGCGGCTGGTCCCAGTGGCAAATCGCCTACATGCGGCATGGAAATGCCGTTGCGATCCACATATCCCGGTGCTTCAATAATCGCATCATCTGGCAGGTTCGAGATGACTCCATTATTAACGGTATTGAAATGTCCACGATAGACACGTCCCGTCTCCAGCCCTTCGATAATATAGGAACCATGCTCCTCGCCCCGTTTTTCCGGAATGAATTGCATCGGTTCATCCTTCATCCAATTAGGAAAATCAGTCTCGAACCAGTTGCGCCCCTCCGTACATACCCGCAGATAGCCACCTGTCTCTCCATTGATCCAGTTGCCCAGGTCGATCCATTCGTTGATCTCTTCCGGACGTTTGCGGTACCACGGCACATATTCACTCAGGTGACCATTCGATTCCGTACTGTAGTATCCGAAGCGGCGCAGCATATCGATCCGTACTTTTTCGGTACGGCTGTACTCTGGATGTTTCTCAAAAGCTTCGAGCAGATCACCTGTAAGATCTTTACCTTCATGAGAAGCCTGAATATACCAAGTCTGATGGTTGATGCCGGCACAGACAATATCCACTTCACTCTTTTTCAATCCAAAAGCTTCAGCAATCTGATGATGACCATGTTGTACCCCATGACACAGTCCGATCGTCCGCACACCGCCATACTTATTGCAGGCCCATGTGAGCATCGCCATCGGATTGGAATAGTTCAAGAGCAGCACGTCAGGTGCGCTATGTTCACGAATATCTTTACAGATATCCAACATCTCAGCGATTCCGCGTTGTCCATACATAATGCCACCTGCACACAGCGTATCGCCGACACATTGGTCTACCCCGTATTTCAGTGGAATATCCACATCTGTTGCAAAAGCTTCCAGTCCCCCAACACGAATCGTACACAGTACGTACTTCGCATCTTTCAACGCTTCTTTCCGATCCGTTGTCGGCTGAATCTGAATATTCAATCCATTCTCACGGATATCCCGCTGACATAGCTCAGTCACCATATCGAGATTGTGCTGGTTAATATCACAGAATGCAATTTCAATGTTGTTAAACTCTGGTACCGTCAGCAAATCCCTTAGCAATCCCCGTGTAAATCCAATACTTCCTGCCCCGATAAACGCCACTTTAAACGTCATGTCTATGTCCTCCCCTAATCCGAATCTTTCGCTTCGGTTAATGACTCTCTTCATGAAATCATTGTACCAACGCCAATAGGGGAAGCGTTATCAAAATCATGACCTGTTCAAGTCCCTGTTGTCAAAAATCCTAACTTATTCATTCGTCGGGTACTGACTGACATGTCGTTCCATAGAGGAGCGAAATTCGACCGGAGTCATGCCCGTCGTCTTCTTGAACAACATATGAAAATACTGACGACTGCCTACCCCAACATAGTCGGAGATCTCCGAAATCGGAATATTCGTCTGCTGAAGCAGCATCTTGGCCTTCTCCATTCGAAGCATCGTCAGGTAGTCGGTAGGTGTGCGCTTCGTGTGCTGACGGAAAATGCGATGCAAATAGCCTGGATGGAGATTAACTGCTGCCGCGATATCCTTCATCTGAATGTTGCGATCCATATTGTGATGCATGAATTCAATGGTTCGTTTGACATACAGCTCCGCCTGATCTGGAGCGCTCCGGCTCATTTCTCCGCGCAGACGCGCAACACGGACCAGCAACTGGATAAACAACGTACGCACCAACATTCCCTGTTCCGGGGATGACAGATTTCGGGCTTCGCGATGTTGTGCACGGTCCTCTCTGGGAATAACGCCTATTGGGACAGACGATCTTCCCTGCTCCAACAGACCACGCTGATCGAGTTCCAGCACTAGACTTTTCATAATGTGGTACACCTCTTCCGGATCAGGCAGTACCAGATATGGCGAAGCATTAGTGAGTAGAGTGTGAACTTCTTCCTCCTCCAGCGCGAGCTGACGGATGGATAGCTGTCCGGGAGGTGAGCCTGAGAATCCAAATTCCACATTGAGCATCCGGCAAGGCACGCCATCTTCCACCAGTAAACGGTGCGGGACGCCAGCATCGAGCATAATGAACTGCCCCTTTTTCAGAACAGCCTGTTCCGAACTCCCATCCGGCATCTGCACATCCACCCGGCACATTCCCGAAATAATATACATGATCTCCGTGGAATCATGATGGTGATAGGACATACGGTAGTTGTCCCATTGCTTGTAATAATACGCGTAAAAACGCGGCCCGCAATCCTCTGTTCGTAATGCCTCCTGATACAGGCTTCCTGTCCAGCGTTTCGAGATGCTCATGTCTATACCTCCAGTCCTTCAACGATCGATCCTCACTTTTCTCCATTGTAACAATTATGTAGGTTGGATATAAACGTCCTGACTCAAATGATGATTGTATTTTATAATTAGACAAATATATAATTAGTTTTTCATCTAATGATTTGTTTGAACTATTTTTACTTATGGAGGTTTCCAATTATGAGTACCACCTTTCATCTGGTGAGGCACGGCCTCAAAGAACGACGAATCGGTGATGTCCCCCTCACTTCCGAAGGGGCGTTACAAGCCGAAGCCACAGCACTTCATTTTGCCAGAGTTGCCCTTACTGTTACTAAAATTCTTACCAGCCCACTTCGGCGTGCCCAAGAAACTGCAAATATGATTGCCCGCCATACCCATGCCCATATAACCGAAGATCCTCGCCTGCGTGAACGTGCCAATTGGGGAGATTGTCCCGATCAATCATTCGAAGAATTCATTGCGATGTGGGATCGATGCACATCTGACCCCGTTTACATTCCACCCGTGGGAGACTCGGCCAAACAGGCAGGTGAACGTCTGGCCTCCCTCCTGACCGAATTGGCTAATGAAGAGCAGGAGAACAGTAACATTATTGTGGTTGCACATGGAGGACTCATTACTGATTTTCTGGTGCAAACCTTTACCGAGCGCGAGCTTAACGTCTTGCATTCCGATTTTATAGCTATGCAGAACCAATTGATCCCTGAGTGCTCTATCACCACACTAATCCATGATCAAGGAAACTACACCATTGAAGCGTTCGCTTCAACCGAACATCTAGAATTAACGGATGCACAAGAATGACGTAACATGATTGCCGGGAACATACCAGGCTCTATCCCCAACTCCCTCAGATCCTCATGTAAAAAAGCTCTGAAGCCTCCATGTGCCGAGACACATGGGAGACTCCAGAGCTATAGAGCACTTCAAAATGCTTTAGTGCCTACTCGTAAGCATTGACGTCGCTTCTTTACGTTACAAATCTGATCGAGTTTTACGCTTTCTTACTATTGCGGATCCGGCCTGTTTATTTTCCGCCCTTACCTGGCGTGTAGAACTTAGGTAGCGTTACCTTCGACCAGTCGATATCCGATGCCATGTAGAAGGACGGATAGGAAGGCTGGTTGTATCCACTGTTCTGTCCGGCAATGCCCACGCGATACATCGCATCATGCATCAACGTATACAGCTTGCGGTCTGTCTTCTCGGTACTCAGATAGATACGGATCGCTGAGCTGTCCGTGGTTCTCACCAGCATCTCTTCCCGCCAATCCCCGAAAATATCAGCTACGAGAGAAGGTGTACCTTTGGTGTGATTGTTGGTCAATGTGCCTGTTGCCGTCAGCAACGTGCCACGATTCCAGTCTTTGATGGTTGGGGTAACATCAATCGCACCATCTACGATCTGTGTCGTCATATCACCAGACCAACGGATATTCATATTCGTCCCCGGTGCTTGATCACTGATTTTCTGCCCCTGTGCTGTCCACAAGCCTACAGCCCATGTCTCCAGACCGCGACGGGTTGGATCAACATCACCCACCATGCCGCGTCCCGTATCTTTCCCTGTGTATCCGCCATAGATTACTTCTCCGGTCTTCGCATCCCTTAAGGAGTAGCCATATGGCGCCCACGGACCACCCTCGTGAACCATGAATATCTCAAGTCCCGGACGATCCGGGTCGATATCTGCCACATGAAGTGCATCTCCATGACCCAGACGGGCAATCGTTCCCGGGGCAGCACTTTCGGCTGGCATCAGGTCTGTGGAGCTGTACAACACGCTGCCGTCATGATCAATTGTAGCGGAGCCATAGATGATCTCCTGTTTGCCGTCTCCATCCACATCCGCCACACTGAAATAGTGCGCACCCTGAGTTGTGATGGAACCATACTGCGGATCTGTACCATCTACGCCGTGTGGTCCGTCATTGAATGGGTTCTTCATCGGCGTCCAGCCGCTGTCCACTTTCCATTCCTTTTTCAGCTTCTTGCCGTCCCAATTGTAGGCAACCATCGTCGAACGTGTATAGTATCCGCGTGCAAAGATTGCAGACGGTTTCTTGCCGTCCAGATACGCCACGCCTGCCAGGAAACGGTCTACCCGATTCCCGGGTTCGATCCGTGCCATCGCATAATCGCCCCACATCAGACCGTCATCATGACGCTCAGGTTCATAGGGAATGGTTTCCAGCTCTTTACCTGATTTCCCTTCAAATACCGTAACGTACTCCGGTCCGTCCACGATAAAACCCTCAAACTTACGCAACTCATTTCGGTTGCTGCGTTCTACCGCATAGACATCAATGAAGTAGTCGGCCAGGCTCTCGGCATCCTGCTGAGATAATGGATAGTTATACTTTTTCTCCATTCCGAAAGCCTCTTCCAATGTCGCAGGACAGTTGCCCTTCACAACCTCTTCGTGTTTATGCCAGTTTCTGAACATATCCACCACGTGATCGTAGTAACCGTCAGCACTTAAACGATAATCATCCTCGTTCTTCACGCCTGCCTTGCGGTCTTCCTTCGGTAAGGTGATATACTTCTCGGATGTCACTTTTCCTTTTTTGTTATATTGGATTATTTTCGTGCCCGGAGCAGTCTTGAACATCATCTCAGCCTTGCCATCCCCGTCAAAATCGTAAACAAGCATCTGTGTATAATGAGCACCTGCACGGATGTTGACCCCAAGATCGATTCGGTACAGCAACTGTCCGTCCAAGGTGTAAGCATCAATGTAGGTTTTACCGGTGTATCCTTTTTGCGATACGTCCTTGGCGTTGGAAGGGTCCCATTTGACGAAAAACTCATATTGACCATCCCCGTCCACATCCCCCACGCTCATGTCATTGGCGGAATACGTATAGGCTTCTCCGGCCGGCGTCACGCCATCAGCAGGTTTTTGCAGTGGAATATCCACATACCCGTTCGCCCAAGGTTTGACGGATGCACTGCGTTTGCTCTCCTTGCCCTTCTTGTTCACCGCTGCCACTTCATAACGGGAAGACGATTTGCCCGTTGCATCTACATAGTTGGTGCTGTCGGTGACGGTAGCGATCTTTTTGCCATCACGATAGACGTTAAAGTCCGTACCTGTCAGCCCTTTGTCGCTATACCCTGTAGCCTCATCACCCAGCAATCTCCAGCTGAGAAACACACCTTCAGATGTCGAAGCAGCCACCAGACCTCGATCCAGATATTCCAGTTGAATCTCTTTCATGTGACTGCCCCCCTTATGTGATTGCAGGCCAGCCTCTGTCGCCCCATTACCGTTCGAAGCTTCCGCTCCCGTAACGCCAGCTGTTCCTCCAATGAGCAAAGCTACGCTAAGTGCCGAAGAGAGCACCTTGGCTGCAAGTGGCATACGAGCCTTCCTGCGACCGGATTGCCGACCTGACACCGATCCTTTATGTACCGGCGTTGTTGTTCCTGAGTTCATCCACCTTCACGCTCCTTGAGACAGAATAGGTGACGCATATACACATTGATGATGATTGGACGTTCGTTAATCCACACAGACCTTCTTCTTCGACGGACGATACCCGCCCGTAATGATTACGCTTACAAAATTAAAAAAGAGAAATCAGCTTGCCCGACTACCAGAGTGCCGTCCCCCTTCCATTCTCTTTCCAATCGGAGCGAGGAGATCCCGCCCATCGGGTTCTATTATAGACATCCTGCCTGCCATACCCTAGGCAAATATCCGTCCAAAACGATTAATAATCAGTGTTTTTAGGAGTCATTTGGAAAATCAACCCGATGACGCTTCGGTCGGAAGGGTGATTTAAGCTCACCGCCAAGTTTTTTCTAACGAGTCTCACACACCCTATTGGGGCGTTAAACTCCAACAACGAATCCTAACGAATCTCAGCAACCTTATTTGGACCAAATCGGGTCTAAACGGGGCAAAATCCACCCAAATTAACTGAATAGCGTGTCTACGATTCGTTAGAATTTTCAACTGTATCAATTCAACTAAATAGTGTGCCCTCTGTTCGTTAGAAAGAAAGAGGGTTGCCCCTCCCCTTGATTATTTTCATGACCAGAGGACAGCCCAGCTTAATACATCCGCTCTCACTTCCTAATTTCGGATCCTCAAGCGATTCTAAATATATTTCTATGTGAGAACTTCAATCTAGAATGACTCTTGTAATGCATAGCAAAAAACCGCAATCCTCTAACACACTGAGGATCACGGTTAAGACAGTTACAAGTAAAGTTTAAGGCTCAATGCCCCATACCAGGTTTCCACCTTGATAGAGTGTTACCTTGTTCCAATCCTGATAGGATGTTTTCGTTGGATCGAAAGAGTAGTCATTCGTTTCGTCAAAGTTGGACCAGTCTGTTTTGTACATGCGAAGCTGGATGTCCCCAGTCTGTCCACCAGCCTGAATGCTGCCAGCGCCAGATGTGAAGCTCAGCTCAACGTACGAGTCTGTGAAGGTCCGCTGGATATTGGCTCCGCCAACTTGAGCGTAATCGATGGCAGAATCCATCGCAGCTGAGCCTTCTTTGGAGAAGTAATACCGGATTTTCAGATCACTCAGATTCACAGCAGTACTGCCCAGATTTTTGATGTTGAAATACGGTTTGATCTGGCTATCTTGAGCATTGGTATCTCCAGCACGATATTGCACGACAAGATCACTCGTTGGTACAACGACACTTTGAGGTGTCGCGGAAGCTACAGCGGAATTGGCACTTTGCCCTGCTGCATTCACTGCACTTACCACATAATGATACGTTGTGCCGTTCGTGAGGGCAGTGTTTGTGTAGGACGTACCGCTCACATTCGCCGCAATCGTTGTGAACGGACCTGTTGCACTCAGTGCGCGTTTCACATCATAACTTGTTGCACCTGTAGAAGCGGTCCACGTCAGGCTCACCTGCGCATTGCCTGCAGTTGCTGTGAGAGCAGTCGGTGCAGCTGGCGCCGTTACACCTGCAACGGGTGTAGCTGTTGCTGTTGCAGAGTTAACACTTTCACCTACTGCATTTGTTGCCGTTACCACATAATAATAGGTTGTACCATTGATCAGACCGGTGTTGCTGTAAGATGTTCCACTTACATTAGCTGCAACTGTTGTGAATGGACCTGATGCACTCAGTGCCCGCTTCACACTATAACTTGTAGCCCCTGTGGAAGCAGTCCACGTCAAGGAGACTTGAGCGTTACCGGCAGAAGCTGTCAATGCTGCTGGTGCTGCCGGAGCTGTTGTTCCACCCGGAGGGTTGCCTCCACCGTTACTTGCAGGAAGTACAGGGAATGCGTTTTTCACCAGTGCCACGAATTGATCATGGAACCAGTGACCCGATACCGGAGCATTAGGCAACGCACCTGTTAATACACCATCCCGAGTTGTGAAGGTTGGATCACACATCCGGTCGAAACCTTTGCCTTCGTTATTCGGAATTTCGGAGCTGGAGCCATCGGATTCACCCGGAGGTTTCACCCATACATAAGCATCCAGATGCGCTGGTCCTGGTGCAGCCTTAGGTGCTTCACCAATACCTGCGCCACTGGCATTACACCAGTTCCCCCGATGCTCCCGGCGATCTACACGTCCGGAATTCACATAATCATTAATGTTGCTGCCCGTAGCGGATGCTGGACGGTCTACCCCGCCCCAGCCGTTCCGGCTAGTATCGATCAGGAAACCTGTGCTGCTTGGCCAGCCGGCTTGTACGAAATCGGCATACAGCGCAGCAGTGAAATCGGTTTCGTCAAAATAAGGATTCCACTCATAAAACTTGGCCGATTTAATCGGTTGTCCACCGATATTGAGATCCGGGTTGGACAGGTTCGGCTCTCCCAACGGTGTGGTGTTCGCTGTATTCGTAATGAAACCATCTGCACTGCTCAGACCCGCGGCTGTCCCTTGTACAACACTTGTATACAGCGCGACTGCTGCAGAGCGGTTGTTATCCCAGCCAAGCCAGCCAGAGTGACCGATATCCAGATAGTTGTACACATTCGGAATGGCGTGCAGCTTGTCCAGTGCATACTTCACACCCGCCTCATAGATACCTGTTGAGCTGGCTTGACCACAAGCTGGTGTACTCAGGTTGGTCACAAGGTTAGGCAGACTGTCCGGTTCAATGACAGCAATAATGCGAATATCCTGATACTTCGGATCTGCGAAGATATCTGCGAGCACATCAATATAATCCGTTTTATAGGTCTGCAGTGCCGCCTGTGTTAGTGGAAGTTCACCATTTGATGCAAGTGCATGACAATCCCGTCCGGGCAGATTGTAAATAACAAACGAAGCGGTGATCGGTGTACCCGGTTTCTTTTGAGCGAGAACGGCATCAAGATGTTGCTCTACACTTTTGCGACCAGCGTTGTCCGTACCGCCATAGATTGCAGCAATCCGGTCAACCCATACTGCGGTTGGATACGATTTGACGGTCTCCATCTTGGCCTTCAACGACGCATCGTTGGTCAGTGCAATGGACGTATCCACGAGAGCTGAATAGTCCTGATTCAGATAGGCCGTTGCCCCTACAAATGGATTATCCACATGTGCTTCAGCCGCCTGAGCCAAGCCTGGAGACAGTCCAGGGAAAATCCCCGCCGCGAGCAGCGTTGCTGCCAACATTTGCTTTACACCTTTGCGCAGGATCTTCTTACCTCTCGATTTGGTTTTCAATTTAGTCTTCATAGTTCCACCTTTCCTTTAGTTAGATTGGGTTGTACTCATGTCTGATCCTCTGTGTCATTATGATGCTTAGCACGAAGAGAACGTTCGGATGAGTTGGTTGTATCACCTCCAAAAGAAATGGTTGTATCACTGGAATCTTGAGCAAACAAATGGTGTGTGAGGGCGAATCATGTGAATGAGTATAATATGGTGGGTGTGGTTGAACGTGTGTTAGACATGAAGAAGTGTGAAAAATGACTTATGGGATGTCTGAATCCTAAATTTGGTAAGCGCTTTCTTCAAACAGTTAAAAAAAAGGCCTTCGCCTATCCATCTACAAACATGATGTTTGGTGTCACCTCCTTATGTTCTGATTATACGACATGTAAATTTTACTGTAAATTGAATTATATAAATTTAATTATATTTTTTTCCATAATTCAGGCAGGATTCTGGACATCCCTTGCTCCAAAAGACACACGAGGTCCATGCTGGCAATCTGCCACAATGAACCTCGTGTTTTACAATGCCGAATTTACCCGCTCGTCTAGCTAGTCATTACATATAATGCCTTATTCTTAAATTCCTACATCTAAGGCAAAACGACAATGTCTCCCGGTTTCAAGCCACTAACTACTTCCGTCTTGTCCCCCGATTCCATTCCAGCCTGGATCGTCAGCGGCGCGGTCTGTCCATTGCCCTTGTCTAACAGTACGTAAGGCTCGGTCTGATCCCGCATAATCGCCAGGCTGGACACAACCGTCACTTTATCCTTCCGCATCGTCTCGATATCGCCTTCCAGACTCACGCCTCCATACATTCTGGCGTCAGGCTTCAGATCAATGACCACGTCAAACTGGGATGCTTGCTTGAGGTCCGTATCCGTACTCTTGCGGGCGAATTTGGATACCTTGCTCACCTTCCCGGTGAATTGCAGGTCTTTCTGTGCTGTCATTCGCACCTTAACTGGCATGCCCACCTTGAGCCTGAACATTTCTTCCTCACCAACAATCGTCATAAATTTCAGTTTGCTGATGTTTGTAATGGATCCGATCAGCTGTCCTTCCGTCACCACACGTGTCTTGCTATCCTCTTCATTCATCTGAAATATACCGGAAGCGGAAGCATACACAACAGACTTACTTATTACTGCCTGCTTTTTCTGTATCTCCTTCTCCTTGAGGACCAGCGCTTTTTGATTCAATTCATTCGTCAGGCGTTTACCTTCCCGATCTGCAAATGCCTTCTTGCGCTCCTCTTCCGTCACGCCAAGCGTCTCACTCATATTCGCCTGATCCAGGCTAACCTGATTCATCTTATTTTCCAGCTGGGCTTTCTCCAGATCACTCTGCAACTGTTCTACTTCTGTTTGTAACGTGGAAGTGTCGAGGGTAAACAGGATATCGCCTTTGCTCACCTGCTCACCACTTTTCACGTGCCACTGCTTGATGTTGGAAGCATACGGAGCGAAGATATCCGTCTGATCGGTGTATACGGATTTCCCTTTCACCTGTATCGTTTGCGTCATCGTTTCCTGTGTCACATCAAAAGTAATCGGGGGCGGAATCTCTATAGGTGCCTCCGGTTTTGGCTTGTACTTTTCATACAACCAGTACCCTGCACCTGCCAAAAGTACAACGGTGATGATGATTTTAATCCATTTCTTCATGTGCCCAATTTCCCTTTCGCTGATAAAATTACATTGATTTGATCACAGTTAATGCATTGGTTCGAGATGCGCTGATTGCCGGATATATACCTGATACAATGCCAACCAGAACAGCAAAAACGATGCCGAGTGGCAGAGCGGATTGCTGAATAACGACGGTCATCGGACCATTCATCTGATCTGCCATCTGACTCGCCAGCAGACTGTTCACCCCGCCGAGGGCAGCAAAGGCAATCCCCACACCAGCCACGCCGCCCATTAATCCAAGCATCGCTGCTTCCGTAATAAACATCTGACGGATCTGCCACAGATTTGCGCCCAGCACCTTCATCACACCAATCTGTTTACGACGCTGATGCGTAGACATAATCATCGCTACAATAATGGATAATGAGGCCAGCAGCATGATAAAACCGCCGATTCCCAATGCCGCTTTTTGGTACATTGCCAGTTGACCTGACATCGCTTCTTCCTGGAACAGATTACTCTGTGTATTTAAAGTCAGCTTTTTAATCTGTTCTTCCACCTGGGATACATAACGTTTGTCCTCAACCTTGACCAGAGCCGAGTTAAGATGCTTGGCCGCACTGCTGTCGGCCTGCTGTAATCCAAGCTCATCCTGCAATGCACGAGCTGTATCGAGCGGCAGATATACTTTTTTATCGTTTTGAGCGCTCATCTCATCCATGTTGGAAGGCTTCGTCAACTCTCCAGACACGCGTATAGAGCCACTCATTTTGGTTTTGCTTGCATTCGCATAATCTTCATATCGGAACTGAACCAGCTGCTGAACCAGCTGATCCTGCTTGGCGGACATTTCCATAAACTGTTCCAAAAGCTCGTTGTTATATGGATCAGCATTCAACTGCTCGAATAACTTCTGAGTTACTTTGGGGTCCACGAGTCCGAATGCAGCCCCATAACTGGTTACCGCCATACGACCATCCTCTGCCCCACGTCCCTCAGCATACTTGTATCCAAACCCGCCCAGGGTCTCCAGCTGGGTACCAATGACCTCAACATACGTGCTGCGACCATCCGGAAGCACCATTTCCAGCGAATCCAGCTTTAACATGGGAGCCACGGCAACAACATGGGGAAGTCTTTGGATAATCTGAATCTTTTCCAACGTCAATGCTCCCCGTTCAAACTTCGATGTCTGACTATTCCCCTTGCCGTTCCCGGTACGTATGCCTTCATTGGGCGTAATCGTGATTTCATCCATCTTGTAATTGTCGTTCAATGTTTTCTCGCTATAGGTCTGTACGGACTGCCCCACGCTAAGTGCAATAATCATGGCGGCAGAACCAATGGACAGCCCCATCATACACAGCAGTGTGACCATTTTTCTGCGAATGATCTGTCCCCAGGCCATACGTGCTACATCCCGTATTCTCACATTTCCTCTCCTTTTGCCTCAAACTTCCCTTACAGCCTCTTCGACCAGTATTCCATGTTGCAGTGTAAGCACAACTTGCATCTGCTCCGCGACCTCTGCTTCATGTGTCACAATGACAAAGGTTGTATTCATATCCCGGTTAAGCTGCTGCAAAATCGCAATAATCTCTTCCTCCGTCTCGGTATCCAGATTCCCGGTAGGCTCATCTGCAAAGATAACCGAGGGTTCGGTAATAAGCGAACGTGCAATACTGACACGTTGTTGTTGGCCGCCCGACAACTGGGACGGGAACAAGTTTGCTTTTTCACCCAGTCCCACTTGTTCCAGCAACTTCAATGCTTTTGCTTTGCGTTTCGAAGGGCTTATCCCCATAAACACCAAGGGTAATTCTACATTTTCCCGGATCGTAAGATTGGACAGCAGTTCATAGGATTGAAAAATAAACCCAATATGACTGCGCCTGAACTCAGCCAGGCGATTTTCACTGAAACGTACAATATCTTGTCCCGCAATGAGAATCTTGCCCTGATCCGGTTTCATCAGCCCCGCCATCAGATTCAGCAGTGTGGATTTACCCGAACCAGAACTGCCCAGCAGGGCTACCATCTTGCCTTCTCCAATCGTCAGGTTGATATCCTGAAGCACCGGCACGGTTCCCTGGCCATTGCGGAACGAGTGGGATAATTGTTCAACTTGAAGCATTACTGCATTTCTTCCTTTCTACTTGCTAAATATGTACAGAGGTTGTTCAAAAAGCCCGCTTTTGATTACGAAGGATGTCTAATGACATCATCAACATCGAATATAGAATTCAGCCGAAATGTCCGTTGCTCACGTAGTTTTCCCTACGCTCTGCTACTCCATTTCTAGCTTCATCCCATCTTCTCGGTACTGAAAACCAGTTTTTTTGAACTTGTATGTAAAGATTCGCGTAGCACATTCCCTTTTATTATAGGGTGGAGATGTATCCGGGCTGGCCGGAGTTGTATCCAACTTGTAACATGTCATAACAAAAAGACCTTGTCCGCAGAGCAGCTATCACTCCATCAGACCAAGGTCTTATATTCGTATACCTTCCGCAGCTTACCAGGCTCTGAAACTAAAGCGGTACATTTCACTTTTATCCACTGAGCTGCTTACAGCAAATAATTCATCGTCATTCCATTTCAGACTGATGAAGTTATCAATATTGCGATAGATCACCGTATCCGACGAAATTTTGCTGTCATTCAGGTAGGCAACATGCAACTCATTCTTCTGATTCTGACTGTCCATCGGGAAAAAGTAAGCTATTCGGGATTCATCTGCATCCAGATCGAAGCTCCAGATCGAACCTTGTAATAACAGATCATACTGCTCCTCTGCTGCATGATACCGATACAGGCCCTGTACCTTATTCATCGTTCCCTGGATGAGCATGTCACCATTTTTCAGCAACTTGTACTGTTGAATGTCTTCCATTGCAGCATACGCCTTCACTTCATGCTCATCCTCAAGCGATACACGATAGATGGCATACTTGTCTTTCAGCATCACCAGTATATAAAACTGCTCGTGATCCCCACTGACCTGCAACACATCCATAACGATAAACGTATCACTCGAACCTTTCCCTTGTCTTGGTCCTGTGAACATGCTCATCAGCTCTTCATACGTGTAGATGACATGACTCTTCCCCTGGCTCAGATCAACTTGTTTAAATGACAGATCATCCTGACCGATGTAGGAGTCGTTCCCTACAAACACTCGATAATACGAGTTGTCGTACGGAAGTTTGCGACGTTCCCCGCTCTGTATCATATACTCATACGTTGTCTTCTGCGTCTGACCTGCCCGATACTGGGAGTATATGATTTTTTTGTGATCCGGACTGATCGTTACACCGTAATCCGTATTAGCCGCAATGTTCTTCACTTCCTTATCATCCAGATGCAGGAGAGACAGCTTGAGCCCTGAATAGGAAAATTCCGGTTGATTAAATATAATCGTATTCCGGTCTAACACTTCAAAATCAAAGATCGCAAAGTCATTTGGAATCTTGGTAGCCGACTCGATCTGAATCGTACTGCTAGGTGGTGGTGCCAGACGGCTGTTGAACTGCTCACTTGGCAAAATCACCGTTCTTGGTTTGAGATTTCCGAGACTGAACAGGCTCCCAATCCCAAAAATTCCGCTGACAAATGCGATCAACAACCCTGACAGCATCAATCTGTCACGGTTTTTACGCCAAAATCCAGGATGTCTCATGCGTTCATTTCCCCCGGAAGACTGATATTCACTTGTGTCCCTTCCCGCATGATGCTCTTCATCTCCACAGTTCCTCCATGACGCTCAACGATGTTCTTCACAATAGACAAACCCAGTCCGGCACTGCCTTTCTCGGCCCTGTTGATTCCTTTATCCTGGTAAAAGGGTTCAAATACATGCTGGAGCGCTTCAGCGCCGATTCCTTCCCCCTGATCTCTTATCACAATAGCAATAGAATCACCTAACCGGAAGGACTGTACTTCGATAATGGAGTTCACATCACTGTACTTGACCGAATTATCCAGGATGTTGAGGAAGACCTCCTTCAACTTATCCCGATCTCCCTGTAAATACTGATGTTCCTCCAACTCATAGTGGATGCCTATATTGTACTTGCTCGCCTTAATCGACATGTCCTCGCAAGCTTCACGAATAATATCTGATATATCGATACGTTCGAACCGGTATGCCTGAATGACCGCAGAAGAGACCGACACCTCCAGAATATCCGCAACCATCGTGTTAAGACGCTGGCTTTCCTTGATGATATAATTCATGCCTTTGTCGAAAAAGTCCTGGTCGGTAAATCCGTTATCCCGTAAAATCTGGGCGTATCCCAGAATCGTCGTTAAGGGTGTCTTCAATTCATGCGTCACATTATCAAAAAAAACTTTGCTTCGCGCCTGTACTTGCTTCACTTCGTCCCGCTCTCGCTCAATCACATCAATCTGCTCCCGTACCCGATCAATCATGACGGTGAAGCTTGAAGCCAATTCACCGATTTCATCCTTGGTTGTAATCTGAATGTCCGCATTCAAACTTCCATGGGCCACTTCCGCAGAACGTTTCGTCAGTACACGGATGGGTTGTGTAATTTTCCGGGAAATAAAGATGGATGCGATAAATACAAATACAAAAATAACCGCTGCAAACAGCTTGATCGTATTCTGGAACCGGAGATTGCGTTTGTACAAGTCGGTGTAATCCTTCTCCAACTGCACAATTCCAATCAATTGTTGATCCATCTGAAGCGGGAAGGACAGACTGGAGGTGACCCGACCTTTATCCACAACTGTGGTATAAGCGATCCGGGATTGTATGGCTTCCTCCACATCAGGATGATCAGAGCGCTTAGCAACGTTAACCTTGCTACCAGCAGATCCGTAGGGCGAAGCATCGGGACGGTATACCGTAATCTCCCCACCAACGGCTGATCCAATCTGCTCCGCGAGCTCGCGACTTCCTGCTTCGAGCGAGTCTCTGCTCATGCGTTTATTATGAATCAAGAAGTACTGATTCAGCGCGATATCCAGATTTCTTTTGGATTGCACCATATCCTCATGCACTTCCCGGTACATATTCTCCTGGGCTACCTTATTGGACAGAATCAGCAGGACGGAGAATCCGATAAATACAATGACCGAGAATAGCACCACCATTTTAAACTGGATCGTCCACTTCATGTCTGTACCTGAATATTCAGCTTGTACCCCACACCGAATACCGTTTCAATCATCGAAATACCTTGCACACCACTATCCAGTTTCTTACGAATCCGTTGCACATGAATGTCCACTGTTCGGGTATCCCCTGCAAAATCAAATCCCCATACCTTATCCAGCAGTTCAGAACGTGTATGAACCTTACGATGATGGGTCACGAGAAATAACAACAGATCATATTCTTTATTCGTGAGTCCTGCCCGTTCCCCGTCTTTCCACACTTCCCGTTCATCCTTGCGGATCTCAATATGCTTGCCTAGCCTTACCACCTCATAGGACTGATTCTCCAGTGTCTCGCTGATCAGATCAATCCGTCGAAAAATCGCCCGAATGCGCGCAACCACCTCACGGATATCAAAAGGCTTCGTGATATAATCATCCGCCCCAAGCTCCATGCCAAGCACCTTGTCCAGCATGTCCGACTTGGCGGTAATCATGATGACGGGTATCTTGGAATTCACGGATAGTTGCCTGCACACATCAAAACCACTCATGTCTGGAAGCATCAGATCCAGCAGGATCAGATCCGGCTTCGAATCCCGAAGCAGATCCAGGCCCTCTTTTCCCGTAGCTGCTTCCTTGATCTCAAATCCTTCCTTACGTAACGAATAGGACAAAATATCGCGAATGGACTCCTCGTCCTCAATAATTAAAATCTCTTTTTGTCTCATGATACTTTCGTAATCTCCCTGCTCTATGAATTTCCTTCATCTGCCTTTATTTTGTATCCCAAGCCGTATGCTTGAATAGAGGGAAGCACGAAATGTTACAACTCCGATACAACTCTGAACCTTTTGGAAACAACCTCCCGATATACTTGAATCATAAGAGACTTATACCAGACCGGACCCAAGCCTGATCTGTATCCAAGGGGGATTCACATCATATGAACAGCACACAAATTAATGATGCTTATGTCAACTATAAATCAGAAATCACAAGGTATCTATCCCATATCGTCAAACAACCGCAAGATGCAGAAGATCTGGCACAGGATTGTTTCATTCGACTAATGAACGTTACCGTGGATATCCCTGAAGATCGCATTCTCTATTATCTCAAACGCATTGCCCGTAACCTGGCGATGGACAGCTTCCGCAGGCGGACCCGTACACTCAGACGAGACAGTCGTCTAGAGGTGCCTACCCATCACGTCGATACATCCCACCTTGAAATTAGCGAGGGTGTTCATGATCTTGTCTCCCATATTAACAACACCGAACATCGTAAAATATTAGAACTTCGGCTCATCCATGGATACTCCATTAAGGAAACAGCAGAGCTGGTGAACCGTAGTGAAGGTATGATTAAATCCTCTGTCTTCCATGCCGTCAATCGAATTCGGGCCAAAGTCATCTCATAAGAGATGGCTTTTTATTTGCGTAAAATCAATATACACGCAGAAATGAATGGATTATGACGGGACCGAAATACCTATGGATATGTCAAAAGACCCAATTTTACAAATATCGAGTTAATTTTTACAAATTGTTATGACTATGTGAGATTTTCGTGTGGTAGAATATGGACGAACTCATGAATCAACTAATATTTGGGAGGGATTTGGTTGGGTAAATTAACAGGTATGCGAGGAGTATTTTTAAAATCACTCCTGGCATTGTCCATGGCTTTGCCGCTTCAGATCGGATTATGGAACGGAGATGCATCGGTTCATGCGGAAGGACCGACAGACCCGGCACCGTTCATCCAGGCAAAGGTTGTGAACCAAAATGCAGGTAAAAAAGTATTGTTCGACAACTCTCACGGCCAAACGGCTGGAGCTGCAGACTGGGTCATTGATGGAGGTTTCTCCGACTTCGGGAATGCACTCGCGAATGATGGTTATTATGTCAAAGAACTTCGCAAGACAACTCCATTTACCTATGATGATCTGAAAGAGTATAACGTATTCGTTATTGCAGAGCCTCAAATTCCTTTCAAAACATCCGAACAAGCAGCACTCAAACAATATGTTGAAACGGGTGGCAGCATCTTCTTTGTTGGAGATCACTATAATGCTGACCGTAACAAAAACCGCTGGGATGGCTCTGAAGTCATCAACGGCTATCGTCGGGGAGCATTCGAAGATCCGGCCAAAGGCATGAGCACAGATGAGCGTAATTCTGAAGCGATGCAAAATATAACCAGTTCGGACTGGTTGTCCGATAACTTCGGCGTACGATTCCGCTATAACGCACTTGGCGATATCAATGCCAATATCGTTGTACCGGCAGATCAAGCCTTCGGCATCACAGAAGGGGTGTCGGGTGTAGCCATGCACGCAGGTTCAACACTCGCAATCACTGATCCGGAAAAGGCAAAAGGTATTGTTTACTTGCCAAAAACCAACGCAAAATGGAATAACGCGGTAGACCAAGGTGTCTACAACGGTGGCGGGATCGAAGAAGGTCCTTATGTGGCTGTATCCAAGCTGGGTGCAGGTAAAGCTGCCTTCATCGGTGACTCCTCTCCAGTAGAAGATGCATCGCCAAAATACTTGCGTGAAGAGACAGGCACACGCAAAACGACTTATGATGGTTTTAAAGAAGCTGATGATGCCGTATTGCTCGTGAACACGGTGAACTGGCTTGCTACACAAGAGAACTACACGGACTTCACTCAAGTAAACGGACTTGAACTGGATACAGCTACAGCGCTGTTGCCATTCGAAGAGCCGGCTGCTTCTACAGAACCACAGGCTGAACCTTGGGCCGCACCTGCTGCCGGATACAAGTGGTACGATCGTTCCACGTTCAAGGCTGGTTCTTACGGCGGCCCTGCATCTAGCGCAAATGCTTCTTACAGCTTCGTGAAACAGGATACGCTTCCGAATGCAGAAGACTTCCAGATTCGTGTCGTTGTGGAGAACATGGCTCCAAACACAACCGTATCCGGTTATAGTGCTGGTATCTATCTGACTGGCGGAACACAGGTAGCCATGATTCAGAATGAAAGTGGTACTTGGCCGACATCGTACGGTTACAGCTCCACATTCAGTGTAACCTCGGATAGCCAAGGTCGCGGGATCAAAGATCTGAATGTACGTATCAAACCGGGTACAACTGGCGCTGCGAGCTTGCGTCTGCGTCTGAACGGCAGTAACCTGATCACCAATGCCGTGACTGTTGGCAATGTGCCAGCTGAACAGCTTCCGGAAGAAGAAGGACCGATTCCAGCAGCGATTACCGTTGCTGAAGCACGCACCAAAGCTGTCGGTACTACCGTAACCATCGAAGGTGTTGTAACGACAGAACCAGGTGCATTCGGTGGACAAGCCTTTTATCTTCAAGATGAAACTGCCGGAATCTACGTATTCCAGCATACTAGCGGCTTCCATGCTGGTGACAAGGTGAAAGTAACAGCAGCAACAACCATCTATAACAGCGAGTTCGAGCTTACCGATATCGTTTCGATTGAGAAAACAGGTACGGCTTCCGTACCTGCTCCAATCGAGGTTACTGCAATTACAGATGCGAACCAAGGTCAACTGATTCAATTGAAAAATGTAACGATCGAGAATATCATCAGTGCTACACCAGTTGGATCTTTTGAATTCGACGCGGTAGCAGCAGATGGAACAAGCACACATATCCGTGTAGATACCCGTACAGGTGTGACGGAGACTTCCTTCCCTTATGCTGCTGGGGACAAAATTGATATCACAGGCGTTTCCGCTATTTTCAAAGATGTATATCAATTGAAACCTAGAAGCTTGAATGATTTTGTACCTGCTGAAGAGCAAGGTGGCGGCGAAGTGCCTTCCACTCCAGCTGCAGGAGCACCGGGTAAACCGGTGCTTTCTTCTGATAATGGATATACCACTGGCCTGTTCGAAGGTTCGTATAACGTAAGCATGAACCTCTGGTGGGGCGAAAACGGTTCCGAGTACAAACTGTATGAGAACGGCGTTCTGATCGATACACAGAAGTTGTCTGCGGCTTCACCATCGGCTCAGTCCTCCAAAACAGCTATTACAGGTAAAGCCAACGGTACGTATACCTACGTAGCCGAGCTGACCAATGACAAAGGCACAACACGCAGTGACGTGCTGACGGTACAAGTAACCAATGCTGCTCCAGGCAAAGCTACGTTGTCCCAAAACAACTGGGATGGTGACGGCAACTATAACGTATCCATGAACCTCTGGTGGGGTACAAACGCAACCGAATACCGTCTCTATGAGAATGATGTGTTGATTGATACACAAACTTTGAAAGCCGCTACACCTGCTTCTCAAAGTGCTACAACTGAATTGTCGGGACGCGCTAACGGAACGTATACGTACCGTGCTGAGCTGATCAACGCGGCAGGCGTAACCAGCACAGAGACGATTACGGTTCAAGTGACCAAAGCGTTGCCTTTGGCTAGCTAAGTCTCAGTTAAAGAAGCCTAACGTTTAAACAAGCAACTAAAAAACCGAAACCAACATTGCCTGATTCACAGGGCAACATGGTTTCGGTTTTTTTAGGTTCATTTCAAACGTTCAGGCTCATATCCATTTCTCACAAATATAATGCTGTTCCATACCGCAGAACAAGCGGCCACGACGATGACACTAATAACAAGAATTAAGTTCATCTGTGTAATCGTATAACTGCTTCCTGTGAAAATGATCAGGATTGCACTGAGCCCAATATTTTCTTTGTTATGTTTTTTAAACTTCTGAAAGATCATTCTGTACAGCAATAGGAGTACCATAAACCCAATCCATATATATTGAAATAATTCCATAGGTCACCTTCCTTTCGAAAAACTCATTTCTTGTATGGATATCTAAGAGGAGTATTAATTAATATCCTTAATTCCCTTTATATAGAAACCTATTAATCTTACATGTATTTGGAAAATAATTCAATCATTGTGATGCATATTCTTTGAATATTCTTATTCCTCGACGGTTGGCTGAGCAACAAGAATGCACCGTCTTTTTTTGCAGACACAAAAAAAGACTATCCCCTGCCAATATTCTGGCACCGAATAGCCCTCTCTTCTTCCTCTATCAACTTATCTTAATTTTCATCTAATATATTCGTAGCTCCACATTAACTCTATACCAACTTCTTACGAATATACCCCGAGATCAAGTCGATGATCGTGATCATCACGATAATACCCAACAGGATTATACCTACTCGCGGCCAGTTCCGGGTGCTGAGTGCAAAGATCAGCGGTGTACCAATTCCCCCTGCTCCGATTACACCCAGTATAGTCGCGGAACGTACATTAATCTCGAAACGATACAACGTATAGTTCAGGAATCCAGGCATAACCTGCGGCAGGATGGCAAACCACAACTGCTGCATACGATTGGCTCCGGAGGCGAGCAGCGCCTCAGATGGACCATAGTCGATATTTTCAACTTCATCTGCGTACAATTTGCCTAACATGCCTATAGAGTGCAATCCAAGGGCGAGTACCCCTGCAAACGATCCGGGACCTACTGCCTTGATGAACAACAAGGCCATGATAATCTCAGGGAACGTGCGGATAAAGCTCAGTACCATTTTACCTGCACCCGAGATGGAACGATGCCCACTCATGTTACGGGCAGACCAAAAGGCAAACGGAATACAGAGCACAGCCGAGATTACGGTGCCCAGCACGGAAATCGCCAGTGTATCCAGCAGTCCTCGCAGCAGGTCTTCCCCCTCAGGCAAATATACAAAATCCCAATCCGGTGAGAAAATCCCGGCTACAATGGCCTTCATAATCTGAGCAGCGGTTTCCTTGAAACCAGTAAACGGTACACCAGCAAGCGCCCAGACATACACAAGGATCAGCAGTAATACAATAACCCAGCGTAGCGGGTTCTTCCGTGGTTTAGGCCGGATGCGGCTTGTTTCATTTTTCATCATAGCAATTTCTCCCGCAGCTTAGTACTTACATAATCAATGACCAGAACAATGACAAGGGTAAACAGAATGATTACGCTGGTCTTGTCATACTCCAGGAATCCAAGTGTTGCCTCATAGTAGAGTCCAATTCCTCCGGCTCCCACCAGTCCCAGAATGGCAGCGGCACGTATATTAATTTCGAAGGCATACAGCACATAGGATGTGAACTGGGCAGCCAGTTGCGGCACCACGCCATATACAATGAGCTGAATCCGGTTCATACCCACAGCCGTCATCGCTTCCAGCGGCCCCTGATCAATGGTTTCCAGTGTCTCATACGTCAGCTTCGCGATCAGACCTATCGAGAACACAGCCAGTGCCAAGATTCCGGGGATGGGCCCCAAACCAAATACAGCAACGAACAAAGCAGCAAGCAACAGATCTGGCACGGTCCGAATCAGGTTCAGCAGAAAGCGCGCCGGATAGTAGATCCAGCGACTTGGCATCAAGTTACCGGCACAGATGATCGAGATCGGGATCGCAATAATCGCACCTATGGTAGTTCCAATCAGGGCCATTCGGATCGTTTCCAGCATGCCTTGCACGATATTATCAAAGTAACTCCACCGGGGTGGGAACATCTCCTTCAGCAGATCCAACATGTTGGGAAAACCTTCAAACAACTCCGTAAAGCTGGCATCCGTCTGTTTCGCACTTGCCCACAATAAGAGCAGAATGATAACTAAGGTGAGCAGATGTTTCGTACGCCCAGGCGGTTTTGGGCGATTCACAACCTGAGCCGGGCTGGAACCGGGTTCCTTCCCCACTCCGCCTGAATTCTGAAATGGAACGTTGGACTGCCCCTTCATACCACAACTTCTCCCTGCTCATGCACAGCCTGCTTGTCCAACAATTCGTCAGCCAGAATCGGTCTGCCGTATATTTCTGCAAAGCGCTCATCCGTTGCCTCTTCCACCGGACCGTCGAATACGACCTCGCCTGCTCTCAATCCGACAATACGGGTCGCATACTCTCTCGCCAGATCAATAAAGTGAAGGTTGACGATCGTGGTAATCCCTAGGTCTTGATTGATGCGTTTCAGGTCATCCATGACCTGCTTCGTTGTAAGCGGGTCGAGTGAAGCAACCGGTTCGTCGGCCAGAATAATTTTTGCTTCCTGTGCCAGTACACGGGCAATAGCCACACGCTGTTGTTGTCCACCCGATAGCTGATCTGCACGGGAATAGGCTTTCTCCGAAATATTCACACGATCCAGCGCAGTGAATGCCAGTTCAATATCCTCTTTTGGAAAACGTCCCAGAATGGTACGCATGGTGGAATGATATCCAACACGTCCAGCGAGTACATTACGAAGTACACTGGACCGTTTCACCAGATTGAAACTCTGGAAGATCATGCCGATGTCACGTCTGATCATACGTAGCCGTTTGCCTTGCGCCTTTGTGATGGAACTTCCGTTAATCAGAATCTCGCCCTCACTAATGTCGTGCAGTCGGTTAATGGAGCGTAGGAGCGTTGATTTACCCGCACCGGACAGACCCACTACAGCAATGAATTCACCCTGCTCAAATTTCAGATTAATATTATCCAGGCCTTTGGTGCCGTTAGCGTAAGTTTTGGTAACGTTATGAAGCTCAATCATGACAATATCCTTCTTTCATTCATAATGATCAACCATACATGAGTCCTTGTTATAATGGCACAAGCCAGCGCAGCGTAGATCACGCTGAACTGGCCTGTCCATTGCTACGATTAAGCTGTTCCCATCCAAGAGAGCGACTACAAAGTGAACAGATCCCGAACTACTTTGGATCAGAATTATTCACCTTTCACTTTTTCGCCGTACTGGCGAACGATCTCAAACTTGCTATCATCGGACTCTACATAACCTTCATGCGTATAGATTTCTTTGATGATCTGGTGACCTTCCGTATCTTTACCGATATCGATGAAGGCTTGTTTGATCTTCGCAGTCCAATCGGCATTCATGTCTGTACGAACGGCAATGGTATCGTTAGGAATAGGCTCAGTGAACGCCAGTACACGTGTATCTTCAAATACAGTCGGATAGTCTTTGGCTACCGTGTTGCGGGCATCTTGGAAGATAGCTGCCGCATCAACGTCACCGTTCAATACAGCGATAACACCCTGGTCATGACCTTTCAACGTTACAGGTGTTACATCTTTCAATGGATCAATCCCTCTGTCGAGCAACAGACCTGCTGGCCATACATAACCTGCGGAAGACGTTACGTTTTGGTAAGCCACTTTTTTACCTTTAAGGTCTTCGATGGATTGAATCGGTGAGTCTTTTTTCACGATAAACATGGATTTATATGAATCTGCCAGTTGCTCTGTTGGAGCACCTGTCTCATCATTTACACCAAAACGTTGTGCTTGCAAAATAACTTGTGCAGCGCCTTTTTCTTTAGCCAGTACATAAGCTGTCGGAGGCAAGAAACCTACGTCTACTTTGTTGGAAGCCATTGCTTCAATAATTGTGTTGTAGTCGGTGGATACGCTGACTTTTACCGGAATGCCCAGTTTGTCACCAAGCAGCTTCTCCAGCGGTTTCGCTTTGGCTTCAAGCGTATCTGCATTCTGGGAAGGAACAAATTGAACCGTCAATTCCGTTGGTACATAACCTTCGACAGCTTTCTCTGTCTCTGCCGTAGACGTACCGGATGCATTCGAACTCGCATTATCCCCGTTAGCCGAACCTGTTGTACTACTACTAGACCCACAAGCACTCAGAAACAGAACCAAAATCAACAATGGTAAAAATAAAGCAGACTTCTTCAAACGAACACCCTCCAAAGAGTTTCTATTTTTCAGTACTTATCTACTATAGTTGCCAAATATTAGCGCGATGTGAAACGGAATTTGGAGTTTTGTAAAGTTTCCTGTCAGGCTGTCAGCGGGACTTGTATCTGTTAGAATAGGCTCATTATGGTTGAAGATATAGGAAGAACATCGGAGATAACGGCATAACCTTCGGTTCTTCAGCCTTTTCTGTCTTCTCCGTTTTATGGCAATTCCATATATCTGAACTTATATATTAGAGGAGATTGTAAAATGACATCCATAAACCATACGGCAAGCTTGGACATTCTGTTCACCAGTGATCTGCACGGGGCCATCCGCCCCATTCATTACAATACCAACGCTTACCGCCCGGCTGGACTTGCCCTGCTGGCTTCCCTGATTCGTAAGGAACGTGAACGTGCACCTGAATTGATGCTGGTGGATAACGGGGATCTGCTGCAAGGATCACCCTTGGCCTCTTATGCAGCTTCAAAAGGAACTGCTGAGGGTCACCATCCTTTTATTACAGTACTGAATGAACTCGGTTATGATGCTGCGGTGATGGGAAATCACGAGTTTAACTATGGTCAGAATCTGTTGCGTGGAGCAGTTGAAGCTTCCAATTTCCCTTGGCTGTCTGCCAATATTGTAAAAAATGAGCATCCAGACGTACCTGCCTTCGGTCCTCCGTATCTAATCAAAACATTGTCTACGGGTGTCAAAATTGCCCTGTTGGGCGCAACTACGCATTACATTCCAAACTGGGAGCATCCAAAAAATATTGAGGGGTTACAGTTCCTTGATGCCTTGGAGACTATCCGTGCATGGGTTAACTATATACGCGAGCATGAACAACCAGATGTAATGGTTGTCAGTTATCATGGCGGATTTGAGAGTGATCTGGAGACAGGAGAACCCACCGAACGGTTAACTGGAGAAAATCAAGGATATGCCATCTGCCGGGACATCGAAGGCATCGATGTGTTGCTTACCGGACACCAGCATCGTCAGCTTACCGCTAATATTCATGGTGTAACCGTCATTCAGCCGGGCTTCAGTGGAAATGGTGCGGGGCATGTCTCCGTTCAGTTGGAACAATCATCGGGCGGCAAGTGGCAGATTACAGATAAGAAGGCTCGGTTGTTACTTCTGGATGAACATCATGAGGTTGAACCTGATGCAACCGTCATGAAACTGACAGATGATCTGGAAACTGAGGCACAAGCATGGCTTGATCAATCCATTGGCGAGGTGGCCGGGGATTTATCCATCACCAATGCTACGGCTCTGCGACTCAAGGCACATCCATTCATTGCTTTTGTACATCAAGTGCAGATGGAAGCCACTGGAGCGCAGCTCTCCAATACCGCCATGCTGAGTGAAGAAGCTCGCGGTTTCGGGAGTCACATCACCGTTCGAGACGTGTTATCCAACTTCATCTATCCTAATACTCTGACGGTGCTGGAGCTGAGTGGTCAGGATATCCGGGAGGCACTGGAACAAACGGCTCGTTACTTTGAAGTGAATGCTTCTGGTGAGGTGGCAGTCAATCCGGCTTATATGGAACCCAAACCCCAACATTATAATTACGATATGTGGGCTGGCATGGAATACGAGCTGGATATCTCCCAACCTGTAGGCAGTCGAGTTGTGAAGTTAGAACGTGAGGGCAAGCCAATGGACATGAATGGCATGTACTCTGTGGTGATGAACAGCTACCGCGCTGCTGGCGGCGGGGATTATGCGATGTATCCAGGAAAAAAGGTACTGCATGAAGGTGCCACGGACATGGCCGCACTGGTGGAGGATTACATCCGCAGACACCAGCCGTTAAAAGTGGAGCAGGCGGATAACTGGAAAGTTATTGGAAGTTAAATGAGAAAGAGCGGGTCCTGTGATCAGGATCTGCTCTTTTGTTTTCAACCTATTGCTTACTTGTTCTTATTGAACTATCCTGTCCCTTCTCGTTATCCGACATATTGAAGAATTAACTGATATAAGGCTATGGAAAATCCTAGAATACTTGCTTTCATTTTAGATGGATGATTTCTTTCGCTGCGAATCAAATAAAAGAAAATCACTATAAATCCTAAAGGAATCCATAGCTCAAAGACACCTTTTGTTGTACTTTGAGAATAAATTGGAGTAATGAACGTACTAATCAAAAAATAAAAGAAAACCGTAAAACGTCTTGTTTCTAATTGCTTGCTCCACCTTACCAGAAAGAAAAGAATAATGATTGCGATAATCGTAATGTGTAAAGGGGGTAGAAGAATAGCACCATTTCCAAATCTGAATTCCATTCCACATTGCCCTCCTCTCTTTTAAGGCATCACTTCATTAGTATGAAGCATATCGTTCCCATAAGAATCATTTTACTTTATTGCTACTTCACTAACCTGTCCATTGAACAAAAAGAAAGCCATAATATAGTCAGAAATAAGGATAACGATTAGAAAAGCAACTAACCAGACCAGAAATAAATTGGCAGTTGCCACAGCCCATTTGTATTTGCCGGAATGATAGAACGCCCAACAAATAAACGAGACTAACACACCAATTGGATACGTAGCCATGAGGCCTGATGTTATAATGTCCAACAATGGGTGATTACTCGACTGACTGTAGACATATGTGTATAGACCCATTATCAACATAAAAGGATACGGCAAAAGCGTAATAGCATAGATGATATTGAAGAAAATAAGCCTGTGTGCGACTTTTTCATTTTTCAATTCACTGTTGACCCCCCCCTTAAAAAATAACTTATTCCATTATATCCATCTTCTAACATATCGTCATGGCTCCATTATCCATTTATGCTTCAAACCAATATGCAAAAAAGAGCAGGTAAGGAGCTTCGTGCCCCCAGCCCTGCTCTTTTTTTGTAAAAATAAAACCTCTATTACTTCTCACATATTATCCCAAATGACTACTGAGCCTTTTTACGCAACTGACTGTAATACAACTCGCTGTAGAAACCACCCTGTTCCAGCAGGTCATCATGCGATCCTTGCTCTAACAGATGACCATCCTTCAGCACCAGAATTCGGTCGGCCTGACGGATCGTGTTGAGCCTGTGAGCAATGACAAAACTTGTTCGTCCCTGCATCAGACGTTGCAGCCCTTCCTGAATTTTAATCTCCGTGACAGTATCAATACTGCTCGTCGCTTCGTCCAGTACGAGTATCGATGGATCGGCCAGAATTGCCCGGGCAATGGCGAGTAATTGCTTCTGACCCTGACTAATGCCGCTCCCATCGGCCTGGAGCACTTTGTCGTACCCGTCCTTCATTCGCACAATGAAGGAATGGGCATTCGCCAGCCGGGAGGCTGCTTCCACCTCTTCATCCGTCGCATCGAGACGGCCAAACCGAATATTTTCTCGAATCGTACCCTGAAACAGAAATGAATCTTGTAGTACAAATGCCATATGTGACCGCAGATTCTCACGCCGAATGGTGGTCATATCGCGACCATCTACCGTTAATGTGCCACCTGTCGGATCATAGAAACGGGATAACAGCTGAATCAATGTTGTTTTCCCCGCTCCGGTCGGACCTACAAGGGCAATCATCTCACCCGGTTTGGCTTCAAAGCTGATGTCATGCAAAATGTTACGTCCTTCATCGTATCCAAAGGATACTTTGTCGAAACGAACGGCTCCCTCTACCTTGTCCAGAGATACCGCTGCCCCTTCATCCTTCGCTTCCTCATCTTCGTCCAGCACCTCGAATACACGCTCAGCCCCCGCAATTGCGGATAATAACGTATTCCACTGGTTCGCCAGATCATTCAGCGGACGGGTGAATTGACGGGCATATTCCACAAAGATAATAATCACCCCGACTGTAACCGAACCTTGAATCGCCAGAATACCACCGATGCCCGCCACAATCGCAAAGCTCAGGTTGTTCAATCCATTCATCAGTTTCGGGATAAAACCAGAGATGGTCTGTGCCCAGAAACCGGAAATCCGGATGCGGGTATTCCGCTCCTCAAAACCGCGAATCACACGCTCCTCTTGGGAGAATGCCTTAATGATCCGCTGGCCGGATAATGTCTCTTCGATATAACCGTTAAGTTCACCGAGATTGCGCTGCCGCTCCTTGAAGAGCGGTCCCGTTCTGCGCGTTATCCAACGCATGCCGATGGCCATCAGAGGCACAACGATAAAGGTAAGCAGGGTCAGTAGTGGGCTGAGCCAGAGCATAACCCCAAACGTTCCGAGCAGCGTTAATACACTTGAGAAAATCTGGATCGCTGAGCTGTTCAACGTACCGCTGACATTCTCGATATCATTGGTCACCCGGCTCATAATCTCACCCTGCTGGCGTTTACCGAAGAATGGAATCGGCAGCTTGTGCAGATGGGAGAACAGATCATACCGCATGCGGAACACGGTTTCCTGTGCAATTTCGATCATCCATATATTTTGTAACCAGGATGTAAGAGAGAACAAGACATAGACTGCGGTTAATCCAATCAGAAACCGAGTCCAGCTTGCGCCGGCTTCACCCGCGATGAAATCATCCACGGCCACTCCTACCATGTAGGGGCCTAGCAAAGCGAGTGCGGAACTGGCAAACACCATCAACAGTACCATGGACAGCTTAACCTTGCGACGTGCCAGATAGGTCCAGATACGACCTAGCGTACCTGACCAGTTCTTCGCCCGTGCCTTGGGTTTGCGACCACCGCCTGATCGTAACGTCTCCGGATCAATCGGCGGTGGCGGCTGACGGAAAGGCTCAATGAATGCTTTGAACATGCTGCGCACCCTCCCCGTATTGTGATTCATGGATTCGACGATACAGCTCTGACGATTCCATCAGGTCTTCATGTTTTCCTTGCCCAATGAGTTGTCCATCATCAAGCAGTAGAATCAGGTCCGCCGAAGTGGTTGAACTGATCTTCTGGGTGATGATAAACGTGGTACACGACAATTCCTCCAGCGCATCGAGCAGTCTGCCTTCTGTAGCCACATCCAGCGCACTTGTGCTATCGTCCAGAATCAGAATTCTTGGTCTACGTACCAGTGCTCGTGCAATGGAAAGTCGCTGCTTCTGTCCACCGGAGAGATTCACTCCCCGTTGACCCAGCAATGTATCATAACCGTTTGGTAAATTCTCAATTGTTTCATGGATCTGCGCGCGCTTAGCCGCTTCCACGATCTCATCCAAGGTAGCATCTTCCTGACCCCAGGCAATATTCTCCCGTATGGAACCGGTAAACAGGACAACCTCCTGCGGCACATAACCAATCGCACCACGCAACATGGACAGATCCAGCTCTGATGCATCGGCACCATCAATCTGCACCTTTCCTTGATCCTCTGTGTATAACCGCGGAATGAGCTGTACGAGCGAGGATTTGCCTGAGCCAGTTGCTCCCATAATGGCAATGCGTTCCCCCGCTTTTGCCGAGAATGTGATGTTATCCAGCACTGTAATTTCACTATTCGGATAACTGAAGCCCACACTGCGGAATTCAACCGCTCCCTGCACAGCGCGCTGTTTCTTCGCTGGGTATACAGATTGCGGAAAATGCGAAGATTTCATAGATCCAGCAGATGGTGCAGACGTTGATAACGACTTCGTCTGTTCAGTCTCCGACGTGTCCTCCGTATTAAACACTTCATTCAGCCGTTGCGCCGAAGCGCTTGCTCTCGAGAAGGTTACCAGAATCCATGACAATGCAGACATGGCACCAATTGTGCGAAGCAGATAGTTAATGACGGCGACCACTTCACCCACGGTTGCATTACCCGAGGCGATGTCAACTCGTCCAAACCATAACACGGCGATGATACATACGTTCATCATCAGCAACATGAACGGCATCGTGGTCTCCGTCAGACGCAACGCGGAGATTGTGCCTTTCATCAGCTTGCCGCTGAATCCGGCAAAGCGTTCAATCTCATGGCCCATCCGTACAAAAACACGGATCAGCCGGATGCCTGTCAGATTCTCCTGGATGACTCCATTGACGGCATCCAGTCTACGCTGCACATTGCGGAACAGTAGCGCTGCCTTTTTGATCATCCACACCACAACAATGAGCAGTACAGGCACCATGACAACCAGCAGCAGACCCAACCTCGGGTTCACGATCACTGCCATAATCATGCTACCAATCACCACCAGGGGCACACGTGTCATGAAGCGCAGACTCATAAAGACGGTGTCCTGAACCTGGGTCACGTCCCCCGTTAATCGGGTAATCAGGGACGACGTTGCGAACCGGTTAAAGACGGCATAAGAGAACGTTTGCACTTTCTCATACAACTTCTCCCGCAGATCGTATCCGAACCCCAGACTTGCATGGGATGCAAAGAACGAACTGGCAATTCCGGCCGCAAAAGCCACAACAGCACTAGCAACTAGCACACCGCCCCACAACCAGACGACAGATAAGTCTCCCTGCTGAATCCCATTATCGATGATCTTGGAGATCAGATAAGGCTGAGCCAGCTCCACCGCAAGCTCAATTAACATCATGACCAGGGCTGCAATTGCGGCAACTCGGTACTTCTTCAGGTGGTACAACAGCTTGATCATAAGCATTCCTCCGGCTCGGAGCACCCTAAACCGATAACACGTTCCAGCTCAGAGCCTCCATTAGACATGTTGTTTTCTCCACAGCGTCCAATATGTAATCATTTCTATGTACACATATGGTTATTATAGCGTATTTTACAATGCCGCTTCTATTCTTATTACCCTACTTTTCCCAATACAATAAACTTCTCTTCATTTTGGCAGTAAAAAAAGGAAGGTCTCCCTTCCCCACGCTAGTTAAGTGCTTACAGCTCGCCCGCTCACAGACATATTTCAGATCAAAAAGAAATGCATATCTGCACTCAGGTCATCTGCCTAACTTTGCAGAAATATAGTTATCTGTTTACATACCAAGCGAGATGTTCACTACCATCTTCTGCGTCCACGATCACCCCGGTAGTCATCATTCAACTCTCCCAGGCGATCGTATGTCTCTTTATATATCCGAATCACGGCCTGAACTTTGATAAAATCAGCATCTTCCGGTCCAAGCCCCTCCATAAACATTCTCTGAATGATCTGTTGGAAGAATTGCACTCTGGCCTCAATCTGTTCTCGCTCAAGCTGTAATATGTCTTCGAAACTGTGGTTCCCTATGTAATCCATCAACTCATCATCATGTCTGGAATAATCTGAGTTTCTCCGATCTGCAACCCATTCATCCGGCTCATTGGACTGGAGATTAACACTCGTACGTAGTTGGGATAAAATGATTTTCTCTTTGGCCAGCATGACATGAAAATCTTTGTTACGGAGCAGCTCAGATACAATCAGACTGCACATTTCACGGTTTTGGATCAGTATGCCGTCAAATGGATGCAGTGTCCACTCCCCGTTTGCATAATACAGGTTAAAGTTAAAGAACTCACTGCCATATTTGTATTGAATATTAATCTTGGTCTCATCAATAATCTCGAATGAAAAGTCCAGCATGTTCAGCAAGCTCCTTCGTATAACCCCAGATTTTAGCTTTATTCTATCAAATGAAACAAAGAGACGCACTCGGCGCCCCTCGTAGAAAGATATACATCTAGCAATCTCCTGGCTTATGCAGCGAGTCTCGCCCTATTACCCTAATCCAGGAAAGATCCTAATGCACTGGAATCCGGTTTATTTTTCTCCGGAATGGCAGCAGCTTTCGGCCCTTCCAGACCCAGTCGATCGCTCATTTTAGCGTTAAGGGTTGTCATCTTGTTGGTATAGTCATTACAACTCTCGATGATCCGGCGATTAGACTGCTCGGACAAATCCAGCGCAGACATCAGATCACCCATCGCCTGATTGACGGCTTCAAGGGACATCGCCGGTTTGGACAACAGTTCATTAGTTTTCTCTGTTGTTGTCTTCAACAATCTGGCGTTCTCCTTGAATTGATCTTCAATCGTCTTATTCGTAGCTTCCACAGCAGAAATGACCTTCTCCTGATCATTGAGTGCCATAGCAATCATGGCCGAAACGGTGATCAGATTCGCTGTTTTATCAATGGCATTATTCACTGAATCAATCAACTTGTCATTGTTATCATTAATGATGTCGGTAGCTGCGATCGCCTGATTGTACAGCATAATCATCTCTGTCATGGATTGGGTACGTGTTACCACTTTGCGCAACCCACGCTCCAGATGTGCTTTACGATTCTCGTTCTCGGGCTTTGCGATCTCAGTTTCAAACAATGCTTTCAATTGATTACCAAAAGAGATTTTGGTCTGCAGATTGTAGATCTCCTGAATCGAAGAACGTTTCAATTGACGCATGTTCACGATGCTTTCTTCCAGGTTGTCCTTGCCATCCCGCAACCCGTTAATGATGGCATCAATGTTCGTGCGAACGGATTGATAACGATATACGTAGTTTTTCAGCGGGCTTTTACGTAACAACTTCCCAACAAAACTAACATTTTTACTCTGCTGCAGACTCTCACATTCATCACGGAGCTTCAGGATCATGTTTGATACCTCTGCCCGATTCCCGGACATCAGTTCATTGACTGGACGATCAAGCAGCTTGAGAGTCTGTCCTGCTCTCTCTTGTGTTTTCACACCCAACTTGCCGATATCATCCATTAAGGTATCCAGATGAGCCGGGTCACTTTGGGACACTTTCTGAATAAGCTGCGTTGCTTCCTGGTTAATCCGTTGCTCATCTTCCTGCTTCAACTGAGCCCATTCCGTTGCCATGCCAATCCCTCCTATAATTCAGAGCTGTTATACCGTTGATGTATTAGTTCCGCTTTGTTCTGGAGCTCCATTAAGTCTTTATGTTCAATCGTTGATACAATATCCGATATCTTGGAATCCACGTCTCGAAGACCATTCAGTAGCATACGCCGATTATTACGTTTGGCTTCTCCACTTAAACGTAGAAATGGATTAATAAACCCGTTCAGGTCTTTCAAAATCAGTCTGCGCACCGTATGGTTGATATCCCCGTTGTTCAGCTCCTGAAGAGAAGGGATCACACGCTGCAAACGAGCAAACAACGCCAGTGATTTCTCCACGATCTCATTATCCAGCTCGTTCTTCTGACCTTCGGAGATGATCATGTCCTCCAGAACCTCCAGGTATTCAATCACCGGATCAAATACAGGATCTGGTTCGGTGCGGGAAGGCTTCGCTTGTTCTGAGCCCGCATGTTGTGCGGGAGTGGAGCTCGAATGAGGCTGTGCCGGAGAAGCTTCTCTTGCCCCTGTTGGCACTGCGCTCGGCGCTTGTCCACCATTCAAGCGGGATGGTTCATTTCCGATATCTGTAATGGGTACAGGGGCTGATGACGAACCCTGGACCTGTGTACGCGGCGTGGAACGTGAAGGAATCAGTCCCCCGACCACAGTTGCCAGTGCCGGAATTGCCCACGTGATGACATCCGGTAGAAAGGGACTCGAGATGGCCGCGAGACCATAACCGACCAATGCGCCAATACCTATCTTCGTTTTCCGTAACATTACTTGTCCTCCTGCCTTAACAACACATAAAGTGCATATTCAAAAAGTCTTGTTTTCAGTACCGAGAAGATGGAATGAAGATAGAAATGGAGTAGCGGAGCGTAGGAAAACTACGTGAGCAACGGACATTTCGGCTGAATTTCATATTCGATGCTGATGATGCCGTAAGGCATTATTCGTAATCAAAAGTGGACTTTTTGAATAACCTCTCATCCGTATTGTAAAAAAACCATCCAGAAGGTGTCAATGTTGAGGAAAATTCTCAGCTAGACGTGGTGTACTCCGCTTACCTTCTGAACGTCGATTATAAATGGCTGTTCGATATGGCTTCCCAGTATGCCAAACTTCGGATGAAGTGGTCCAATATCATGGCCAAGTGCAGACTTGACCGCCAGATAAGGGAAGTTCACGCCGGACAGACAAGACATGTGCAACCCACCCGACATACGCGGATTGATCTCCAGCAGCTTCGGTGTATCCTTGCGATATTTCATCTGTATATTAAAATTATAAGGAATCCGATATACCTCTGCCACATTACGGGCAATCGCCAGCAGTTCCTCGTTTTCTTCGAGCAAGCGCAAACGTCCTCTTTCTTTTCTACGCGGAATAGCCGTTAATAGTTTCCCATTGCGATCCGAAAGACAATCAATGCTGTATTCATATCCTTCCAGTACCTCCATCACCATGACATTGGGAAAGGACGGAGCAGAAGAGAATGCACGCAGGGCATCTTCATATGAAATCGAGTTCAGCGCATACCCGAACAACTCCTGCAATGGATCACGCTCGTTGTTGATCACCCGGAAGCCCATGCCGCCCTCACCATTACATGGTTTGAAGCATACATCATGTCCACGTGCACGCAGCGCCTCATAGGCTTGCTGGAATTGTGAAGCATTGCTAACCGTAAAATAATCCGGAATCTCCATAATGCCTTTCTCACGCACCGATTCATAAAATCGGTCTTTCTCCATCAATTGTTCCAGCAATTCCGTGTCCGAGCATACGATAACCCGTGTACCGATCTCTTCGAACAGGGAGATATGTCTGCTGATGTCCAGCATGTTCCAGCGTGGAATAAATACATCAATCTGATGACGGCGGCAAAAGTCGAGGCAAAAATCAACATATTCCCGGCCCGTTACACGCGGTTCAACTTCTGCAACATCACAGCCCTGTAATGCCATGTGTCCCGGATCAGGATGAGTACCGTAGATCTCAAATTCCATGCCGTCCTCATTGTCCCGAATCGCATTCATATAATGATACGTTACAGAGAACCAACGGTTGAAGTAAATCTTCATTTTTTTCATTTATACGGTCTCCCTTATGTCGGCATGGTCTATTTGGGTCTGTTGATCGTTATGAATACGGTGAACGTAATCGAGAATCTCATCTGCTGCAAAAACACCGAATTGTTTCGTAAATTGATACGGTACCTGCTCAGGTACACGCTGTCTCTCCACATGTAACTCTCCGTGAGACGGAGCAATGGCGTGGTGCGCAAAGTCCAGCAAACAGCGATCCAGCAAGGAATCACCCGAAGCAATCACAGGCACATCGCCAATGCGTTGCCTAATGTGCTCCACTGCAGCTCGTTTGTTCACGGCCGAAGGCACCAGATAGAGCTTCCTCCCCTGAATCGAACTCTCCCATCCAAGCGTCTCTAACACCCGAATCTTGTCGGCAATGCGCTCCATAGGAAGCTTGTCACGTTCGATTAGCAATGCAAAGAACAGCTCATCACACAATCGCTGGTTAATCACCCATTCCGGGCTCAGTACATCGTCAAATAAATCCAGGATCTCTTCGGGAGCAGCTGCCTGCTGACGAAGCAAAGAACGAATATGCAGATTCCATTCATCGTCTACCTGACCGTCAACAATGATGTTCCCACCATTACTCGTCACTGCATATTTCGGGATACATTCGTTCTGAAAAATATGAATACGTCGGTACTGCTCCACGGTACGTGTCGTCACAGGCATAAATACAATGTCTTGTGGCAAAGACTGCAACCGCTCCAGTGCATATGCTGACATAAAAGCGGACAACTTGCCGTTAATCCACTCTGCGGGAACAAGTCCCGGTGTATCTTCGGGAATACGGAGCGCACGACGGGAGTACACCAGCGTCTGGTCCAGATCACTTGCGTAGATCATCATTCTCCGCCACCTCCCAGGGATTGAATAATGCCGCAACAGGAATAGGTTAGTCCCGGATATACCTCAACCGGCACATTTCTGTCTCTGGCGAGCATCATGATATGTTGCAAATCCGGATTATCCAGACGGTCCACAAGAATCTTCCAAGGAACACGGCGCAGTAACACCCGGGTTGTTTCTCCGATTCCAGGTTTGATCAGATTGATGTTCGCAATGCCAAAGGATTGCTGGATGGACTCGATATCTTGCCAGCCTTTCCAGGTGATTTCCGAAGTATCGGTAGCATTGTCGTCCGTTTGAATTTCCGCCAGGTCCATCATTTGCGGAAAATGCTGAGCAATAGTATCCACGTATTGGGTCGACACATCCGCAGAGGACCATTCACGATACCATTTGGCCCCGTGAAAATCTGCCGGCCCAATCAGATCATCTCGAAGTACTGTACGGCTAACCAGTCCAGAGACAGTGGAATTCAGACAAGCGCTAGGAATGAGATAATCTTCCCTCGTCCCAAAGGTGCCTGAGCATTGCCCCGGATCTGCCAACACGGCAAGATCATCATCGAGGCTTACACCGTAAGTCCGTTCCATTTGGTCACAGGACTCTTTCAGCACTTTGCGAATAGCCCCTTTTCCTGTCCAACCATCTACAAACTGAATGGCTGTTTCCAGACCATGCTGCTGTAAAATATATAAAATTGCGTTCTCGTCCATACCCTTGCCACGAATAATCGAAATGCTATAATGCGGAATCGTCACTTTGTATTTCAATTCAATATAACGCTTGATCAGGATGCCTACAGGCGTTCCGGCTCGAGCCAGAGATACCAGCACCAGATTCAGTCCCCTGCGCTCTACAATCTTCTCAGCCACAATGGCGGTATGACGTGCGATTCTTGCAGCGGATTGTTCCAGCGTTTGATGAAACAGTTCGATGTATTCTGCTGTGGGCTGATATTCCACGGGCAGCATCTCCGAATAATGAACCCCGGATTGGATCGCCTGCTCCCGTTCACCCGTTCCCTTTTCCAGATCCACATGGCTGATATCCTTCAGTAGGAAAACAACGTCCGATGCAGCATAACTGCCCATCGGTTCGGGAGATTGAATCTCACGTTGTCTGATTAGCTCCAGTGTAGTTAAGTTCATTGCTCGTAGTCCCCTGTCTTCTCTGGCAAACCGCAATATATGATATGAATGTGTCCGCATCCCAACTGACCCAGTACCTTCAACATCGGTTCCATTCGTTCTTCGGACATCTGTCTCTCTAGCAAAACAAAGATTTCATCATATTGTCCCGGGGCAATGTTATAGATAAAGTTACGAACAGAAGCGTCTTCCGGTGAAGCATATCCGGCACCACTACGAACAGCATATGCTGGAGCTGGATGTGTATGGATTGGACTGCGAGTAGTGGATTGATAAAACACACCTTCTCCCATCTCGGCAGCAATACGCATCGGAATGTACATGAACTCCCCTGTTCCCATCACCAACGTCCGTTCTCCCGTACGCTGTGACCGAAGTCGTTCTGCAATCCGGCTAATCTCTTCACGCAATACGTCATTATGTCGGGATTGCATACCAAACCTGCCCGTATGCTGGACGTAGCTCGCTGTGCTACGTTTACCTTCTCCATCCTCCGAAGTGGCATGCAGCTGATCGAAGGCATCTGCAACGGTAGAGGTATGAAGCGTTACGGCAGGATGAGATAGCTGCTCATCTTGCTGTGTTGCTTCCAACTGTGGAGTACCCACCACTTCAATGCGGCCCTTCAACAGGCTTAACGGTGTAATGGTAATTCCAAGTTCAGCTTCCAGTTCGGCAAATCGATTCTCGTCCGCTTCCGTACGCCAGTCCAACAGCGAAGCAATCACATATTGCTTCCGGGGGTATCTGTCCTGAATATCCCGAATGATATTCAACGTCGTTTTGCCCGTCGTAATCTCGTCGTCCACCAGAACAATCGGGCCCTCTCCTGCAAAGGCTTGATGATCCAGCGCATAACAACGATGAGCCATCGCATGAGAATGTTCTTCTTCAAATTGAATATCTGGATGCATCGCTGGAACATATTCGCGAGTGGTGTGAATATAGGAAGCTTGATCAGCAAACATCTCATACATGCTGTGGCCCAGCGCTGTCGCTGTCTCCGCAAAACCAACAAAACGAATCGTTTCCGGCAAGCTCAAGCCTTCTTGCAACAGCATGTTGTACACTTGCCGAGCTTGCTGGGGATCAATCAATCCTTCGACCATTTCACGTTTCCACTCGGTGATCTGATCTTTGGTCTCTTCCGTCTCCTCAGTCAGGTGCTCATATAACAGAACAGCTAATGCTGCACCACTCAGAAGCGAGGTATACGGGTTAACCGAGATGTGCTTGCCCAGCAGTTTGCTTACAAACAAAAATGAACGTTTCTTATTGATTCGTGCAGCCATGGAAAATAGAGATTCTAGTGGAAGTTGCAGCGGGTTATGTGTAACCTGAACGTTCAGACTGAATTGATCAAGAATTGGGAACGTAGTTATGTTGTTGTTCGTGCTTGGGCAAGAGCCCGACAAAATGCTGCTGTTCATGTAACACCCCATATATTTGTGATCGGATTAGAATGCGATTTGCCCAGCTCAAGTGTGGTTTAATCTCATTCATTTTGTTATAGTAATTACTTTTGAACACACCCAGGCTACCGTCATTACGGGCGATGATGTCTTGGGCATCGGAATACTCCTCATGTGTAACAACGTACATCGCTTGTACGGGCTTGATATGAGAAGGATGAATGATCGTTTTGCCTACAATTCCATTTTCCTTGTCCATCATGACTTCACGCATCAATCCATCCATTGTATTCGTAATATATTTCATTCTCAGATGCAGCCCTGATTTGCCTAGGGTTTCTTCAAATGGAGTCTGTCGTAATTGAGGTTTGAACACACGCTCCCGCTGACTGAAATATTCCCAGACAGGACCTGAGATCACATACGGCTTGTCCATTCGTCCAAACAGATTGATAATATCTGAGATGCAGTCACGGATCGTGGCGATATCGTATATGGTCAATTCCGGGCTTCGGCGTAGTCCAAACAGGCTGGAGAAATCGGTCGCACCAATGCGTACATTGAGCACATATTCAACATGTTCATCGAGGATGTTTCGAAGGCCCAGTAAGGTCTCCCAACGTGTCTCGCGATATATAATTGAAGCCGTTTCCAATATAGGCATTCCATAGAGAACGGGATAATGATCCGGTTTCCGTTGATTATACTTGCGGATCTGGTCAAAATAGGCTCTTCCATTGCCCACACAAAACTTGGGCAATGCCACACCTGTCAGCATGGACACCAATTCTCCCAACGTATCAATGAGTCGTTCCAACTGTTGTGGTGAACGTACACGTGCAAACAGAAGAGGCATTTGATCCTGACTCAGCATGCCTGTCTCCATATAAGTCATCAGTTGAGTTAGATGCTGTACCAGACACTGCTCGGCAAACTCCACTTGGTCGTCACCCACAGCATCCTCCAGATCAATAATAATGGTCGTCAGACCTTCATGTTTACCATTCATAATGTCGTCCGCGATATGTGTGCGCGTCGCGGGCATATATAAAGCAGCCCCAACAGCATATGCCAGTAGATCTTTGGAAGTCCGGTGATTGAACGAGACGGGTGAAGAGAAAAATAAAGTATCTTCTTCTTCCAGACTCAAAAAGTTAAAATATTTCAGGGTTGTCTCCTCCTCGCACCTTTGGCAATAGCCAATCTGCAATAGTTGATTCCAGCTGTCGGGGCATAAAAACCAATCCCTCCTTAGTCTGGAGGGATTGATGGTCTATTATCGAGGATAACGTTGGTCAACAGTATCCTTGCAATGGTGCTGACCGATACAGCGTTTATATATTCAATAAATACGAATGATTACTTTCTTCCCGCAACCCACTGCATTCCCCAATCATGAGCCTCGTCCAACGCCTGATGCCCATTATAGAACTGCACGATTCGTTCAATACTGAATGTCTCATTGTTCACATTGCGTAACATCGCGATGCCACACATGCCAAGCGGGCTCCCGTATTCATTCATTCGAACAATGATATCGGGACCGTCCTTCTGCTGAATGGTTACCACACCGTCTACTTGAGACCAGTTGGCCACACCACCATAAATATAGGTGAATACCAAGATGCGCTCAATTTCCGAAATACGGGCACCATTAATCCGCAGATTCTCTCCCGTCTTAACCGATCCCGTCCGGTCATCTCCATCCAGTGCAATATAAGGGAAACGATTCAGTGAACCAAACGTTTGTCCCAAGGCCTGAATCACATCTCGTGTACCATCCTTCATCTCGAACAGGCAGCCCAAGTCCAGATCCACACTCTTGCTGCGACCAAATAACCCTTTGCTACCCTGTTGATTCCAGTTGAGGTTAATCAGGATTTCACCAAGTCCCCCCGCATTTTTCTTGAGGTTAATGGTGTCGCCCTTCTTCTTCAATTCAATTTTGCTGAAATTGATCGAATTCACAGGAGCAGGCGTCGGTTCTGGTGCGGGTGCCGGGGGTGGTGGAGTCGGTGCAGCTGTCGGGGGAACGGTTGATGTGGTTGGCGCAGCGTCTGATCCACCATCCACATCCACACCAAAGTTAGCACAGAGTGCATTCAAACCTCCTGCAAAACCCGATCCTATTGCATTGAACTTCCATTCTCCGTTATGGCGATACAATTCACCAATGACAATCGCGGTCTCCACTGTAAAACCGCTTCCCAGATCATATCTCATCACTTCCTGACCTGTAGCTGCATTGGCAAACCGTAGAAAACCATGCTGAACCTGTCCAAAATGATGGCGTCGTGCTTCACCGTCATGAATCGTCAGGCTGAAGGCGATTTTCTCAATTCGGGTAGGGATCTTGCCAAGTTCAATGGCGAACTGTTTCTTCTCACCGCTAACCTGCCCACCATCCATATACGTGATAAACGCGGTAGAGGGCTGGTTATAGAAGATAAAATCCTCATCTCCAGCCACTTTATTGTCTGAACCCAGAAGGAATGCTGATGTGTCCAGCTCCACACCCGAGGCTGCCTCCCAACCAATGCCTACCGTTAGACGGGACAAGCCTGGATTGGTTTTGGTCAGATCACTCTTCTGGCCTTTCACGACAGAAATCGCCATAGCAGACTCACCTTTCTTATGCCAAGTTATTGTGCATCCAGTCCGTAATTTTTGCATAAAGCAGATAGTCCACCTGTGAAGCCGCTGCCTACCGCCTGGAATTTCCAGTCCGCACCTGCACGATAAAACTCACAGAACACCACAGCTGTTTCTGTGGAATAGTCCTCTCCGAGGTCGAAACGAAGCACTTCCCGATCACTTGCAGCATCTACAACACGAACAAAAGCATTGGAGACTTGTCCAAAATTCTGCCCTCGTCCATCTCCATCATAGATGGTTACCGTAATACCGATCCGGTGAATGTGCGCAGGGATTTTGCTGAAGTCAACAACAACTTGCTCATCATCGCCGTCACCCTCACCCGTACGATTGTCACCGGTATGTGTCACTGAACCCGCACCGCCGCTTGGATTGTTGTAAAAAACAAAGTCATCCGTACCTTTGGCTTTTCCATCTTCGTACAACAAAAAAGCCGAAGCGTCCAGGTCAAAGTCGACTCCACCACTATATTTGTTTGTATCCCAACCCAAACCAACCACCACACGGGTAAGGCCCGGATTCGTCTTAGTCAGGTCAATACGTTGTCCTTTGGCAAGACTGATCGTCATTTGTTTTTCCACCTTTCCAAGATATGTGATTAAATGAAAAGGAGAACCGCCCAGGAGACGGTTCTTCCCATCCTGTAAGTCGTTCTGTACGTCCTATTGCAAACCGTAATCGCGTGTCAATCCAACCAATCCATCCTGGTAACCACTACCGATGGCACTGAACTTCCACTCGCCGTTATGACGATACAATTCACCAACAACTACACCCGTTTCGATGGAGAAGTCTTCTCCCAGGTCGAAACGAATCAGTTCTTCGTTGTTTGCTTCGTTAACGATTCGCACATAAGCACGGGAGACTTGTCCGAAGTTCTGGCTACGTTCTGTAGCTTCGTAGATCGTAATGGAGAATGCAATTTTCTCTACATTGGCGGGTACGTTAGGCAGGTCGATATTGATCTGCTCATCATCACCATCGCCATCTCCTGTACGGTTGTCACCAGTGTGAACAACAGAACCATTTTCATTTTGTGGATTGTTGAAGAAGATGAAGTTTTTCTCGCCTTCTACTTTACCGTTTGCATTGGTACAGAATACCGATACATCCAGGTCAAAGTCTTTTCCACCATCATACTTATTGGTATCCCAGCCCAAGCCTACTGTGATTTTTGTCAAACCTGGGTTCGTTTTAGTCAGATCGATTTTTTGACCTTTAGAGAGATTAATTGCCATCGTATGATCATCCTCGCTTATTTAAGTGTATTGTAGTTATCGTGACATATGAATATCAGGATTATTGTCGATTTAGGTTAAATCTTGTACTTAGGAGTACCTGCGAGCGAGTTCATTGATATGTACCGCATGGGAACCCTCTCCAATTGCTGAGAATTTCCATTCGCCTCCATGACGATACAATTCCCCACAGATCAACGCTGTTGAACCTGTGTAGTTATCGGATAGATTGAACTTCACGAGCTCACTGGAGTTTTTACCATCCAGAATACGGATATAAGCCTTCTCTATCATGCCAAAATCTTGCTTGCGATTGACACAATCGTAGATATTAACAACGATTAATACTTTATGAACATCAGCAGGAATACGGGACAGATCCATTTTGATCTGTTCATCGTCACCGTCTCCCTGTCCTGTTAAATTGTCACCTGAGTGGATAACCGAACCACATGCACTTTGCTTGTTGTGGAAGCAAACCAGGTTGGAGTCCTTCACCAACTTGCCTTCTTCATTCAACATGATCGCCGATGCATCACAATCGATATCCGCTTGTTTCTTTCTTCCGAAGAACCCTTTGGCAGTTACCGGGTCCCAACCGAGACCAGCAATCACCTGCGTAAGTCCTGCATTGCCTTTGGTTAAATCAATCTTCTGTCCTTTGACCAAGTTAATGCTTGCCACTGATTTTCACCTCCCTTCACATGTAAAATATCTACTCTACTTAGAGATTGAATTCACCCGGGTTCAGTCCAAGTACATTGCAGATCTCGGCAACAACTCTTTTCTCCTGATCATCAAAGTTGCCGTCCGCTGAACCAATTGCACTGCATACGCCCACAATAACGCGTCCTACATCTGGCTTACCTTTAAATTTCCCAATGGCTTTCAGCGCTTCCTGCTTCCCGATCTCTGGAGAGAACTCAAAGTTCGCGACATAATGATTGAAGCGTGTAATCACTTCAGCCATATCGAATACTTTCAATTCCTGACTGAGGTTGATATAACCGGCCATCTTGTTCTTTTCCGCTTCGTCAATGGAACCATCTGCAAAAGCAACCAGTGCACAACCTGCAACCACGGCATCCATAAAATCTTTATTTTTAAACTTTTTGACTTGCTCTTCAAGTCCTTGTTTTGTTGAATTTAACCAACTTTTAAATGAACTCATACTCAACCTCCAATAGTTTCATACATGGTGTTCTTCACTTTTTTTCATGGTTTTCAGTAATTTTCATCCTTACATCATGATTGAATATAAGTTAAATTATTCCTTAACTATACTCTGAAATACGGCAATATTCTACATTAAAAAACAATTAATACCTTATGATACGCATCGTTCTGGATATGGTTTCAAGCGAGAGGCGAGAACTTTCTATTCACTTCATTTTTCAGTCAAATATTCCCCTATTTGAAGCCCAAACATAAAAAGGCTCTGATCAGGGGATCAGAGCGCTTATTTCTACCAACACCAAAATTATAAATTTTATGAATGATTTGAATCCTTGAATTCACTCTGCTTTTTCAAAATCAGCCTGTTGTTGTTCATAGATCTCATAGAAATCGTCCCAGACGAGTACATTATTCTTTTCCTTGCTCCACCAGTCTTTGTACCATGCTTCAATCTCCGGGCCACCGCCTTGCTCCCACTTCTGCTGTGCTTCCGTTGCAGCCTGTTCGACTGTATATTTGCTTCCGCCAATGATGGAACGGGTAAAAATATCGTTGATCGCTGTTGTCACATTGGTCAACTTCACCTGAAGTTCCTTCGGTAGCTGCGGCATATGTTCTGAATGGGTAACACCCTCTCCTACCGGAAGATCCGTCATATATACCTCACGCGCTTCCTTGAATAGTCGAAGTCCTTCTTTCTGCGATGGGATCTCTTCGCTGAACAGCATTTCTGTGTACCCGCATTTGCCTTCCTCCAGACGGCTGTACAACATGGCGTAATCGCCTGCCCAGCTGATCTCCTGCTTGTATTTCTCCTGATCCGAGATACGCGGACAGCCTTGATCGTTCAGCGTATAATGCGTGTTTTCAAATCCATTTTTGAAGGTCCGGCCTGACTCTATTTTGGTCAGAAAATCGATATATTGCATAACTGCTTCCGGATTTTTGGCTCGTGCATTCACAGCTGCAGTCATCTGAACCGGGTTATTCCACACCATCGTGTGCTGTCCTACGGACGTGGTTGGCAGAGCGATGACCTTTAATTTGGCCTCAGGAACATTCTGCATCAGCGTATCCAGTTCCTTCGCCGCAAACCCGGTATAATCCGAAGTCATGGCCGCGTACATACCGATTTTGCCATTCAGGAAATCCTGCTTCGCCTTGGCCCCGTCCTTGTCGGTCAGTAAGTCCTTATCCACCACTCCTGCTTCATATAATGCACGTTTGAATGCCGTTGCTTCTTTCATGTTGTTGGGACCAACCACCATCTCCCCGTCCTCCACATTCACCCAGTTGGCGTTGTACATATAGCGGAACAGACCCGCTGTATCGCCGAACTGAAATCCACCGATGCCGTATGTATCCTTAGCTCCGTTTCCATCGGGATCATTCTCCGTGAAGGCCTTGGCTACCGCCAGCATCTCTTCCTCATTGGTCGGTACCTCTAGATTCAACTTTTCCAGCCAGTCTTCCCGTATGAAAAAGCTCGTTAGTGGAAACACCTCGTTCATACGCCCCACTTCATAGAGCTTACCATCGCTTTTGATGCCGGCCTTCTTGAGCTGGGGATATTTCTCCATCAAGGCTTTGTATTCCACACTCGAGTTCTCGATCAACTCATCCAGCGGCATCAGCTGTTTCTGATTAAACAGTGTGTTACGGATGGGCGTACCGAATTCAAAAATAATATCCGGTGCACTGCCAGAAGCGAATAATACGTTAAGTTTGGACTGGGACTCCCATCGGGGAACTGCTGTATATTTTACATTAGCCGGGCCATTCTCGTTGATCCACTTGGACCACATGTTATCTTCGATTGTACCCATGCCGCTTGGGACCGCGCCCCGATCATAGATTGTTGACGTGATGTTCCCCCTGTTGCCTTCGCCTTCCGCCTGTTCGCTACCGTTACCTCCTGTACATCCCGCCAGCAAACCACCGATCAAGCCCAGAACGAGACCCGACTTCATCCATGCCTTCATCGTTAACGCCATAGATAAGACCCTCTTTCTCTCCTGTAATATGAACCCATGCGGGTTAACCCACAGCCTGCTTTAACCTTTAATTGATCCAAGCATGACCCCTTTAACGAAGTACTTCTGCAAGAACGGATACACTGCCAAAATGGGTATGACCATCACAATGACAGCTGCTGCCCGAATGCCTTCCGGGGTCAGATTCGATATCATCGTTGGATCGGTAAAATCCTGTACATTCAGATTGGACATAATCATATTTTGGACAAGCACGGTCATGTTGTATTTGGACGTATCATTGATATAAATCATCACACTCATGAACGAATTCCAGTAACCCACGCCGTAAAAGAGAGCAATAGTCGCCAGCAAAGGTTTGGACAATGGCAACACGATGCGGAACAAAAGCCCCAGTTCACCACAACCATCGATGCGCGCAGCCTCGTCCACTTCCCCTGGCAGATTTTCAAAATAAGATCGCATAATCAGCATGTTGTACGTGCTCACCAGGCCCGGTAGCCAAAGCGCACCGTAACTGTTCACAAGACCGAGATTTTGCACGACCAAATAAGTCGGGATGAGTCCACCGTTAAAAATCATCGTGAACACCATCGCCATCGTAAAGAAGCGCCGATGATAAAAATGTCTACGTGACAGCGGATATGCCGCCATAATCGTCACCGCCATGCTGAGCCCTGTACCGATCAATGTGATCTCCACACTATTCCAGAATGCATTCAGAATCGGCGTTCCGGTAATTAGGCTGTGATAGGAGAACCAGGTGAAATCGACGGGCCATAATCCCACTTGACCTGAAACAACCGCTCTCGCATCACTAAATGACAAGGCAACAATGTTCAGTAAGGGCAGGATACAGCTGACGGCAACCAATGACAACAATACATAATTGATTAGATAAAAGACTTTTTCTCCTTTGGTTTTTCTCATGCCGTTCTCCCTCCCTACCACAAACCTTCGTTAAATCGCCGCGCGATATAATTTGCACTAAAAATGAGGATAAATGCAACCAGTGATTCGAACAATCCCATCGCTGTTGTCAGGCTGAACTGTGCTCCCTGAAGACCGGTGCGGTAGATATAGGTACTGATGACATCCGCTATCTCATTGACATTGGAATTCTGAAGCATGTACACCTGGTCGAATCCGACCTCCATCACCCGCCCCATCGATAGAATCAGCAGGAGAATAATGGTGGAGCGTATACCCGGAAGGGTGACATGCCAGATCTGGCGCATTTTGCTGGCCCCATCCATCTGTGCAGCCTCGTATTGACTCGGATCAATGGTCGTTAGTGCCGCGAGAAAAATGATGGCATTAAAGCCCATGTCCTTCCAGATCCCTGAGCCAACAAACACCGCAACCCACGAACCCTTGTTGTACATGAACGGATAAGGTGCTCCCGTCCAGGCCTCGACCCAGCGATTTACGATCCCATTTTCCAAAGAGAAAACCGTCATGATCATCATCGCAATGATGACCCAGGAAAAGAAGTGTGGCATATAGACCACCGTCTGCACCGTTCGCTTAAAGGCCATGTTTCGCACTTCATTCAGCATAATGGCCAGAATGATCGGAATGGGAAACCCGATAATGATGCTTAACAAACTGAGGAACAAGGTGTTGCGAATAATCTCCACCGTGCGCGGATCACTGAACAGCGTCTGAAAATGCTGAAAGCCCACCCATGGACTGTTCCACAGCCCATCATAGAAGTTGTAATCCTTAAAGGCCATGACCAGCCCTCCGATGGGTGCATAACGAAAGGTAAGGTAGAACATAATCACCGGAACAAACATCAAGATTAACGGTATATTCATCTTGAATCGTCGAAGCCGCTGCTGCCGAATCCGATGCTTCATTTCACTATCCGGTGGTTGTAATCCAGACGGCGGACCTGCGGTCAGTTCCCCCTTCATATCCATCACTCCTCTCTACTGTTGATGTACTATAGTTGTATTTTAGATAAAAATGTAAGCGTAAACATTTGTTATTTAACGATCCTTTTATAATTTTCTACGCAAAAATAACCCCACATGGTGGGGTTGAACTTGGAAACGAACAGAAATTAGGAGGAGACTTCTCTTTAATTGTGACCCTGCAGCAGTTCAAGGAGGATTGCTACCGGGCACTTTACTTGGCTACTTGCTTGCGATATTCGCGGGGCGATACCCCCGTCATCTGTTTGAATACGGTTGTAAAATAACTGGAGTTATCGAACCCGGTCAGTTCCGCGATATCTGCCATGCTCTGCCGAGTGCTGTGCAGCAGCAGCTTCGCCTTATCAATTCGGCGCTTGCTGACATATTGGCTGAAGCCTTGTCCTGTCTCTTTTTTGAACAAATGGCTCAAGTAGTTGGGTGTCACATGAACATGGGTAGCCACGGCCTGCAACGTGCATGTGCTGGAATAGTTCATTTCAATATACTGTATAACTCGTGTAACGACATGATCCTGCTGTTCCTGAGTTAGCCGCATCAGCATATCCACCCACTCTTCACTCTTGCATCTGGCCCAAGCGATGACTTCAGGTATGGTATGAATCCAGAGCAGTGGATCTGGGGCAGTTGAGTCCATCCCACCGGATTCCTGAGGCTGAAGCTGTTGTACCAGTAAGTCCGTCATGACCTTCATAAGCATATGAATCTCCGCTTTGCCTTGTGACAAGCTCATCCCGGACGCTTCTTCCAGCAACACCTCGATCCGATTCATTATCGATCCGAATTGATGATGGAGCAGCAACAAAGTCAGTTCCTCTCGCAGTCGCTCGGTACGGTCCACCTGGCTGTATTGTTCCCTGATCCGAATGTCGGACTGTTTTCGGCGATATCGTTCATGTGCCTTTTGTAACACCTGACATGCATCATCCAGCGAGAACGGCTTTAACAAAAATTCAATTGCTCCATACCGGATAGCACGCTGTGCATATTCGAACTCACGATAACCTGTCAAAATGATAATCATAATGTCCAGTCCACTCTCGTGTATGCGTTCGGCCAAATCTAGACCATCCATCACAGGCATGTTGATATCCGTAATGATCAGATCGGGTGTGCAGCTGTGTACAGCCTGTATCGCTTCTTCTCCATCGGCCGCTTCCCCGACAACCTCCCAACCGAGGGGGTTATTGCGAACCAGATGAATCAGACCCTGACGAAATAATGCTTCATCATCCACTACGAGCATACGTCCATTCAACAGAACCTACTCCTCTCAGTCACCTGAATTTCCCGGCATAAGTCCTCACCGATCTGATAAGGCAAACGAAGACGTACTAGCGTACCCTTTCCCATAGTCGACTCGATCTGTACACCGTAGGGTTCACCGTGAATCAACTCAATTCTTCGAAGTACACTCCGCATGCCAATGTGCTGACGTTCCTCATCCGCATGTGCCACTGGCGTCATAATGTGTTCAATGACCGATGCGTGCATGCCGCAGCCGTTATCTGAAATTTCAATGATGAGCAGATCTAGCTCTCCTTCATGCCCGTTTTGCCGCGAGCCACGAATCTCCAGATGACGGTTGTTCCTTTTGTCCGAGAAGGCATGAACAAAAACATTCTCCACGATGGGCTGAAGCAACAGTCGGATCACCTGACAGCGAAGCAATTCAGCAGGAACGGCAATTTCAATCGACAAGGCTTCCTGATACCGGGCCTGCTGAATCTGCAGGTAGTGATCTATTTGCTTCATCTCATCCTGCACGGTCGTCAGTTGCTGCACGGGTTCCAGCGTATACTGCAGCATCTCGGACAAGGCAGTGACCAGGCGAGCCGATTTCTCATCGCCAAGCATATAGAACTTCCAGAAAAACATGCTCAGCGTGTTATACAGAAAATGGGGATTAAGCTGGGCCTGAATAGCTTTGAGTTCAGCTTCTTTTTCACTGAGTTCGCGCTCGTACACTTCATGTATAAGCGTATCAATCCGGGAAGCCATTGCATTGAATCGTTCACCGATAAAACCGAGCTCATCCCGTGTCTCGATCCGAACCCGTGTATCGAACTGTCCATCACGCACTCTTTTCATCGCGTTGACCAGACTCGCAAGTGGACGCAACAGTCTGCCGCTAATTATGGTAATGATGAACCAGGAGCATAATATGCTGGCTACCGCAGAGAACACAGCAACTTTGACAATGATCTTTCCCTTGTTCTGAATCTGAGCGAGTGAGACTTTGCTAACCAAGGTGAAGCCCGCTTTGTCAGACGTTTGCTTCGTATACAATTGGGTTGTTCCCTGCTCGTCCCTGATCTCCGTCGCCCCTAGGCTTAGCTCGGTAAGTGGTGGTGGATCCGCATCCTGATTATGAAAGGCATAAAGAAGCTCACCATCTGCGTCAAACAAGTAGACAGCAACTTCCTCATTCAGTCGCAGATCTTTGAGATACGATTCGAACAATGAGGTGTTAAACAGAATTAACATGACGCCATAGGTCTCCAGATCAACAGACCGCATTAATCGTCCCGCCAGAATCCAATTGGATTGTTCCTCCTGCAAGAAAGCATCCGGCCCCAAACGATTCCAACCATATTCGCCGCCCGTTCCTTCCAGTCTATGAACCATCTCTGCCAGATAGGAAGGATCCATCTGTTGAAATGAGCCGGCAAAGGCACCGAGATTAAATATGTTTTCCTTCAGGTCATATATGCGGAGCCCCATGATCTCCGGTGCATCCAGCCTTACCTGATACAACTGATCATCCAGTTCATCTTCCAGCTTCATCTGATCATAGGACGAGATGCCAGAGGTCTGTGCTTTGATGGCATTTTTTACGGAGGGATTCAGTGTGATATAATCGGTGACTTTATACATGTCGTGTACCCTGGAATCCAGACGTGCAAGAATCTGCTCTGCGGTAAGACTATACTGGCGACTGACCTCTTCATTGAACAGATCGATATGGATGCGATAGGTGATCAACCCTGTGATTCCGGAGATTAAGACCGTTGCGGTAGATAAAAACAAGATTAGCTTCGTTTTAAATTTAAAGCGTTTACAAAAGTTCATCCACCACATCTTTCACACACCTCACCTATATTCCGTACATGTCTTTCTCCTAAAAACATATCATACACCTATTGGAAAAAACCAGAAAAACCCTGACCCCGCTTCAATCGGTAGTCAGAGTTTGAAGGCATGTGATCCAGACATGTTACCAGGATGATCCAGATTAACTCTGGATCACGGCATTTTTATTCCCCGTAAATCTCTTTGATCCGTTCATCCTCATTGGTAGACAGCAGAACATTAAGCAACCCCATGGCATTATTGGCATCGGTTCTCGTCGTCTTGTACATCTCGGCAAACGCCGCTTCATCCTGCTCCGGGTCCATCGCAGCAAGCTTGCCCCATGACGTGCGGGCTTTGTCGTATAACGTACTCAACGTAATGTCACGCGGATGCTGTGCAACAGGTGCCATCGATTCAAATTTCGCTGTGACCCTGAAGAAATCCTTGGAATCCTGGAACGATGTACTGCTGTAATCCTTATTTTTCATCGCATCTTCGGTAATTAGCAGCCCTTCACGCGCGATAAACAGCGTTTTCACCATGGCACGCTCCAGATTGGTTGCTTCTCCCCAAGTTATATAAGATTCGTCAGGTGCTTGTACGGTTGTAAAAAAAGGAAAGGCATCATCAATCAACCGCTGCGAATCAGAGTGAATTGGCACCCCTGCATTCATGTCCACAACGGCATCGCTGTAGTTGGCTACATTAATATTTTTGGAACCTTCCTCACTAACCCGACGCACCGGATAATCATTCAGAGGGATACGGATATAACCAAGTTTATCCGCATACTGCTGCTTCAACTCTTCCAGTGTCGAATCCTTTCCAATCTTGCCGTCATCAGCTGAAGAAGATTCTTCTGTAGCTGAACCTGTCTGCTCACTCCCATTCGAACCGGTTGCTGCGGTTTCTGTTACAGCAGCATTCGAGCTGCTTGTTTCTGATGAAGCAACTTCTGTACCGGAAGCAGACTCCGGCGATGACGTCTCTTTCGCTCCGCCACCACAAGCTGTCAGAATCGCTGCCAAACCAAGCATAACTGTGAACGTCTTTATCGTATAATTCCATTTCATGTATAATCTTCCCCTATCCTATGTATATTCCTGAGAACCATTAACCTCTGCTTCAAGACTTGAACACCCGCTTACAAAAATATCCTTTCATATAACATGCTTGATTCACACAATGGACATGCTCTACATTCTATCATAAGTTAAAAATCGGTTGTATACGACGATATACCTGTGTCTAAAGCCTTTTACTACTCGCACATTAACTACCACCGCAACACAAAAACACTGCCGCCCGTATGGACAACAGTGTTCGTGAAGGGTAATTATTTGATCCCTTTAGCCTTCTCCATATGCTCTGACCGAATCTGAGGATCGGTGGAATTGACCGATGATAACAGAGCGTAGATCGCCTGAATATCCTTCTCTTGAAATACGGTTTCGGGAACCTCACTCTCAAGTCGTTCCGTCTTCCGCTGAATCGTTTCCACCAATTCATGATCGTAGATGATCAGTTCATCTGAATTCACGTATCTCACAGCAGGATCAACACTGATACGGCAACGGTTGGTGAAAGTCACCATGGAGACGAGACGCACTCTTTTGTAGTCTCCGAGGTGTGCATGGATGGCTTCCACGTGCGCACGATGCTGCATGAGTGGATTGTACATTTTGACCCGGCTGCTGCTGACCGACCAATTGGCCTCTCTTCTTCCGCCGCGAATCTCACCTGTCGTCAGATTTCGGGTTTCGATCACAAAGATTGCCCGCGGACCGATCACGACATGATCAATCTGCGAATAACCGGAGCGTGACTTCGGATTGGTAACGAGCAGGTCGTTCAGCACTTTATATTGACTTGGAAGACCGATCAGCTGATCTGCTGTACTAGGTTCCTCCGGCTGGCGTGTCCAATCCCCTTCCGCCTTTTTCTTGCGCTTACTACGGACCATACGCGGGGGAATGGTTGTCGTCGATGGTAACGCTGAAGCGGAGGCTGTAATCTGGTTCGCAAGCTCTGGTTGTGTCTTGAACAGAGACAGGATTTTCTTGAACATGGGCAAGCTCCGTTCTATTATAGTGTGGGTTACGGGTGACCATTACAGGAGGAATAACATCCTTTGACACATTCATTATGTAAACTTCTATTACTTATGTCGGATAAAGCGGGGTAAAAATAAAGGGAAAACGATCAAATTCTCTCCAATACGCAAAGTACATATGAACATTTAACCAATTCCGTGACTTTAGACGCATAAACAAACCGCAAAATTGAAAAAAACAGCGCAACCCTTTCCTGAATAGAAAAAGAATACGCTGCTGTTCTCTTGGATGTTAAGCCTGAAGATAATAGGTGTAGAGCACCTGAGTACCCTTCTCTTCCAGACCATTATTCGCTATTTCCTGATACAGGGATTCAGCCAGAGCCAAACCAGGCGTTTTCATGCCCATCGCTTTTGCAGACTCCAGTGCAATTCCCATGTCTTTGATAAAATGTTTCACATAGAATCCAGGCTCATAATCGCCTGCGATCATGCGCGGACCGAGATTGCTGAGCGACCAGCTTCCGGCTGCACCGGTAGCAATGCTCTTCAGCACGGTCTCCGCGTCCAGACCAGACGTCTTGGCATAGGCGAGTGCTTCACACACGCCCATCATGCCAGAGGCAATGGCAATCTGGTTGCACATTTTGGTATGCTGCCCGGCTCCCGCCTTGCCTTGCAGCACAATGTTGGTGCCCATCTGCTCAAACAGCGGACGCACGGCTTCAAAGGCCTCCGAACTACCTCCAACCATAATGGACAGCTTCGCGTTCTGCGCTCCGATATCACCGCCCGATACAGGCGCGTCCAGTGCATGCAGTCCTTTGGCTTCCGCAGCTTCAAAGATTCGTGCAGCCAGTAACGGACTGGATGTTGTCATATCAATCAGATATGACCCTGGTTTGGCATTGGCTACGAGACCATCCTCACCGAGATAAATCTCCTCGACATCCTTCGGATACCCCACCATTGTGATGATGACATCACACGTGGCAGCCAGTTTGCCTGGTGTGTCATGCCATACGGCACCTTCCTTCACCAATGCTTCCGCTTTGGCAGCAGTTCGCGTGTACACATGCAGCAGATATCCCGCTTGCTGGATGTGCCCAGCCATGCTTTTACCCATCACGCCTGTACCAATAAAGCCAACTTTCGTCTCTCCAGGTGCCTTCGTTGTATTTGTCATCGCAGGTTTCCTCCCTATTTCTCTATGCTTCGCTCAGTGCTTGTCTTCGACATTGCTATATCTGTATGTTAAAGCTTTCTGCTTAGTCCGTCCATATCGGTTGCAACTTTCTGTGAAAAAATCTGAAAAAGGAATCAACTTCCTGTATGCTGTACAACCTAACGGAAACTTCCTTCATTGGAAAGGAGGATTCGCATGAGTCGTGAGAAAGGTCAAATTACCATCTGGTTGTCCTTTTCCATCATTTTATTAAGTGCCGGACTGGTCTGCCATGTCTTGTCCATCCCAGCAATTCTCGAAGCAGGCGGCAGAGACGGATGGTTGTCTGTCGTGGCGGCAGGACCTTTTTTCATGTTGTTTCTATGTATGATGTATATCATCATTCGGCGAGTACGCGGACAGCGATTAACAGATTGGATTACGCGAGAATTCGGACCGATTCCTTCCTGGATCTTCCGGATCTCCGCTTCCATTCTACTGTTCACGCTTGGCACACATACGCTGTATGAGACAACTAACTGGACCGTCTCCACATATCTTCAATTCACGCCACCTTACGTTCTGGCTGGTGGCGGAGCACTGGTTGCCGCGTGGGCAGCGGCTAAAGGCATACGCTCCATTGCGATGACTTCCAGTCTGCTGCTGCCATTTGTAATTTTACTTGGTTATTTTGTAATGTCCGCCAATATGAAATACAAAGACTACAGTCTATTGTTCCCGATTATGGAGAACGGCATGGGTCCCGTATGGCGGGGCATGATCTACTCTCTTGCCGGGCTTATGGAAATTTGGATTCTTATGTTGTTCCAACATGAAGTCAAAGGCAAAATTCGTTGGTGGCATGTTTTGATCCTCGGCGTGTTTATGCTCAGTATGGCGATCGGTCCCACGATCGGAGCCATCGTCGAGTTTGGTCCAGAAGAAGCAGCAAAACAACGAAACAGTCCCTATGAACAATGGAAACTTGTGAATATCGGCAAGCTGCTGCAACACGTTGATTTTTTGTCCATCTATCAATGGCTTAGTGGTTCCTTTGCAAGGGTCGCTATATCTATGTATCTCATCGTGGATCTGCTGAATTTCCGCAGACCGAAGAAACGATATATAGCGATTCTCACCATCACCGTCATCATGAGCTTTATGGCGATGCAATGGTGGCGCATTGATTACGTCGACTATTACGTAGATCATATTCAGTTCCCGGTCATGCTGGCCTATGTCTCAATCGTTACCGTGATATTAACCATTGCCGCATTAATCCACAAAAAGGACAAGGAGGCTCCCAAACGTGCCGATCTCAACCCAGCCCAAGAATAATCGTGAAGTTGAACCTTTCCGAATGAACGAGCATAACCTGAACACCTTTTTTGCGGGATCTGATGATGTCATCATCAATAGTCACATGTTCGGAGAACCTCCGATGCAACTCCTTATGACCTATTGCAGCGGTATGGTGGATAGTGAAGCGATCTACGATATTATTCTCCCGGAACTCAAACGAACATATGAAGATACACACTTTATCCGTACATCCGACATTGAAAAATGCATCAGCCTGGATTGGACCCGAATGGATCTGCAAGATCCGGCATTTGGAACTGAACTGATGTCTCTCCGTGTTTTTGAAGGCCATATGTTGATCTGTATACCATCCCTTCAAGCCATGTGGAGTATCGATATCTCCAACATCCCGACAAGAACACCGGAGGAATCGACCACCGAAGTTTCGATCCGCGGGGCAAGAGATGGGTTCATTGAACCCCTTGCCGTCAATGTTGCCTTGATACGCACCCGTCTGCGTACGAACCAACTTGCCTGCAATATCGAACTGATTGGTTCACGTTCTGCAACCAAGGTGGCATTGATGTATATCAAAAATATCGCCAATCCGGAACTGATCGAAGACGTCCAGGATCGGTTGCGTAAGATTGAGATCGAACGAATCTTGACCGCCAATGAACTGGAAGAATTGCTGTCCCCTTCGAAGATTACTTTGTTTCCCGTCACCCATTATACGGGCAGGCCTGACTTTGCTGCAGAATGTCTCCTGAACGGACGTTTTATCCTCATTGTCGACGGCAATCCCAGCGCGATTATTGGGCCAGTCAATCTGTTTCTTTTGCTCAAATCACCGGAAGATGCCAGCTTTCCCTTCTTAGCTGTCAACGTAGGGCGGATGCTGCGCTTTCTTGGCCTGATGATCACCGTGTTCCTGCCTGGCTTCTATATTGCGCTGACCTCATTTCATATGGATCAGATTCCTTTCCCACTGGTTGCCACGATATCGGTAGGACGTATGGGACTGCCAATGGAATCGGGAGTGGAGATGTTTCTCATTATGCTGCTCATGGAGCTGTTCCGAGAGGCGGGGGTACGTCTACCAAGTGCCATCGGCCAGACATTAACTGTGGTTGGAGGTCTGATCATAGGGGATTCCGCCATTCGAGCCGGCATGGTCTCTCCCCTCATGATTGTCATCATCGCAGTTACCGTCGTAGCTGGAGCAACCATTGTGAATCAGGTTATGACCAGTTCTGTGCTGATCCTGCGCTTCCTTTGTTTTGTCCTGGGAGCTTCCCTCGGCATCTTTGGGTTCATCCTGTCGTTGATTCTGTTCCTCATCTACCTGACCGATCTCAAATCATTTGGCATTCCGTATCTCACGCCGTTAACACCGCTTCATTTTAAACAAGCGATAGCTTCATTATTCAAACTGCCAAAAGGGTTGGGTAAACGCAGACCCGTCTATCTTGAGACTCAAGAACCGCGTAAGAAAGGAAACGGAAGATGAAGCGTTTGTTGCGGAGATGTACGTTGGGTCTGTTAAGCCTATCAATGTGTGTGATGACAAGTGGATGCTGGAGTGCCTTTGAGATCCAACAGGTGGACTACGCCAAAGCCTTTGGCATTGATTACAAAGACGGGATGTATCACCTGTATGTACAAACGCTGGATTTTGCCAGTGTCGCCAAAAGTGAAAGTTCAACCAAAAGTGCAGATACGCCACCTGTATGGGTCGGACATGCCGAAGGGAAAACCATGAGTCTGGCGCTGAACGAACTGTTCCGTACAGCTCAATTACACATGGCTTGGGGGCATGTGACAGCCATCGTAATGGCGGAAGGTGTGCTCACCAGCAAACACATCAAAGAAGTGTTCGATATGCTGGGACGGTTCCCAGAATCCCGTTATACGACCTGGGTCTACGGAACCCGCGAACCACTGGAGAAAATTCTAAGTGCAACGTCCATCTATAATATGTCGCCCTTGGATAGCATTCTTCATAATCCGCTCCCGACTTATATGGAAGAATCGTTGTATCCGCCCGTGCTTAGCTTCAAGCTCATTGCAACGCATAATGATCCGGCTACTACGACGTATCTGCCCAGTATTGCATTAAACAACTCCCAATGGGCCGAGAACGAGAAGAAAAAGGATTTATTTCTAATCGAGGGGGCCTTTTTCGAAAAGACAGGCGTTGACTTTGAATACCTTCCACGCAGTCAGCTTCCCGGGTATCACTGGCTGATCAAGGACATGCGACGTGCTCCCTTGCTTGTGCAGAAGGATGGAACGATCTATGGGGCACTCAGTGTAGGTTTACCAAAGATCAAAATCAAGCCTGTCATTCAGGGTGAAGAGGTCAAGTTTAATATTGACGCTCAATACCTAACTGCCCTGTATGAATATCTGGTGCCCACCTCTTATGAGGAGATGATCCAGATTAGTGAAGTGAAGTTGCGAGAGCAGATTATGCAGACCTATCGTCACGGCCTTGAGCGTGGTGTGGATATTTACGGCCTTCAGGAGAAACTGTATCGCAAAAATCCGAAGCTCTGGCGTAAGTTATCAAACAATGGCAGCAAGATGATGCTTACCGAAGACTCGATCCAGGATCTGAAAATCCATCTTACCATCCCGTATACAGGGAAATATAAAAGGAAAGTGTAGTAAACATGAGAACCCCCCCTTGCCCGTCTGGTATGACGGATAAGGGGGGGTTGTATTGATGAAGGATATATTTCGTTTGCAGTTCGGATTAAGCGGACCTAGGACTGCGAAGTTTCCATTCCATCAGCCAGCCTATAAATATGGAGAAAGACAGGCCGAACAACAGGATCGGCACGTTATAAAACAAGGTGTTCGTGTACTGGTTCAGCCAACCAAAACGGTACACGGCCGAATCCGGATCATTCGTAAATCCATTGAGCTGGAGGCGTAGGTTATTGATGGTGTGTAGCTCCCAAGCGACAGACAACACACACAGCAAGAGAGCCGCGAAGGGTACACAGGCATGTATCTTCCCTCCCCAGCGTTGACGCTGATCGTACAACCACCATTTGGATAGAAACATCGTCCAGATACAGAGAATGAGAAAGGTCAGAAGAGATGGAGCTAACACCAGAAGTCCCAGGTTACCGTTACCTGACACCCCTCTACCCGGCTCATGCTGGAAGGTTAACCCCCTTACGACGCCAATCATGAGTACGTTCCAGATGAGGAAGATGAAGTATGGCTTGTTGATTCTTTTTAAGCGACTCATATACTACCTCCTAATCCTTGTACGTCCGCCTATTCTAAATTGATTTTCACTTTTTATAATAATCCATTACCCGCAACCGCGTAGTCAGGATTAAGGTCTGAGGAATGAGTACAAAGACAATATATATAAGTACAATTAACCATAGATGTGCGGCAAAATGTTCTGCGCCGAACGATGGTTTCGGACGTTCAATCCAATACCACCAACACGGGATGGCAATAAACCATGTTAGTCCTGTCGAAACGAACATGTCTTTTACATCGCTCCATAGAAAGCAGAACACAGCGACGAACAAAATAGGACCTGTCCAAGAATCCAATATCGGTCCCCAGCTCTGGAAGACAAAGATAATGGCAGGATACAGAAGATTAATGGTCCAGCGCCATATGTTATTAGTGTAAAGATTCATTAACTTCTCACCTCGTTACATTCCGTTGCAATTGTACTAGCAGAAAAATTAGAATAAAAGTGTCGTTAGAGTTTATCACCAAAAAGGAGAATGAAAGCTTGATCAAAACAAAACTTATGGCTCTATACTTACTTGTTTTTACACTTGCAATCGGAGGATGTTCTAGCCTGTCCACATCAGATAAGCAAAACATTCTTGAAAAAGCTACACCCGTCAGCATCCAATACATTAAGGAGTATTATGACGCAGACTTTGTCATCACGAGTCATGATATCGACGACCCTTCAGTCCATTCCCGCTTGTACCTATATGGTCATGTAACTGGTCACGAGTATGAGCATATTACCGTTTCATATAACTATGACACACGTGAAGTCATCAGTGTGACAGGACCGGGTTGGTTCATCGATAGCCGCAATCCCAAAAAATAAGATCCGGCTACACTGCAATGATACATACAGTTAGCTCGTTATTTTCCTTTGTTCATTATGGGAAAGAAATGAAGAGAAGAAGCATGATTTTGGATATTATTGCTCATACTACCTTCAGGAAATTATTGAAGGAGTGACAGCATGAGGTTAAAAAGTATCATCGCCGTTGGAGCCGTGTTAACCTGCTCATCTCTGTTATGGGGCTGTGGCAATGGCACTGCGAATAATACTTCCCAGCAACAGAATGACACCGTTCGATCGGAGAGTTGGAGCGATCCCAAACGACTGGAAGCTTCCCATTTGGAGGCGCTTGAGCGTATGGAGAAAGATCACATCCACCGAATGGTTTCGCTTAGCGCAAGTACAGATGGAGACAAGGTGATGACCACACTTGAACGGTCGAGTCAAAAGTTGGAGGAAATGAGACCGCTCGCCGAAATGCTCCAGCATGAAGGACATCCAGCATTATTACAGCGAATTCAGGACATGTCCGGAGATATCCAAGGTTCCAAATCCGTCATTGCTGAGATGAAAAATTTGCCTCAGGACGGTAAAATTAAGATCCAGTCTGAGAACTCCGATTCTTTGCATCACATCAGCAGCTTCCGCGATTACCACCAGTATATCCAAGAGAAAATTCAAACTTTGAACAAGAATAATACTGATTTACACTAATTAGTAATAGCTGCTTGCGCAAGTGACTTCAATCGATACAATTGTATGAACGAAGCAACAATAGTTAGGTGGGAAGATTACTTCCTATCTGACTATTTACGTGTGAGCAGATATAGTCAATCACTGTATCCTGCTGCGATTTCTTTGATCCTCTCTGTCCGCTTCCTCCATCTTGCGAATGTATTGCTTCAATTCCTCCTTATGAGCTTCAAGTTCAGTCAGTTTCACAGATGCTCCCTCTACAAAAGACTGCATCTTATAAGTTAACTCCTCTGCCGATCTTCCTACCCAGTCCTGCTGCAACCTCCCATGAATCGAACGCATCTTCTGTTCCTGTTGTACAAGTCGTTGCTGCAATTGTTCGCATTGTTGAACGGCTCTTCGTAAATCCGACAGGGATACGGATATTCTGCCCATGTCCACTTTCCTCCTGTTAATCTATCTATATAAATTCCATTATTATTTTTGCTGATCGGCGATTACGAAATCTTCTCTCTTTCGTTCAATATAATCTGCAATCTCACTTATGGATTCTTGGTACCAACGGTTAATTTGTTGCAAAGTAGCTGTTGCATTATAAGCAATAGGTGTAAAAGACTGACTTTCGCTCGTTGCTATATGGGTCTGGAACATCTGAATAGAAGCTTGTGCATCGTTGGAAAATCCGCTCAAACTCAGTCTCATTTCTCGAGCAGACTGCGCTAATTCTTCCGGTGTTAATTGAATCTTACCGCCACCAGAACTACCTACTCCAGATATAAACGAAGCTACTGCACCAGACATCACATTAGAGAACACAGCCATTGCTTTCTGATGTGCAGTCCATCTTGGAGAAATATCAAGCGTCTCTCCCGTACTCCGATCGATTAACGGGCCAATTAAGTTGCCCTCCTTATCAAACTCATATTGCTTCATGGAGTGGTACCCCTTGCCTTCGTCCTTGGAGAAGGAATCCAATAATCTAACGATATTTCCAATGTACAGCTTATCTAGATCTACATCTATTCCAACGTCATGAACCAACATCGGGGAGCCTGCACCGAGAGGTTGAAAAGGGACCTTTAACTGTAATTGAAACTTCCAGTTCTGATACATTGCATTAGCGGTATCAAAATCCTGTCCCTTGTACACCGTAAGTCCAACGTGCCTGTCATATTCACTTACTCCGCCAGCTCCTACAGAATCACTCGGATGAACCACATTAACCATTTTGTTGTCAAAGTGACCTTCATTCACCTTAGCCAAACTTATATCATCCAGCAGATTCATTACACTTGGAGCACTATACGTCATACCAGATACATCATGACGAGCAGCTACATATTGAGCTAAACCACCGCCAAGAGAATGGCCTGTTAGCGAAATATCTGAATCAGGATAAGCCTTCTGTACAGCCTCATACAATTCTTCAGCTTGATGAAACTGATTGTTTTCCCAACTTGAATTATCCATCATGAGTTTGAATGGACTATTTTTGAAGATATTATGACGCTCTGGGTCGGTTATGGAATCTTCAAGCTTTCTCGTTCTTCCTCCTACGACATCAAAAGCATCTGTCTCCCAATCCGCGAATATATCTGTCAACTTCCCTTCTGGTTCAGTTCCTCGATAACCGATGACAATCTGATCTGTAAGATCATTCTTTAAAACAACTGCGTCGAACCCAGACCTTCTATGCAATCTTGCTCCATCTGGCTCAATCACTTCCAATTAGCCGAATCCAATGTATCAGGGTAATCTCCTTCATTCAAATTAAGATAGGCCAGTTCCGAAATTTCCTTATATGTTTTATCAGTTATATAGGTATCCATAAAAACTCCTCTCTGTTTACTGAACTAAAAAGTTAAAGTATATTTATAAAGTGTTAAGTTCACATATATAGGAGGTTGAAGAATATTTTTAAAAATATTCAATTTGTATCTATTCTACTTATAATCTTAGCCCTTATATTGGGAGGATGTAATTCTATGCCGAATCAAGACAAAATTATTGAAGAAGCAACTCAAGTGGGTCATCAATACTTTATTGATCACTATAATACTGAAGTGGAATTCACTGATCATAAATTTATGCCAAAAGATCTTAGTCACAATATCAGTTTGAGTGGTCATGTTAAAAATAATAAAGAAACCGAAATCACCATCCTCATTGATTATGACACGTTTGAAGTTCAAACAGCCGTTGTACCGAAAGAGTTACTTGACCAAAAAATCAAGTAAGTTCCAACAAGGAGTAGTAGATATGCTTATTATTAAATATCGTACACCTCTAACCCTATTAATATTGATTAGTATAAGTATCACTGTATTTTGCGGTTGCATGTTCAACCAGCAAAAAGAAATTGTACAAAAAGCCGAGATCGCAAGCCTAACTTATTTTAAAGAAACCTATGGAATTGATGTTGAGTTTACAGGCCACAAGTTCATTCCGTCTGACTTGTCTCATACGGTGTCACTGACAGGGTATGTAAAAGGAAATAAGACCCAAGAAATATTCTCAATGGTGGATTATGATACTTATGAAGTCAAAACAGGCTCAGTGCCCGAAGACATCAAACCTCTTAAGTAGTTATAAGAAATATTAACTTTTAAAACTATAGGGCCTTGTACAGATACATGGCTCTTTCATATGTAATAATAGGGATTTCATAGCCTAATCTCATCCTCTTTTTTCCAAAGAAGTAGAATCATTATAGTCCATCTTCTGTTAATCGTGTATACGACATATAAGAAATGAGCACAAAGTCTTTATAAATTTCAGGCATTAAATCATACACATTTTTAGTTATAGGACGTTGTTACCAGAATAATTTCAGCAATTTGCATAAATATGTGAAAGTAATGGTTTATAACTTTGTCAGGCAGCGACGCTCCATATACATCTTTCCACTCGTCACCCCCTCTACACTCATAATGCTAGCTCCTCACTCGAACCAGATACGTGAAATACGAAGCCCTCCTGTTTCATCGATTGGATTACGAGTAGCAGACACAGTAATTCACTGTACACCACCGCAGTCAGCGATCTTTCCTTCACACTTTTCCCTCTTCTCTACAGCTTCATTCCACCCACAACGATACCCAGATGAACATACTAAATAACAAAACCGGCGCAAGTGCTCCTGTAGCTAATATGATCCAAAGTGTCGCGGGCTTTATTCTTTGACAGTATGCATCGATCTTACGCATTCGATCTTTGCGCCAATTGGCGAACCTGAGCTGTTTGATCATCCGATTGAGAATGATTTGCCGCTGCTCTCCCTCTTCGAATTCTTCGATCGCACGCCGTAACTCCTCGTATAATTGAGCCTCTTCCTGCCCAGCCACTGTAGGTGTAATCATCTGATCCTTCCTCCCATGAGAACATTATTGAGATACAACCTCTCACCTAATCGAACCATCATCAATACGCCTGTATTCTAGTCACTACCAACCTAACTAAACCACTACTTAAATAACACATTACTGACCTTAAAAGTTTGAAGTCTTTTCAAAAATGGAATAACCCAAAAAGCCCGGGCATGGCCCGGACTTCCTTGAATTTAACTATAACTATTTATCTGAGTACTGTTTAGCCAGCATCAGGCAATCAACGTATTCAGGCACACCGCACCCTGTGCACGCACATTAACAACAATAATTGGCGTGTCCAACATGTCATGCATCCAGGACATATACTCTTCCACTTTTTCATTCGGAAGGATCGTTAGGATAACCCCTGCGAATCCACCACCATGAATACGACAAGCGCCGTCACCCAGGTTTTGCAGATAATTCTCGGTCAGTGCCAGCGCGATGCCAATCTCTTGCTCCTTCACAGCACCACTCTGATATACATTCTGCAGCCACTTCCATGACGAGTTACCGGATGCGGTAATCAGTTTCAGGAAATCAGCAAAACGTCCATCTCGCAACGCCTGAACCTCACCATCGACACGATTATTTTCCTCCAGGAAATGAAGCGCGCGCAGCACGGCACGATCCCCAGCCGCTTCACGAACCTTCTTGAGATTGGCGTAGATTGCGTCTGCCGTAATTTCCCGAACATACTCACTGCCCAGCGCCTGAGCAACCGCTCTCATCTCATTGGGCACAGCCGCGTAATCTTCCGTCAGATCGGCGTGGTTGCCACCTGTATTCACAATGACCAATGAGTAACCATTCTGTTGGAAATCCCACTGAACTGGCTCGATAACCGGCTGTGCAGGATTTTCAAAATCAATGGCAATCAGTCCGCCGTACGCACAAGCCATCTGATCCAGCAGACCGGAAGGTTTATTCCAATAATGGTTCTCCGCATACTGACCGATTTTGGCCAAGGTCACAACATCCAGTGTTCCATCATTATAGAAGTGATTCAAAATCGTACAGATCAACATCTCGAATGACGCCGAAGAACTCACCCCAGATGCCGAGAACACGTTACTTGACAGGTACGCCTGGAAGCCGCCTACCTTATATCCGAATTCCCCAAATCCCGCAGCCATACCGCGAATCAATGCTGTTGTGCCATCGTCTTCCGTATTTGGCGTGAGGTCCGTGAGATCGATTACATACTTCTTGTCATAGCCTTCTGAGTAAAAGGTAATAACCGACTCCGCAGTTGGTGCTGCCAGTGCAATCGTATCCAGCGTAATGCTGCCCGCCAGCACTTTACCATGGTTATGATCTGTGTGATTGCCGCCAATCTCGCTGCGTCCTGATGCGCTGAACAACTTGCTTCCTTCTTGTGCGCCAAAGTACTCTTCGAACGTGGCGTTCAACTTCGTGTAACGTGCAGTCTGTTCCGCTACTTGTGATTCTCCATACATCTGGGCTAGTAACGATTGGCCCTCCGTGGATTGGATCAGATTCAATGGTTGTGTCGTCATTAATAATCCTCCTATGGATGTGCAGCTTTTATTTTTGGGCTGTTGGTGAACATCGTTGTCGCATCTGTTTCATGCCTTATTCCTCTCCCATTATCTCAGCTTCACAGCGGAAAAGGTAGGGTAGAATTGAAAGTTTGTAAGCGTTTTGTGAAGTTATTTATTGTAAAAATAGGATTGAAATCCATTTTGCAATAACTTACATTGTTATTAAGTGAAAACACATTATTTCCCATTCTTATTGTAGCTATGCTATTCATCTTATTCGTGGAGGGAACGATGAAAATCAAGTCGAACTATACCAAGTTATTCGGTGCATTTTCGCTGACATTTTTGGGTGATGGACTCACGCTTGCTGCGGTTCCTTGGCTCATATCCACACTTACAAGCGATACGCTGTATGCCTCTGTCACCATGACGGCACTTCGTTTACCATGGCTTCTCTTCAGTCTGCCCGTGGGTGTTCTCATCGACCGTTACTCACGCAAACATATGCTGATTGGGGCTGGTTTTACACGAATGATTCTTCTGCTTGCTCTGACGTTATGTATCTGGGGAGGATGGGTGAGCATTCCGATTCTGGCTCTGTTCATGTTCGGGATCGGCCTTAGCCGGGTCGTATTCGACAGTACGGTGCATACGGTCATCCCACAACTTGTAGATGAAAGTAAGTTGGAGAAAGCGAATGGGCAGTTCACCGCAGGACAGTTAATTACAAGTGATATTCTGGGCGTTGCTCTGGGAGGGTTCATCATCACCCTGCATATTGTGTTTCCTTTTGCCATAGACGCTGTAACAGCTGTTATTGCTCTGCTCTTTTTGATCAGTTTGAAGGGAAACTTCTTCCCGGGGGATACCGAAACAACCAAGAAGGAAGTTCGCCCAATGAAGAATTGGAAACGCGAGATGTGGTCCGGTATTCAATATGTCTATCATGATCGTTTTCTGCGTGGTCTAGCCATTCTGTCCGTCACCATTACGCTGATGTATTCGATCATCCTGGCTACTCAGATCTTCTTTGTACGAGATGTGCTTCAGTTGGATGCTTTTGCATTCGGTATGCTCATCTCCATCGCAACCATCGGCAGCATTGTGGGAAGCCAGGCTGTTGCATATATGCGCAAGAAATGGAGTACAAAACAATTAATTATCTCCTCCATTCTGTGCATGGGAATCATCTACGGTGTCGTGGGTCTAACCACAAATGCATATATGGTAGGTGGTCTGTACTTCTGTGCTGCATTTTTCATTATTGTCTACAATGTTACCCGCTCCTCCATCCTGCAACGTTCCGTTCCTAATGAGATGCTAGGCCGGGTCGGAAGTGTGTTTCGCTTTCTGTCCTTTGGCATTAGTGCCATCGGTACGCTTCTCGGCGGATTATTGGTGCGGGTTAGTGAAACGACGTTCGATCGCGTATTCTCGTTGCAACTCCCTTATCTCTTGTTAAGCCTAATCTATATCCTGTCTGCGCTAGTATTCACGATGAAGATGAAGAATCATGCAGAGAGCCAGCAGCGCAACATCAACGCTTGACTGTTACGTTAGGTCATACTTGATAATGATCTCAAGCGAATAAAAAGGAGAGATCAGGTATGAAGATTACCGCGTTACGTTCAGATCTAATCTATGAAGAGATCATCCAGGCTGCACCCGATGAGAAATTGGAGTTATACCGCGAGCGTATGATGGGTCCTTTTATGAACAAATGGAACATTCAACAGATCCCGTTTCGTTCTCATGAGCCTAATGGCTTCGATGTGATCATGATGAATAACTTTATGAATATCGCTCCCGCAGATATCACACCTGAGATTAACGAATCGTTAGCAGCGATCTCGTCTGAAGCATTTTGGCAACAGTGTCATGAAGCTGTTCATACGAGTCTATCCACCTTTATAGAGCACGGGATTGAGCTATCGGTCTCCGAATATCTATATACCATTTTATTGGGTGATAAGAATAGCCCTTCACTGACCATGAACGAAGGTATCAGCGGAGACGGTGGAATCCCCGGTTACATTATTGCGAACCTGATTCCAAATAGATATACTCTACCTCGTATGCAATCCGTGTTAGCCCATGAATGCAATCATAATGTGAGGTACCAATATATCCAGTGGAATCCACAGATTACGCTTGGCGAGATGGTTGTTAGCGAGGGGCTGGCTGAGAGCTTTGCGACATCCCTGTATGGAGAAGAGTTGCTAGGCCCCTGGGTAGCCAAAACGGATATGGAGACTTTGAACAACGTAATCAAACCGAAGATGAAAGACCAGCTGCATGTCACAGGTTTTGATCAAATTAATCCGTATCTATACGGCGATGAACTTGCCACACTGCAAAATTTCACGCCCGTAGGTATGCCCTATGCGGCTGGTTATGCCTGCGGTTATCACTTAATCCAATATTATCTGAACAAAACAGGTACACCGATTACCGAAGCAACCATCACTCCGGCAAGTGTCATCCTTGCTGAAACAAAGGACTTTTGGAATGAAGACACCCTATTTCACCGTTAAAGATATTATTCAGATCACAGGCATCACCAAACGAGCATTACATTATTACGATAAAACGGATCTCCTAAAACCGAGCAAAGTCGAGGACAATGGCTATCGGTATTACGATCAAGAGGCACTCGGGAATCTGCAAATGATTCTGTTGTTCAAAGAAATGAATTTCTCCTTAACAGAAATTGCAGCCATGATGCAGCTTTCGAAAGGTGAACAAAAAGAGATCTTAAGAGAGCACCGCAGTACACTCGTTCAACGCAAACAAAAACTCGAAACCATCATCGACCAGTTGGACGAGTATGTGGATGGGAAGGATATCTCTCACCTTCATCTGTTTGACGGCTCTTCCATCCTGTCCATTCAAGAGCAATATGAATCTGAGGCAAAGTTCATCTACGGAGATACCGAGAAATATCAGGAATTCGAAGCAAATGTGAGCGAGCTGTCTGCGGAAGAGCAAGAAAAAGCCTACCAGCAGTTTTCGGTTAATATGGAGCAGGTATTTCGGGAGTTGGCGAAGCATCAGGATCTGTCCCCTGATTCTGGTGAGGTACAAAAGTTAGTGGGAGAATGGAAGAATTGTCTGGAGCAATTTATGGTCTGTGATGCTGAGATTCTGAGATGTATTGCAGAAGCCTATATGACGGATCGCCGCTATGCGGGTTATTTTGATCAGTTTGGCGATGAGGATTTTTTGAGGTTTTTGCATCAAGCGATTATGGTTCTTATACAATCGGCATCGAACAGATAAGCTTTCGGGTGAAAAGAAGTGCCCATACTTCGCCACAATTTGTTGTATGTAGACATGTGGTATAACATCCTTTCCGCAGTGAGGGCCTTCAGGCTATGCGCCAGAATCTCTCTTTTTGCCAGTATACCATTTGCTATGAGAAGGAATGGGTGGATTTTGTAAAGTAGTTGGGATGGATTGAGGAGATAAAAATAGCCCATGACTACTCCGTATAGGAGTTGAAATAGGCTTATTTTTTTATTAATCCTCAATGGATTGAATCGCATATTCTATATCCTGCTCCATATCCAGATCAGGATACTTCTTTTGTAATTGAAGAAGACAATCTATAAATGCTCGACTTTGAAATTCAGAAGATAGATCTTCAAATATCTCACTCAGCCAATATAAATCTTTTTCTCCACATTGATTTAGAAATGATATGGCACTCTGTTCATTCTCTTTTAGAATGTCTACCATCTCATTCCATATCGTTTGAATAGCAGGATCGTCGGGGTGTAGATCTTTTCTCTTCTTTACTAATGAGATAACTTTTTCACTGTAGTCTACCATGGTTTGCTCTCCTCACGGTTGTCTTGAGTTATCTGGAGTAATCGTTCCGATCTGTCCATCGTTCTTGATTACGCCTACTCTAACGTTATTATAGTTTCCAAACATCCATTCACCGTCACCCTTAACTCTATTCTCAGGCAGATTTGCTACATGCTCACCTGACTTTTTGATATCTTCCGATGTCCACTCCTTAGGGAACCATGCTTGGCCCTCTCCACTTCGCTTTGCTTTATTTTTGTGATTAGGTATATTACCAACCCGTACACCATTCTCATATTCTTTAGTAATGTTAAATGGGATCTTATTTTTAAGTAGGTAATTAATATTATCTTGACCGTGACCACCATTGATTAATCTATTTTTAGAATTAAAATCTCCAAGTGAAGCATGGTGAATTCTTTCATTACTTACTGTAATTCTTCCACCAATCATACCTTTTGGGAATCCTAATCCTTCTTTCGGAACCTTATACCCTCTATTATACATTCCAGTAAAAGCCAATACGAGCTTAGCAGTCTGTAAACTTCCTATAGAAACTGCTGCTTGCCAAGCCGGTATGGATTCTCCAGTTACGGGATGATGACCTTCCTTAAATGCGCTGATCTGTTCATCATATATATCCCCACCACTAGACTCCGTTTGCTTCGGTCCAGCTCTCATTTCTTCATAGGTGCCACCCTGTTCCCAGTACTTAACAAACTCCTTTTGCCCTGGCATACCATCCTCCGCTTCACTTGCGGGCATGTTAACTCCAAACAAAGGATTATATACCATTCGTCTTTGTTCTTCTGTGTTACCTATATTATGATTCATCATTGTGTGGGCAGCAATCTGCCCAGCAACGGCTCCCAAGCTCACCTGTTCCTGATCTGCTTGTTCGAATCTCTCGGCAATCGCGAACAGATCTTGGGATGACTTAACCATACTTTCCAGTGCTCGATCAAGTACTGAACGTGACTGCTGAAAATCATAGAAAAATCGTTCTTGCGTTGCTCCCGCCCACTGAGACTGGATGAATCCGATCCGTGCGGTCAGGTCATTACGTATACCCTCCAACTGCTGCCTACCCTGCTCGATCTGTCTGGATACATGCAGCAGCCGCTCTGGTGTTACTTTAATTGTACTCATATCATTCTCCGCCGTTAAAATTAGGATTTTACCATGTTAGCAGAAGCTTGGTGTATATACATCCTTCTAACATCCTGATTTTTCCTTTCTCACCATAACAATATTTCCAACAACGTACTTCATATGTCCTAACTCAAAGGAAATCTTCTTAATCTCTTGATTTAATAGAAAACAATCCATAAACACACCAACGGGCACCCCGTCAACAATGCCGCTGTAAAACTGATCTGTGCCGCGACTCGTCCTCCGGTAAACTCTTGCCGTGAAAAGAGCATCCAGATCGAGAGGTACGTAGCGCCTAGTGGGAATGAAATTATTCCGCTAAACGTACTCGGTTCCATATACCCAATCATCATGCTTTTACCAATTAGGATTAGAGTAACCAATTCCAATATAGATAATATGAAAAACGCGATAGCAATTACTCTTTTCAAAATGTACACCTACTAACACAGATAAATCAAACATTTAACCTAAATGATCAATAAAAAACATCTTACTCTGATGAATCATCCTTCATTCGAGTGGCTAACTCATCCAATATCTCTTCTGTTCGTTGAAGAAGCTTTTCGATGTTGTCCAGTTCTATTGGCTGGTCGTTCGGGTAATCTGCTAGGGAAGAAATATGTTGTATCGTGCCGCTGAACAAAGCGATATCCAATCCGGGTTCAGTGTCCGTATGCACTAAAGGCAAGATTTCGTTCATGGTGAGTTCCTTGGGTGGATGTACTGAATGATACTTATGGATATAAAGCGCCTTAATCATGGAGGCTAGAGCCCAATCACATAGAATCAGGCAGGCTTTAAACTGATTGTGATTACGCATGATGGCGGCAATTTTGAGATGATATTTAGCATGTTGGTGATAGGCCATTATTGTGGTACGTAGCATATGGTAAGCAGGAGTATGTTTGGACCTAGGTTGTGTCGAGATATCATGGTCTTGCAAACGTGGGGTAAAATCTACTTGGTGATTACAATGTACTTCGGTTATGGACCAATTTCTTGCCATTGTCATCCCTCCAAAGAGTTAATACCAGTATTATACAATAAAATGATACATATAGTAATCAAATAAATTATTTGTATTCTTCGTTTGGTGTTTACCTTGAGGAAACTTGTCTACACTTTTGAACATAGAGAGGTGAATACCATGAACGAGGACAGAGAAGTTTTGAAGCTGGTCGGAGCCAGAATTCGCGCACTACGCAAAGAAAGAGGGTATTCACAGGAATCCCTCGGAGAAAAAGGTGGATTTCATTTTTCATACATAGGACAGATTGAACGTGGTGAAAAGAACGTTTCTTTGGTGAATCTGTCAAAGATCGCTGAGTCACTGGATGTTAATTTGATTCAATTATTTGCTTATGTTGACGATGAAATTACTATTTCAGGAGCAGAACAACAAATACAAGAAATCATATGTCTCCTTAGAGCATCGAATAAAAGAGAGTTAAAAATGATTAAAAGTATCATAACTGAAATTACTAACTCTAAAAATTTGTAGCTTTCAACACTTATAGTATTTCGTCAATTTGATAATCTTAATGTCCTAATACTTTGAAGGTTTTGAGATAGTATAGTTACTCACTGCTTTATTCGGCACGGAGAAGCATTTAATTTCTCGAAAAATTTTGAGGGCAGGAATTCGCTTTCTTTTAATACGCGAAACGAGCCTTCGATTTTCCTAGGCTCGTTTCGCGTATTAAAACTTTATTTTCTGACCTTCTTAAAGCAAAGTTCTTATAAGGTTGGATATAAACGTTAAGAATTGTTGGATCAGTCCTCTTAATTTCACATCAAAAGTGATCATTTATTTTTATAGTAATCTCTGCTAGGAGTACTGTTTTAGACGTCTCATCAAAAATTTACTTCTTATTCTCTCTAACATTTCAATTTCATTTAAGGATAGTTCTTTAAGAACAACGCTATCAACGTAAGATATAATCTCTCTTATAGAACTATTGTTTCTTATCATTCTATCTAATTTCTTAACTTTTCGTTTATCTATTTTCATATATGGAAGAGATAGAGATTTAAATTCACTTGGTACAAGTTCTCCTACCCCTCCCCCATAAAAACGACCATTATATTCACATAAAGTAATTGTAAGAGAATTGTAAAAACAAAAAGCTACCGATTGAGCGTTAAATGCTTTGAAAAGTCTTATATTATATGAAATATCAGTGGTATTAACTCTTGCTTCATTAATAACTAATTTAGGCAATAAATTGAATCTCTTAAAAAACATTAAATCACCAGACTTAATTAGAGGAACGTCAGGAACGTCAGCCAGCTTCGGGAGTTGATCGTCAGCACAGACGGCAGTCTGCGGATGTACTCATCCTTCTCACTCTCGATTGGCTCTGTCAGTCCGGCTTCGGCCAACATCCCTCGGAAATACCTTTTCCCCGTACGTCCACCATACAATTCAACTAGTGTCATCCCGTGATGCTCTACAAAATGAGCCAAGGTCAGCGGCAGTCCGGTGTCTTGCTGGAACGTTTGCAGCTTCTGGATCAACGCTCTGCGATTACGACTCATCTGCTTGAGGTTGCGCATGACGTATTCCTTCGCTTGTTTTTCCAATTGAATGAACGTGCCGCGAGGTAGATTTGAAAAGCCGTTCTCGATGTAGTGCGAGATGGAATGTTTAGTAGCGCCGATCAGGGCGCGGAATTTATCCTGGAACCTGTACTCCTGATGCGCTTGTCCGATGAAGTCGAGCACGGTCAGGCACTCTTTGCCATCGGCCATCCGTAGTCCACGTCCCAACTGTTGCAGGAATACGGTCAGACTCTCGGTAGGACGCAGGAACAGAATGGTGTTCACTTCCGGAATATCCACGCCCTCATTGTACAAGTCCACGACGAAGATCATGCGCAGTTCCCCGTTCACCAGCTGCCCTTTCGCAGAATGACGCTCCTGTTCGCTCGACCCGCCATGCAGGGCTATGGATGGAATGCCGGCTTCGTTAAATATTTTTGCCATATACATCGCATGATCCACCCCTACGCAGAACCCAAGCCCCTTCACATCGTCCAGATCGGTTACGTATTTGTTCAGACTTTGGATGATCTGGTTGGCACGGATTTTGTTATGGGTATAGAGCTTCTCCAGTTCGTTCAGATCGTAGCCTTTACGCGACCACTTCACCTGAGATAGATCGATAGTATCGGTGACGCCAAAATATTGAAAAGGACTCAGTAGCTTCCGGTCAATGGCATCGGTTAGACGGATCTCGGCGGCAATCGTATGATCGAAGTAGGCGGTAATGTCTCTGCCATCCATCCGTTCAGGCGTAGCAGTGAGTCCGAGTAGAATCTGCGGTTCGTAATGGGACAATAGCTTCTGGTATGAAGGTGCAGCGGCATGGTGAAATTCATCCACAATGATGTAATCGTAATAATCAGGGCTGATGATCTCCGTCAGCTTCATGGCGTTAAGACTCTGAATGCTAACAAACAAGTGGTCCAACGCCTCTGCTCGATGATTCCCGACATGCAGCTCGCCAAAGTTCATATCCTTCAGGATATACCGGAACGTGTCCCGGCTTTGCTTCAAGATTTCTTCCCGATGGGCGACAAAAAGTAGCTTGGCTCCAGCATGGCTTGCCCGGAATCGCTTGTAGTCAAAGGCAGAGATGACCGTTTTGCCTACGCCTGTGGCGGCGACGATCAGGTTGCGGTTTCGTCCGTACAGCGTACGCTCGGCGTGCAGCTGCTCCAGCACTTCTTTCTGATAATCGTAAGGCTGGATGTCGAGGTGGAAGTGGTTGGATTGATCTTTTTTACGATTCAGAGCCGCCTTCAACTGTGCCTCATGGCCTTCATCCTCAGCCACATACCGCGTAAATTCTCGGTCATTCCAATAACTCTCGAAGGTCGCTTCAATCTTGCGCAGCACGTCGAGTGAATCCTTCTCCGTCACCTTGAGGTTCCACTCCATACCACTGGTCAGCGCCGGGTTGGACAGGTTAGAAGAGCCGACATAAGCGGTGGTGAATCCAGTATCACGGTGGAAAATGTACGTTTTGGCGTGCAGCCGTGTCACTTTGGTATCATACGAAATCTGGATTTCGGTGTTAGGTAATTTGCTAAGTTCAGTTATAGCCTTGAGGTCGGTTGCTTCCATATAGGTGGTCGTGATGATCCGTAATTTCCCACCGCCCGCTGTGAATTGTTGAAGCTGTTCCAGCAGCAGGCGAAGCCCGCTGAATTTGATAAATGAAACTAGCCAATCGATCCGATCGGCGGTCACGATCTCCTTTTGCAACTCCAATAACATACTCGGTTCGGACTTTGCACCTGTGAATAAAGAGCTTTGGCTGATAGGCGTATCTGGACGAACGATTCTGGTATCTCGGACCGCACGAATGCTGTTCAACTTGGAATACACATGGGTCAATACTTCCCCCTGCTCATCCAGTTGCAATTCGTTGTACTCTTCTTCCCCTAGTGTGCCTTTCAGTGTAGCAATAATCTCATTACACGCTCGAATTTGTGCCAACACTGCCATCTTATCTTCCGTCTGTTCCCGCACAATCTTGAGCGCTCGCCGCGTCACCGCTGCCAAATACGTGGACAGCAGCTTGCGCGCTTCCTCTGCATCCAACTTCTCAGTCCCAATGTTATACACATCCGGGTCCAGCGCCGAAATCTCCTGCCTGGTGATGGTGTTAATAAGCTGTTCATATATGCCTTGTTTCATGAATGTACCTCGTGTGGGTGTAGGATGGTTGTGGATCGTTCTCTATGTATATGATGAGCTAAAAATTGTTTCTTCTATATTATCGACCAATCTGTGGAAGATTTCATTAGTTGTTTGATTTCATAGGAAAAAGCACCTCTACTTTTGGTTTGGTAGAAGTGCTTTTCTATGAATACGATTATGCGAAATATTAACCTAATGATCTACAGATTATTAAATATCAATCGGATCTTTCTCAACAAATTTTTCATACCAATTGTTTAATGGAAAATGTGAGACTTGTGTAATTTCTAGAGAGAGTGGTTTGATGGTAAAAGAGCCCCCCCGTTCAAAAAGTATAATTAACGGTTCATATATGTCTAGATACTGGCTGATGCTCGGAGTATTCTCTGCGTACTTCGCCAACTGTAGATAATATTCAAATATTCTTTTCACATATGAGTTTTGATTCAAATACGCAACAGCCTCCGAACTACAATAAGCTGAAATATCTAATTCCTCTTCTTGATCTCCTAGCAGTTTCGCCACATTTGTAAATGCAGGTGGCATAGGCTTCAGCTGCTCCGCTTTATAAAATTGAGCCATTCTTCTGAGAAATTCATATCCGAGTTTAGTATCCTCCTCAGAGATAACAGTACCTACTAAGGCCCAATTTATATTATTTAGTTTGGATACTGCATTTTTCAATGACATTCTGTTTCACCTCAACATTTAGTAATCAATCTTATCATCGTAGTACTTACCAAAATCCTTACTAGGATCGTAACCTGGAAAAGGCGGGGGATTGGGAGCTGTTACAGCAGCTTTATCATGAGCATTTTTCTCTGTATCTATTTTAAATGTCTCTAATTCCGCGCTCCAAGTCGACCGATCCCTCAGGGGCATTCCTTCACTCATTAACTCTTTTTCTCTTAATTCATGATTCGCTAATGTTTTAAACCAATCCTTCTCAGCTTCATTAAGATCACCGTTTTGAGCTTTCTTCCAAGCATATGCTATATCCCCGTCGGCTTGAAAGTAGTTTTCTTTATACGGTTTACCTTCTATGGACAAATTATAAGTGCTCAAGAATAGATGTCTTTTCATGTTAGTAACTTGTTCTTCTGTCAGTCCTGTATTTTTAGCAACAATAGGTACATCTTCAATTCCTTTTGTTCTAATTTCAATATAATTTCTTTCAAGATACGCCTGAAATCCATCTTTAGGAGGCGTAATATATTTCTTCATTTCTCCGGGGTCTGTAATAAACGTAAATTCTTTATTATGTGAGCCATTCTCCCCGTGCTCCTTCTTACCTCCCCCCGACCCACCCAGATCGGTATGCTTGTCATCCATCGAACGAAAAGCTTTCCCAAACAATACATACGCCAGAGCCTGACCTGTCATCGCTCCACCGTAATATCCTGCTCCATTCTCATCAATTTGCTTCTTCTGGTCTTCTACGAATTGCTCTATATCCGACCTCGCCGTTCCCGTGCCCCAGGCAGCATCCCATGCAAATTGAATACCACGCCCAACGTCTACAGCTTTACCGACGGTCATGGCATATGCCACACTGCCTATTGTACTAAACGGGTTAGAGAAGAAAGCTTCTGCTGTCTGCCCCATTCCCGTTATTGTTTCTCCTATGGATTTATCAAGTAGCCCTACAGCGAAATTGCGCTTCAGCTCTTCTGGGATGTACAACGCCACCTCGCCCGAGCCGTCCGTTGTTCTGAAGTTCTTTGCGATAAACGTAAACTCATTCTGGATCTTGTCCAACAGTCCGAGTGTAGTTGGGAACACTTCTTTTGCCTGCATAAAATCCCAGAAGAAACGCTCTCCGGTCACACCCGACCAATCGGATTGCAACATATAGATGGATTTCTCCAGTTCCCAGACCATTCGCTCCAGTTCCTGTTTCTTCTGCTGGACCAATCGAGCCTTCTCGTCCAACACATCGGGATGTACCTGAATACGTTGCATTCTATCTTCACCGCCAACCTGACCATAGTTTATGTACCTAAATTTTAACAAGTGAGAGTGAGGATTGGAATCAAACGGAAGGATCATTTCCTCAGAGGTTATCCGGTAGTTGGGCAACATCCTTGGGTAACCATTTTTGCACATTAATGCATGAATGAATACTGTTATGTCGACGAGAGTCTTGTACAAAAAGAACGACTTCTATCTCAGATAGAAGTCGCACAAGATAACGTTACAGCATGATTACATCGTCATTAAGACACTACAAATTGTACGACAATTGGAGTCCCTGCATTTAATGCATCTCCACCGGGAATTGTAATTGTAGTCGTGGTAGCCGAGGATGTATCTGCTGTTTGCATAAGGCCATTAATATAAAGATTGTAATAGTTGAACGTGCCTGGAAATGCCGTTGCAGCTACACCCGCGTCATTTGTAAAAGCTGTCGCAGCAATCGCAAACGTTGCTCCAGTCCCGGTTCCATCACCAATGGTTGCAGCAAATCTCAAACTGTTCTGAAAGGGTGTCACAAGTGGCATGTTTCTCACCTCCTACCTAACATAGTATATGTGGTAGGTTTGGGAGTAGTGAAGGCAAAGGAACCGGTAAATTAAACCAATTTTAACCATTTATGATATTGGTTGTTATTATAATTATCTCGATAGTAATAGGTGTCCCTGCAAAGATCACACCGTTTTGGGACGAAAAAGACAACCTATTCGCACTTACACTGTATGAGTTTCCTGGTTGAACGATTCCGTTGATATAAAGATTGTTAAAGCTGTTAAGTCCAATCCCGCCAAATTGGGTTATGCTGTCACCATCGTCATTAGTAAATGCTGTGGCAGGAATTATAACTGAGACCGACAAATCCAGATCGGTATCCGGAAAATAGAAGTAGCGGTTTGCCGTAGGAATGATTTCAATTCCGGGTATGGTGCCCGGCGGACCTTGCTCACCTGGGGGACCCGTTGGCCCTTGCACTCCGGGAATACCAGGTTGACCCGGCTCACCTTGAGGGCCTGCGGGACCCTGCACTCCGGGAACTCCCGGTTGACCCGGCTCACCTTGAGGGCCTGCGGGACCCTGCACTCCGGGAACTCCCGGTTGACCCGGCTCGCCTTGAGGGCCTGCGGGACCCTGCACTCCGGGAACTCCCGGTTGACCCGGCTCGCCTTGAGGGCCTGCGGGACCCTGTCCTCCGGGGAGCCCCGGTTGACCCGGCTCGCCTTGAGGGCCTGCTGGACCCTGTGCTCCGGGAACTCCCGGTTGACCCAGTCCACCTTGAGGGCCTGCTGGACCCTGCGCTCCGGGAATACCCGGTTGACCCGGCTCGCCGTGAGATCCCGCTGTGCCTTGAGCACCTGCAACACCTTGCGTTCCAGGGAGAATCACAGTCTTCAATTCATGTTGTCTCAATGGAGTGAGCGGTGGGCCAGGCTCACAACATACAGGATTGCTGCCTCCCCCTCTCGGTAATGCAATGACTTTTTTGTCACGGGCCATCTTCTGTGATCTTAATGGACGCTTCATTGAGCAGCGTTTTCTCCGATATGACCTACGGATAATATGGCATTTCTTTCGTTTTCCCAAGTGTTTGTTTCTGCATTTCGACGTAGAACGACTGGGCCTCAATTTGTTGAGGGTGGCTGTCCTTTTGTTCAGATACTTCAAAATGGTCATCTCCTTAGGCCAAGGCACACAGTATATATGCCCTATACTATGTCCTTAACACATTCGGAGAGTGTGCGAATAACTATGAGGGAAGCCCAATAAAAAAGACAAGAGTCCTGCTATAGTTGTCCTTTGTCTTGCCAGCATGGCTTCATTGTCTCCCCAGCAGGGCCTCGCAGATCATATTTTATGTTTAACTCAGACGATCAATGGGAGCAAACTTCTTTTTAGTAGACTCTTACCTCTTCTTAAAATGCTGAACGATCTCTTCGGGTTCCTGCGTCTCCAGTGTGATCTCGCCTTTCTCAAACAGGATCATGTACGGATATGATTTCAGACCAAAAATCTTCTCATAATTAAACTTATTTTCATCACGGACATTATAAAAGGTTACGTTAGTTATTGGGCCTTCTGCCCTCAAATTCTCGTTATTTACTTCATTTAATTGCGTCTGTAACTCAACAATAAATGGCCGCTCCGAAGGTCGGTCGGTAAATACAATGAGTGATGCATCATTTCTTTGATTTTGCGTTAGATAATCAATGGCTTTCTCTCTATTGTCCTGACCACATCCTGTTAATAGGAGTATTAATATACATAACATCCAGAACCTCTTCATCAAATCCCTCCTCCAGAATATGATATAATTGGTTATTAATGATCAACTGCACTTCAATACATTTTTTCTCTGAAAGGAGCACTCACATTGAACAAAAAGAATATTATCATTGCTCTCATTATTGGTCTTGTCATATTGCTACTTCCGCTTGTACTTTATTTTTTTGTTACTAATAAGGTAGAATCCGCACTTCCCGATTCAAACATCCCAACTCAAACCAAAACTGTAGAAGGGCTTACCATCACCCTGCTTAATGAAACCTATACAGATCATGAAGTGAAGTTGGGTTATGAGATTCAGGGCGGTGGGCAGTCAATTGCTTTGTACAGATAAAATCCCGATTTTCCACCTTTCATATAACTACAAAAACCTGCACAGCCAGCCTCGGCTTCACAGTTTTTATTAAGAAATTGCATGTGGATACATCTCATTTAAAGCTTAGGCATCCAAAAGGGGTTCTCTTCCTTCTCACAACCAGTTAAGACGTAAAAAATACGTCCCTGCTCACTCTTCATCGTCCTGATCCCTTTGCAGGTGTCGGTCTTCACTCCGTGTTTGGAGCCATAAGCATCCCTTGAGTTATCGTAAGTCGATTGAATAGCTGAGCCATCGTATATCAATTCCTGGATAATAGCCCCACCTTCAATGGTATACATCGTTACACGAACCTGATCCTGCTGTTTTTTCTCCACATTTTTCATAAATGTGTCCCACTTATCTTCGTTCCGTATGTCTCCATGAAGCACAACCACATCCCCGCTTTGCTCCGCTTGCTCTGGATTATGGGGCTCGATAATTTCTGGAAAAGCTTGCGTAATTCCGGAAGCATCCGTTGTTGGATCATTTGCTTCACAAGCAGTTAACAGCATTAAAGCTAACGATAGGATAAGCATACTTTTTCTCATTCCATCACCTCATGTATGAAACGCCTCAATCTTATCCTTTGTTGCATGATTATGCTTATTTTGTCATTTATCCGTAACCCTCCTGCTGTCCCGAACGTTTAGAATCATAGAAATGTATAAACAGGAACGAAAATTTTAGTGATTTATCATTCAGCAGGGGGTCTAATTTAATGACGTTAAAAACAATGATCGGTGTAGCACTGGCTCTATCTGTACTCATATCCACCCATTCAGCCAATACAGCGACTCTAGCTTCAACGAACGAACGGCAGTCAACCGGATTAGCCCATGAAATGGAGCGCTCCTTCCCAACATCTACATCTGTTCTGCTCATTGCCCCAACTCAACATGAAGGTCGTTCCGCATACAACGGCAGCTTCACAATGGTTGCTTCGAACGGGACACATGCCAACATATCAATTGGAAACAACAGCAACCACACGGTATATGTGAAGATGTATGTCGATGAAGTAAGTGAACCTATGGAGACATCTATCAGCAGAAATAGGGATAAAACGATCAGTTTGCTTGCATTACAAGATACGGATATTAAATTGTACATTTATAGCAGGATAGGTCATCACTTAGATCTCTCAGTTGAAGCAGAGCAGGTTCATTGATGTTTTCTTCCACATCTACATACAAGAAAAACCCCTTCACGCAAGCGATTCAGATCCACGTTCCCATGGACTGATGCCTGCTTGAAGGGGTTTTATATTTACATCACACTTATTTCTCGAAGCGGAACCAGTCAAAGTCAAACTGACTTCCCGGCAAGAAGATAAAGATTACCTTTTGCACACCTGTCACCCGTCCAAGCTCAAATACACGCTCCTCATATCCTTCAGATTGTGTGAACTCAACCAGCTGGTTACTCTGTCCATCCTCACCTGCGAAGCGGATATGAATTGTATTCTTATCTATTGGTGAATGGCCATGAATGACGAGCTTCGACGTGCCTTCTGCTGTAAAGTCCATGTTTTCGAACTCCAACGACACGTTGTTCCCGATACCTTCAACACGGTCACCCTCAATTTTGAACGTATCTCCATAAAGATGGTCACAGGATGCAGCCGCATTTTGTTCAAAAGCGCGACTCTGGGGCTCAAAAGAGAACCCTTTAATATGAATCTTCTGCTTCAACACAAAACAGATCGACGTAATCCCACTCAGGCGTTTGGACAGCTTATATGTCTCTTCCTGGTACACATTCCATTTGGATTCCTTGTCATATACCACATCAGCGATCATTGTGCTGCCTTCTTCATCCGGCATGCCTTCCCAGATCTGAATAAAGTACTCTTCACTCGACAATGCAAAGATCGGAATGGTGATCGTATCGGAACCATAGGGTCCAAAGTCGATATTGCGGAAGCCCACATGGGTCTCCCCGTCCCGACTTGTTGCTACACCGCGTTCATTCCCGTTACCAACCTCACCTTTGGTGTAATCATACAATCCGCCCGTGATGAAGCCGTATGGATCTTTGTATGCTGTTCCGAGACCCTCCGCCTTGAATTCCAGCTGGGAGATGAGTTTTGTTTTATCCGTACCATTTGTACTGGTAGCGCGAAGTCGGAACGCCCCGTCACCAATCGCGGATACTTTCACCGTATGTTGATTCTCTCCATTGCCATCCGTTCCCGCAGGAAGGACTTCCACCTTGGCAATATTGGATTCGATGCCCCCATCATTCACAGCAGCCCACTCGATGTCCCGGTAGGACGTGTTCTCCGGATACAGCTTGACGGTTACGACCAGCTCCGGGTTGGACGGATCGAGAAGCTGTCCTGATTCGCTGATGATCTCGATTTTCCGCAAAGGAATCTCCTGAGCGCTGCCCGTCAGCACCGGACGTTCTTCATTAACCATGAAGACGGAATGTATTTCTTTTTTATCACCATCGACATCCGTTGTATCCACAACCTGCACTTTATACTCAGCTGTGGCACCTTCCAATCCTTCCGAAGATACTTCAATCTGTACCGTTCCTGCTTCATTCGTTGCTCCGATAATGGCCATCAGTTTACCGCTAAACAACCTTCTGCTGAGCCCTTTGTATGGATCGTAGTCCGTGCTGTCTCCATTATCCAGACCCAGTAATCGCCCTGCACCGGACACCTGAACCTGGACGCGGTTGTTGGCATTGTGCACCGGATTACCCGCTTCGTCTTTCACCGTAATTTCCACGAAAATGAGATCTTTACCGCTCGCCTGTAGCTGCTCCCGATCCGCCTGCAGACGAATCTTCTTCGCATCCGTAAAAGAGCGTTGTACATCGGTTGCAATCACAACACCGTTCTCATCATAAGCGATCGCCTTCAGCTCACCCTCTTCATAAGGGACTTTCCACCAGCCGGATAGCTGTGTTCCATGGGCGTGATCAATATCGTAGGTGCCAATCGTCTCACCGTTGAGTTGCAGTTCAATCTTCGGTGCGTTGCTGCACACGCGTACATCAATGATCTGACCCGGGTTGAAATCCCAATAAGGGAACAGGTGAACCATCGGATTTTTCTTATAGTCCGTCCATGCCGCCTGGTAGATATAATAAGCGTCTTTCGGGAACGTTGCCGTGTCCAGCTGTCCAAAATACGAATTCTTCGTATGATACGGTGTCGGTTCGCCAATATAGTCGAATCCGGTCCACAGGAACTGCCCCAATGAATACGGACGATCCCGCTCAGCCAGAATGCAATATTCAGCCGACTTTGCGCCCCAGCTTGTCGTACTGTTCCCGAGTGCCGAGCACTGCTCATCATCATCAGCCAGAATCGGCTGTTCGAACGGGAAGTGATAGATGCCACGACTTTGCACCACTGATGAGGTCTCACTGCCATAGATGATCCAGTCCGGATGTTCTGCATGATGCTGATCATAGTATTTTTCAGCGTAGTTGTAACCTGCCAGCTTCACGATATCCGCACATTTCTGTGCATTTTCCCATGGCATATAGTTGGAACCAATCGTCACGCCCGCATTGCCTTTTGGATCAAATTCCAGCACATAATCCATCAGCATCCGAGTCACTTCCTGGCCGCGCTCATCCGCATGGGTATCATAGATTTCATTCCCGATACTCCACATGATTAGACTGACATGGTTACGGTCACGTTTCACCCAGCTCTTCACGTCCGTATGCGCCCACTCCGGGAAGAACCTCGCATAGTCATATGGCGTTTTGGCCCGTTCCCACATATCGAAGGCTTCAGATACCACGAGCATACCCATCTCGTCTGCAAGTTCCATGAACTCTTTGGCTGGCATATTATGCGCGGTGCGGATGGCGTTAACGCCCATTTCTTTGAGCAAAACGAATCTTCTACGCAATGCCGTCAGGTTAAATGCCGCTCCCAACGCCCCGAGATCATGGTGTTCACACACACCGTTCATCTTCGTGTGGACCCCGTTCAGATAGAAACCTTCGCTCGGATCCAGCTTAACGTCCTTGAATCCAATACGTTGGGATACAGCCTCAATGATCTCTTCACTCTGATCTTCCGAGATCAGTTTCAGTTCGGTGACCAGCTCATACAGATGCGGTGCATCTGGGCTCCACAGGTTTGGATTCTGCACAATGATCTGTTGGCTATCTGTCGATACAACCGCGTTCTCACCCACCGAAACCGCAACATTCGCTTGGTTGGATGCCACCACCTGACCTTCATACCGGATCGTATGCACCAACTCTGCCTGCTGATTCTGTTCCAGGTTCAGCTCCGTATCCACTTCCACCTGCCAGCCACCCGGTTGTTGCTTGATAGATACATACGTTCCATCCGTAACAATATGGTTGCGATCTCTTGTCTTCAGCCACACGTTGCGATAGATTCCAGCCCCGGAATACCATCTGCTGTTCGGGCTCTGATGCACCACTTTGACCAAAATTTCATTCTCGCCTTCCACCAGTGCATTTGTGATCTCATGTTCAAAAGCAGAATAGCCATACTTCCACTCCCCAACAAGCTGTCCGTTCACATACACGGAAGAGTCCATGTATACGCCATCAAAACAGAGCAAAAGCTGCTGCTCATCCTTCGTGTAATGGAACGTCTTACGGTACCATCCAATGCTGTCTTCATACAGTTCAAGCGTATTATATATCAGCCAATCATGGGGAAGCTCCACAGGTTCATACACCAGACCCGCAGGTTCCGTAACGTCCAGCTTACTTTTCACAAATTGCCATCCATCATTAAAAAGCCTCTTCTGATTCATGGTAGATTCTCACTTTCTTGAAGTAAATTATGATTGCGGTTACAACAGTTGATATCGATTTTTACGAAAACCTTTTCGATAATACACAAGTATGACTATAACACATAACCTGATTATATCATCAGTCTCTCTACTGTAACTCCATTTCACAAGATTTTTTAGCCAGATTGATGAACGTATTATTCCCCGCCAAGTATTTCAACTCCCAATGACAACAAGCCAAAAAGGCAACCCGTCAACCGGGTTACCTTCTCTGTTTTATAGAGGCCAATATATCTTCTTTAGGGGCATTAATGATTTAGCCTCTGAATCAAATGCATCATAATGCTGATTAATCAGCTCTACCAGTAGATCTGCATCTACCAAAGATACTGGAATGTTAGAACGTTCTGCTTCATATTTAGCCTCTCTGGTAAATCCACCTGTTGAAACATAAACCCCTTGATCACCGGGTCTTAATCCTCCGATAAAACTTCGAATTTCATTGGAACCCATCGCGTTTTTCCTATGTTTGACTTCCACCATAATTCTAGGCTGTTGTAGCCCCAAACCATCTGGCGATGCAATAATATCTCTTCCGCGATCAGGCCCTTTTACAGATATTCTTGTTTTGTATCCCATGCCTCTTAAGACACCAGCTACCAGACTCTGCATTTCTTCCCAATCTAAATGATTGAATTTGTCCTTTATAAATTCATGTGCTCTTTCAATTACATCTTCCTTGATTGTATCTAGTTCTGCCTGTTCTTTCTCAGTCTCTTCCGGTTGTGATTCAAAAGACTCAGCACTTTTGGATTTCAAAAAATGGATCAGTTCCTTCACTGTTTCATTTTGCAATGCAAAAAGAGTCATTATCGAACCTAGGGAATTCCGTGTGTTCGCTGTTAAAACATCTCGATTAACTAGCCCGTTCCACAACACCTTTCTATAGTGATTTTTGTCGGAAATAACCCCTTCACCAAATTCATAGTCTGACGTAATTTCCCCAATCAGATACTCGCGTGTTTGAGGATTATATGTAACAACCAAATCTCCTACTTTCATTTCATTAGCAAATCTGATTAACTGGCCCGCTGTTATATTTACTTTGCCATCCTTATAGTCAGGATACTCGTTACGAAGTCGCTTCTTCACATCATCGATATGTCTTACTTGGGCCAATGAACCTACTTCATTCCAACCAATGGCTATCATTTGTGTTTCTTTGAACTCTTCGAAGAGATATGCATTCTCTCCGGCTCTAATAAACCAATTATTTTTACTCATAAATTCCTCCATAACTTGCTTATTTCTAACTTAATTAGAAGTTTCGTCATGGAAATGACATTCCCTGCATGAAAACTGTATATAGTTCAGTAATTATTACACTTTGAACTGCAAGTTGATCGTTAACCAAATCTAAAAAGTGACCTGAATTATCTCAAGTCACCTCTTATTTTGTAATACTTTATGCAGCTTTGAACTCACTTTAACCTCTATTCCTTGTGAAAAGGGTTCCACCCTATGCCTTTGCCCGATGGCATCGCGCCAGGCACTCCGTCTGCTTCAAGCAGCGGACGGACAACCAACTTCACGGGCCACGCCTCGCTCTCGAACACCGCATGAGCGAGCTCGGCCCGGTCACCTTCAGGAAGCTGCACATGAGTCAGCGCTTCCTTCCAAGCCTGCTCCGTGATCTCCCATAACTTCGTTTCCGGGATGTGATACACCTCGCTCAGTGCCTCCATGATCGCAGCCAGATTCACCTGCGTCCCGAGCGACTGAACATAAAAGATCAGCTTCTGGATCGTCTCGTTATACAGACTGTTCGAGTAGCCAGGTCGAATATGATAGGCAGGGTCTGCAATGCCATGTTTGTCCAGATAAGGCTGATGCAGACGCACGGAATCATGATCGCGGAACAATAGACCTTTTACCTGATTATCCCGTAACACCAGACAGCAGTTCTGACCATGAATCTCAGGTACAACACCCACCTTGAACAGACGCATCACGATATCATAGAACGTCGTAGCTATACTCTTATAGAATTCCACCACGTCCGTACTGCTAAGGTCATCTCCCAGAATCTCCGTTAATAGATGATGTCCATCCAGATTCACACCCAGCGCAGCCATAGGGATGACTTTGTAGGATTCATCCAACAATTCAGGAGGATACACACGAATCTGTGCAGCCAGATGCCGGGGATGATCGTCGAACAATCCCATGGATTCGGGCATGAACCCCCACCAGTTCTGCTCTTCACACATATATACCTTGTCCTTCAACGTCTCGTCACAAGCAACGGCCTGTCTTAACATCTGTTCTCCAGCAAGACCATTCAACAGTTTGACTACTGGCAGATAACGAGCAGCCCCCAGCGACAGCACACTAACGGGTAGTTTGAGCATCAGATTAGATTCGGTTGATGGGGCCATCGAGCGCAGAGAGGATGTGGCCTGTACGTCGCCCGCTTCAATATCCAATACAACAATGCTGCCCTCTTCAATCTCTCCAGTGAAGCGAGGCAGGATCACATGCTGCAATTGCCACGGATGAACAGGCATCGGCAGATATTCGTAGAGCGTGATCCCTTTTCGGGCAAACTCGGCCTCCACCATTCCTCGCTGAACATCGTCTAAGACGTCCAAAATGGACAACCCATCTTCGCAACCTTGCTGCACGGCATCCAGCCGTATAGCCACCCAGCGTAACGAAATCGCCTTCCCGAATTCCGCTGCATACTGTGTAACATCTTCTGCGTTGAATCCCACCTTGGCTTTGGACGATGGGTGGAATGGACGATCCCGTAATGCCGCAACGCGCTCCCCTTTGATAAACCACTCATAAGCAGAGGCAGGAACGCAGGCGGACAGATACTGAACTTGTTCCCAGCCCAGAGCGTACTGCTCCACAGCAATATCCAGACTAGCTAGGAACTCCGCAACTCCAGGCTGCGCATAAGCCCCATCCGACAAAGCCCTCTGTAACACCGCACGTCCAACTTCTGCCGCAGAATCAAGGAGAACCCAGCTTCCATCTGGTTTCTCCTCATATATTGCTGAACCCTGAACCCACTGAATCGCTTGTCTCACTCCTGTTTCAATCAGACACAGTACACCTTGCGTATGCAATCTAATGTCAGAAGCACCATTCTGTATCTGCTCTTCGCCGTCATATTCCTTATACAATCGTCTGAATGGTGCAGGTGCTGCGGCAAAATTAATGAATGGGTGATCCTCCAGTGGGAGTAATTGCTCGGCCAAAAATGAATTCATCAGATCCGCCATAATCTGGCGTTCAGCGGCTTGCAGACTGGAATGCTTCATCAGTGTTGACATGATTATTGTCCTCCGTTAGATAATGGAATGCCGGGTGCGGATGCCCCAGAAAATCATGATGCGAGATGGTCCAGCAATAAGCTCCAGACTTTTCAAACAAAACAATATCTCCCACCCGCAGCAGTGCTACCTCCGCATCAGAATGCATGCGATCCTTGGGTGTACACAGCTCACCTACGATATGGACTCGACCATCCCTTACCTCTGGGCGGGCAAATGAATGCTTCCAACGCTCCGTCGTCATGATCTGAAACGGATGGTTATGCCCCCATGAAGCAGGCAGACGATTATGGTGCGTACCTCCTCTTAACACAACAAAATGCTGATCATGAGAAGTTTTGATATCCGTAACCTCTGCGGCATAATACCCGTGGTCTGCCACAAGCAGTCGACCAGATTCGAAATACAACTCACCTCCACGTGAAACAAGGCGTTGTCTGGCTTCACTTTGTTCCAGCAGGGAAGTAAACAACGACCAATCGAATCCGGGACTTCCATCATAAGTGACACCGAATCCCCCTCCTGCATTCACCACTTCCACAGGAAGACCATATTGTTGCTGCCATTGCTCTACCTTTTGCAAATACAGCTCAATCATCTCAGCATGCAGCCTGGCGTCCATATTGTTGGACAAAGAGTGAAAATGGAACCCGCTCAACCGAACAATACCCGCGCCTTCCACACGAATGAGTTCGATCGCTTCTTCCACCGACTCTTCATCGATGCCAAAAGGACTTGGCCCACCGCCCATGACAATCTTCGTCCGGGGTAACGTACTGCTTCGCAGATTGATTCGGAGCAGAATGCGTACTTCCTGCGTTTGCTTCTGTTGTTGTTTCTGTTGGGGCGCATGTTCTTGATCCTGCTTTTGCTGTCCTTGAATAGGTTCCTCTCTGTACTCCTGCGTGTACCTCAGCCCCAGTTTCTGCTCCCATTCTTGCTGCTGCCTGTTCTTCTGTACCTGCGCCTGCTCCTTCTCTCTATCTTTCGCAATCGCAATGATGCGCCGCAGCTCCAGCAGACTTTCCACATGGATATAACTCACGTCATTCTCGATTGCTAACCGCAGCTCGTTCTCCTTTTTACCCGGACCTCCAAACAGAATTGGAACCTCTCGACTTACAGCTCTAACTTTGAGCAACTCTCCAATGGAAGCCACTTCAAAGCCCTTTACCAATGGAAGCAACGCCTCAATGATGCGTGGATCAGGATTCGCCTTGATGGCATAGAACAACTGTGTATTTTCGGGCATGCTGCCCAGCATCTGACGTACCTGTTCCTGAATGCCAGCCAGATCATAGATATACGCACATACCGGGTCTTCCATCCCTCGTTGAAGTTCATCGATCGCCTGCCATACACTTGGTTTCATATCTGCCCACCCGCATTTCCTGTAGTCATTCCGTTTTTGGGCATACGCCCGAAATGCCGTATTTCGGTCATCCCCCAGCACGTATATATGTACTCCCCGCTCAGCCCAGAGCGCCATGTCTTCCATGCCTCTCGTGACCGTAGCATAAGGTACTTCGCGCTGCTGCGCGGTAGCATGCAATTCATCCAGCGCACGTCTCACATCCGGGTGCTCGGTCTGCCATGGCACGCCGAGGGATTGCGACAGATCCGCCGCACCTTCCAATACAAAACTCACCCGAGGGTGAGACAGAATCTGTGCACTTTGCCGAACTCCCTCTGCACTTTCAATCATGGGGACAATCATCACTTGTTCGTTCGCTTCCCCAATGTATCCCGTGAGAGGATATTTCCCAAATACCCCAGGACGACCACTATTCAGACTCCGCATGCCAACCGGATGATAGTAAGCGTGACGAACCGCTTCTTCCACCTGCTCCAACTGCTCGACATGCGGAATAACGATGCCCTGTGCGCCACAGTCCAGCACTTTAAGAATCTCCGCTCGCTCTACCTTCGAGATACGTACCAGCGGAGTTAGGTCTACCAGTTCCGCCGCCCGGATCAATTCCTCTACCGAATCCATCGATGTTGCGGCATGTTCCAGATCAATAATGACAAAGTCATATTCCGCATGTCCGATCATCTCAATGATGACTGGGTGCGGTATGGATACAAAAAGGCCATACACGGGCTGTTTACGTGAGATTTTTTCCTTCAGCGTGTTCATTCTCATTCGACGATTCCCTTTAATTCAAGCGTTCCCTGTGATTCCAGTGCATCCTTCGATACCTTGAGCGGATTGCTCGCCTTACGGAAATACAACTCCCCATCCCCATACAGACGGCGCTTGGTCATCTCTTCGATCAGTGCATCTTCGGCAAAAAGGTCAAATGCAACAAACCGCTCTGCGTATTCCGGGTGCTGCTTCTGATAATTCACAATTACACCTGCGCACAGCTGCCAGAATGACTGCTCTGACAATCCAAACTTCTCAAAGGCCAACGCAATATCCGTCATACAGATAAAGAAGAATGCGTCATACGTATAGTCACGGACTTCCGACACATCTTCCGCATAGATGAAAGAATACCGATTGAACTTGCGATGAGTTTCCGGCTCGGGGTTCAGCTTCGGTGCCCTTTCCGGATGTAACAGTTGATCCGGTACATAGCGAACACCATCATGCAGATCCTTGATAATAATCCGTTTCGGGAGATCGTCTTCCAGTACCAAAATGATATTCTGAGCATGAGATTCCAGTGCAATCCCGTGTGCATAGAGCAGATGGATAATCGGCAGTGTAACCGTGCGAACGAGGGCCTCGCTCCACTTTTCCACGCCATGTCGTTCTACAGCATCCTGGATAAATGGAACACCATCCGCTTGTACCAACATCAGCGCATTCAGCGGCCACGCCGTCTCACCTTGCTTCAGGTGAACCGATACATTCTCCCGCCAGATGCCTCCGAGTGTGCCGTAGGCCCGTCCATACTGCGTTGCAGGCAACTGCTCATAACGGAACGACAGTCCCATGATTTCTTTTAAAAGGCCAAACTGCGCCCGCTGCAACAGCTCATCTTCACGAACGAGATTATCCAGCCAATCGCTGATCAACGGTGCGTTCTGGGTCGTATGCTGTGCCAGAATCCGCGTGCTCGACGTGTTGGTAATGCTGAGAGCCAGCTTAATGTAAGGAGCTTCGGGGTTCACCCGGTTCGACAGCGAACGGATTGACTGCTGTGCACGATAGGGCGAAGACGATGGACCGAGATACACGATGTCTCCATCCATCAGTTGACGGGCATATACCGACTCCAACTGGTGCTCCCACTGCCACGGATGAACCGGAATGAACACATATCGATCATCCGCGTCAGAACCTGTCTTACCGTCACCCTCCAGAACCTCTTGAAATCGCTCTACGTCCTCCGCAGTCAGATGCTGCCTTACCAATTCTTCAGAACTATATCCCGCGGATACAGCGGTCTGAGCGAGTTCTTTTTTCACAGCCACCCAGACTAATGAAACTTCAGAGTTAAACTCAGGACCATAGGCCAGATTGTCTTTCAGAGAAAACCCTAACCTCGACTTGTAACTCGGGTGATACAGATGACCGTCGGTCATGTGACTTTCGAGCGCATCATAATGCCGATCTTCTAGCGGAATGTTCAACGGCAATATCGCCCGGCACTGGCTGTCCTTTGCCATCGTTTCGAGCAGCTCCTGAATAAAAGCCGTCACATTGGCACCCTTCAATGAGTTCAGCACGATTTCCTCCAAAAACAGATCCAGATCGGTGCAGGGTACGCCTTCCCTTTGAATCGAACCCTTCTTCACCTTCACTCGGCCAAATGAAAACTTTCGTTCGGCTTCACACGTGTACGCCACAGAATCGCCGGAAGATGTAAGGCCGCTGGTTCGCCATTCGCTTCCACTCATATCACTGTCCAAAATGCCTTCGAACCACATCGCCTCCAGCGTCTGCCGCATGATCCGTTCCTGTACATTTACGTATATCGCTTCTGTCCTGCCGCCTGCTTCAGCCCTGTATCCCACGACTCCCACGCACTTCACTCCCTATTCGTTTCATTACATTGCTCACTGGCACGTAGGCTGGAGTCTGACTGATACCCCTTAGACAACTCACCAGATTTTGTTTGGCCAGAAATGCATCCGTTATCAGCAGATGTTGCACATATGCATTGCCCGTTCGTTCCAGTTCCTCCACAAGTACCTCACGTACTTGCTTCCAGAAATGCTCCTCCGGGACGTTCACATCTCGCGCCATGGCATGAATCAGAGACCCCAGATGATTGACGATAAAGTAGTACGATGTCCGCGCCCAGGCGTTCTCTCGCGAATAAAATAATAAATCGGACGCAGCACAATCCTGCTCACGGATAAGTTCCTCATCCACACTGACCCCTTCCAGATCGCGGACGATAAAATCCACAGGCATGCCATCCTTTAATGTCACAAGCGTATTCTGCAAATGGGCTTCAAAATGAATGCCTTTCTCTCCCGCCGCCCGTACAATCGGCAGCAGAGAACATGCCAGATAACGATCCATCCAGCGCTCAGCTATGTCACGTCCACCACCCAGCATCGTCATCAGTCGCGACCGCATCCCGGGAATCGGTGCTTCAACCAGACTGGATAAGACATACGTATTCTCGACGTCAAACTCAACGGGCCGATAAGCTATCGTAAACAGACTGGTTAACTCTTCATCATCAAAGTTACATGTCGCTACGCCTGTCTCATACGCAATATGGGTGTGCGGTTCAGCACCGAAACAGTCATGCTGGCTGACGTATTTGGAGGCATCCAATGTTCTGCGCATCTGCTCAGCACTATTGGTGCGAATCATGTTGGTGATCTGCATGTTCAGTGACAGCTTGATATTGCAGTTCCATTCGGGAACATATACCGTACGGACCGAAGAAGTCGGATAGACGATTGGCCCCGCACTGCCAAGCAGAATTAATTTTTCATCTCGAATATAGTGCTGTACCTCGGACAACCGAGATATATATGCGTATTGCCATGGATGGACGGGAAGCAGCCCATACATCTCACTCTTTCCTTTTAAAATAGGCTCCATATGACTCCGCAGGAGATCATGCAAATCCATTGCCGCCTCGTCATCGACCCATTCCTGCACGTAGACATCCTGCCTCACCGCGATATAACAGAGTTGAAACGATGTGCGCAGCTCCGGACTGTACTTCTGAACATCCTGCTCGCTGAAGCCTTTGGAATTCTTCGGGAACGGGTGAAACGGATGACCAACCAACAAAGACTGTTCCGATGTGCGATAGTCGTTGATGTCGAGACCCGCTGCTTGTTCGATATACAAGGTAAGGTTACGTACACTGTTATCTACCTTTTGTGCAAAATCTCTGGCATACGCCGCCTCGACACGGTTCGTATTTTCACCCAATGGATGTATATTCTCCAGCTCAAGTGAACTCTTCATTTCCACCGCACTCTTCAACATTCCACGTTGATCCAAACTCGCTCCCTGTTCCCCATTCCCGCTTAATTCAGATGTGATCCAACGAACCAGGTCGCGATAATGCACGGTTTCCCCGCCAGATTCCATGCTGAGGTATTCATGCTCCCCAATGGCAGAGTAATAAGACAAGCGACCTGTCACCGTCACCCCGCTGGCTTGAAAAGCAACCGCGTACGTCAGCGTATTCGGATTGATCCGAATATCGCTTTCTTTCTCTAGCGCAAGCTCACGTATGTAACAGTTCAGCAACAGCTTGCACGAATGTTCATGGGCCTGCTGCTCAGCCTCAGACCGGAGCTTGTTTTCCATCTCGAACAATGATGCCAACCTTCTTTCGGGTTATAAGTAAGACCAGGGGAAGTGTAAGCAGTATGGCACAGCCAAGTCCGATACAGATCTCTTTGAGCGCTCCCCATTTTGCCATCTCCATGGACGTTCCTGTCCCGGCTAGCCATTGCCAGCGCATATCGTAATACAGGGTCATACCCATCACCGCAAACGAAGAAGCCAGCCGCTCAATCGTGGTTGATAACACTGACCCTTCGTGCATGTCTTCGTCCGGTAATGCTTGCAGGCCAATTGCAGAGATACTCATGCCTGACAGACCAACGCCAATTCCACGGCACGCCATGAGCATACCGATGATCCAGATCGATGCTCCCATCGGCAGAACCGCAAACGACAAGATCGATATGGACACCAGCAACGTACCCCATGCGATAAAATGCATGGACCGACCGCGATCCAGCAAACTGCCGCCAATCCACATGAACAGACTTGTACAGATCGACAAGGGAATGAACAACGCACCGGACAGGGCCGGCGACAGGTGGAAGACGTCCTGGAACAATAACGGCAATGCAAAGATCACGCCAAACATGACACAATCCTGAATGGTCGAGATCAGCACGGTCAGTGGAAAGACGGCATTACGCCGCAGTAACTGGTACCGGATCAGTGGTTCCTTGCGACCATTCTCGGTTTGGACAAAACGAATAAGCAACACCACACCAAGCGCAATCAGCATCCAAGGTACCCATACTGCCACGACAGGACTTGCGTACAACTGTACCCCCAGACTAAGGGCACCTACAGCGCAGATCAGCATTATGACACTGGATGGATGCCATTTTTTCCTACGTGCAGGGATATAGGTCTGAATGACTCGACCGCACCCGATGAACGAGAATATAGCCAGCGGCACATTAAGCCAGAACAGCATTTCAAGCCGTCCATACTGAATGATGAAACCGCCCAGCGTTGGCCCAGCCGCAGGAGCCAGCATTAGCAGCAACCCCCACGCTCCTGTAATTCGTCCCCTTACCTCCGGTCCATATACATCAAACAGCAACACAAGTGATAACGGAATCATCAGCCCGGCGGCAACCCCATGCATGAAACGAACCAGCAAGAGTACTTCGATGGAGTGATAAAACAACGCACCTGCCACCGAGAACAGTCCATAGATACTGATGCCCAACATATACGTCTGCTTACGCCCCAGTCGGTCCACAATTAGGGAAGCCAGTGGCATTGTTAATGTCATGGCGAGCATGTAGAGGGCGATGATCCATCCTCCTGCTGTCGTAGAGATCTGATAATATTGCACAAAATAAGGCAGCAGCAGGTTGAATGCACTGTTGGTTAGTACCAGCGAAAAAGCACCGAGCAGAATCGCGAGTAATACGGCATGCCTCTTCATCAGGGACAGCTTCAGCATGCAGCCGTTGCTAAGGCAATCGCTTCAGCTACCGATTTCTCAAAGATCGCCAGGATCGCGCCCGATTCTTGTTCCGTAATATTCAGTGGCGGCAGAAAACGAACAACCGCTGAATGACGCCCGCCCAGTTCCACAATTAGTCCATTCTTGAAACATTCACGCTGAATAGACTCAGCCAGCGCACCATTAGGCAGATAATGTCCCAGACGATCCTTCCGTCCCATTGGATCAACCACCTCAACGCCAATCATCAATCCTCTGCCTCGCACATCACCAATCTCTGCATACCGCTCTTTCAATGCATTCAGTTGATTCATGAACTGCTCACTGCGCAGATGCACGTTGTGTAGAACATCCTGTTCCCGGATATAACGAAGTGTGGCAAGTCCCGCAGCCATGGCCAGCTGATTGCCACGGAACGTTCCTGTGTGTGCACCAGGCTGCCATTGGTCCAGCTCTTCCTTATAGATGACGACAGACATGGGCAGACTTCCGCCGACCGCTTTGGAGCAGATGATTACATCGGGTATAATTCCGGCATGTTCAAATGAAAACATTCGGCCTGTGCGTCCGATGCCTGTCTGCACTTCGTCGATAATGAGTGGAATGCTTCGCTCTGCTGTGATTCGGCGCAGCTCCTTCAGCCATTCAATGTCTGCCGGAATCGCCCCGCCCTCGCCCTGCACCGTCTCCACAATGACTCCGCACGGTGCGGCAATACCGCTCTCGCTATCATCGAGCAAGTTCTCGATATACTGTGCGCTTAACCGGGCCGTCATGCCTTCACCAACACCAAATGGGCAGCGGTATTCATAAGGAAAAGGCAGGAAATGAACATCCGGCAGCAGGCTTTGCAAATGTTGTTTCTTGCTCAGGTTGCCACTCATCGACATCGTTGCTTGGGTCGAACCGTGATAACCACCCTGAAAGGCAAGAATGGACTTGCCGCCTGTTGCATGTTTAACCAGCTTAATGGCTGCTTCTACGGCATCCGCTCCGGTTGGACCACAGAACTGGATTTTGGCCTTGTTCTGCATCTCTGCTGGAAGAATGGAGAACAGTTCTTGCATATATGAGAGCTTCAGCGGCGTTGCCAAATCCAGTGTATGTAGCGGAATTTGCTGATCCAGGACATCGCGAATGGCATTGACCACCGTGTCATGGTTATGCCCTAGCGCCAATGTTCCTGCACCAGCCAGGCAATCGTAGAATACGCGGCCTTCCGTATCCGTAATCTTCACCCCATGGGCCTTGCTAATGACAAGCGGGAAATGTCTGGGGTACGATCTTGCATTGGACTCCTTCTCATTTTGCATCTTCAGATATTCCGTCTGCACTTCTACTGACATAGCCCTTTAACGCTCCTTATCATCGATTCAGGCTTAACTGCTGCCTGTGATTCTTGTTCTGCACTATTCATATATGGCAAGGTGTCTTGGTTCAAAATCATGGTAAGTTCCGATTTATATATGATGGTATCTATCATCCATCATCTGATATTCGTTATATATTGTCATCTATACGTTGTTATAAGTTATACGACTTATATTCAAGTTGTTCCTGACACAAGTATTCCAGATATAACCGAACCACATCACGAGTTGTCCCCCCATGGGGAAAGACGTGGTGTGTCAGATCCGGCAAGGCGTTCACTTCCAGAATGCCCCCTTCTTCTCTGGAGATCGGCGTGCGGATATCACGACAACGAACATCGACCCCTGCTACATCAATCTGAAGAGTTTGGGCCGCCTGAACGATCATTCGCGCATTCTCGGGATGAATGATTTCGGTACAATCCTTGTAGAATTCACTGATTTTTCCGGCGGCTGAGTTACGGAGATCATATAGCTCGATTTCTTCACCAGCAGCAGGAACTTCATCCAGAGTTGTCCCTTGTGCATGCAATACCTCCAGCAGTCGTTCCGTTTCTGCATCCACCTGGGGAAACGCTTCATACTCGCCAATGTTCGTCATCGCGATTCGATCCTGATTCAACTGCTCAATTAACGCCCGAACGGTTGAAGTTCCGTCTCCTTCGACATAGACAGGTCGATACTGGTTCACAGCCACCACTTCACCGTTGATAATCAGCACTCTGTAATCGATCCCGGTCACATATTGCTGTAACATAATGCTGCTGCCGTGGACACTCGCAAGACGAATGGCTGCCTCCAGTTCATCAGCGGTACGCACATCCAACGTCACGCCCATGCTGCTGCTCGCATCCAGTGGTTTCACTACAATGGAGCCGTATTTTTTCAGAAAAGCTACTGCTTCGCTCCCCATCTCCGGGATCACGATAAATGATGGTACAGGCATCCCCTGTTCATGCAGCAACATATTACATGCCTGCTTGTTCTTCGCGAGCAGTCCAGCGATTAACGGCAGACGATGAGATCTGGTCTTGTTAATGATGATCTCTTTATCCCCTACAGACAGCTTCAGAAAATCTTCGCATCCCTCAAGAAGTGGCTCACAGGTGATGCCCATTTCTCTCGCTTTGCTTATAATGAGTCGGTTTTGCAGATTATGAATCCCTTTCGGAAACACTGAAAATCCTCCTCGATCGAATGAAAGTACTCGCTCATACGTTCATCAATATTTATTGTGATTGATATTGATATTGATAATGATTATCAATATCATATAAAATCTATTTTATGGCAATTTGTTCTTTGTTGTCAATAATAAACTTTTAAGGAAAAATAAGATTGATTTTGAAGTAAGTTTATGTCGGCGTGGTTTTGTTACATCGAATAACAGGTACAACATACGCGGCAATCTCTGAATCAGATGAAACCAAGAGTTTGCCTGTTCCTGTTATCTGCATTGAACGTAGAAGCGTTGACGAGGAGGGTTAAAAATAGAGATATAGCTTGAATCATTCATCGAATCTTTATTGAAGTAATCATGGAACACGTAGAGAAATACTTAATGGTTTAAATTGAGACAGGTCGGACAGTAATTCTTGGGATCTTCGTCAGTCGATATTCCGCAGCCAAAATCTGCATCTTCAGATCCTCAGGCCAGCTGAGTGTAACGCTGTTCTCCATTCAGCTTCCTTCCCCTTCCATGCGGGATAATGGTTGGTGTGCCGGACAGTGGACCCGACTGCAATCTCACACTCCATCTGGAAAACCTTCTGGACCATGTCCTGTGTAACGAGATCTTCCGGTTTACCTTTCTACGTAGATGGACTTGTTGTAAACAGCCACAATGTGATGTAACCCGTCTCCCTTTTTCTGATAAATGATATTGAATCTCATTATCAACTGAATTGTAATGGAGATGAAATCATTATACAAGCATTTATTTGGAAAAAATTTTCATTCTACTTCAAACCATATCACTTCTGAAATCAATGATATAATCCAATTCCACATAAACCGTATATGTAATTTTTTCTTTCTTACTTAACATACCAATTTCTCTTCTTACTTTTAGCTTCATCTAGTGCAAGCCCTTTTTGCTGGTGAAACATTATTCATTCATATGCATTCATATGCATCCAACCAAGGGTTTTACTGTAAAACAATTCCTGTAATTTCTTGTCGCACTATGTTAGATTATCCATTGGAATAAAATCACATCTATAGATAGGGGATATTAACACGTGAAGAAATCATGGGTACTATCAATCATTATGAGTTTTGTCTTGCTTGGCGGGGTATTCGCACCTGCGGGGTCCTACGCCTCAGCTGCGGATGACTCAACCACTACATATTCGGAAGACGAATACTATGAAGAAGTTGACACGTCCGAACAAGAACCGATCCCTACAGTCGAAGAAGAAGATTTCCTCAACTACCTGGATCAGTTGGATACCGCGTCGGTATATGAGGAGAAAGCCTTTAATGCTTTGGGAGGTGGATTTTACATTACATCATCCAATCGCAAGTCCGTTTACCTGAAACTGACCAACACAGCGGTTCCTAACTACACCAAATATGTATCCAAGCTGAAGTTGATTAAACCGCAAAATGCGGAATTGAAAAAAATCCATGCCAACTTGATCAAAGGTAGCTATACACAGCTGGAAGGATTCCAACTTGCTAAAAAAGCGGTCTCCAAAACAACGGTAAACAGTGCTCTCCTGAAACAATCCAATGCCAAAATTGCTGCTGGCAAGAAAAATATCGAGAAGTTTCACAAAGAATTCTCTGCATACGCCAATAAACTTGGATTTGATTTATAAAAAACAGTAATTGCAGATATGCATCCTACATTTCGAATAAAACAATTTGAAATTTAAGGAAGAAAAGTGTTTTCTTTTGCTGAGTTAATTCGTATAATAACACTATAATCAAAAGGCTATGCTGCCGAAAGGTACAACCTCGTGAACAATTGAGGTTGTGCCTTTTTTTGCGTTCATGGCCGCATTGATCTGAAATCTCATCATTTAACGAGGAGTGTTTTACATGATTCTTGAAGCCATTTACCATCGCCCCAAACTCAATTGGTCCTATGCTTATGACCGCTCGACCATGCATTTGCGACTTCGTTCCAAACGTGATGATCTGGATGCAGTGATTGCCATTACCGGGGATAAATATGCCTGGGACCGAACGATCACACACATTCCCATGCACATCTTTGCCCGGGATGAAATGTTCGATTATTGGGAAGCCGAGACTTCACCTCCCTATCGCAGATTACGGTATGGCTTCCAATTGATTCAGGGAGAGGAATCGGTCTGGATGACAGAGCGCGGATTCGAGCAGGCGCTGCCTGATCATCCACTGGAGTTTTTTGATTTTCCATTTATGAATCCGGTCGACATTTTTGAACCGCCTGCGTGGGTGAAGGACGCCGTGTTTTATCAGATTTTCCCGGAACGTTATGCGAATGGTGATCCCTCCATCAGTCCCAGCAATGCAGAACCCTGGGGAGGAGAACCCACACCGGTGAACTTCTTCGGTGGCGATCTGCAAGGTGTACTTGATCATCTGGATCACATCAGCCAACTGGGCATCAATGCCATCTACTTCTGTCCGCTGTTCGAGGCCACTACGAATCACAAATATAATACAGGCGATTACATGAAGGTTGATCCTCACTTTGGAACCAATGAACAGTTCAAGGCGTTCGTGGAGGCCTGTCATCAGCGTGGCATACGTGTCGTTCTGGATGCGGTGTTCAATCATTCCGGCAGAGAGTTCCCTCCTTTTGTTGATGTCATGAAGAATGGAGCCGCTTCCCCCTACGCAGACTGGTTCTATATCAAAGACTGGCCGCCTCGTGTGGAAGATGGCATTCCAACTTATGATACCTTTGCCTTTGAACCGCTTATGCCAAAGCTCAACACGGAACACCCTGAAGTGAAGGCATACCTGCTGGAGGTAGGACGCTTCTGGATCGAGGAGATGGACATTGACGGATGGAGGCTCGATGTGGCCAATGAGGTGGATCATCAGTTCTGGCGTGAATTCCGTCAGACGGTAAAAGCCATCAAACCTGATGCGTATCTGCTCGGTGAGATCTGGCATGATTCACTCATGTGGCTTCAGGGAGACCAATTCGATGCTGTGATGAATTATCCGTTTACCAATTCGGTATTGGACTACACCGTGAACGGAAAACTCGACGGACTCGGATTTGCCAATGAGATCGGCAAACTGCTTGCAGCCTATTCACAAACGGTTACTGAAGCCGCCTTCAATCTGCTCGGAAGTCATGATACACCCAGACTGCTGACCTTGTGTGATGGAGACGAGCGCAAGATGAAACTTGCCGTTACGTTGCTGCTTACGTATCCAGGTGTGCCATGTATTTATTATGGAGACGAAGTGGGGCTTGACGGGGGATATGATCCGGGTTGCCGCAAGTGTATGGAATGGGATGAGACCAAGCAGAACCGTGAACTTCTGGAATTCTTCACCCATTCGATTGCCCTTCGCAAACAGCACCCTGCGCTGCGCAGCACGGAACTGAAGATTGTATATGCAAAAGCCGGAGACCCTTGTCTCGCCATCGAACGATCGGATTCGCATACGGGTGAGCGCATGCTTCTTGTGCTGAATGCGGGAGATGAGCCATGTACTCTTGAACTCCCTTTGGCAGAGCGTAACGTTTGGCGGAATCTGTACACATCAAACACCGTGGAAGCTAGGCAAAATAAACTGACCCTCGATCTGGAAGCATACGGCTTCTCCCTACTCCAAATGGAGGTCAAACAACCAGCTGAGGCCTGATATAAATACAGCTAACAAGGAAAAAAACATCAAAGAGGCTGTCTCCTAGGTCATATTGTCGACCAGAGACAGCCTCTCCTACATCTTATACGTCATATCCTAACGAACCCACCACACATTAATTTCTTCATTTTATAAGCGGGCTCAATGGCTAACGAATCAGAGAAATATTATTTCGTTCAGGATATCGACATCATCGGTTTACGGATTTTTTTCATTCTCGAACTTACGAGTTCTCCCTGTGTAATTACGATTTTCTGCGGAATCTTGTATGAAGGCAGCTTGTCCCGACAATATTCCCAGATGGACCGCCGCAGATCGGTAAGAGTACATTCTGTAGCCAGCCGGATAGTCACTTTCACTCTCTGACCCATGATACCACTCGGTTCTCCCGAAACTACCGCCGCTTCAATACATTCCATCTCTTCCAGAACACCCTCAACCTCGGCAGGATATACCTTCCGTCCCCCTATGTTAATAATCTCCGAACGGCGGCCCAAAATTCGAATGTACCCCTGCTCTAATACGGCTTCATCTCCGGTACGCAGCCATCCATCCTCTGTAAAGGGTGATGGTGCATTCAGATATCCGATCATCGCTGTTGCTGTACGAATCTGCAATTCTCCTTCCACCACCCGGTACTTGACCTCTTCATCTTGAATGGAGAACAGCAGAGAACCTGGTTCTTTGGAGCGGGTTGGCAGAATACCAAGTTCAGACATGCCATAGGCCTGTATCGTTCTGATCTGTGGAAATCTCCGGTTCCAGGCTGCCAGTACAGATTCAGGCATCACTTCCGATCCGTATGATACAACCTCGAGACTGGACAGGTCATACCCCTCATCATTTCTGCCCAGCAGCAACAGATTCATGAATGTTGGGGAGACAGGCAGCGCCTGTACACGAAACTTCTCAATCGTCCGGCACACTTCTTCGGGAGATCGATCCGCAATGATACACAGACATCCCCCACTGGACAGGGATTGCAGCATTGTATTCACACCGCCGATATGATCAAACATCATGAATGGAATCGTTCGCAAGGGCCGAACCTGCCGCCGAAAACGATGTAACAGCCGATCTGCACGATGCACAGTCGCTTTACTCACTCCGGTTGATCCGGATGAAAAGAGTACCAGTCCTCCTACACCCTCCTGTGCTAGCGTAGTTAACAACACAGGAACCTCTCCAGAAGTTTCACACGTTTGCCGAATGCATAGCTTGCCTTCTTCAACGCCCAACCGCCATTTCACCTGTGCCAGTTCGATGTATTCCTGTCGTTTGGCTTCAACCAGGTACCGATCCATGGGGAGCACGATACACCCTTGTCCGAGCAAAGCAACCAATGCCGCCGCTGCATATGGGGAATAGTCATCCTCCAGTGTTACAAGTTGCCCCGTCAGCCCTTCTGCTATAATCCACTCACCCATAATGCCAACCCGTTCCAGCAGCCACTGATAGCTGTACTCCTGATCCTTCCAGATCAGTGCAGGATGCTGTCCCTGTTCCTCGAATCGTTTAAGCAAGAATTGGTTTAACATTTTGCTTCCTCCTCACCGGCAGGCGAATATTGTTGTGCGAGATAATCAACAAGTGAGCCTACCGTCTGATAGGGACTTTCCGGCATGGAAGCAGCAGCTATCTCCGCCAGAGCAGCTCCCATTCCCGTACCCCATCGATCTTCGATTCCCTGCTCCACCACAGCAAGCAATGACACGAGTTCCAGCGAATCCAGTTGCCCATTTCGTCCGTATAGCGGAGCGTTACCGCCCTCACCAAGCGGAATCGATGTATTATGGTATGCATTTAACTCCCGGCAACTATCCAGCACGATACGAAGCAGAACCTCCCTGTGTTCTTGTTCAATCATTGGCACGTTCTGACGTTGAAAGCAATCTGCCTGAGGCATGGACTGTCGAAGCGACTCATACCAGTGCCATTCATCCGTGACCAACATTTTAATGGCACCTGTCAGTTGTACTTTCCAGTGCTCGTGATTCTTCATCCGGCTGACCTGCAGCATATTGTATGCCTTCTCCCACCGTACAATGATGTCGTTGAATTTTCTTGCATATTGATCAAGTGGTGAACCTAGCCATAAGGCAGACTCCTGAAGAAGATCTCGCAGAAAATACCGGCTCCATCGCATATCGAACAGCAGACCCGAAATTAACATTTCATTGGATTGATCCCCTTCTTTCGTTCCATGCAACGTATCCAGGAGCTGCAGAGACACCGCATGTCCAAAATAATAATTCCGCTCTCCTTGTGTAATCGTCCGGCCTGTCAGAAATTCTTCAATCTGCGTTGTTAACGCCTGGGTCAACATGTCTCGGTACCCGGCAGAGTCAAGCTGCACAGTTGCCCGAATGTCCATGGTGCCAAACGTTCGGAGTTTTTCTTTGCGCTTCGCCTGAGCAAGCTCGGGTATGCATTGGTTCCCTTTCCAGAAATCATGAAAGGCTCTTTGAGCAACCTTCCCCTTGTACTTGGAGGGCACTGGATCATAGACGTGAACATGCTCATCTTCCAGACCATACACGGCAATCCAATGGTCTACCAGATGCAGTCGGGAGCCTTGCTTCACGTGTTTGCGAATGTATTCGGGATTCTGATAATCCTCACAATAAGGCAGATGATAACTGGTTCCTGTAGCCAAAAAAAGCCCACCATCGCCGATATGCTGCCTAATCTGCGCCTTGCCTTCCTCGAAGCTGTCCAGCTCTCGCTGACCATACATCTCCCAGATCGGCTCAACATAATCCAGTTTGTGAAAATAAGGCTTCACCAGTCCGTTATCCCCGCACGATGGAAGGCTGTACAACCGGCTTGCCGCCAGCAGTGCAAGACTTGTGATGGATCCTTGCTGATGGAGCACTTCATGAATCAGAGGGAAATTGCAGGGATAATAATAGGGAATGTCCAGCACTGGAGCGAATGAAGGAATGATCATTTTGGGCCTCCTGTTCCCGTTTTGGCTGAAGTACTGCCCCAGGATTGGATTAAATAATGTACAGACATATCATCTGTCGCTCGAAATACCCGATTGACAACAGGTTTGCCATCCACATCGGTCTCGAAGCGGCGGAAACCGCGAGTAAACCGGAAGGAGAATCCACTATCACGCGGAACTCGGTAACAACCTTCATATCGACCTATACCGGAACGGACAAGTTTCATGCCCATCCCACCATATATCGTTTCCTCCCGCCCTTCCTCTGAGGCTACCTCTGCATGAATGCAGACCTCCACATGAGTGGACAATTTAGGAACGACAGTGTAGATGCGTGTAGCAGACAGTCCCCCCATATTCAGCGTGATGGATGCACTTCCAATACCGACAGGCACCAGTTCTCCACTCGAACGAACCTGGATTACATCCGGGTCACTTGAAGAATAATTCCCATGCAGCAGACTCTGAACCCACCCGCTCTCATAGTGCATTTGTGCATTGATACACACGGTCATTCCACCCTGTAGTCCGATGACATCCCTGCCAAGCAGTTTGAGCGAGGTGGGTTTACCAACGTGGCCGAACATGTATAGTAACGGGAGATGAACGCGTGCTCCCCAGTCACCTTCCTGATGACAGGCATCCGGCTGTTCCAAAAATGCCAAGTCCTCATCCGATCTGACTCCGCGTTCAAGTAATTGATGAGCTACCCTTCTGACCTGGGAAGGCAGAAACAGACCTTCCGTGTCTCCAATATCCATCCACATCCGAACGTCGGGTACCTCTTCTGGCAAGCGATACATGTTTTCTTCCAACAGCCCGCTTTCCGATGTTTCGTCCAGCTGCACATCCACATAGAATGGCGATATCATGATCAGTTTTCCGAAAACATCGGGATTTCGCATTCCCATGTGAAATGTACAAAGTGCAGCAGCAGATGAACCCAACAGCCCGGTATTCTCCTTGTCCGGCAACGTCCGGTAACGATGATCAATGATCGGCTTGAGTTCATGAATGATAAAATGCTCATAAGCGATGCCTGAGCACCCCACACTCACGGCCTCTCTCTCCGGAGCGATGAAGTGATAGAATTCGTTGTGCGTGACTGGACGGATATGCGTAATGCCGACAATAATCAGTGATTCAATCTGCCCGGAAGAAATAAGACCGTCTGCTGCCTGATCCATGTTCCATGTTTCATTGCCTGGCCCGGACGGACCAAATGCCCGCTGCCCTGCATGAACGTACAGAACCGGATAATGCCGAGCTGTCTGCTCATGGTAACCGGGCGGGAGATACACATAAATGTTGCGGATATTGCCCAGCCGTGACGCCTGAATGCCTTCCAAACATTCGATGACAGAATGGGTACTCAACGATCATCAACCGCCTCTCTTCTCCCGATTCGACTGCATAATACAAATAACCCCGCCTCAGAAGAGACGGGGTTGTCCCAAAACACACGTGCGTGTCCCGGGATACATAGCCCTTATATTGTGAATCTGCGAATAGTTTAATGCGCGAACGTACTTTTGTAAACATAAAAATAGAAAATAAATGCTCTCAAAAAAGTTATTGACATAAGATCCAATATTTCTTACGATAACGTTGTGATCATAACTCGAGGGCCATGCTTTTAAACCAGAGCGGTTTAGGACAACCCCGGTAACTCCCGAAGGAGATGCCGGGGTTGTTGGCGTGTCAAAAGGAGGGAAGTCTTCAATCCACTGCGTATCATTCCGTTGTATTGAAAGCGCTATTATTCAAGAGCCAGGTTGGTTGTTTATTTAAACTACTACATTCACGAGAAGGGTGGATTACTATGTTTCAAATGGCCAAACGTGTACTCCTCAGCACAACACTGACACTCAGTTTACTTGCAGGAGGCGCACTTCCCTATCTGCCTGCTTCCGCGATCTATGCCGATGCGGATACCGCAGTTACCAACAAGCAGAACTTTAGTACAGACGTCATCTATCAGATCTTTACGGACCGCTTCCTGGACGGCAATCCTTCCAACAATCCCACCGGAGCTGCCTACGATGCTACATGTAGCAACCTGAAGTTGTATTGCGGAGGAGACTGGCAGGGCCTGATCAACAAAATCAACGATAACTATTTCAGCGATCTGGGCGTTACGGCATTGTGGATCTCCCAGCCGGTTGAGAATATCTTCGCCACGATCAACTATGGCGGCGTAATCAACACAGCTTATCATGGCTACTGGGCACGTGATTTCAAAAAGACCAATCCGTATTTCGGAACGATGGCTGACTTTCAAAATCTGATTACAACCGCTCATGCCAAAGGCATCAAGATCGTAATTGACTTTGCACCGAACCATACGTCTCCTGCCATGGAAACCGATACGTCCTTTGCTGAGAATGGCAAGTTGTACGATAATGGTAACCTGGTTGGCGGATACACAAATGATACAAATGGATTTTTCCATCACAACGGCGGCTCCGATTTTTCCTCCCTGGAGAATGGTATCTACAAAAACCTCTATGACCTGGCTGACCTGAATCACAATAACAGTACCATTGACCAATATTTCAAAGATGCAATCAAGCTCTGGCTTGATATGGGCGTGGACGGCATTCGCGTGGATGCGGTGAAACATATGCCTCTCGGCTGGCAAAAGAGCTGGATGTCCTCCATCTATGCACACCAGCCAGTATTCACCTTCGGTGAATGGTTCCTGGGATCTGCTGCATCCGATGCGGATAACACGGAATTTGCCAACGATTCCGGGATGAGCCTGCTTGATTTCCGCTTTAACTCTGCCGTACGTAACGTCTTCCGGGATAACACATCCAACATGCATGCCCTCGATTCGATGATTACAGGTACAGCGGCAGATTACAATCAGGTGAATGATCAAGTTACGTTTATCGACAACCATGATATGGATCGCTTCAAAACAAGTGCCGTCAATAACCGTCGTCTGGAACAGGCGCTGGCCTTCACGCTGACTTCACGCGGCGTACCTGCCATCTATTATGGTACCGAACAGTATCTGACAGGTAACGGGGACCCTGACAATCGGGCCAAAATGCCTTCTTTCTCCAAAACAACAACAGCCTTCAACGTCATCAGCAAGCTGGCCCCTCTTCGCAAATCTAATCCGGCCATTGCCTACGGCTCCACGCAGCAACGCTGGATCAATAATGATGTGTATATCTATGAGCGCAAATTCGGCAAAAGTGTAGCTGTTGTTGCCGTGAACCGTAATCTCTCCACACCAGCGAGCATTGCGAATCTAAGCACTTCACTGCCAACAGGCAACTACACCGATGTACTGGGCGGCGCACTGAACGGTAATAACATCACTTCCACCAATGGTACCGTCTCTTCATTCACTCTGGCAGCCGGAGCAACCGCGGTCTGGCAGTATACAACAAGTGAAACAACACCAACGATCGGACATGTAGGTCCGGTGATGGGTAAACCGGATAATGTTGTTACCATTAGCGGACGTGGATTTGGCTCCTCCAAAGGTACCGTATACTTCGGTACAACAGCCGTTACCGGTGCTGCTATCACCTCATGGGAAGATACACAGATCAAAGTGACGATCCCAGCTGTTGCCGCAGGCAATTATGCTGTGAAGGTAGCTGCGAATGGCGTCAACAGCAATGCGTATAACAACTTCACCATCCTTACGGGTGATCAGGTCACTGTACGATTTGTCATTAACAACGCTTCCACCACTCTGGGTCAGAACATCTATCTTACAGGTAATGTGGCAGAACTCGGCAACTGGAGTACGGGCACCACCGCTATTGGACCTGCTTTCAATCAAGTTATCCATGCCTACCCAACTTGGTACTATGATGTGAGCGTTCCTGCCGGTAAACAACTGGAGTTCAAATTCTTCAAGAAAAATGGAGCAACCATTACGTGGGAAGGTGGCTCCAACCACACGTTCACCACACCAACCAGCGGAACAGCGACTGTAAATGTAAACTGGCAATAGAATATTCTGTCCACAAGCTAACCCGGAGTAGTTACGCTAACGCAGCGTGTGCTCCGGGTTTTGTTCTGTTTTGTTTTGCTTAGCCAGAATGCTTAGGTTCTTCATAAGCTGCTAAGATTACCTCTATCTCACTCTCTGCTGATGTGTACATGTGGTTCAATCCATATCATTGATAATCCTAATACGTTTTATTGATAGGTTCGGATCGACTTCAAGGTTGTAGCGGCCAGAATACCTGTCGCCAGCAGCAGTATGCCCACGCCTTGCAGCACAGAAGCTGCCCCCCACTGATCTGCCAATACGGAGACAACAGTCAATCCCAGAATAGGCGCTGTACTGGTGATTGTTCCAACGACACCATAGACCCTTCCTTGCAGCTCGTCTGGAACGGCTGTCCTCAGCATAATCTGAGTGAGCATCGTACAGCAGGCGAACATCGCACCTCCGGCCACGATTAACGGCAACGCCATGATTGGTGAGGATACATTCGCCAGTAAAATATAGAGTGGTCCTAATACAATCAGACCGATAAATACCCATCTTCCTCTTCGCTTCAATCGTTTTCCCGAAGCAATCAGCAGTGCAGAGCCAATCATATATCCAAGCGGAATACAGGTCTCAATTAATCCAAACTGTACCGGATTCGCCTCCCATACCTTGACCGCCATCACTTGAACCAGCATCATGGCAGACATGAAAAACAAGATTAGCACCGGATTGAGCAATACAATGGATCGAATTAGACGATTCCGATAAATGTAGCCGAACGAACTGCGCCATTCCTGAACAAACGTGGTCTGCTGACTAACGGATCGCTGTACCACAGGAAAGCGGCCTGCCATCAGCACACAGACTGCGGACAATAGGAAGGTTGCCCCTGTAATTAATATGGCGACGAATCCTCCAAACGCAGCCACAGCAACTCCCGCCGCGGCAAGACCGCTGATCCGGGCAAGATTATCCACCATATGAATGGTTCCGGTTGCTTGTTGAATATGCTCCCTGCCTACCATACTTGCTACAGAGGCGTGGAATGCAGGTGCCTGAAACAGGCTTGAAAACATGGAGAGTGAGAGCAACAGCAGTACCACCGGGAACGGCGCATGCCAACCAAATAAGCTAATCGCAATCAGCACAGCCATTACGCCGCGGAATACATCCGAGGCCAGCATCAGCTTCCTGCGATCCAATCGGTCTGCAACCGTACCCGCCACCGATCCAAATAAAAAACTGACGGCCATATTACAGATCTGTACGGCCGCCATGCTCTTTGCACTCCCTGTGGTCTGTAACACCCACAGACTGATCGCAATCCCGTTGAAGCAATCCCCGAATACGGAGATCGCATAGCCATACAAGATTCTCCGAAAGGTAACATTACGCCAAAGCGTTCGCGGAGTCTTGGCATTTTGCAATGCAGCTTGTCCTCCTTGATATCCCATAACCTCGGGCTCACTGGACGGGTTTATGCCCATACATCACGTTCCTCCCTAATCAAGATTCGAGCCCATATAGAACCAGGCACTTCCGCAGTTCTGTCAGTCGACAAAGACATGACATCACGGAAGTGCCTGATTGGAATGTGCCGCAGGTATCGCGGCTGACTATGTTGTTATGGCGCAGAATTAACCTTTGGAAGCTCCTGCCGTCAGACCTTGAACAAGGAATCGTTGCAAGAAAACAAACAGCAGGGTAATTGGGATGGCGATCAGAACCGCCCCCGCAGCAAACATGGTAAAGTTACTGTCCTGATACCGATTGACCAGATCCCACATCCCCACCGCCAGCGTCCAGTTTTCCTTCGTCCGCAATACCAGGCGGGCGAAGATAAAGTCCATCCACGCACCAGTAAAACTGGTTAATGCCACATAGGTCAGCATTGGCTTGGATAAGGGCAGGATGATGCTGGTAAATACACGCAGATGACTCGCACCATCCATGCGGGCCGCTTCATCCAGACTGCGGGGAATCGTATCAAAGAAACCTTTGACGATAAATCCACCGAGTACCGCTCCTGAAGAATAGACCAGAATGAGCGCAGCGTGGGTATCGAGCAATTTGACTTGCAGCAAAATGATATAGATCGCAATCATGCTCATAAAGCTTGGGAACATGCCAAGAATCAGCATGGTGGAGAGAATGGTTTTACGTCCACGGAAGCGGAAGCGGGACAGTGCGTACATTCCGAGTGTCACCATCAACGTGGAGAAGATCATCGTGAAAAAGGCAATTTTCAGCGTATTCATATACCATCTTCCATACATAAAGGACGGATTATTGAACAGTTCACCGTAATGAGTCAGCGTGAATGCTTCGGGCCACAACCGTTCACTGAACAATGCCGCACCCGGTCTCAGGGAAGAGAGAAAGATCCAGAGTACCGGGTAGATGGAGACAATAGCGATAATCACCAATAACACATAACTCAGGGCCAGACGCAGCGGATTATTACGTGTCTTCATTGAATCATGTCCTCCTCCTTGAATGATTTGGAGCGGCGGAAGTTCCAGATGGAGAATGAAGCGATGATGAGGAAGATAATAATCCCTACCGCTGAAGCCATATTGAACTTGTTATTATCGAGCGTGAGCTTGTAGAGCCAGGTTACCAACAGGTCCGTCGCCCCCGCGTACTGATAATCTCCGCGTAGCGGATTTCCGTTCGTCAGCAGGAAGATGACATTGAAGTTGTTGAAGTTTCCGGCGAACTGCATAATGAGTACCGGAGTTGTAGCAAAAAGAATGAACGGCATCGTAATAATTCGAAATTTCTGAAATGCGGATGCTCCATCCACTTCCGCAGCCTCGTAGAGATCACGAGGGATGGCTGTCAATACACCCAGAATGAGCACCATACTGACGGGAATACCGATCCACATGTTGACAACAATGACGGTGACTTTCGCCCAGAACGGATCTGTCAGCCAGGGCAATCCCTCCAGCCCAAACGCTCTCATGTACGTATTGATTGGTCCAAACTGGCCATTAAACAGATTACGCATGAGCAGCAAAGAAATGATCTGCGGGATCGCATAAGGCAGAATAAAAATCGTACGCCACAGCTTCTTGAAGCGTATGCCCCGCTGTTCAATCAACAGCGCCACAAGCACACCGCCAAAATAGGTGGTGACTGTCGCCAGAATGGCCCAGATGACCGTCCAGGTCAGTACACCGTAGAATGTCTGGCTCCAGGATTTCAACTGAATCAGATCACTGAATGTCTTGAAGCCCACCCAGTCCACGAGTTTGGCTGGCGGAATGTGGTCCGGGGCTGAGTAGTTGGTAAATGCAATGGTGATCGTAAACAGAATCGGCATAACGGTGAAGAAAAGAATGCCCAGTGCCGGGATGGACAGAAACAGGTAGGGAAAGTTTTTGTCCATCATGTTCCGAAGCGAAGCCGCTGCGCCCAGAGTCTTCTTCCCTTCCTCCCTTGCGAGTCCCGTGACATACGCATCCCGGATATTCAAGATGTAGATCAGGATAAACACAAAAAACACAAGCAATACGATAATGCCATCCAACAGCAAAAAGATGGAATGGTCTCCCCTTTGGAGTACGGTGGACCCATTCACTTTGACAAAACGCTGTGTATTTTCCCCCAGTGTCCATATGCCCCATACGGCCTGTGACAGGCGAGGAAGCAGGTACGCAAGCCCTGCCCCCTCCAGTAACAGTAGACAAATTCCCTTAATCCACTGTCGATTGTACAGCTGCCCAAGACCTTGCAGTATGATGGAACATATAGCCGCTGTCATCCGATGCTGTCTTTCCCTGTTCGGTCCAACGGGCACCGGGACATGCTGCTGTTGCATTTGCTCTCTCCTCCCCGCCTCTTGCTAACCTGTATACATTGAACAAAGTGTACTTACACTGACCTCTCCGTTTTTGTGTAAATATGAAGTTCAATCTATACAATTCTTATGCATATCTTCGCATTCGTCGTTCGTCCCTATTGGACAGTAGCAAGGCTTTCCTGGATCTGTTTCACAGCATTGTCCAGCGATGCCTTCACGTCCTTATCGGTATCCCATATATCCGTAATGGCAGACGTGATCGGTCCCCAGACACTGTCCATGGCCGGAAGTGAAGGCATTGGTGTCGAGTTGTTGAACTGTTCCAAGAACGCCTTATTGATCGGGTCCTCCTGCACCTTCGAATCAGCAGCCACGTTTTTGTTCGCAGGGAGTGTACCGTTTAGATCAAAGTTCTCCATCTGAGCCTCTTCATTGGAAAGGAACGCTGCCAAGAGCTTCGACGCATTCGGGTATTGTGTAAATGCATTTACATAATAGGCTTTAACTCCTGAGAAGGAGGTCATCGGTTTGCCATCAATTGCCGGAAGCGGAGCAACGCCAAAATCAATACCGGCATCGCGATAATCGGCAATGGTCCACGGACCGTTAATATCCATAGCCAGCTTGCCGCTGGAGAATAATCCTTTTTTGATATCATAGTTCACGTCACCCATCTTGAGCGGCAATACTTCCGACTTCAGCTTCTGCAAGAACTGTCCACCCTTCAGGGCTCCTTCGTTATTCAGACCGAGATCCGCGCTATCCATCCCGTTGTCCCCAAAAATATAACCGCCCTGTGAAGCCAGGAATGCATAGTTATAGTAAAATTGCTGCAATTCCCACATCAGCGCATATTGATTGGATTTCACGTTATTGAACGTCTTGGCGAAGCTGATAATCTCATCAAAGTTTTTCGGAGCTTCTGGATACAATGCTTTGTTGTAAAAGAGAGCATAGGTCTCCACGCTGTACGGATAGCCGTACAAGATATCCTTGAACGTCACCGCCTTCAGTGCGTTGTCGCTGGCGTTCTCTACGGTCTCTGCTTCGAATATGTCATTGGGTAGAATAAGTCCCGCCTCTGAAGCGCTACCAATCTTATCATGAGGGAAAACGACGACATCTGCTGCGAGACCCGCCGGGCCATCCGTCGTTAGTTTGGTTACCTGATCGGTTGGAGGTAATTCCTCCATTTTGACCGTTACCCCATACTTCTCTTCGAATTTTTTGGCTCTTTGCTCAATAAAACTGCTTTGATTTTTGTCCTCCCAGATCACCAGCGTTGCCCCTTCTTCCGGTTGAAGGTTCTCGGCTGTCAGCTCTACCACTTCCTCCGGATTCTCACCTGCCGTAGTTGGAGATGGACTTCCGCCTCCAGCCCCGCACGCAGCCAGTGTAAAAGCCATCATGACGGACAATGTTGCCCCTTGCCATTTTCTCATCTAAAATGTCCCCTTCCCTCTGCTTGGTCCAACAATGTTCGCGCTTTTCACCCTTTTGTCTGCGTATGTTGTCAGGTTTTGCATTCCATGTTCACTTTTGTACAAACGTTTGCTCAAATGGAAGACAAGATGACTCCTCCGTTCAATATGTAGGGGTAAACTAGTCGAGAAGTATGTAAATCCACAGATGTAAGCGCTACAATAACAATCACATCATACAATACTGTACTTTCTTTGCACAAACGTTTGCACAAGCCATATTTGCTCAATTTTAACCAATTTACCTCTTTTACCTACAGTAATTTCCTGTTTCCTTGTTCAGACTCTTTCTTCCTTTATTTTACTTCCTGTGCATCTCATATTTGGCAGTTAGCAATTGATTTATCGTATCCTTTGGATTACCATAGGAGGATATTTATACGATTGTTCAGAAGGGATTTTTTACATGATTACGATCAAGGATATTGCCAAATTGGCGGGTGTTTCCCCTTCTACAGTGTCACGGGTGATTTCAAACCATCCCAGAATCAGCACCAAGACGTCTCTCAAAGTGAAGCAAATCATGAAGGAATTAAACTACCATCCCAACATCATGGCGAAGAGCCTGGTTTCCAAGACAACACATACTCTTGGCATTATGCTTCCACGTCCTGCTGAAGAATTGTTCCAGAATTACTTTTTCGGGGAACTGCTGCGAGGTATTATTACACATGCCACGCGTATGAATTATGAATTGCTGCTAACTACTGAAACTTCATCAGACAATGAACTGCACGCGATATCCCGCCTTGTTCATGGTCGTAGAGTGGATGGCATTCTGTTGCTTGGGTCCAAACGAGACGATCCCATCATCACATTTTTGGAAGCGGAAAAGTTTCCTTTTGTGTTAATCGGTCGCAGTGAAGCTCATCCCAATGCCCCCATGGTGGATAACGATAATGTACAGACTGCTTATGATGCGACACATCATCTGATCGCCCAAGGGCATACGCGAATCGGATTTGTCAGCGGCCCACCGGACATTACGTTATCGCATGATCGCATGTTAGGATACCAAAAAGCGCTTGCCCAAGCCGGGCTGGATGCCGATAGTGACTGGATTGTGGAAGGCGAATTTCTGCAGGAAAGTGGATTCAGGGCGATGTCGCTGTTCATGTCCTTGCCGAACAGACCCACCGCAATCGTTGTCATTGATGACAATGTGGCCTTTGGGGTACTGAGAGCTCTTGCCGAGCTTCATTATCTGGTGCCTGAGGATATCAGCGTGGTCAGTTTTAACAATATTGCACTATCGGAGCTGGCTTCACCACCCTTAAGTTCTATAGACATTGGAACCTATCAGCTGGGCTATACAGCCGTTCAGGTATTGTTGAAAATTCTAAGCGGGGAACCACAACCTCATAATCCGGTCATTATCCCCCATCGTCTGATCGTGCGCGAATCCTCACTCTTTTCCAAACCAAAGCCACCCTCAATTTGATCCATTTCGAGCATCCGTGTAGTAATGCAAACGTTTGTCCCAATACGGGATATGACACTGTGGGTCCACCGTTTTCGGAGTAACACAAAAAAAGAAGCCGCATATGATTATGCGGCTTCCTGACTGTTCGCACATTTCAGTGCTCCATGCTCGACTGCGCTTGAACGGATTAATAAGAGCTCCAGCCTGCATCAGCTGTAACAACGGTTCCGTTCACGAAGCTGGACTCGTCCGACCCAAGGAACAAGGCCACCTTGGCGATCTCTTCGCTCGTCCCAATGCGTGGGTTGATTGCCATGCCCAGCTGTTGCCGCCCTGCACCGTATGGGCTAATACCAGCCATGGATGCGCTGATGTTGGTTGCCACGGCACCTGGAGCGATCGCATTACAACGAATGCCTTGCTCAGCATACATATACCCTGTATTTTTAGTGAAGCCCACGACCGCATGTTTGGAAGCCGTATAGGCTGCTCCTGCACGTCCGCCGTGCAATCCACCTGCCGAAGCAATGTTCACGATGACGCCTTTTTGTTTCTCCAGGAAGATCGGCAATACTTTTCGTGTTGTCCGCATCACACTGGTTGTGTTCACAGCGAACAATCTCTCCCACTTCTCATCCGTTATATCCGCTGCAGGCTCCATACCATCCATAATGCCCGCATTGTTAATCAGAATATCTACTGTACCGTATGTGCTCACCGTTGTATCAATCAGATTCTGCACATCTTCTTCTTTGGCTACATTGGCCAGAACCACAATCGCTTCCCCGCCCTGTGCCTTAATATCATTCACTACTGCCTGTGCGGATTCCTCGTTAATATCCGATACGACTACTTTCGCACCCTCTTGGGCGTACAACGTGGCGATCGCTTTCCCCATACCTGAACCAGCACCTGTAACAACTGCCACTTTATCTTGAAGTTTCATTCCATGTATCCTCCTTTGTGTATTCGTTTACAATAAGTTAACAAACAAATGTTCATTAACTCTTATCCTTAGTATAATAAGTCATAGCGTTTCACTTCAATCAGTAAAAGCTTGTCCAGTTGTACGTTAAACAACACTACTAAGCCCAAATGTTCTTTAATTAATAAAGTGAACTCGCGAGGAGGAAAAAAGATGTCTGAAACTCCGAATTCGATGGACCGAAGAATCAAGAAATCAAAAGCTGCGCTGAAGGATGCTCTCATCCAGTTGATGCAAAAACATCCCTTTAAAGAAATTTCCATCACGGATATTGTCCAGCGCGCCGACCTGAATCGAGGTACTTTCTACAGGCATTATCAGTACAAAGAAGACCTGTTCAACGAAATCATCGATGATGTGATTCAGGATCTGGTGACTTCTTTTCGCAAACCTTATCAGGATATGGAAGAGTTCGAGGTCAATCTTATGCCATCTTCGGCGATCACCATATTTGAACATGTGCACCAGCACGCACAATTCTATACACTGGTTGTTAAATCGGAGGCTTCCTCCAACTTTCAGCGCATGATCTGTGATGTTCTTCGCGATCTCTCCTTACAGGATCTAAATCATATCTTCCCGCAGCACATTAACCATGAACTGTTGGCAAGCTACCAGTCTCATGCGATATTTGGCATGATCATGGAGTGGATCAGACAGGATTTCAAGCATAGTCCCGTCTACATGGCCGAGGAGTTATTCAAGATCATTCATTACAAGCCTGACAACACTTTAAAGCGTCCCCCTGTATAGAATTCTCCTTCTTAGCAGTTCCATATTGTTAAAATAAAAAGAACGGTTGAATCGGCAGGTTACCCTCATTCAACCGTAAGTTCGCGGATGTATCTTCCATATACGTATTTCTCATATCCTAGTGAGTAAATTCAGCAAAGAAGCTGGTGCTCCTCTAGCTCTGGTCCGTTTAGACTGTTTAAATGTAGCAAAATGCTAATATGTATCTCTTGTAAACTTGGTATATAAAATCCTAGTATTCCGTCTACCAAGTGATTACTTTGCCACTAATCCATCCGTACTTCCCATCTCTTGTCCACACTTCGTACCATGTACGACCCATCTGATGGATCATAGACGGAACCGCCCCAGTGTTCCAACTGATCTCCTTTGTCCACAACGGCAACTGCAGATCCGTTAATCGAAGGTATATCTCGCATATTGGCATGGGCCACCGATACGGTCATGAACTGGGCTTTAGATATGGAGTACGCATTTCCTTCGTAATAACGACCATCCGATTGCTTCACCACTTTACTGCTCACCCATCCGATGCTTCCATCCGAAATACTTACCTGATACCAGGTACGCCCGTCCGTGGGATCAAAATTTTTGCGGTGCAGATATACAGCTTCATCGTCTTGGTATAGGATACCTACTGATCTTGCATTGATACTAGGTGCTACGCGTAGATTTATTTCTGATGACGTTGGCTTCAGATAATCAATACTTTGTTCTGCCGACGTCTCAGCCACAGCGTAGCTTGCTTCTTCCTTAGGTTTCTCTACTGTTATTTCCTGAGCCGTATCTTCTTGAACCTTGTTAACTTCCTTTTGAGCTTCGCTCTTCGAGTCAACCGCTAACTCTACCTGCTCTCCGCTTTGAACTACGTCTGACTGTACAACTGGTTTGGTTGTCTCCTGTAATTCTTGGCTCTTCCCTTCTTCCTTAATCGTAATCTCAATCCCGCCACAACCGCTCAATACAACAGTCGCTCCCAGCAGTATGGCAAACACCTTCTGACCCTTCATCATATCCCTCTATTTCTGTATATATTTAGTCCAATTGCCCGACTATAAACCTCTTTAATTTTAATCCAATTGGCTATAATTGTATATGGAGATTCCATCAGTGGTTGGATTAAAACAACAAGCAGCTCCCCATCTACAACAGGTAGTTCGGAATGATTCTGTTCGTCGAAATTCGGTACGCGGAGCAATACCATGAATTATGCAAAAACGGTATCAAAAAAAGACTCCCTTGGGAGTCTTTTCCTTCAGATTATGTCCTTGGCCTTAATCTGCTCATTACAGCCCCAGCTTCTGCCCTTTCTCCAAACGCTGAATCTGCTGCTCTCCGGTATCCGCAAGTTCACGGAACTGGTTAATCGTCTCGCGCATTCTAGGCAGGGCTTCCTGCTTATAAAGACTAATCGAATCGAGTGCTGACAACACATCGGTGAACGCCTGTTTCATCGTATCCACGGAAATGCTGGCTTCATATGCCTGCTTCTGGATGGCAATTCCCTGATCTTTGAGCATTTTGGATGTACCCGCGATCAGATCGTTGGTTGTCTGGTTCAACAACTCAATCTTCTGCAATACAATCTTCTGATTATAGAGAGCACTCGCTACGGTAACGGCAATTTTCAGTGCTGAGATCGTTACATTTTTCGCCCGATCTACCCCTCGAATCAGTTCCTTATTATTGCGAATGACCACTTCAATCGCCATGATACCCTGCTGGTTCACGACCAGCATTTGTTGCAGGTCCATGACCCGCTGACGGAGCGGGAACAGTACTTCCTCTGTAATAAAGCGGACTTTCTCGGGGTCCTCATTGCGGACCTTGGCCGCTTCAATCTGCGCGTCGATGGACTCATCCATGAGTACGCCAAGCTGAATCTCCTTTTGCAGTCGTTTGGTGAGTTCCCGCAGGTTCTGCTGTTCAATCTCCAGCGTTGTATTATCATTACGCAGGGTGGATCTGCCTTTATCCAAGGAGGTTACGATGTCAGCGATGACTGCGTCAGCCTTCTGGTATTTCAGGAAATAGGCGCGAAGCGGATTGAATAATTTCCCGAGGAAGCCGGTCTTGGCGAAATCAACCACACTTGGGTCGAGATCCTTCAGTTGCATATGCAGCTCGGTCAAACCTTTGGCGACCTGACCGCCCTCGTCTCCCGTCTTGGACAGATGTCCAACGGAGACTTGAAGCAAGGCGTTTTTCTCGGAAGAGGATCTCATCGTGTTCATACCAAAGCCGTCAATGGATTGCAGAATCTCTTTGCGTTTTTCCAGGGATTCGAGATCCAGTGTCATAATCATCTCTACGTTGGCATCGGCCACTTGTTGAAGCTCCGCGACCTCGGCGGGCACGGGTTTCACCTCTTCTTCAATCACCTTCTGAATTTCCTTGTGGCTCGGTATTTCCATTGAAAATGACATCTATAGTTCCCCCTTTAGATTACATCTGTACGTTAAACAGGTTACCGATCTTGTACACGACATCATCGGTATCGGCATTGATGCTTGCCGCTTCGTTAATACTGGAGATGCTCTCCAGAGCCTTGATGTCTGCGTTGTACCCAATCGTATAGATCGGCACTTGGTACGTCTCGACCAGATCCCGAATATCCTTCAGGGTGTGACCTTCATTGGTCTCGCCATCACTCAGGACAAAGATTAAAGGCTTCACGTTTGGATTAGCAGCCATGTAATCTTCCAGCATCTTCATCGCTACCACGATCCCGTCAAAGGTCGCCGTCCCTCCGCCAGCTTGCAGACTATCCACTGTTCCGACAAACATGGACTGCTGGTTCGTATCATACTTGGCAATGGGCAGATTCACGGTTACCCCACTGGAGTAAGAGACCAAGCCAATACTGTTGTCTGTACCCAGGTACTTCTGACCTTTGCGCAGGGACTCCTTCAGTCGGTTAAGCGGTTCGCCGTCCATGCTTCCGGATACATCCGTCACGAACACCGCGGCAATCGGTTTGCTGCCGTTTTTCTTTTCTTTCCATACTTTCTGTGCAGACAACAACGTGCCGCCATCCACGGTGGCCAGTTCGGATTTGTAATCCTGCAACCCGTTGAAACCAAACTCTTCCGCTGATTGTTGGTACTTCGCCTGGGTTACGAATTCCGCAAACTTCTGGATAATCTCCTGTTTGTTCTGCGGCAATTGTCCCAATGCATACAGCGGACTGTCATGTCTCACGCCAAAAGGTGTAAAGACGTAACCACTCTTGAGATCAGCGGTATTCACATACGTCTGGTATTCGAGTACAAAGGCATCCAGTCTGCCTGACTTGGCCGCTTCCCGCATCTGAATGGTTGTCGAGGCCGTAAACGGAACATTCGTCTGGAATTTCTCAAATCCCTCAATCGCCTTCTCTCCCAACGGATTGGCGCTATCATACGTATTCAGTGCAGTCACCAGAAAGTTCAGTCCGGTGGAGCTGGCAAATGGATCGGTATATCCCATCGCGAGTTCATTGTTGGCAATCGCTTCGGTTACGGTTTTTACATTAACGGAGCCATAGGTATCAACCAGTGCATCATACTTGGCTTTAGAAATGACAATACCAGGAACATTCCCAACCAATCGCTTGGAGACCATCTCTGTCTTCACCCCACTGGCCTCAACCATCTCGCCCCACAGTTCATTGGAAGGTGTGAATGCATCCGGTATATACTTGCCCGACTTGATATAATCGGTAGCGGTTCCGGAGGCAATGTTGCGGATTTTGACCGATACCGGTTTTCCACCAACGCTGATATTCGCTTTGTTGAATTCCTCGCCCACCTCGGTTAACCAGCCGTCTACCCCGCTGCCCGACTTCTCTGGGGAAGAGAAAATTTCGACGTAATCATTCGTTGTATTCTCTACGGCAATTGCGAATTTGGAGATATCCGGCAGTGATTCCGCCACATCGACCGGATCGAGATCAATCTGTCCTTTGACCGGTTCTGCCGTTGCTGGTGCAATGTCCGCGTACAGTTTGCCCAGTTCCTTACCTGCATTCTCTGTGCTCACCTGTGTGGTCGACTTGCCAAAGTTCGACGTCAGTGTAATCCCTGCATAGACCAGACCAAATACGAGTACCAGCATTACAATCGATATGAAAAAAAACTTTCCCTTCTTGGCCATACGAGCAACCCCTCACTGTCTGTATAATTTGGTGTGCTTGATTAACTGATCAATCTCCTGCATACAAGGCATCTGTTCAATATCTCCGGCTTCAAAGCTGTCGAGGCGTGAAATCTCCAATAACAACTGATCAAGCTTGAGCAAAATTTCCTCATTGGTGTGTAATGCATTCTTCACATAAGACAGATAATCGTTGTATACCTTGGTTTTTTCCTGAAAAAGTTTTTGGGGAAGGTTTGAGGATTTGGATTTCATCATGTTGGCATAGTCGGCTTCATCAAATACATTCAACCGGTTCAGCACACTGCGGATATTCAGGTACAACAGCTTCTCCACTTCCAGCGTGACCGATGCGAATTTTTTGTAGCTTAGTTCCCCCGGATCAAACCGCTGATGAAGCACATTCAAGAGTGTTTCTTTCTTCTTTTTCATCCGGCTAAGTTGGGACAGCCCCAGCGTAATATCTTCTTCGAGGACCTTGATGCGTCTATAAAAAGATAAAGCTTCCACATAATCTTCATGTGTTTCGATATGCTTCACGGGCAGGACTATCGGCTGCCTCAACAACAAGGTATAACTGCCATATAAAAGTGCCATTGCACTACCGAACAACAGGGTAACGGATAGCGCAGTTGTGAATGCACCCTCCCCGAAATTCAGCCCGATAAAGCCGGGTGAGAATGCCAGAACATTCACAGCCACAATACCGAGGATTAATCCCAATAATTTTATGTACTTGATCATGTTCAATCATCCGACCTCCTTTCATGTTATATATTGGTGCCTCATGTCGTAATTTTCCTGATCAACTTCTTCTTATTGTACATGATGTTAACGCTCTCAGGTGGATAACATTGGATATTCGAATACTCATAATATACGTGGTTTGGGCTTATCCCATTTCATATTTTCAGGGACAACGTGGAACTAGGCAGGAAATTTGGTGGTCAATCCGTAGAAGTACGTCTTTTCAAACAGCAGATTGTGGAGAAGAAATGTTATCAGGTAATACGTGGAAAATAGCTATGCGTGTCATTTTTTATATAAGACTTGTCTGAAAAATAGTACTGCAAAAAGGACGAATCGGAAATCATCCGGTTTCGTCCCTTATGCGTTGGTTCACTTTTTTTAGTTTCCACTACCTGAGCTTGAACAACGAATCCAGCGGAATGTGCAATTCAGGATACAAGACAGATATAATCGTTTCCTGCTCTGTATACAGATGACGGGTCTGGTAACTGCCATCCTCCAACGTGTACACATGGACGGTTTGATTCCCGGGGTCAACAATCCAGTATTCGTTCACGCCGTATTTCTGATACAAGTTAAATTTTTCGTTAAAATCCTTTAGCGCAGTCGAAGGCGATAACACCTCGATAATTAAAGAAGGTGCACCGTTACAGCCATTCTTAGATATCTGGTCTTTGGAGCAAACCACCGATAAATCAGGCTGTACAACTTGATCTGGCAGGTCATATTGTTCATTTTCGCTAAAATACACATCAAAAGGGGCAACAAACACGAAACATTTCCGATTCTGAAAAAAAGTCCGCAAAGAGAAGTGCAGCTCACCCACAATAAACTGGTGCAATGAAGTGGGTGCTGGAGACATATTAAAAGCTTTGCCGTTAATTAATTCCCATGCCCCCTCCCAAGTTAACCAATCCTGAAAGTTATAAGTACCTTTATTATCGGGTTTTGCCACACTTCCAACCTCCTCTTTCACCTAACCGTAATTTATTTTCATTATAACATTGTGTTTGCGCCTTTTCACACCATGCCTCTTATTACGCAAAGAGAGATTCCGGTTTGCTTCGTGTAGTACGTACCTCTACGACTTTCCCGGCACAGCCATTGTCGCCCTTCGCCTGGAACATGACCTTAACGCTGTCTTTACCTGATGTTACGCTCTCAGGAATATCATATGTCACATAGAACACGTCGCCAATCTTGTTCATATGAATTCGCTGCTCTCCAATGAGTGTTCCATCCATGGTAATGGTGAATTGTCTCTCATATAACGTACCTTCCCGCTCAAACGGGGAATGATCTCCACCCCAATAGGCCACACATAAATAATTGGTTGCGGCGTGGTCCACTGCCAGTTGATAACTGAAGTAAGCTCCACTGATGCCAAAAGCCTCTCGCCACATATGCAACTTCTTACGGCCATCTGTGGTTGAACCGTTGTGATGCTCCCCACGGCAGTTGCTATCAAGTTGATGTCCAATCTCATCCTGCTGACCGTCAGCCTGAACCCTGTCGATCGTGATATCGTTCAACTCTTTCTCGAGCGCATCACCTTCATCGTTAAACGGCCAATACACGGTATAAAATTCATGATGCACATCATAGAACGGAATGAGTTTCACGGCTTCACCTGTGGAAGTGACATCCTTGCTAAGTTCGAATGTTAACGTGTCTGCATCTACAACCTTGATCCACTCTTGTACATCCTCCTGCTCCGTCCAGATCACAGGTACGGGTGCGGTCTTGGGATTCAGTGCTGTTTCATCCACAATCGTATCCTCTGGAAGACCCTCGTTTCCCAGTGCACCGGCGAGTACAATCGGGCCGTACAGGAATGCCACCTTGTGGGCATCATCCCGGGAGGTGTACTGGCGAAGTGACATCGGCAGGGTGATTGTGATGACATCGCCCGCAGACCAGATGCGGTCGATGGACAGATAGCCGGGTTCCATCCGTGTATACGGATGTTCCGTATCCCCGTTAACCGTTGCCGTCATTGGCTCTTGCAGCCATGAGGGTACGCGTAATCTTAGATGAGCCGAGGCGCTGCCTCCGGTGATCGTCAGGGTCACCTTTTCCGAATAAGGAAAGTCGGTTTCAAGCTTCAGGGATAATCCCTGTGACGCCCAATCCAGTTGGGAAGCGATATACAGGTTGACGTACAGGTCTTGTTCATTCTCAAAATAGATGGCCTCGGCATATTTGCCCGGGTTCTCCATGCCTGATCCTGTGCAGCACCACCAGGCGGTATCGTGAGTACCATAGATTTTGTAGTGGCCTTGTAGCGTTGATGCAAAATATGTTTTGTTCCCCGTATCGGGGTCCTGCGTGCCGAGGATATGATTATAGATGGCGTTTTCATAATAGTCCATGTAGGCACTATCGTGATTCCAGGCGAAGAGTTGCTTCGTTAGATGCAACATGTTGTGAGTACAACAGCTCTCTCCTGTTTTGATCCCGAGACTCTCCATGCCCTTTGCTTCGTAATGCTCCGAAATGCTCGTCGCACCAAATACATAAGAACGATGATGCACCGTGGTGTTCCAGAAAAACTCTGCCGCTGTCCGGTAACTCTCATGGGTATGATCCTGATTGTAGATTTCGGCAGCACCGATCACTTTGGGAATCTGAGTATTGGCGTGTCTGCCTTGAAGATCGTCCTGCTTGTGTTCCAAGGGTCTCAGGATCAATTGATGGGTAAACTTATTGGCGATCTCAAGGTATAAGGCTTTGCCCGTGATCCCATACAAGTGTGCAAATACTTCATTCATGCCCCCGTGTTCACTTTGAAGCATCGTCTGCATCTGTTCTTCTGTCATCGGGAGCAAACCTTCTACCGCCCAGTCTGCAAATCGAGTAACTACATCAAGTGCCTGTCCGTTACCAGTGAGTTTGTACGCATCAATCAGGCCGCGATAGATTTTGTGCACACTGTACCAGGGAACCCAGTATTCACCGATGTTGAACCCACCGATATTCTCTGCTCGAAAAGCCATGTGGAAAGGTTCTTCGGACAAACCACCGATATACCCGCTCCCCGTGGTCTGTTGGATTCTCGCCAGTTCGGTGACAGCATAATCCAGTCTTTCTTTTAACGTGATATTCCCGGTTGCCTGATACGTCACAGCCAGGGCAGACAGATAATGTCCGAGGGAATGTCCGCTGATGGTACGTGCCTCCCAACCCGCGTAACGCTCTTTTCGGGCAGGTAAACCATGAGCTTCGAAGCATGGAGCCAGGAATCGATCAATATCCAGCGATAACAGGTAACGCTCCCCCACCTCTTGTGATGTTTGGAACACTCCATTTAACAGATCTACATGTTCCGGTCCCAGAAATCCTTTTTTCGTATCAATCATGACACTCACTCCTTCTCGGGATGTAATAGATAAGTTGAACTAAAGATTATTTACACTGACACTACGATGACAGAATAACCTTCCAATCGCTGTTATCCCCAGATTTTTTTGATCCCCTTTCTCAAGGGAAAATCCAGGGATAAAGGCGAACGCTTCGCTTTTTCAGGTTTTTTCTGTCCTCTCCGTTATCTTAGTTCAACTTATATAGATATCCATTCATTCTTAAGGGGTAAAATCCGTGTTCTGTTCCATATGTCCAATACTCAACAATCCACTTCCGAGCTTGAATATCCCCATATTATCAAATAAAATATAATTACATCAGACTCATAATCCAAGAAAAGGTGGATAAATCCGTCCTATGCAAAAGCCACTGGAACATTACCTGTGCGGCAAGTTCATATCCGAAGGCAACTGGAGCCACATGAGACGCAGCATGCCTGTGCATGAGATCATTTTGATGCTGGAAGGTGAGATGTACATCGCGGAAGAAGAGGAACAATATGTAGTTCGTGCCAACGATCTGTTGTTTCTGCGCGCGGGTCGCACCCACTATGGCTACCAAATCAGCGACGCCCCCGTCAGCTTCTACTGGGTTCACTATGATGCCATGTTGGCAGATTTCAACCAGTTTAGGACACATGCCACCATTCAGGTACCTTCCATGGCCAATCAGTTGTTTAAGCAGCTGCTGCATGTGTCATCCTTCTCACCGGAGGAAGCCGACGCTGCATTGCTATTGTTGTTCAGAGAACTGGAGCGTAATATAGAGGCCGATTATCGCCCGCACAATGCGATTGTGGACCATATCTGCAAGTGGGTCGATATTCATCTGCATACAAACATCACGGTGAGTCAGATTGCAGAAAATTTTAATTTTAACAAAGACTATATTTCCAAAATGGTGAAGCGCGAGAAAGGTACTGGACTCAAAACCTATATCCTCACCGAACGTATTCGCCGGGCGAAACAGCTGCTGCTGAACACCAATGCCAGTGTAAAAGAAATTGCCGGACAGTGCGGCTTCTCCGATTACAAGCTGTTCCTGCGCATGTTCAAGCAATACGAAGGCAATACGCCAACCGAATATCGCAATCATCTGTATTCCACACAGCTCAATCGCTGATATGCTTTGATCTATAGAAATGACTGAGTTTACTATAGAATATTTGAATCAATCGGATTGAATCCGTTATGGTAAAATGCAAGAAAACGATATTCCATACTTAACCCATAAGAGAAGGGGAATTATTAGATGACAACGGCTGCCGTTACGATCCATCCTGCCACAGAAACGGACCATCCAGAGATTGTAGATATCCTTATTGCAAGTTACGCCGAGTATCGGGAGACTTTTGAGCAAAATGAACGCTGGGAGGCCTACCTAAAAGATATTCGAGAGTCTGTGGTTAATCCGTACCTGACACAATTATGGATCGCCAAGATTGATGATCAGATTGTCGGTACAGTCCAATTATTCGAAACAGCGCGCAAGGCTTATCCAGACTTTGAATTACCAATCGATTATCCGTTTATTCGGCTGTTAGGTGTTGATCCCAAATGGAGAGGTCATGGAATCGCCAGAGAATTGCTCCAACAATGCGTGGAATCTGCCAAGGAAATGGGCAAAAATACGGTGTATTTATATACGGGCGGTCAGATGGTCAATGCCATCCGTTTATATGAGCGTTTCGGATTCTATGAGGATGAGGAATTCAGCTCCGAGAGTAGCGGGGGTAAGGCGATCTGCTACCGTTATGATTCCTAGTGTTGGGTATTAGCTTAGCGAACCGCGATCAGCAGAATTGATTCATAAAGAGTAGCTAGTGAAAGATGACTGTTCTACTTGAATAACGCGAAAAAGACCATTCATACGGATGATCGGTCTTTTTCGCGATCTAAAACTTATACTTCAATTACGTTGATATGAAAATCTATCTTCGTTAGCGAACGGTTTTTAGTCGCCAATCTCCACCAAAATCTTCGCATGGCTCTTGTCGGTCATTAACAGTTCAAGTCCTTCCTGCACGATGTCGTCCAGTTTGATTTTTTTGGTGATGACCTGTTTCACATCAAGCGATCCTTCCGCAATCAATGAAATCACTTCAGGGAAAATGTGACGATAGGCCAACGTTGCTGTCAGGTTCGCTTCCTTCACCAGAAGATCGAAGAAGTTCACTTGAAGCGGGTTCGGAATTGCTGCAATGACAACAACTTCTCCACCTTTTTTGACAACCGCAATGGCGCTATCCATCGTTGGTTGCACACCCGCTGCTTCATAGGCCACATCAATGCCGCCCGATTGCTGCAAAATCACTTCGGTTGCATTGACTTTGGCACTGTTCACCGGAATGGCTCCCAGCTTGACTGCCAAGTCCAAACGTTCCTCAAATACATCGACTGCATAGATTTCAGAGGCTCCTGCTGCTTTGGCAGACAGAATCGTCAATAATCCAATTGGACCGGCTCCGTATACGGCCACTTTGTTACCTACTTTCAGCTTGCTATGACGAACCGCGTGAAAGGCTACTGCCGTAGGCTCAACGAGCGCGCCTTCTTCGAAAGTTACGTTATCCGGTATGGGATGAACCATGTAGGATTCAACAACAACATACTCCGCAAAACCACCATCACCATTCAGTCCAACGAATCCAAATTGAGTACACTGGTTATAACGCCCCTGGATACAGTACTCACATGTTCCACAATGGTACAACGGCTCTACCACGACTCGATCCCCTATACTGATACCGCTTACATTACTCCCCAATTCACTCACGGTTCCTGCAAATTCATGACCCAATGTCAGCGGCGCTTTCTGTCCTGAGAGCGGATGATTCTCACCTTCTTGAATGCCCACACCATGATGATAGGCATGCAAGTCACTGCCGCAGATCCCTGCATATTCCACTTTGATTTTGACCTGACCCCCTTGAGCGACCGGAACCTCCCGTTCTTCCACACGCACGTCTTTATGGGCATACCATACTGCTGCTTTCATGAAGTTCATCCCCTTTATATGATTGTCTATATATTATATCGCTGTTCATGTATTATTCATATTTATAGATACTAATGTTAACATTAGTTGTATTAATGCTAAACGGAGATGAACTCATGAATCTGGAACAGCTCGAATATGTCGTTGAAATTGCAAAAACGCAATCATTCTCCGCCGCCTCGGAGCATCTGCATGTCACACAATCGGCGATCAGCCAATCGGTTCATCGTCTGGAGAAAGAATTGGGCATTATCCTGTTCGAACGCTCGCGGCAGGGAACTCACCCCACTCCCGAAGGCAAACAATTCATTGCCAAGGCACTGGACATTTTGCAGCGGATTGATGAATTGAAATCCCTGAACGCAGAAACCTCCTCTCTTAGCGGAGAGCTTCATGTGGCTACTTTTCCAAGTGTCATGCCCTATCTTGTCCAGTCTGCTGCAGATATGAAGCGTGAGCACCCCCAACTTAACATCTCGATTGAAGAGAAAGGGTCCATGGAAATTATCGAGGATATTCGGAGTAACAAAACCCATCTGGGCTTTATCGCGATCTATGCCAAACAATTGCGGGAATTCGATGGACTTCACTTCACTCCCATGTACTCGGGCAAGCTGGTAGTTGGTACTCATCACCTGTCTGAACTTGCCAAACACAGCCGTGTTTCACCTGATCAATTAAAAGAACACAAGCTGGCACTCTATCGAGATGGTTTCATCGAAGACTTCATCAGGGAATTCACTTATGATCATGGATCTCTGTCCATTCTGTTTAAAACAAATAATTCAGAAGCCATCAACATGGTGTTACGAAACGATATTGCCGCCACGATTGGTCACGACTTTTCCTTTTACCAAAATCCATTATGGAAGGAAGGTCTGGTGAAGATGGTAGAGATCACTGGAATCGATCAACCGAAAATGCAAATTGGCTTCGTACAGACGGAGTCCAAGGAGTCCGCCGTAGCTGCAGAACGATTCGCCCAACGCTTCAGACAGGCGATAGAGCTGGATCATTTAAAAGTTTAAATCTAAAAAAGTGCTCCACGCCTCTGAAGGAAGTTTGGGATACACACCAACTTCTCCAGGAACGGAACACTTTTCTGACTACCTCTTGCGTTACTATTACTACACCTTACTCAAACTATACTTTAACTTTACGTACGGCTTCGCTCATCTCGTTGGTCTGCTGCTCCAGCATGGTGGAAGTCTGCGCCACCCTGCTGAACATAGCCGACTGTTCACGCATCAAGCGATAGATTTCATCCGAATGATCCGACACTCCGGCTGAGATCTGCGAGATCGTATTGACAGAGGCTGCAGCCTCTTCCGAACCTGCAGAGATTTCCTCTGCCGCAGCGGAGACTTCCTGAATGCGACGGGTCACCAGTTGGAACGCATCAACGACATGAGCGAAAGCTTGCTCCGCTTCTGCGGTAATTGTAACCCCTTGTCCAATCTCGGTTGCAGTAACCCCCATCTGTGAGCCAATCTGTTGTGATTCTTGTTGAATACGAAGCAGCAAGTCGGAGATCCGTTCCATGGATGTGCTTGAGGCCTCAGCAAGCTTCCGAACTTCATCCGCCACAACCGCAAAACCTTTGCCATGTTCTCCTGCATGTGCTGCCTCTATGGATGCATTAAGCGCAAGCAGCTTCGTCTGACTCGCAAAATCACGAACCGTGTGCAGGGCACCACCAATTTCCTGGGAGTAGTTGTTCAGCACATGAACCATCGCTACAACTTCACTTGAGACATGTGAGATGCTCTCCATCTGTGTTTTCATCAGTGTCATGCTCTGTTTACCTGACTCCGCCGTAGAAAGCGCACTTGTTGCCGCATCCGATACAATCATGGAGGATTCGGAAATGTCCGTTATGCCTTTTGCAATCTCCTCCATCGCATTCGCACTATCGCTCGCACCCTGCTTCTGCGTATGCGCCCCTTGTCTAATCTGTTCGACTGACTGATCAACCGTCTTGCTCATCTCAAGCATCTCTTCGGTACTGCGATTAAATTGTTTGGTTGAGTCTGATAAAATATTTGTGGTTACTGCCACGCCTTCAACCATGTTACTGACGATCTTATTCAAGTTGCCGGACATATGTATCATCGCTTGATATGTGGTTCCAATCTCATCTTTGCTTTTCAAACGATACGACGTCAAAATTTGGTTGGCTTCTGCAAGCTCACCCTGCGCCATTTTTTCCACACTCGCCTTCAGCGGTTGAAGTGGTCGCAGTCCCCTTACGATAAACCACATGACAACGGCAATACCTATAAGGGTAATTAGTAGCAATAAGGCATAAAAGGGAATACTCGACTTCATAATATCTGACTCAATGCTTCCGATCACCGATACCGCCGTATCGATACCAATGACACCTGTTACAGCGCCGTTACTATCGAGCAAAGGAGCATAAGAGGAAATATAGTCGCCATACTCCTCGTTGTTAATGATTGAAGAACTGGCTGTTTGCCCCTGCAACAGCTTCTGTACAGCCTCCTGAGGGACATCCGTCACTTCATTAATCGGTGAGGCTTTATCTGCATCCTTCATGCCGTCCACCATAATAAGTGGCGTACCTTTGTCATCTATTTTGACGAAATAGACATACATGGCCCCGATACTTACGCGAAAATCATCCAGCTCATCACGAATCTTCAAGAACGCGTCATTCTCCTTGGGATTCTTGGCAAACTCGGCATAAGATGCGGTATCCAGCTGATTCACATAACTCTGAGCAATCTGGATATTGTAACTCGATATGGCCTCCTGCGCAGCCAGCTTCATATTGGCCACCTGTAACAGCATGCTGCCAACAGCTATAATCGTCATGGCCAGTGTAACGACTGCAACAATGCGTACAACCAAACGTTTCCTAAAAAAACCGATCATCCGCTCCTCTTCCTCTCCCGTGAACCCAAGCCTTTTTGACTAGGCGATACCCAAAAAACACATGCTTGAAGCACTAAGTATGGGAAAATAGTAAACGAATATGTCGAATTAGGCAAGATAATATTGGGTTATCATAAAAACGCTATCATGGATGTGGTAGATTTGTTAGCAGAAACTACATCTAGGCATAATTTTAGTTTTTTTCCCAACAGAACCTGCAATATATACCTTTGTCTTGTAACCACTTCTAGTTAAAATCCTTTCAGCAAATGAATGGACAACTTACTATTGCCATAAGGAATTAATTCAGTTATATTATTAATTAATTGATCAGTTAATTAATTAATTGTAATGATGAGAGGAGAATTCATTTGGCCAGACCGGTTAATGAGGAAAAGAGACTCGAGCGGCGTAAACGAATCCTAAAAGAAGCCGTGATCCTGTTTGCCGAAGGCGGATATTCCAATACCACAACGGCTATTATTGCAAAAACTGCAGGAGTAACTTCCGGAACCATCTTTCAATACTTCCCAAGCAAAGAAGCTCTGTTCCATGCCGCTGTACTTGAACCGCTTGATGATATTCAGAAGAAATCACTTGCTTCTCTACAACAAAAAGGAACACCAGGTACGCTGATTAAAAACATGGTAGAAGAACAATTCAGTCATATTTACTTCTATACCAATGAGCTGCGACTTGTTCAATCTGTCTTGGGGCAACGAACCCGATTTCCCGAACTTACACAGAAGGTTCTTGAAAGCATTAAAATAATGACCGATACGATTGAATCTGTCTATACAAAGGGACAAGCCATGGGGGAGTTCAACAAAAACTTCTCTCCAGCGATGATCTCTCGAAGTTATATCTCTTTTTTGAATGGAGTAGCTTTAACTCTCGGAGATGACATCCTTCATCATCCTGAGTGGGAGAATCTGAAGGGACATGCCTTTTATCTGTTTGCACCCATACAACACGAAGAAACACTGGAGGAATCTCAATGAGTCAATCATCTTTACCCCCTGTTCTGACCTTTAAAGGTCGTATGAAGAAACACAAGAAACTATTATGGGGCCTGGGGATAGCACTTGTGCTTATTGTCTCTCTTGTATTCTTTGTATCCTATAAAGTAGTAGACACGTTATTACACCATCCACGAGATACCAATGTCAGCTACGAGTTGAATATGGAGAAAACACCTTACGAAGAAGTCGAATTCAAGAGTATGAAAAATGATAATACGATTCGAGGAACTTTCTTTCCAGCGAGTATATCTTCAGGCACAGCAAGTAACAAAACAATTATTGTCGTGCATGGGTATACGAGTAATCGTTTAGTCAAAGGTCGTACTCCCAAGTTGGTAGAACATTTCGTTCCAAAGGGGTATAACGTACTGGCCTTTGATCTCAGCTCACAGGGTAAGTCCGATGGGAATTTGATTACGCTGGGACTACATGAGAAATACGATTTATTTGGGGCTGTAGACTATCTAAAATCCAGAGATCATGCGGGAGACCATATTGGAGTTATCGGCTTCTCTATGGGGGCTGCTACTTCTCTACTGGCCACAAGTGAAAGTGATGATATCCAGGCTGTAATTGCAGATAGTCCATTTCGTAATGCCGGTTTATTTCTGAGAGAGGGCCTGCCATTCTTCTCAGGTTTACCTGCATTCCCTTTCAGTTATACATCGACATGGATGGCGGATTGGGTCTTTAACGTTGATCTCGATTCCGTATCACCCATGGACGCGGTTAAAAAGATGCAAGACAAGCCCGTTATGCTCATTCACGGTACTGGGGATCAGCAAATAAGTTATAAAAATACAGAAAAGATCTATGAGTCCTTAAAAAATAATCCCAATGCAGAAGTATGGTATCCTCAAAATACGGAACACATTGATGCGATTAATCATTATCCTACTGATTATTTCCAAAGAGTAGATCACTTTATGGATAAGTATGTAGGACAATAAATTGAATACCAAAAAACTATTAACACAAAGAACATCCCGGCTCGAATACCACCGCCGGGATGTTCTTTGTTACGTATTATCGTACATCTATATATTACAAATACTAAACGGTCCGTCCATTCATCTTTCTGAATCGAATCAGGGACCAGATGATCAGCACCGCGAGCACGGCAAGACAGATGCTAATGCTGAACCGATTACCCTCATCAAACACAAACATCACCGCAATCACACTGAGACATAGTACCACGACTCCGGTTATATAAGGGAATCCCCAAACTTTGAAGGTCGGTTGAACCGGATATTTCTTCCGCAGTTTCAACTGGGATGAGGCAATACAGATCCACACAAGAATCACGACAAACCCCGGAACTGCGAGCAATACACGGAACAGTTGATCCTGCGCGAACAGGCCAAGCAAGGAACCTCCGAGCAAAACTACTGAGCACACCAGAAGTGTGTTAATAGGGCTACCGTTGCGATTCGTCTTTGACAATGCCTTCGGAGCTTCCCCGCCCACTGCCATGGAGTGCATCATCCGGGATGCACCATAGATCCCTGAATTTGCAGCAGACAGAACTGCCGTCACCAAAATGAAGTTCATTATGTGTGCTGCTCCCGGCAGTCCCGTGGAGGCGAGCACCTGTACAAACGGACTGCTCTCCGGCCCAATTTCATTCCATGGGATAAGACCACAGATGATGAGAATTGGCAAGGTGAAGAACAGAATAATTCTGAGCATGAAATTGCCCACGATTTTGGGCATCACTTTTTCTGCATTCTCCGTCTCGGTCAGGGTCAGACCAATCAGCTCCGATCCCCCATAAGAGAACATGACCACAAGCAGTGCCGAGAAAATCGATGACCATCCGTTCGGGAAGAACCCGCCTGCTTGCGTATAATTTTGCAGATATGGAGTGTTATCACTTGGGATAATGCCAAAGATCAACCCGGCACCCAGGAAGATAAAAATAATGATCATGGCAATTTTGATTCCGGCCAGCCAAAACTCAAATTCCCCGAACACACCTACACTTAACAGATTAACGAGTATAATGAACGCCGCACAAGCCAGACTCAGCATCCACAGCGGTACTTCCGTGAACCAATACTGCAAAAAGCTCCCGGCAGCAATCACCTCAATGACACATACCGATAACCACAGAAAGCAATACATCCATCCCATAACAAAGGATACTCGGCTACCAAATGCCTCCTGCACGAAATCTTTCATATTTTTGTTCTTGTACACCGTAGCCATCTCTGCCATCGCGGCCATAACAACCAGCAGCAATAATCCAGCAAAAATGTACGTGACAATAACGCCCGGACCTGCGAGTCCGATCGTCTCTGCACTGCCTTTGAAAATCCCTGTTCCAATGACACCACCCATAGCCATAAAACTGATGTGTCTTGGTTTAAGCTTCTTCTGTAGTGTTCCTTCTGTCTGAGCCAATTCAAATCCTCCTGATGTAAAAAACGTCTGTACTGCTGTCTTGTTTCATAGACATAATGTCCAGTATACCCTATTGTTCATCAATCAGCCCAGTAGTTCCTTATGGCCAATTCATCCCAAGCATACGGACATAATCTATGTTTTATACCCCACAATGGCATGAAGCAATCTGTATACAACCCAGCTGATCAAACTATACCCTGCCCCATAGATGAACCAAGCGCCTATGTTACTACCCAATGTTGAAAGATCACTCGCGATATACAACAAAGGCAACATAAAAGAAATAACTAGCGCTACCCAGAGTCTAAACCATTTGGCAAAATAACTGCCTACTCCAAGCACCACAGCAATTATAGGACATAACACCAAGACGGCAAACAGCGGATTCATCTGATCCAACCACCAATATATCATCCACGGCTCCCTCCACCCTTTTCATAGCATGGTCCATGTTACATCATTGCGTGTATTCTACTCCTTTTCCAACTTTAAAAATGTACGATATGTTGCAAAAAATAAAAAACCAGTATCCTGTAAAAAACAGAATACTGGTTTCTCACGTAAATCCATTTAGATTGTTTTCGTCATAAATGCGCTGTTTGGGTCCAATGTATAATCCGCGAATGGTTCGCAATATTCGAATCCGAAGTCTTCGTACAACTTCCGTGCCGGAATAAACGAATCCATGGAGCCCGTCTCCAGACTGACTCGCTTATAACCACGTTCTACAGCAACGTCCATAATGTGGGCCAAAATTTTTCTTGCTACGCCTTTTCTCAGATGAGCCGAAGCGGTACGCATCGATTTCAATTCTGCATGCGCTGGATCAAGTTCTTTGATAGCCCCGCAACCGAGCAAGTCTTCCCCTTCCCACGCACACCAGAATGTAATTTCAGGTTTCTTAAGCCCATCCAGATTCAACGCATGAATACTCTCCGGAGGCGAATCCGCTGCCATCCCTTGCAAGTGCTCTGCAATTAATGTCTTCACTTGTACTCCAGTTAAATCATCCACTTTGATCTCCAAAACGTATCACTCCTGCCGACATTTTTATTGGTTCTATCACTGAATGTATATCGATTAACTCATATTACTACCGTGTTAGGTTTTATGACAAGAGGTTACTTATATCCACTGAAATACGCTATTGTGATTCACCTATAATTTCCAGTATGATGAGGCTATCAGATGCCAAAGGGGCGAGGTCTATTGCGAATTATACATAGAGTTAAATGTGAAACTAAGGTGAAGCTAGCTTAACTTAATTTAAAGGAGACCCCTATGACACTAACTACGGACAACCTGTTTTATAGCAAACGATTAAAAATGACTCCCCCACGTCCTGAAGACGTGCAGACCATGCTGCAATGGAACGAAGACCCGGAGTACCTTCGGAATGTGGATACTGATCTTGCCATTCCCTATTCAGAGAAACAGTTGGAAGATGAGGGCGAAACGAAGAACAAGGAAGTTTACTTCAGACTGCGCACGCATGAAGAGGATACGCTGATTGGTTTTGTCGTCATTCATAGCATTGAATGGAACAACCGCTGCGGACAACTTGCCATTGGCATCGGACTTGCCAAACATCGCAACAAGGGATATGGCACGGAAGCGTTGAATCTAATTTTACGATATGCATTCCATGAGATGAATCTGGACCGGGTTGGTCTCGATGTCATCGCTTACAACGCCAAAGCGATTCGCTCCTATGAGAAGGCTGGTTTTCAGTTGGAAGGACGGGCACGTTCAGCTGTATATCGTGATGGCAAGCGTTACGACCGCTTGATGATGGGAATCCTGAGACCAGAATGGGAAATACACAATCAGATCCATACGGAGGGTGAACATGCATGACCAAGAATGTAGAAGTTACTGCGTTTATTGAACAGATTCAGATCCCCTGGCAAATACAAGTCGCTGAACAATTGCGACAGTTGGTCCATGATACCATCCCTGACGTACAGGAACGTGTGCAATACAAGAAACCTCATTTTTTGAAAAATGGAAAGTACGCTGCGGTCATCTCTCCATCCAAACAGGCCGTTTCCTTCACGATCTTTCATGCAACCGGACTTGATCTACCCGATGGCATATTTGAAGGCCCGGAAGAACGCAAAACGATCAAGCTCAAGGAAAAAGATACACCGGACTATGAGTGGCTTGCTGGACTGCTGAAGCAGGCATCTGCGGACTTGTAGAGGATGTAGTCAGGAGACGCATATGAAGCAGTAGTAACTCAGGTGGTACAATGTGGGCGCGGTAATGAACAGGTCGTGTGTATGGGGTAAGTTTAGGTTCGGGTTTGGGCCAAGCGCTAACGAATCGGATACACCTTATATCGCAGTTATACAGGCATATGAAATTTTAACGAATCTCAGCATTCTTATTACAGACAAAACCTCTGATTTGCTTCGAAAAAACCTGGGATAAGAAGCAATAACGTAGCTACGATTCGTTAGAATTCTACCGAGCTGCTAATTCGCCCAATTAGACGTGCTAGGTTCGTTAGATTGTGTGCGTACGATAAAGCTGCCTAAGCACGTAGAAAAAACACCCCATTGTCACTCTGGTGACTAAATAACATAACCGGCTAACTGTAGCAGATATCTCCCAGCCATCCTGCGCAGGGCAAGCAAAGAGGCATCCCCTGAAGTTCAAGAACTTACGGGATGCCTCTTTGCTATTGTCTGCTACGACTGTCATTCCAACCCTAACAGCGGTGTAATATTACTAATAAGATGATTGCTAATAATAGCTTTTAATCATAGCTTCCACCATCAAGATTGCTGGTACGATACGGCGGTCATCTGACACGGCTCACATATGAACATGTAATACATACCCTCACCGTATTCCTCAACCTCTCCCCAATCTAGTTGTGCGACAGCCTTCATTCTCACGGAACAGCTTGGACATGTTGGATACTCTGCATCCTGAACCCATCCTGGATGGCCGCCGACCTGAGATAACGATGGCTCCATCCCCCACTCACTGGCATGGAAAGCATGACGCGATGCATTCGCAATCCGAAACTGCTGGCCAACATCCGGTGCAAGTTTACCATAGTCGTCCTGGTCAATCTCGTCCATTCCCGCAGGCATGATATTATGTGAACTCCATAACGGTTCCCCCGCTGCGTCGAGCTCCATGTAAACCACACCGTAACTGCTGCATATCACGCAAGTCTGTATCTGAAGTCGCTCGGCATGCCAAGACACCTCCTTCAAAGCGGGATGTTTAACATCCAGATTAATTAAGGTGGTTAACGCATTGCCACACCATGGACAACAATTAACGCTAGGGTTCAGAATCGAGAGTGAATTTCCGGTTGACTCCACGTTAGGCGCTTCATTCTCTTTTACTTTATAGAGTGAATAACTTGGGGTGATGAATAACTCCCTGCGCTGCCCGTCTTTTGTAAGCTCCCAACCCGCTTCAGTAGTGTAGTGCTCTGGTGCCACGTACAATTCACTCGCCCAAGATGGAGGAGACTGTCTCCACTGCCGGAACTGCTGCACGACAACATCATCTCCGATATGAGCCAGCATGAGCAATATGTGATTCCGATTCTCATCATCGGTGTTCACCTGCTGCAAGAGACGATCACGATCCTCACCCGAGGCACTTTTATACAAAATGGCAGGATAATAGATCTCCTGTTCCAGCAGCTCAGGAATTTCGGCGGTTAACGATATATCATGGTAGCAGACCAGATATACCAGAATGTCTTTGCCCATATCTTCATCACCTGTACGAATCCGTTGCATCGCATAATCCTTCATCTGATCTTGTTGCTCAACAGACAAAGATAGATATACCTGTTCCTCGGATTGTTCATAGGGTGTATAACGAATTAGTGGATCGCGTACCTGAGGTTCATGCATGATTTTCAAAACTTCGACCGGGTCTGTGATACCTGCATACAAGTTCACGTCACGTCGATTCGCTTCAATGTATCTCTGGCGTTCCTCGCGCTCCATCTCTTGCTTGCAAGGCATGCAATACCCACTTGTTCTGGCAGCCGTTGCTGGCAAAATGGTATTTGGACACCCTTCACGTATACACGGAATTCGTTCTGTCATGTTCCAACCTCCTTCAACTATTGGCAATGGAAAACACGCCACAATGTGACGTGCTTGTCCCCTACTTATATTTAAATACCTGCGTGTCTCATAAAGGAAAATGCGAATCAGTGATGTCCCAGCTGATCCTTGGTGAATTCGTAAAAGGCAAGCGCATCTTCACTGCTGGCAAACCCCGCCTGAGCCATCTTTTCACTGCCGCCACCTTTGCCATTGTAGGCTCCAAGATTGCCTTTGAAGAAAGGTCCACAAGCCCATTCAGGCGGCTGTCCGTTCTGTGCCAGAACAACTTTGGCCTCTGAGATACTGGCAAAGAGTACAAGGCCTTCATGGTCTGCCGTCAGCTTGGTGGCAAGGCTCTGCATATCCTTGAGCGATTTGTCTTCAAAGACCTGCGCAATCACCAGCCCCTGCCGGGCGGCCAGAAGTTCCTCCGCATAATAGGCATCGTTCGTTGTTTTCACTGCATTCAGCTCGGTTTGCAGCTGTTTTTGCTCCAGCTCCATTTTCTCAATGCGCTCCAATAACTCGTCCTTACTGGTCTTTAATTTAACCATGATGCTGTTGAGCACGTTTTGTGTAGCTGTGAATTCATTCAGCGCCCTTGTTCCACATTTGAAATAAATGCGGGTGCCGCCCTTCACTTTTTCGGTTTTCAACAGTTTGATGATCCCAATCTCGCCTGTCGCCGACACATGGGTTCCGCCGCAGGCGTTATACTCCACACCCTCGATCTCGACGATACGAATGCCTTCCGTTACCGTAGGCTGCTTCACCAGTGGCAATTGTGCTGCCTCTTCTGCTGTAACCCAGGACGTGTTGATGCGAGCGTTACGATAGATCTGGCGATTCACTTCTTGTTCAATGGCGGTCAATTGATTCGCTCCCAGTTCAGGCGCAGCCACATCAATCGTGTCATACTCCGTTCCAAGATGGAAACTGAGCGTCATCGCTTCAGTCAGCTTCAGAGTGATTGCCGATAACAAATGCTGACCCGTATGCTGCTGCATATGATCGAATCTGCGCTCCCAGTCAATCTCACAATGTACCTCAGTCTGTTCAGGGGCGCGTTCCAGCTTATGCCACACCTCGCCATCTTCAATGTTCACATCCAGAACTGCGATGCCACCAATCTGTCCCAGATCACAAGGTTGTCCGCCACCATGCGGGTAAAAAGCAGTCTCCGCCAGTGTGACATATATACCATCTTCCTTGTCCACTCTGCCTGTAACCGTTGTATGCCAATCTCTTGTATAAGCAGAGTCATAATAGATTTTTTGCGTCATTGAATCATCCCGATCCCTTCTCGTTCAAATGGTTTTTTACCGATCTGCACCTAACCTCCAGATTACACTATCTGGAACTGCGAATCCAATTTAAGGCACACAAGACCGCTCCTCCATATCAAAAAGACCACTCTGTAAGCCAAGCTACAGAGCGGTCCCCTTACTTATATCCACGTTTAATGTAACGTTGGATATGGTTTGACCCATGATTACACCGGAATGGAGATTGCAGTTATATTACTTATTATAGACACAAGAGCGAAGCAGACAGAAAGGACCTGAAGAAGCGAAGCGTGCTCCTTTATCACCGGATTTCTCCCTTCGAGGGGGAAAATCATCAAAATCCGGGGATAAGAGAGATCGAAAGGTTTTCTGTCTGTGTAGTTCCTGAGTGTCTAAATCAAGTATGGTCTGCAATCGGAGTGGTCAAGTGTAATCCTAGGTGCATTCCATATCTTTTTCACATTAAACCAAATTCCAAAACAGTGCGGTATTCGCCACCGTAACCATGGTGAACAATAATGTGTTCACAAATGCGGCGAGCCATACGTTATTCGTTTTTTCAAACAATTTGCGTGCATACACGGCAGCGATGATGAGACAAGGCACCAGTGCAAAGAGCAAAATGCCATTCAATGCCTGACCTGGATACAACGCCACACCTGTCATAAAGTCTTTGCCGTATTGCACTAGCAACCACAGCACCAACCCGCCAACATTCAGTACCATGGCCAGGAACATGCCCCCACGTTTGCCACGTGTATTGGCATTCAGGGCAACCGCGCTGACAAAGTAATATATCAGGAAAAACGGGGTATAACGCAATGCGGTAATGAAGTGTTCACTCTCAAACGTACGGACCGCAAACGTCCAGATTCGGAAATCTGTTCCGAAGATCGCCTGTACTACGAATAACAATGCGTACCCAATAACTACCGCAAGTACTGCAGTTACCAAGCTGGCAATTATCGTAACAGGGTTCAGGCTGATACCATAATCGCTGAAACGAGTTCCAGCATCCTTTTTAGAGAAATAGTGGAATGCAAAGGTTACCAGGATCATAATTAAGGCCGATACCAACGCCCAGTACACAATCTGATTTGTTGTTGGTTCATTGAAATACGAACTTGTAACCACAATCTTATCTGCATAGTTGAAGATGACCCACATTACCAGAGATACGATCGTGAGAAGCACACTGCCCACCGCAATATTGTTTACCCGACGGCTTGCGGTATAGTTGTTTCTTTTGCTTCCAGCCACGACGAATCCAATAATGGCACCAATCACACTTACGATCAGCAAAATCAGAGCAATGATGCGGAGTACATTCAGTCCGCTCGCCTCTTTATCCATTAAGGTAGGGAACAAGATTGCTGGGATCAATGTGCTGAATGCAATAGCGAGCCAATACATTGTTTTTTGTTTCCCATTGACCGCTGCGGACACGGTTGCAATCTCACCTGTTGCCGCGTTACGCAAGAACGGAAGTCTGAGCATCAACGTAATCAGCGGAACAATCATCAGGAAGAACCCGATCAGAGCGACAAAATTAAAGGCTTCCTTAGCCCACCAGATCTGATTACCGGAATCCAGATTCACATTTGTCTGGTTGGGTGAGGTCACACCATTGAATGCATGCGTGTAAAAGTCGATCAAATGACCGGTCGTTGTTCCCGAGAAATGGTTCCATGGGTGTGTTTGATTCGGTGTATACATAATGTGTTCACCCGTCTGAGAAGCACGTACCACCTTACCATCCACGGTTAGATCACCGGATGTTACTTCTTTAAATTGGTCCGTCTCGCCTTTTGGCACATCTGGCTTAAGTCCAAGGAAAGCTTTACCCGAAGCAGTTGCAGCAAAGTCCTTACGAGTTACGGTACCTTGCACTTCTTTCTCTGCCGCTGTTTTTTCTTCATCTGATTTGTTGAAGAAGAATTCGTCATACTTACCTGCAATCATGCCTACAGTCCGGCTGCCATATGCTGCTTGAAGCTGATCTTGAGGTGCAACAGCTGCGGCGTAGGAGAAATCCGAACCAACGGAGATACCTGTATAGATCATGCGGTATCCGGTTTGCAGGGAACTCATCTCATCCATGTACATGGATAGCAATGTTGAGAACCCACCCATGGAATGACCGCTAACTGCGACATAGGCATTGCCTTGCTCATCTTTTTTGGTGAAGTCCTGCTCATAGATATATTTGGCGGCATCAAATTGCGAGTAGATCCAGAACGTGCCAAACAGGTCCTTCACAGGAATATCTGCACTCCAGCGAGAATCGCCATGGTCGTACATGTCCAGTGCAAGCACGATGTAACCGCGTCGTGACATTTCAATGGCAGGTGCATCCTGCATTTCTTTGGTATTCAGATACCCGTGAGTTGTAATAATAACTGGACGTTTGTCATCTGCACCCGCGCCTTTAGGCATGTAGAGCAGGCCTGACAGTGTTCCGTGCTCAGCTTGGAATTTGATCTCTTTGACCTTCACGGAATAGAAGGACGTATTGAACATTCCGGCAAACAAGCTACCGAAAATAACCAGAACTAGTGATAAAACCAGCAAGCCCTGCGGTTTTTTCAAGAATGATGTGACTGTTCTCATAGAAAACTCCTTTAATAAATATAAAATGTTAGATAAATAAATGAACATATGCGTGAAAAAATAAGATATACCCATTGATGTAAATGATAACATGTAAAACTTGACTTAATATGGCCTAAAAAAGGCACACATAAAGACGCCGGACATCCGGCGCCGTTACCTGTGTCAATCACTGCATATCATATTGAATTTTGGATGATTGAAACCAATCTTACTTCATAGACTCGGACAGCTCTGTGAAAATAACACCCAGCGCATACGCGCCTGCATCCGGGTAGCCCAGACTACGATCGCCGACGGCACCTGCACGTCCCATACGTGCTACGATGTCTTCGGTTTTCTTCGCACCTTCAACGGCTGCTGCTGCACCTTTGGCAAATGCGGTTTTGAAGTCATCGCCTGACTCCGCACTTTGTGTCCAGGAATCGGCACACGGAACAAGTGCATCGATCAAGGTTTTATCACCTACAACGGCGCCACGTCCGAAGGAACGCTCTCCAGTAGACTGAATCCCTTGCACGGCTGCATGGATCATCTCAGCGAATTCAGCAACGTTTAATTGCTGTTTATCCCCTACAGCTTTGCCAGCTGCACGGAATGCCGAACCCCAGATCGGGCCGGATGCGCCGCCACAATATTCCATGATGACCAAGGAACATGCATCCAGGAACGATCCGATGTCTTTTTTATCTTCGTTAATGATGTGGTTCCATTCGCGTTTCAACTGGCGGAAGCCTTTTGCCACACTCATACCAAAATCGCCATCACCGGCATGGGAATCCAGTTCACAGAACGGTACTTCGTTCTTGATGATGATCTCACCCATTTTATCGATCAGGTAGACGACATTGTCCAGTGAAAATTGATTGACTTTGATTACCGCAGCTGATGCATCCGTCTCCACTTCGTAAGATACGGGAGCGTCTTCACCCACAACAGCCTCAAGCGCTTCGGAATACGCCACTTGTGCTACTGGAGGGCCAGATACTTTAAATGCAGGTGTATCACTTTCCTTGAACAACAGCGTTTTTAGTTCATCATCCAGTTTCAGGATCGTAACCGATGCACCCGCCATATCGATACTTGTCATGTAGTTGCCTACAAACGTAGTAGCGACCTTCAGACCTGCATGTCCAGCAAGCTCACGCTGAACGGAATTGTTGAGCAGGTAAAGTTCTTGCAGTGGCGTTGCACCAAAACCATTCACGAGCACCACAATCTCAGCGGATGTATCCTTATCCAGCTTCATATCTGCGAGCAATGCTTCGACCATACGTCCTGCCAATTCATCAGCCGATACGATTTTCTCCCGGCGAATCCCTGGCTCACCATGAATCCCTACGCCGAATTCCATCTCATCTTCAGCAATTTCGAATGTAGGCGTGCCTTTGGCGGGTACGGTACAGGATGTGAATCCAAAACCAATACTGCGCACGTTCTGAGCTGCTTTCTCGGCAACGGATTTCACATCTGCCAGACTGCGGCCTTCTTCCGCTGCTGCTCCGGCAATCTTGTGAACCAATACAGTGCCGGCAACGCCACGACGTCCAACGGTATACAAGCTGTCTTGTACAGCGATGTCATCCTCAACACGCACATATTGTACGTCGATGCCATCTTCTTCAGCCAGATGCGCTGCATTCTTGAAGTTCATCATGTCGCCGCTGTAGTTCTTGATGATCAAAAGTGTTCCCTTATTGCTGGCTGTTGCCTTGATCGCTTGGTATACCTGGATCTGGGAAGGAGATGCGAACACATCTCCACATACGGCTGCATCCAGCATCCCTTTACCCACATAACCTGCGTGAGCCGGTTCATGTCCACTGCCGCCGCCACTGATCAGGCTGACTTTATCAGCCTGGATCTCTCTGCGTTTGATGACTTTATATTTTTTCAGAAATTCAAGCTCCGGGTGTGCAAGCGCAATCCCGTTGCACATTTCCATAACAACATGTTCGGCCTGGTTAATAATTTTCTTCATTATTTTACCTCCCGGCGAGCTGCTTTGTACTCACGACCCATGCGGTCAGCCGCTGCTATGGCAGCAGCCACTTCAGGAACAGTGATTGGGAACGGCATGGCGTGAATGGATTCTTCCGGAATACAAGCGATCTCGGCAACTTTCAACAACTCTTCCTGACTAATCGTGTCTACACCGATATCCGCCAAGCTGATCGGCAGTCCCACTTCAAGACAGAAGTCCATGACTTCATGCAACTCTTCGGTTGGTGCATTTTCGAGTACAAGTTGTGCAATCGTACCGAAGGATACTTTTTCACCGTGGAAGAAATGATGTGTGCCTTCCAGAACAGTCAAACCGTTGTGGATCGCATGTGCTGCGGCCAGACCGCCACTTTCGAATCCAAGACCTGACAACAGAATGTTGGTCTCAACGATGTTTTCCAGCGCTTGTGTCACAACGTTACTGTCGCTCGCTACTTTTGCTTTTGCACCGTCAGTCAGCAGCATTTCATAACACAGTTTTGCCAGTGCAAGTGCAGCATTTGTACCTACTGCAGATGGTGTGTATCCTTCGCGGGAACCCATTGGCAGACTTGCGTTTACACGGGAATAGGATTTCGCTGTTGCTCTTGCTTCGAAGTATGTAGAGAGCGCATCTCCCATACCGGATACGAGGAAACGTGTTGGTGCATTAGCAATTACCGTTGTATCAACGAGTACCACACTTGGGCTTTGTTTGAAGTAAGCATAGTCATCGAAAGAACCATCCGGTGTGTACAATACAGCCGAGTGACTTGTCGGTGCGTCTGTTGCCGCAATCGTTGGGCAGATGATCAGTGCTTCGCCTTCAGCTACACATTTCGCAGCATCGATCGCTTTACCGCCACCAAGACCGATGGTAGAGTCACATCCTTTTTCCTTCGCGATCGCTTGCAGACGAGCAACTTCCTCACGGGAACATTCCCCTTTAAAACCGCTTTCAACAAACGTAATATTAAATTTCTCTGCTGTTGCATCAAGCTTTGCTTTGACACGCTGTACATCATCCGGATGTGCAATCAGCAAGGCCGATTCTCCGAAGGATTTAACAAAGTACCCCAGGTTCAACAACTCGTCTTCGCCTTGTACATATTTAGTTGGGCTGATAAATGCTTTTCTCATAATATTATATGCCTCCTAAGGATATGAAATCGTGTAGTGATTACATCAAATTTTAATTTCTTACAATTGACCTTAATATAACGCATGAGCGGCAGGTTTACAGTGGACTTTGATAACAAATTATTATAATTTACAATCGTAATTTTTTGCTTTTTAGCGCAATCATGGTATGTTATTGTCATGAGATGGTTGAATTTTGACCTCCCATTATACATTACCCGTCATCATTACATCTTAATATGTACAACTTGCTAACTTTTAACGGCCTAAATTATGAATCAGGTTAGCCTATGGAGGTTGCACCAATGATCAAAGAATATCTGCATATCAATAAAATTCTCGACCTTAATAAATGGAAGCGTCTACAAGATTCTCTCGCAACAGTAACCAAACTGGCGATCCTCACCGTGGATTATAAAGGCATTCCCGTAACCAGTCATAGCAGCTGTCAGGCTTTCTGCCAGAATGTGCGTAAAGACCCGGAGCTTCTCCCCTACTGCCAAAAATGTGATTCACGCGGTGGTCTGGAAGCCGTTCGATTGAACGAGCCTTATGTGTATTTATGCCATTTCAATATTATAGATATCGCGATTCCGATCACAATTGATGGCAAATATATCGGCGCTGTCATGGCAGGACAAGTGAAACTCGCCGACCCCGAAAAGGGTAGCGACTTGGAGCAAATTGTCACGTCCAAAAACGTACCCATGCATGCAGCCAAGCTGGAGGAATTAAAGGACGATTACGCCCAGCTGCCTGTCATGACCTATGAAGAGATTGTGAAAATCTCCAACATGTTATCCCTGCTCTGCAACTACATTGTGGAAGAAGCACTCAACAAAAATCTGTTAGTGGAAATGTTCGAGAAAGCTTCAGGCAATCAGGAGTCGTTAAACCTCTCCACCATTCTGCCTGGGTACTCCATTCGCAATATCGAGTCGATCAAAAAAGAGATGACCAATGCGATTGCAGATGCCTATCTCAAGAACAGCCCAAGTGATGCGGAAAGCTCCAGTCCGGTGCTTCAGCCTGCTTTTGAATACATTCACAGTCACAAAAGCGAACAGGTTTCGCTCAAACATATGGCTGATCTATGCCACCTGAGTCCGAGTTATTTCAGCAGACTGTTTGCCAAGGAAACGGGTGAGAACTTCACAACCTACCTTGCAAAACTCAAGATTAAGTGGGCCAAGCAATTGCTGGAGGTCACCGACATGCCTGTCTCACAGATCAGTGACGAGCTGGGATTCAATGAATCGGGATATTTTATCAAAATATTCAAAAAGTTCGAGGAAATTACGCCTGCTCTCTATCGCAAATACCTCCAGGAGAAAATGTAGATTCACTGATACTTTTTTCGTATCAAAGATGAGGTTAAAAGATATTTCACCTATTAATCTGCCATTGCTACAATGGAGTCCAGATGACTTAGGGAGGCGACATGAATGGAATATCGTAAATTAGGAAACAGTGGATTAACCGTTCAGTGAGATTTCACTCGGCAACTGGATTACGCATGGAGCGCAAGTCGAGGATGGAATAGCAGAAGCTTGTGTGCGAACGGCATTGGAGACAGGTATTACCACATTTGATACCGCAGACGTGTACTCCAATACCAAGGCAGAAACCGTACTGGGACAAGCACTTAAGGATATACGAAGAGAGAGTATTGAACTGTGCACCAAAGTCTGTCACCCAACCGGCACAGGTCATAATGACCGCGGACTTTCACGTAAACACATCATGGAAGCCTGCAATGGTTCATTACGGCGGCTACAGACTGATTATATCGATGTCTATTACGCTCACCGTTATGATTACAACACTCCGCTGGAAGAGACGTTTCTGGCATTCTCCGATCTGGTGCGTCAGGGCAAGGTTCATTACATCGGGGTGAGTGAATGGAACGCAGATCAGATTGCAAGAGGAGCCGCTTTGGCGCGGGAACTTCATGTCCCCTTCATTGCAAGTCAGCCCCAATATTCAATGTTATGGCGTGTGATTGAGCAAGAAGTGGTACCTGCAAGCGACCAAACAGGACTTGGACAGATTACATGGTCTCCTCTGGCTCAGGGTATACTATCAGGCAAATATGCGCCTAACGCAGCATTGCCCACCGGATCACGCGCAGCTGCTGAGGCAGGAGCACCATTTTTCAATAAACTGGTCGGACAGTGGTTACGTGAAGAAGTTCTTACCGCTGTGCAACAGCTTGTTCCACTCGCTAAAGAGATTGGTCTAACTCTTCCTCAACTCGCTGTGGCGTGGGTTCTACAGCATACGTATGTTAGTTCCGTCATTATCGGTGCATCCCGACCGGAGCAGGTATTGGAAAATGTAAAAGCCTCCGGTGTGAAACTGGACTCTGCGATCATGACTCGTATTGATGAAATACTGAATCCGTGGATTGAACGTGATCCAGCCAAGACGGGATAGTTTCTTTTTTTACTACTCACAACATACTAAGTTGAACTAATCATTTACACGAAAACGGAGAGGACAGAAAAAACCTGAAAAAGCGGAGCTAAAAGCTTTCTGCAAGAAAGCTACTTCGGAAGCATACACTTCGCCTTTAGCACCAGATTTCCCCTTGAGAAAAGGGATCGAAAAAATCTGGGGATAACAGCGATTGGAAGGTTGTTCTGTCATCGCAGTGTAAGTGTAAATAACCTTTAGTGCAACTCATATTCCCCCTCAACAATGTCCATAAACCGGGATACCACTTCCTGATTCATATCCGTCCGCCATGCCGTATACAACGGTACGGAGGGCGGATTTTCTTGTAATGGAAGAAAGACCACACCCTTTCGCTGGAACACATCCACCGAGGAGGGAACAATGGAAATACCCATGCCCGCTGCAACGAGATTCACAATCGTATACATTTGGATCGCTTCCTGCGTAATTCGAGGGTCTACACCATGCTCCCTGCAATAATCCAGAACGAGACGATGGAACGGAGAACCCAGATGCCTTGGGAATAAAATAAAATCTTCATCCGCCAGTTCTCGAATTGAAACTTGAGTCTGAGAAGCCATCGGGTGATGATCTGGCAATACGGCAATCAACGTTTCCATCTGACAGGGACGGAACGAGACATGACGAGTATCTTCCTGATATCTCAAAAATCCAACATGGATCTGTCCGTCTTCCAATGCCTGTAATTGTTGGGACGAAGTCATCTCACGTAATGTCAATTCAATCTGCGGATACGCAGTGCGAAATTTTCTAAGCACCTCCACCATGATCCCGCCCGAAGCGGAATCCACGAAGGCTACGGATATATGCCCAATGATGCCCTGATCTGCCTTTTGCGTAAGCTGAATGGATCGTTCGAGCTGGGCCATGATGAGTCTGGCCTGTTCCAGAAATATGGCACCTGCTGGCGTCAAACGAACCATTTTTCTCGTGCGCTCCAATAACTTTACGCCAAGCTCTTCCTCCAGATTTTGAATCTGCTGGCTCAGGGGTGGTTGCGTCATGTTTAATTTTTCCGCTGCACGGTGAAAATGAAGTTCCTCCGCCACAGTGATAAAATATCTTAACTTACGAATATCCATAGGTCTGTTGCGCTTCCTTCCGTCTCCCTGTTAATTCATCTGTTCCTGTACCCAGATCGCGGACTCCGTCAGCTGCGTCATTAAATCAATAAAGTCTACTGCAATCTCTCGAATTGGCGTATCTCCTGCATCATGGATCAACATCAGGATCTTGCCCGAAGTCTGATCCAACATAGCCATACTTCCTTCACCAAATCCACCAATGGGAAACGGCTGGATATCCGCTGGAAGCTCGTACTCCTTCTCCACTTCACGGTAGACTTCCAGAAACTCGGGATAAGCCCAGCTTAGTTCTTTCACCGAATACAAGGCAGGATCGCCGAAATTACATGCACCGAATTCAAGCAAAAGCGCGCGATACGCTGCTGGCAGTCTCACGTTATGCTTTTGCTCAAAATCCTCAATGCTCTGTTGTGTTTCAGGAGTACACCCTTCTCCCATTGTCGTATCGTAAGCCTTCACCAAAAGATCACGAATCGGTTCTAATTCTATCGACTTCACTTGAACTCCCTCCTTAGACATGTGTTGAAGAAACGCTCTCATACAACTTACCATACAGTCGAGCATTAAGATTAACTTCTTATCTCACCTGTGTACGCAACTCTTGATCCAGCCATTCCAGTGCTGCACGCAGCTTATCCTGGGGAAGTTTCTCATAACGATCACCCGTAGACAATTCAAAGGCACAGCTGTTCCCACTCGTCTTGTTCAGATATGAAGTCATTCCTATACCAAACCGCTGAGCCATTTGCACAAGGATTGGTTCAACTTCGGTAGCACCGAGCGCAAGATGTACATGGAACATATTGGATACCGGGACTTCGGGCAATGTATGTATCCCGTGACATGCATTCAATAGAGATGCCAGTTCTTTAGCCTGCTCATAATAAAGCTCCATTTTGCCAATCCGTTCATTGAAATAATACTGGGAACTCAGAATATACGGATACAGGCCGATCAGATCACCGCCGTGCCGCCGTTTCCATACTTTCGACTCTTGCATCACATCCGTGTCCCCGGCCAATATGGCCCCCGCAATGCCCCCGATTCCTTTGTAAAAAGACACATACACCGTATCAAACAGACTGCAAATCTCCGCAGGCGTTTTCTCGTAATAGGGAGTAATCTCAAACAGACGTGCCCCGTCCATATGCAGCTTAATCCCGCGTTCACGGCAATAGGCCGAGATCGCTTCCAACTCTTCATACGCTGGCAACTGCCCGCCAATCTCGCGTTGTGGCAGTTCCAACAGCAGGCAGGCAATGTCCTGATCAAGCGCTTGTACATCTTGCAAACGAATCAACCGATCCTTGTCCGCCAGCAAAATCGATTCAATCTGGTGTAACTCTTTCAATCCGTCTTCCTCATGGATTTCCAGATGACACAGAGGGTGGTAAGCTACCCGTTTTACACCTTTGCGGTCACACCAGATCCGTAATGCAATCTGCTGTGCCATCGTTCCGCTTGGGAAAAACACTGCCGATTCCTTGCCAAGAACGTCGGCCATCTGTTGCTGAAATTCTTCGATGATGGAGCCGTTGCCGTAGTGGTCACTGAACACCTCCCCATCCATCTGGTCCAGTACGTTCTGAAGTACCTTCACTTGGCGACTGCCATGACCGCCTACAATAAAATCTACCTGATTAAATGCATCACCCAACGTTAGCGCAGTTTCTTTCAAGATCACTCACTCCTTTATAGTGCATATTCATAAATAGACTTTTGAACAACCTCTTATAGTTCTGGTTCTGTAATAATCTCAACCAGAGCGCTTAGCGCACTTGATATATGTTCACCACGGGAATACACAAATCCTACTTCCAACCGGCAATAGGGATCTGGCAAAGACATCACTGAGATCTCACCTCTTAATTCTGCTTTGGTAACTGAAGACCGCGGCAGCAATGATACACCGAGCCCGGCAGATACTCCATTCAGAATCGTGTCCAGTGTTCCATATTCCATGATGTTAAGCGTGTGGATACCCTGATCTTTCAAAAAGGATTCCGCCTGAGTGCGATGAGTGCATCCAATCTCAAAAAACAACATCGGCCTGGACAATAACGCGTGTATCTCATGCACTCCAGGTTCAGCGATCAACACCAATTCCTCGTCATACATCTTCATATAGTTCAGCTCAGGATGATCGATTGGGCCATATATTAAAGCGCCATGTAATTCATGTTGAATGACCTTCTGGTTCAGCTCATGGGTCCCACCCGTGACAAGCGAATGGTGTACCTCAGGGTAGCATGAACTGTATTCAGCCAAGAGCGGCGTGAGGAAAGTGGAAGCTGCTGTCTCAATGGCACCCAGACGAAGCAGGCCGGACGGCGGGTTACCCACTTGTGTGGCCTGCTCTGCTTCATATAATAATTGCAAAATTCTATCCGCATACACAAGCAGATTCTCGCCCGCTGGTGTAAGAGACATCCCCCGATTGGAACGATGAAACAGCGGTACTTGTAGCTGTGTCTCCAACTGTTTTATTCGTGTGGTCACATTGGATTGTACATAATTAAGTGCGAGTGCAGCTTTACTGATACTACCTTCGCGGGCAACCGCCTGAAATATTTTCAAATCACCTGCATCCATACCTTGATCACCTGCTCGTCGTTATATCGGCATTCTTCATCATCTAATCCATGCAAAGTGTTTATCTATTATTTTCAATGATACTGACAATCATTTTTGTTCATTTTACGTGAATCTGCACCATCTGTACAATGAGGCTCAGTAGTGAAATCTGATTATATCGACAGGAGGAATATTGAATATGAAAGCTATCGTACATTCAGGCCAGAGCGGCCTTGCAGGTCTTCAATATACAGAGTCAACATCTCGGGTACCAGAAGCCGGGGAAGTGCAGATTCAATTAAAATCCGCTGGTATCAACCATCGGGATCTATTCATCATGGCAGGACGCGGAACCCAGGACACCCCGCTCATTCCCGGTTCCGATGGAGCAGGTATTATCGTAGCGATTGGCGAAGGTGTAAGAGCGTTCGCGATAGGAGATGAAGTCATTATCCATCCTACACTCAGTTGGGAAGTTGCAAGTAACGTGCCCATCGTGCCCGATATTGTTGGTGGTCCTACGGATGGAACGCTGGCTCAATATATCACGTTATCTGCTGAAAATGCCCTGCCTAAGCCAGTCCACCTATCTTGGGAGGAAGCAGGCGTGCTGTCCCTTTCGGCGTTGACGGCCTACCGTGCTTTGTTCACTCGCGGTGAACTGAAACAAGGTGAACATATCCTCATTCCCGGTATTGGTGGTGGTGTAGCGACCTATGCCCTGCTCATGGCTGTCGCTGCTGGTGCCAAAGTGACTGTTACCTCCAGAAGTGAGGCCAAAAGAAATGAGGCGCTGCGCTTGGGTGCTACCCATGCACTGGATAGTCATGCCGATTGGTGTATGCAGAACGATCTGGAACCTGTGGACATCATCTTGGATAGCATCGGACAAGCCATGTTCCCGAAATATTTTGATATAATCAGACCAGGTGGACGTATCGTGATGTACGGTGCGAGCTCAGGGGATGATCTGACTGTTCCTATTCGCTCTATCTTCTTCCCGCAGATCAGTCTGATCGGCACCTCTATGGGCAGCCGTGAGGAGTTTGTGCAGATGCTGCGATGGGTGGAGCAGCATGACATACATCCTGTAATCGATAGCATGTATCCGTTGCAGGATGTAGCGAAGGCATTCGAACGCATGGAAAAAGGCGAGCAGTTTGGTAATCTGGCTATACGTATGGAGTGACATCTGTTTTGAGATGGAGCTTCATGAATTGTTGAAAATTGATTTACGATAATTGGGGTGAATCCATTTGACCCGTCTCGCTAAACGTATATTAATTTTTCTGGTCGCTATTATGCTTTTGGCCCAAATTCCTATGTTAAAAGAAACCTTAGCCCGAGGAGTTACTACGTTATATGTGAAGATAAAGTATCCCGAACATTCCTTTCAATTCCAAGACTTCAACTACGAGTCTCATTTCGGGAACTATATCATTTCTTATACTGATCAAGACGAACAACGTATTAGTCTGATGCTTGAGCCCAAATTTTTTCCGGTGCTCATTACGTATGATCCATTGAATCAGCCCATGAAAGACTAGTTTGTTCACACTATGAATCATTCAGGAGGTATCGATATGGACAATAGATTACAGTTGGTCGAATTGGTTCGCAAACTGATGGACTCTGAAGGAACGGAAGCCGAGTTGGATGACATGTTGACGGAGCTACAGCAGCAGGTTCCACATGCGGAGATCAGCAATCTGATTTTTTGGGATGATCGAGACCTGACGCCTGAACAGATTGTAGAGGAAGCGTTGGCAGCTCGTCCGATCATTCTTCCGCCCCCATCTTCATATTCTTCAGGAGGTGAACGGTAGGATATGTCTGACATGTCTGATTTAAATCATAATAACAACAATGGACACCCAGATTTTAACGAAATCAGCGGAGAAGAAAAAATACAGGCATTTCGTGATCTGATTGAGCTGACAGATAGCCACCTTACTCACCAAGTTCTCGCGATTGGCATGGATTCAGCTGAAGAAGATCTCACCCGTATTGAAGCATGGCGAGCTTTAGGCATGGCAGGCTCCTCTGCTCTTCTGGGGGAAATCCTTCATGCTGCCGCGCAACTTGTTCGTGACTCAGAAGAAGATGAGGATGTACAGATTTATGCTTTACAGACTCTGGCCCTATTGCCCATCACAGAAGCCGAGATCCAATTGGCACAGGAAGTTCTGGAGGGACATGCCTACATATTAGTCAGAGGAGCAGCCTTTGCTATTCTTGTTGCACATCAACAAGTTAATGGGGCAACATCCGCGTTAGAATCGCTTCAATCCGATCCTGATTTTGGCTCTTCTGCAATACGGGTACTGCATTCGAAACAAGGAAGTAATAATCAATAAACCAAGTTTACCCTCCCAAATTTCCATAATTTCGTTATAATGGTAAGCAAGACACCATGCTATTGGAGGAGAATTATGGAAACGGAAGCTTTACGCAACGTGGAACAACTGGCTCTGAAGAAACACAAGATTTACAAACAAAGTTTAATCAGGTACCTCGCACGCTCCATGCTGGCCAGTATGTTTATCGGATTCGGCGTCATCGTGGCGTTTAAGACAGGTAACTTCTTTTATATGGAGCAGTCCCCGTTTACCTATCCGATGGCGGCAATTACGTTTGGCGCGGCCATCATTCTGATCGCCTATGGCGGGGGTGACCTGTTCACGGGCAATACGTTTTATTACACGTATGCGGCGCTGCGCAAAAAACTGCGCTGGTTCGAAGTTATCAAGCTGTGGATTGCGAGTTATAGCGGTAACCTGATGGGCGCAGCTGTGTTTGCCCTGTTAATCTACCTGACGGGATTGTTCGACTCGTCTCAGGTGAATGGTTTCCTGTTAAGTGTGGTGGAGCACAAGATGGAAGTTCCGACGATGCAGCTCTTTTTCCGGGGGATTTTGTGTAACTGGCTTGTATGTATGGCGTTCTTTGTCCCGATGTTCATGAAGGAGAATGGAGCCAAAATGTTTGCCATGATGCTCTTTGTATTCTGCTTCTTCATCTCTGGATACGAGCACAGCATCGCCAATATGTGTACGTTCGCGATTGCACTTGTGCTGAATCACCCGGGGACGATCTCATTTGAAGGTGTGCTTCACAACCTGGTTCCCGTGACCTTGGGTAATCTGGTGGGCGGTGTGCTGCTGATGGGCTTTATGTATTATGCGGTGAATAAACCGTTTCTGGATGAAGAGACACATTAATCTTTGGCAAAAAAAGATCTCCTTACAGTCCGGTCCGTTGACCGTGGCTAATCGGTAAGAAGAATCCAAAACACCCCGGCATCCTTCCCATCTCAGGGAGAAGGTTGCCGGGGTGTTTCTCTATAGGCAGGCTCATGGATAAGCCGCCTGCCCTCCACACACATAGCCATGTGTCACACAACCACATGGCTCCATGCGGTGGGTCGGCAAGCGGGCCGCAACCAGGTTGCCCTGTGTTGCCCGCTTGCCAACCCCATCCGTGGCTTAGAAGTAATCTCGCCACGGAGTATATTCAATATCGTTGTCGCCGCGCGTGACCACGATCATATTCTCCATTTTGCCCGTTTCCTTATTGGTACGGTAGATCATCGTACGTGTCTCGCCTTCCTCCGGCACGGAGAACAGGAATTTGTCCGCGACGAAGGATGAACCTAGTCCTGTCGCATGTTCCGTGAAGGCAGAGCCCGTCTTGCTTGTGAGCAGCAGACCAATGCCGTAGGCTGTAGCCGTTTGTGCTGCTTTGCCAAAGAGATGCTCGCCTTGACTGGTGGTGTGCGTTTGCTCCGAATACTTATACTTTTCCGTATCTTTGGTATAGTCCACCACATTGCCCTGTTTATCCAGACTGATGGTGGTCGTTTCGCCCTTGTCGCTTTTTACCTGGTACGTACCGACGATGGAATCCTCGGTTATTTTTAACGTCTTGCCCGTGTTGGGGTCAGTCTGATAGATTACATCTTCATACTGAAGCCGAATGATGTTCATGCTGGCCTGAATCTGCTGCGCCAGTTCTTCGTCACCCATCTCTTTGGCTTTCTTCAGCATTTCCTCATAGTTCTGGTATTTCTCGGCATCCTTCTCATCCCATTCATCCATGTTCTTTGGTGGACCTGGTGTTTTGTCCAGATCATCGCCTTTATTTTTGCCCATGGTTGATAAGGCCCGCGCTGCGGTCAGCGCCGTCATGATTGCCTGGCTCACCGCCTCCTCATCTGTCGTGCGGAAACGCTCGGCAATTTTCTTAAGCTCCGACTGAATGGACAGAACCAGTTCCAGAACAGATTTCATCGTGCCTTGAGCCGTTGAATAATCGTTATAAAAACGCTCACGCTCCATGCCATCCCAGTTGCTGCGCATGACACTCATCTTGCCGTCCAATGTGGACATGAAGCCCGATAATTGCTGATGTGCCTGAGCGAACTGCCCACTGACCGTCTCCAGTTGTTCCGGTGTCACCTTGATCTGTGTCATCCTGCACACTCCTCATCCTGGTCATCTATAACTCATGGTCTATCCATTACGGCAATCTCTCGGCCTCTTCCTGTTTGATCTCCAGATGTAACAGCGGAAACGGATTACCGGAACTATCCAATTCAGACCGCCCCATCTGTACAAATCCCATCTTTTCATAGAATCGGGCTGCCCCAGTATTCTGCTCATTAACATCCACCTTGAGGTGACGGCCTTTGATTTCGAAGGTATGGTTTATTAGCAGACGTCCCAGACCCTGTCCGTGTTGGCTTGGATCTACAAACAACATCTCGATAAAGTTATCATCCACACCAATAAAACCCACGGGTTGTTGCTTCGTATTGAGCACTTCCCAAATCTCAACTTGTTTTTGTTGCAACACATCACTCACCACTTTTTTGTAGAACTGAATGTGATGCTCTTCCAAAAACGTATGGGTTGCCCGCACAGCACTCTCCCAGATTCCAACCAACTTGTCATGATCCTGTTCCCGATATGCAACGACTAACATGTCCAACGTATTCTCCTTTTCTATTAAAAGTAAAAGGTTATGTAAAAGCCCGATCCTTGGATCGGACTTGTTTAAGACATCATATTTGAAATAACTCTACGTTTATTTTACCATGTCCATCATTCAATCTGTACCCATAATTTCCAATCTTGAGTCAACGTTCTACCCCCGTTTTTGGTTTCCAACGGAAGGTTGCTGCCGACTGGGAAGGCAGTGTATATTGAAACGAATCTCCGCCCATGACTACATCAAAGGAAACTTCTACCTCACCCGTATTAGCTGCAACCAGCACCATCGTTCCATCCGGATTGCGGAAGGTTACGTTCTCGATCTTGCCCTGTTCTTGCGTGGATTCAACTCTCACAGCCCCCGGACGCACATAACGGCTGATGTGGCCTAACGCATAATACTCGACATTTCTGGTGATTTCATCACGCTCCGGGTCAATCGTCACAACCCCACGACAGTTCTCACAGCCACCGTTCGTGGGTCCACCTTGCGGATCAAGTGCAATGTTCCAGAGCAGCACATTTTTCGCCCAGTTGCGAGGTGCACCAATGATGAGATTGGACATTTGCCAGATCAGATTCTCGCCAAAATCAGGACTCCACTCCCCACCACTACATTCGGTAAAATAGATATTTTTGTCTGGGAAGCGCTCATGCACTTCCGACATGGTAGATGGATCACCTGCATAACAGTGAAAAGCAGATCCATCGATATATGCAGTGGCCTGCTCATCACCAAGCACCTTACCGGTATATTCGACCGCCTGATCCCAGTTATGATCATACGCGATGATTCGTGTGTCCAGTTCTGCATCCTGTAGCGCCAGGCCGAGATAATCCCGTATGAACATCGCTTGTTCTTCGGCGCCCATACTCATACTCGGATATTTATCCGAGGTGAACTCCGGTTCATTTTGCAACGTGATCCCGTAGATGGGAATGCCCTTCGCCTGATAAGCTTCGATATATTTCACAAAATATCTCGCATACGCTTCATATACCTTGGGGTTGTTATAATCCAGATACCAGCCGTTAGTGGTCTTCTCTTCCCCGTACTTCATCCAGGCCGGGGCCGTCCACGGTGTGCCCAGCACTTTAAGATCCGGTTTCAACCCAACTGCACGCTCCAACATATTCACAACTTCCTGATCCTTATCGATCGAAAAGTGTTCCATCTCATAATCCGTGCCGGATTCGATATCATCATAGGTATAACTTGAAGCCACACCTGATTCATCTACCGAATAATCGGAGGCACCAATCGTATGACGCACCATATCCAAGTTCAGCCCTTCCGTCGAGAACAGGTCCTTCAGCAGTTGCTCTTGTTGTTCCTCTGGAAGCACGTTGATCAGATGTGCCGATGAACCCGTCATCGCTGCGCCAAATCCATCCATAGTCTGATACGTCTTGTCCGGGTCAATCTGTATGGTGAACGCCGACGAAGAAATGTCTGGCTCCTGCGTTGAAGAAACTGAAGAACTTGTGTCTGCATCATGGTGATCTGTAATTGGAATGGGCTTCTGTGGTGTAAGCAGATTTTGCTGATCTCCCGTGGTTAGCCAGACTTCGGCCGCTCTCTGCTTGTCCACAACCGGTGGAGGAATGGATTGTTCATTTCGGTTGAGGATAAGCGAAATTCCTCCAACGATACAACAAACAGCGATTAACAGGATCATCCATCGTTTGGGATGCTCTCGCCAGCCTATGTTCATCACGCTTCACTCTCCTTCCATTGTGGAAAAAGCCGCGGCCACTAGGCCACGACTCAATTTCCTAATCTATATGAATTAGAACAAACTGCATTTGACACAATTAACTTCACTGGGAGAACACCTTCCAATCTCCCTGATTGAACTTTATTTACCGGACTTGCTTCCGATATTCACACTGCCTGTTAGACGGATATCATCCGATGCACTGCCAACATACACTTGGACTTTACCCTTAGGCATTACCCATTCATGCGATGCTTCATCCCAATAGGACAATGCACTGCGATCCAGTTGAATGCTGACCCGCTGCTGCTTGCCTGCCTTCAGATCTACCTTCGCCCAACCAGCAAGCTGCTTCTCTGGCGTTTCAACTTTAGTTGGCAGATTGCCAACATAGACCTGTACAACTTCTGCACCGGAAACTTTACCCGTATTACGTAGATTCAGGGATACTTCTACGGTTTCCTTATCACCTTTGCCAGTGTTTTTCACATGCAGATTACGATAATTAAATTCGGTATACGACAGTCCGTGTCCAAAGGCAAACGCCGGTGTCATGCCTTCTTTGTCATATCCTTTATACCCTACAAAGATACCCTCGGAATAGTTGCCCACCCCGTTAACACCCGGGAATTGTTCCGCAGTGGATACCGGGGTCTGGGAATCATCTGATGGGAACGTCACCGGCAACTTACCGGATGGATTCACATCACCAAACAGCACACGTGCCACGGCATTACCTTGTTCCTGACCTGCATACCAAGCCTGAACGATGGATGGCACTTCTTTTTGCCAGGAATCCATTTCAACAGCGCGACCACTCATTTGCACCACAATCGTTTTTGGATTGGCTGCTGCTACCTTGCGGATCAGCTGCTCCTGGTTATTCGGCAGCTCCAGGTCGGAACGGTCAACGTAACCTTCACTGTCATACGTACGAGTTACCACGACGGCAACATCGGATTTTTTCGCCAGCTCAACTGCTTTTTGCATTTTGATATCCACAGCGTCTTCTGGAGCTTCCCAGCCAAAACGAACCTGTGCGCCCATATCATGATTGGTCTGTACCGGGAAATCCGTACGATACTCAATTCGAATATTGTGGGACTCGCCTTCTTTGAATGTGATTTCTTTCTTCGTTGTACTCAATGTTTCACCTTGATTGTCTACGAGCAGCTTATCATCCACATACAGCTTCGCAGAACCGAGACTGGTCAGGGACAGCTTATATTCACCCGTTTGGGGTGCTGTGATTGCCCCTGTCCAACGAGCGGACATTTTGGCATTGAATTTGGTTGGTGTAACTGGAAGCTTGGAAGATTGTGCGTTAAAACCTTCATAGTTGTAGAATCCAAGATTCATGTTGACCTGATTGTCCGTACGGACCAGAGAAGGGTTACCCTCCATATCTGTATTCGTCCAGTATTCAGCACGCAGACCGTATTCCGCACGATCTGTACCATAGTCTCTTTCGCTCTCCTGAGCATCCGCTGGTGATAAAAGAGTAGAAGGTACGGCGGATGGTCCATTAAATGCATCTCCTGCGGAGATAGGATCCGTTCCGGCAGCATATTTTACATCCACACCGTTACCGGCACGGTTACGAATTCCTTGAAGCGGACTTACAGTATACGTCGGATTAACCAGACTGCTACCTCCACCAGCAGCAGATGCGTTATCTGCATCCGGACCGATGACAGCGATGGATTTCACGTTTTTCTTGGACAGCGGCAGCACATTATCGTTGTTTTGCAAAAGAACCATGCTCTCTTCTGCAATTTCACGTGCCTGTTTGCCGTCTTTCTTGGCATTGATTTGTGTATTCGTTACAGGGTTATCGAACAGCCCTTTATCGAACATTTGAAGCAAAATGCGTCTAACCTTCTCATCAATGGTTTGCTCGCTGACTTCGCCATTGTTCACGGCTTCCAGCAATTTGTCTCCCCATTTGCCATACGGCTCTCCAGGTGTCTCCAGATCCAGACCCGCATTGGCGGATTTGGCTGTGCTGAAGTTTGCACCGTAGTCACTCATGACAAACCCTTCGAAGCCAAACTGATCCCGAAGGACATTGGTCAGCATCTCTTTGTTCTCACAAGCATATGTACCGTTCACCTGGTTAAATGAACACATTGCTGAACCGAGATCCGCTTTTTCGACCATCGCCTGGAACGGACGTGCATAGACTTCCTGAATCGCACGTTCACTGGCTGTTGCATTGGTCGTGAAACGTTCCGTCTCCTGGTTGTTCAGGATGTAGTGCTTCGCTGTAGCGATAACCGGATTACTTTGAATCCCGTTCACATACGCTGCACCCATGCCGGAAGCCAGTAGAGGATCTTCCCCGAGAGATTCGAAGTTCCGGGAACCCCATGGTGTACGTGCAATATCCAGCCCAGGGCCGAGCACTACATTATGTGTTGTATCATGTGCTTCCTGACCGATCAGATCGCCATATTTCTTGGCCAGATTGGTATCCCAGGAAGCGGCAAGCGCGATGGGTGCAGGCAATGCCGTGGACTTTTTGTCCTGTACATCCGGGTTTGCCACACGTACTCCTGCGGGTCCATCTGCCATCTGTAATGCCGGAATGCCGAGGCGCTCCAGTCCATCATTATAGAAACCATAATAGTTATTTACTTTACCGGTTACGAATCCAACTTTCTCCTCCAGCGTCATCTCCTTGAGCAGCAGCTCGGTACGTTCCTCCGCTGATAGAGATGTGTTCATCCAAGGCCGATTGGCCCCAGAATCCGCCTCCGCGGCGAAGGCGTGCAGCGGCATAGCCGCAACCGCCACGATGATTAATAACATAAACCATCGTTTGAGGAAAATCAGATTGAGTCTTCTGTTCATGTTGTAAGTTCTCCTTCTCTCTTGATCATTTTTCTTGTGCACATATTGAATACATGTATACAAGGGAATGCAAACTGGCTTGATCCCAGTCTTTCAAGCATTCAGGTCGTCCTGCACATGGCTTCTGAAACTGCAGCCTGCAAGCAAGTCAGCAGATTTCGCTTCCTAACGATAGCCGACATGAACATGAATTACATCCCCTTAAATTTGGTAAATGACCGATTAGAACAAGCCTAGTTCTTTGGAATCACCATATTAATAATTCAGATAACAAAAAAAGAAAACGAATTATTTACATTTCCGTAACTACTTTCGAACAAATTCTTTACTTTTAAAAACAGTCAGTTCGACCCACTCCCGATCAACCAATTAATGCAATTAATTATCAGATTAAGGAATATGTCGATACACTCTGGGTCCTAAGTCTATTTGAAAACGGAACCAATCCGGTCCAATGAAATATCCAAAAATATAAAAGCAACTGAGGTCCCTTTTAACAGGTTCTTCAGCTGCCTTTATGTTGGAATTGCTCCATATTGTCCACTTTCCATCCATGATTCTTGTTCTACACTTGTTATATTGAGATTTGAAGTTACATTGAAATCGGAGTAACAAATAAAAAAACCGCCCCACGGGGCGGTTCACTTCTAGTTCGTTCACTTCTAATTCTGTAACTGCGCAAGGATCTGCGGGTCCTTGATCTTTTTATCTTCGGCGAGCAACATCACCTTGGACAGAATCTCAGCTGTTCTCGGATCTTCATCGAGGAATGGCAGGAAGATTCGCCCCCGATGCTGACTGTGCACCGGTACGATATGAAGTGCACCTGTGGCTTGTTTGAACACATTACCACTCCCCAGATGAACAGCATACTCACCCAATTCACCATCAATTCTTGCGTAATTCCCATCCAAACGTACATTGTCGATCTTCAGCAGACGCAACGACTCGTTCACAATGACGTGACGCATCTCGATTGTTGTCAGGCTGGCTTCCGGATCCACGCCTCCCACATGTGCAACGCTGACCACCAGGTCGATATCACGCATAACTTCCGAGAAGAACGTCAGCGGTACATCTTGCAGCGCTACAGGTTTGTAGCTCTTACGATCGTAGAACTGCACCGTCTCCAAGGTAGGTGCCTCCGTATCTGCTGGTGAGAACCAATCTGCCATGGCATAAAGATTCGCAATCAGATTGTGCTCGTAACTTACCTTCTGCAGTCCTTCCTCATAACTGACAGTCCATTGGCGTCCTTTAAGCAGAGCTACTGCTTTTTTCGGTTGAATCTGATACCCGGCGTATCGACGAGACACCGTACCATTAGCCAATTCGTCCTCGTTAGGAAGATATAGCTCACGGAATACCTGCTTGAACGGCTGACGCTCCTGACGGGTGAACAGATCCCGCTGGAATTCACTCCAGCTTCCGCTCTGATACAGATGAAGCGGATGAGCAATCAACAGTTGATCCTGTTCCGCTAGTGTATGGTTCGTACCCTCCGGCCCTGGAGCAACCAAACCATTGGATGCTACATCGAATCGTCCCGTCTTGTCACCTGACTGGAATACAAGTGTTCTTAACAGCGGATGTATAACCGGATTTTGCATCAGACTGGCAATTTCCTCACGTGTAAAGGACGTTCCAGCAGTCATCGAACGTTCCAGCTCCTGCCGTGCCCGGCGATACTGATCCACCAGATCCGATTTGAGCTCTTTCAGTTCAGCGATATATCCATCTTTTTTGAACCGAGCTGGTACAGATTTGAGTGTCTTGCCTTTGCTAACGATAACCATCTCGGGTTGGCCTTCCTCATCGATGACCAATTGCGCTGTCGTGTCAGCATCCAATGCATGAGGTTCAAAGAAAGATTTCATCTCATCCAACTTACGTGCTTCCATGTCCCACATCAGCCGCGTAACATCGGCATAACCTGCATTACGAGCAAGATTGCCCAGTGCAATCTGTGATGCCAGACCTTCACTGGCACGGCGTTGTGCACCGAATTGTTTGCTCTGCATCAGAAACTTCTGAATGAAGTCGTATCGCTCACGCAGATCCTGTTCCCGATTAGCCGCGAATGGAATCAAACTGTAGGTTAACAAATGATCTTTGTTTCGCTTATCTGACACGGAATCACGCATGTCGTCCAGACAAAGCTTGCCCAGTGCAGCATCTGCGAACAATTGGGATCTGCGGTGATTAGCTCCCCCGGAAATGTACTTGGCACAATCGTATAACAGATTGAACCGTTCCTCTCCGACAGCAGCATAGGCTTCTTCAAACCAAGTGATATCAAACGCACCTTCATTAAAGTCCTGTGGTGAGATTGGAGAATAGTGGGCCACGATGGTTTCTTTCTCCGCAGTAAAGCGTTCATTGATATGAGCATGGAAGTACCAGGCTGCACTGCGAAGACCTTCCCATCCCAAATGTTTCGCAACAATCTCCATCCACTGCGGGGCGTACATGGCTGCCTCCAGCAATTTTTTCTCATTCACCGGATACTTCTGGAGCAATTCTCCAAGACGCTTCTCATCTTCTCCATCCCGTGGATGACAATTCTGAATTAGATAGCTAAACGTCTCTTTACGTGTTGTGTTGTCTCCATAACTATAGATATATCCACGGACAAATGTATCCTGATCCATCGCCGAGACCAGATGTACCCAGTGTTCCATGCCTTCAATTCGTTCCAGTTTCATGGCAAGTGTACTTACTTCTGTAGAGAGTTCTCCCCGGGTCAGCTCAATCTCCAGAATCCGATTAACGACCGTATCCCGTAAGTGAATCAGCTTCGGATCACTTGCGATCCCTTCTGTACGAGTGGATGTTAAGTTCCGAATAAACATCAGACGATTCCCACCGACCAGCACCTGTCGATATATCTCCTGTTCATCAATCAGGTTCAACTGGTACGCACGCAGGAAATCTTCAAGTGACAGTAAAGACAGCGGTTGGCTACTCTCTACAAGACTAGTGAACTGGTAAGCTGTCTGGAAGAAACGTTTGAAGCTGTTATCGTCATGGATTCCGCCACGAACTACATAATTCCAAGGTCCAGTCAGAATATGAAGCATACCTGACTCTTTCTCGAGTCGATCAGCAGGCATACTCGCGATGATGGAGGCCCAGGTTTTCTCAGCTATCTCAAACGTGTCGATCGGATCGCTATCCAAAAATGCCGCCGATATCAGCGCCACTACCTGATCCTTATACGTTAACGAATCCAGCATCTGCTGCAGCTTTTCGATATCATCCAGAGGATAGGTCTGTTCAGCAAACGTCTTGCGCCAGCCTTCCAGTAACGGAATCTTTTGCAGTTCTTCATAGCCATACTGATCATGGAAGTAACTGTAATGGTCGCTCAATTTGCCATTGAAATCCCGGAGCTGTATACCCATATACAACTGCATCAGTTCCACACTGCTAAACCCGGCATGTTGAATATAGTTCTCCCATACGTCATGAAGCGGAAACTGTTCCATTTGCTTCATTTCATTCCGCTCTCCATACGGAACCTTGGAGCGAAGACTCGCTCCGATTAACAATGTGTCTTTGTAGCCAGCGTAGTATTCCACCTGGTACTCATAATCCCTGTGTTCATGCACTAATTCACTAAGTCCCTCCAGAAATGGTCTGGTCTTATCCAGAGAGAGTGTAAAGATATCCTTCGGATTATGGCCCTTGAGATCACGCTTCTCATCCAGCAATGGCTCACGTCGCTTCGGATCAAATAAACCAAATCCATTAGAGGCTGTGTAACGCCTCCCCTGATCGGTCAGCTTATCCAGCAGTTTCTGTTCCTTGGCAGTGGGTGTCTCAATCAGCTGCGCCAATGGCTGCAATTGCTCCTGCTGATCTATCCGCTCTGGATCTGCCGCAATCTCGGTCAATAATTCGAGCGCACCCAAGCGCTGCAGTTCACTCTTGGCCTCCAAAAGTCGCTTCAGCGAGACTGCCAATTGGTCCACGGGTTGCAGTAACAATACATGGATGACCTTCTGACGAAGTGAGCCTGTTTTGAGCTTCATCAACGCCTCCATCTGTTTCATCTCATCAACCGTCAACGTGAGCAGCTTCGCCTTGGCGAGTGCACTCTCCCGGTTACTAATGCTTTTATCAGACAAACTCTCAAACACAAACTGTCTTTGTACCTCATTATCGGGATGCTGAACAAACTGGGACAACAGTTCTCCGCGCAGTTCCGGGCTCAATCGGTCCTTGATTGCGATGACCTCCCCGATCCATTCCGGGTCCATATCATATGCAGCCAAATATAACATTTTCTTGACTACATCATCCGTATCGATCTGGTAGTGAACATACTCAAGTACACCCGATGGTCCACCTGACCCGCCTTTTGGAATGGCAGCCAGCATCTGTTTGAACTGATCAAAGTCCTTACGCCGCAAGGCCTTATCTCCCAGAGCAGGTAATGGCCACACGTAGACGCTACGCTGATTCTCTCCATTCTCGAAACTCCAGTTGTACATATACATCGCATCATAGTTGGTCACAATCCAGTGCACCAACTCGGTATCCTGCGCCTCCAGATAACGACGCGCAATGTCCAATCGAAGCTCCCTGTTCTGGCTGTTAGCCAGTACATATTGGGCAACAATCTTCTGATATAACTGACCTTGATCCATAATCTCGATTATCTTGCTCTTCAATTCATTCTCTTCAATGACCGCTGTCGCCCACAGACTGATAAAGAGTTTGTTAGCATTTGCTTCCTGCTGCCAGGCCTCGCGTACTTCAGGTTGCACAAGCGCCTGATAGGCCTGTTCAATCAACTGTGCGGCAACACGCTGGTTAGCTGCTTCTATGCCGATCCCCGTCCATACGGCAAGCGCTCTTACCACGGAACTGAACCGAATCAGGTTGTTGTCGATAATGATTTTTAATATGTAAATATAGGCTTCCAGTGTCCCTTCATCCATCCGCTCCACAATGCTTTGGCGCAGCCCTTCCTGCAACCTTGCTGCAACGAGCAGCTCACCCACCATCTGATAGGCATCCGCCTGATCGCTCATGAATATGCCTTTGATCATTTCATGGGTTAACAACGCCGTCTGATTGTCACCATAGATAATATCATGCAGCGCCTGCTTCATATCTCCGCCCTGATGATCCAGTTCATAAGCGATACAATCCGCCAGAACCCAACGGATCTCATGGAGATAATCCAGCTTGTACTCACGAAGTGACACATATTCTTCCAGGGAGAAATTTTTCATTTCCATACGGAACAATCCCATCAGTTTACGGATGACTTGTTCTACATGCTGCTCCGGATCGGATGTGCGGAAAGGCCGACGTTCATAGTTGTTACTGTATGGGAAACGAGTCGCACGCTCTGCGATATAACGGAATCGTGCAACCAATGACTCGCTCGCCAGATGCTGTAGCACATCCAATAGTGGCTCGAATAATGGTTTCTGCGTTTCTGCAGCCAACCTTTCAAGCAACTTGTCAGTATTCAGAAACATCTTTTCGTCTCCACGCAAATACGTAGACCCGGCGATCTCCACAACATAGCCTGCCAGCTCAAGCTGTACCCCTGTTAACGACTTGGCTCTTTCCTGCAATCCATCGATATACACCTGTACTTGCTCTTCCTGATTCATCCTGTTCTCCTCCTTCATCGCTCTCTACCACAGACGTCCGGCAAGCATTGTAAAACGAATAAATACCACGTTATCTCCGTCTTTTACAACAAGTGACTCATCCAGTTCCTGCAATTCTTCATCGTTGAGAAATACTTTGTACAACCCATCCTCATAGGCGGTTATAGCTGTCTCCATCGCAACATTCAGATCAGGAACACCCTCATTGTATACTGCGCCAAACCCGACTTTTCCCGCCGCTCCCTGCGCCTCAATATCATCCGGCATCAGGTAGGAGAGCAATTCAGTCTGTTGTTTCTTGTCCTGAAGCGCTTTTAATTGCAGAGCCACCATGTTCTCAATGAGCTGCCTTAACGTATGAGTTGTTTCCGGAAGTTCGGCAGCTTGCTTGGCAAGTACCGGCTTGCGCTTACCCAGACTTTTTACCGTTATCCATACGTTCACTGTCATGCCCCCTCTGTCCTGCCCTATTTGAAGAAACTTCCATAAGCCCCGATATCTATACCACGATGCGTAATAACCTAAACTCGAAATGACGATCTATCTCAAAATAAAACCAAAAACACGTACATATGTACCCCTGATGAACATCATAACTAAAATTCAATCCATATTCATGAGCCAATCCTCATGTTTACGTGGAACCACGGAACTATGGCCTACTTGCGTACATATACGCAAAAAAAACCGCACAGTCTCATATAAATATGACTGCGCAGCCGCTAAGCTACTATTAGAACAGCTTATGACACCGGTAATCTGTAATTTTATTAATCATCTCGCCAGACGCAACGATCGAATGGTTACAGCTGCTGTCTTGAACCCAGGCATCCGGCAGAACGGATCTAGCTCTGGTCTGGTGGCCCGATTCACATTCTGAATGCCGCCCCAATGCATCGGCACGAACAAGGTATCCTGCCGAATCGAATCTTTGATGCGCGAACGAACCGTGAAGCTTCCGTACGTCGATTGAATCTCTACCCACTCTCCATCGTGAATACGATAACGGGCAGCGGTAGCCGGGTGAAGTTCAACAAAGTTCTCCAATTCACGAGCTGCCAGTGCCGGACTTCGATGTGTCTGCACCCCTGTAAGATAATGAGGTAACACACGCCCATTGGTGAGAATTAAGGGGAACTCCGAAGATATATCATTCCAGCCCGGGCTGGATTCAAATGTGAACGCCGCTTTGCCGTCCGGGTGAGCGAATCGTTCACCGAACAGCAGTCCTTCTCCCTGATCCTCCAGGGCAGAACACGGCCAGTATACCCCTTTCTCGTTACGCAAACGCTCATAGGTAATGCCATAGTAATCAGCCACCCCGCCACGACTCGCCACCCGAAGCTCATTAAAGATATCCTCAGCAGTGTCATATTCAAAATAAGAAGCTTTACCCAATTGCGCGGCAATCCGGCATAATATATCCCAATCATCGAGCGTTTCTCCCGGCGCAGGCCGCCCCTGTTCACGGAGCAGAACACGCCCCTCCAGATTGGTCAGTGTACCTTCATTCTCCATATAAGATGTAACCGGGAGAACCAGATCAGCCATGCGTGCTGTCTCCGACAGGAACATATCTGCCACGATCAGAAAGTCCAGCTTGCGCAGACCTTCCTCCACCAAACGCACATTGGGGTTGGATACGACCGGGTTGGAGCCCATTACAAGCAACGCCCGAATCTCCTGATCATGGACCTTCTCCATCATCTCGTAGGCGGATACCCCTTTGCCTGGCAAACTTGCAGTTTCCACACCCCAGACGGATGCCACATAGGCACGATCGGCTTCATTTTCAATGGATCGATAGCCTGGTAGTTGGTCAGCCTTCTGCCCATGCTCACGTCCGCCTTGCCCGTTCCCCTGACCTGTGATGGCACCATATCCGCATCCTTCTCGGCCAATTTTGCCAGTCGCGAGCACCAGGTTCAGAAAGTGCCTGACGGCCATATGCCCATCCGTCTGCTGCTCCACACCACGTGCTGTCATGATCATGCCTGTCTCTGCCTCACCGTATGCCATCGCCGCCTGACGAATCAACGCCAGATCAACCCCGCATGCTTGTGCCGCCTGTTCGAGTTGCAGATCAGCCAACCCTTGTATCAATTGCTCGTAACCATGCGTTCGTTCTTCTATAAAATGAGGCTTCACCAAGCCGGCATCCGTAATCACCTTCAACATGCTATCTGCCAGCAGTGCATCCATGCCAGGCTTCACCTGTAAATGAAGGTCGGCAATGGCAGCGGTTGCCGTCTTGCGTGGATCAATAACGATAATGAAGGCCCCGTTTTCCTTGGCCTGATTGAAGTAGGGCAACAGGGTAGGTTGGCATTCCGCAATATTGGTACCTGCGAGTACTATACAACCTGCCTTGGGAATATCGGACAGACGGAACGTCAATCCACGATCCATCCCGAACACTTTACTTCCAGCTGAAGCCGCAGCTGACATGCAGAACCGTCCATTATAGTCGATGTATTTCGTCCCCAATGCAACTCTGGCGAACTTACCGAGCAGATAGGCTGTCTCATTGGTCAAAGATCCGCCTCCGTAGACTCCGACCGTATCTGCTCCGTAAGAATCTTTCAAGTCCTGAAACCGCTCTGCGATGGTTTGAATGGCCTCTTCCCAGGAACAGGATTCAAGCTCGCCATTGCGACGAATGAGCGGATGCATTAATCGTTGACCACTGAGCGCATGTTGATGAGCATTCATACCCTTCACACACAACCTGCCCTGAGAGGCTTCATTCGGAACACCCTGAACCGTATACTCACCACGACGCTGTCCTGCAACAGGTGCAGCCAGTTCTTCAACAGTCATCTTGCACTGCACACTACAATATGGACACTGGGTCTCCTTTACATACAGCTTGGATACCGCCATTTCCGAAGTTATCGATAATTCCATTTTCCCATCCCTACCTTTCAGCTGTAATACTGATCCGTTTCAGACGGTGCCCTGCACCGCGGGAGATTCAAGAAATCGCTTCATAGGGGATGCTGAAGCCACATCCCGCTCATGATGATGAATCGCAACAAGTTCCTTCTGTAGTTGGTCATCCAGCAGCGTTTCCCGAATCGACATGAATCCCAATCGTTCCGTCCATGCCCATAACGGCTCATCATACCAAGCGGTTTGGCGATACCATTGAAGGCAGGCTGATGCGAGTGTGGCCGCTTGCACCTCTGTCTCAGCCACCCCGAGCAAGCCACCTTGTTTGACCGGATGCTCTGCATGACCGCCTGCATAGATCTCCCACCCAGCTGGTGAAGCCAGCAAGCCAATATCTTGCACCAGTGCGCTCACCAACGAACCGTGCCCTGGTGCGACGCCCATATTCACCGGCGACGGCATCGCAGCACCGATCCAACTCGTACGAAGCTGTGCAGCCAACCCCCTGGCATCTCTTGCATAGGATGAAAGCGGGATCTGATCATCCCAGCGCACCTGAACCTCTGAGTGAGCTTCGATCTCTCGAACAACCATCGTTCCACCGGATACCTGTAAGTAATAATGAATTACAGGGAGACATACCGAGCAACCATGTTCCGAACCCCAACCCAGCTTCTGCAAGATTAAAAATATGTCTGGTAGCCCTGTCTCCAGAACATCGATGTCAGCCAGTATTTCCTTCAGTTCTGCATGCCCAAGCGCCGTACAACTGCACACAGGCATTGGAGCAGGTTTATCTGGTGTGGCTTCCACTCCAGTACCCCCGTTATTTTTCAGGTTATGCGTATGTTTCAACAGTGCAGCCACCATCGGGCGACAGCCACCGCATGAACCAGAAGCCTTCGTCTGCTCCTTCACCTGATCTGCCGTCTCGAGGCCCTGTTCCTGAATCGCCTTCATAATGGCAGCCTTGGTCACATTGTTACAGGCACATACGGTCTCCTGAGCTGGTAATGCCGCAGCAGCCATCTCAGCCGGGTCCGGGGCCCCTTCACGCGGAGCCAATTCCGCTACATCCGCACCTCGTTGCACCAGTCCAAGCAAAGCCGTTCCTTCCGCTGTATCTCCAAATAAAATGGCGCCGCGCACTTTGCCAGCCTGCATCAGTATTTTTTTGTATGTGCCTCGAATACCATCCAGATGTTGAATTGCAGTCTGCATGCCTTCCCCGCTAATCTCACCCGCCGAGAAAACATCAACTCCCGATACCTTCAGTTGTGAGTAAGGAATTGAACCCTTGTATTCAGGCGTTTCCTGTCCACAGAGCGTACGTGCGAGCACCTTCCCCTGTTCGTATATAGGAGCCACCAGACCATAACTGATTCCCCGATGTTCGGCACATTCCCCAACTGCATATATATCCGGTACACTGGTGCGCATATAGTCATCTACCATGATTGCCCGATTCGTAGCGATTCCACTTCGTCTGGCCAGATCCACATTTGGCCGAATCCCTACAGCGACAATGACAACCTGAGCTTCAAGCTTGGAACCATCTGTGAAGAGCAGCCCCTGCGCCTGTGATCGTCCGGTAATTTTCTGTGTATTTTTGTTCAAAAGAAAGGACATACCCTGCCCTTCAAGTTCCTGTTGAAGCATCGCGGCAGCCTTCTCATCCAACTGCCGGTTCATAATGTAATGCGCGTTATGGACCACCACAGCTTCCATGCCCAGATGCAGCAACCCGCGTGCAGCCTCCAGCCCAAGCAATCCACCACCAATGACTGCGGCCTTGCGATATGTTTTGGAATAATCAGACATGCGCGTACAATCATCAATCGTTCGGAAGGACATGACCCTCTCTTTATCAATCCCCGGAATCGGTGGGATAAAAGGTGAAGACCCTGTCGCCAGAATCAGGACATCATAGGTTTCTTTTAATCCGGATTCAGTCTCTATATATTTTCTACGGGTATCAATGCGGTGCACCGTTTCACCTGCGCATAGCCGGATTTGATGCTCGGCATACCAGCTCCAATCATTGATAATGATATCCTGTAACGAATGCTCACCCTGCAATACTTTCGATAACATGATCCGATTGTAGTTGGGACGGGGCTCATTACCGTAGATTACAATCTCATACGTATCAGGCTCCAGTGCGATAATCTCTTCGACACACTTCATTCCAGCCATGCCATTCCCGATAATCACCAGTTTGCTTCTACTCATGGGCTGCCCCCTATCTATCTCACCTGAAAATAAACAGAAAAATCCCTTCTCCATGATTCGGAAAAGGGCACCGTTGCCTCCGGAATCCACACGCCTTTGTGTAGATTCATATTAGATTCAGATTAAGGGAATCTGAATCTAATGTCAACTAAATTAACACAAAAATGCGAATAACGATTAAAAAACGAATTATCTAAAATTACATGTAATTTTTGTTGACATATATATTTTCTCTTGATTATAATTTGAATCAAAATCACAGTGCTGTGATCAACTCAGATGCGGGAACACAATGACGTGTACCGCCTGTCGGCAACGGGGCCGCAAATCGTTCAGATCTGGACGAATTGCGGCCTTTTTCTGCCTTAACAAGCACATAGACAAATCACGAAGATCTCAATTGGATGAGGAGCGATGATGGATGATGGAGAGCAAAAGTTTTTGGAAAAGCGGGCATAAGCCCACCCTTTTCGGGGCGTTTATGTATTTTGACATCAGTTTTATGATATGGGGAATGCTGGGTCCACTCGCAGTTGTCATTGCATTGGATTATCCGATGACTCCGCTGGAAAAGGCCAATCTGGTCGCATTGCCTATTCTCGGCGGCTCCATCCTGCGCCTTGTGCTTGGGTTCATGTCTGATTATATTGGTCCGAAACTGACCGCACAGATCGGGATGCTCGTCACCTTAGTTCCTTTATTACTCGGCTGGTTATGGGTCGACTCTTTAAGCCAACTGTACGTGGTGGCACTCTTGCTCGGTGTCGCAGGCGCCTCCTTTGCTGCTGCGCTACCTCTGGCAGGCCAATGGTATGGCAAAGAGCATCAGGGTCTGGCGATGGGTATTGCCGGGGCGGGTAACAGCGGAACCGTACTCGCAACGTTGTTTGCCAATCGCTTGGCTACGCATTTTGGCAGCTGGGAAGTTGTGTTCGGACTTGCTATTATACCAATCGCTATTGTATTCATCCTCTTTTCTATCTTCGCCAAAAATAGCCCTAACCGGCCTGAACCCAAGAAATTGTCCCAATACGGAAGTCTGCTTAAACAAAAAGATGCTTGGGTATTCTGTGCCTTCTATTGTGTGACCTTTGGTGGCTTCGTTGGATTATGTAACTATCTCACCATCTTCTTCAACACCCAGTATGGGCTCTCTCCTGTTCGTGCCGCAGACATTACCACCTTCTGTGTAATCGCAGGCAGTTTCTTCCGGCCTGTTGGGGGTTACCTGGCGGACAAAATTGGTGGAACCCGCATGCTAACATTCCTGTACACAGGAGCCTGCATCATGTTAATCGGAGTATCCTTCATGCCACCGCTTCCTGTTGTAGTCGTCATGTTGTTCCTCGGTATGATGTGTCTGGGAGCCGGAAATGGTTCGGTGTTCCAACTGGTTCCCCAACGTTTCGGCAATGAGATTGGCCTGATGACAGGTATTGTAGGTGCCGCTGGCGGATTGGGCGGGTATGCACTGCCGCTGATTCTCGGCCAACTGTACAGTAGCTATCAATCCTACACGCCAGGTTTTGTCATTCTTAGCCTGATTGCAGCAGCTTCCCTGTTCCTGGTTCTCTTCATGCAATCCCGCTGGCGTGTAAGCTGGCTGAGCCGAGGTAACAAAGGCATGGCCGATTCGACATTCCTCTCTTCCTGAGGCGTACAACCACTCGGCCGTTAACCAAGGTACAGTGTTTACGAGTGGTCCATAGGTTACCAAAGAAACAGCGTTGCCCCATCAGGCAGCGCTGTTCCTTTGGTTACGGCTGTCTTTCTACTTAAGATGAATATTTGTGAAGAACAATAACCGCATTATGACCGCCAAAACCAAAAGAATTAGACATCCCAATCCGCAACTCTGCTCTTCTTGCCTCGTTTGGTACATAATCCAGATCACATTCGGGATCTCTCTGCTCTTGATTGATAGTTGGCGGAATGATGCCATGCCGCAGACTTTGAATAAGTGATATCGCCTCCGCACCGCCTGCTGCACCAAGCATATGTCCTGTCATGGACTTATTCGCTGTGACCGGAATATCATAGGCACCTGTCCCGAAAAGTTGCTTAATCGCTCTTGTCTCAGACAGATCACCTGCCTCCGTACTGGTGGCATGAGCGTTAATCACATCAATGTCCTCAGGTCCAATCTGAGCCTCTTTCAGTGATGCTTTCATCGCCAGATATGCACCCCGTCCTTCCGGGTGGGTAGCTACCATATGATACGCATCCGAACTGGCACCATATCCAATCACTTCGGCAAGAATATTCGCTCCTCTTGCTAGAGCATGAGACAGTGATTCCACAACCAGAATTCCAGCACCCTCCGCCATGACAAAACCGTCTCTCCCTGCGTCAAATGGACGACTTGCTGTTTGAAAGGCTTCATTTCTTGTTGATAATGCTGTCGCATTACCAAAGCTTGCCAGCGACACTTCCGTTACAGCCGCTTCTGTCCCGCCAGCAATAATGACATCGGCTCCGCCATGACGAATTAACCGGAAAGCCTCTCCAATGGCTGTATTGCCAATGGAACAAGCTGTTACTGGCGATAATGTCGGTCCCCAGCAACCAAACCTCATACTGACCATAGCCGCAGCCATATTGGAGATCATCATAGGTACCAGTGTTGGGCTGACTCGCGCAGGTCCCCGATCTGACAGGACCTTGCCTTGTTCCATCAATGTCTGGATGCCGCCTATGCCTGAACCAATATATACACCTACCCGTTCACGGTCCAGTTCATCCATCACAAGACCCGATTGCGATACAGCCTGATCCGCAGCAGCAACAGCAAATTGCACGAATCGATCCATACGCCTTGCTTCCTTGCGTCCAAAACGCTCTTCACCATCAAAATCACGGACCACGCCAGCGATTCTGGTTTTATACGAAGCTGTATCAAAATGTTCTATAGGTGATACACCTGATCTACCCTCAATTAATCCATTCCAGAATGTATGTACATCATTTCCCAAAGGAGAGATGACTCCCATACCTGTAATTACGACTCGTTCCATATCCATCCTCCTTCAGCGCTATTGTCTACCTTACTCTTACGCTCTGCCACTAATAGTGCACTTTTGAATATCCTATTACAAGTTGTCAATTATAATAGTATAATGACTACCATGATAACGAGGATTGAAGGTGATGGATTGCACTATGATGTCAGGTTACAGGCATTGTCCACTTTTCTGAAAACACAGCGTTCCAAAATTTCTCCTGAATCGGTCGGTTTACCCACTGGAAGTCGGAGAAGAACGCCTGGGCTGAGGAGAGAAGAGGTTTCCCAACTGGCAGGAGTGAGTACAACATGGTATACCTGGCTTGAACAAGGTCGGGATATTCAGGTATCCCATTCCGTGTTGGATAACATTGCTTCAGCACTGAGGCTTACTGCAGATGAACGAAAGTATCTGTTTTCGCTCGCCATGGAGCATCACTCGGAGCTGCCCACACTGGAAGAAGAACCGGTTCAACTTCACCCTTCCTTGCAGAAAATTTTGCAAGAACTTCATCACTGCCCTACCGTGATCTCGGATCGGCGTTGTTACATTGTTGGCTGGAATGATGCAGCCCGGCATGTTTTTATGGATTTTGAACAGATTGCCCCCGAACAGCGGAATATGATCAGTCTGTTATTTGATCGAAAAGAGTTTCGCAGGCTCGCGGTGAACTGGGAGGATTTTGTTAGCGGATTTCTGGCGATTTTTCGTGCTTACTATGGCCAGTACGTTGATGATGAATGGTATAATTTATTTCTGGATGACATGATGAACAGACATCCCGATTTTCATACCCTTTGGAAACAAAGCAGCGTCAGCAGTGCCCCGGACGTTTTAATCGAATTCAGGCATTCCAAAGCAGGCAAAATGTTGTTTGATCTGACTTCCTTGCAGGTTCAGGGTAGTTCCGATCTGCGTTGCAGTGTCTACACCCCTGCGCCAGAGAGCGCTACCGAGCGCAAACTGATGCGCCTGATCGAGCGTGAAGCTGATCCACATCTTGGCAAGCATTAAATCGGAGTCTCTCACCTTCTCGGCGTCATGTTAGAGCCTTGACATCCTCATGTTGCATGTTTTAAATATCAGGTATATGAAGTAATCCATGGATCTTAGTCCTTCTACAAGAAGGGGGTTCAGAAAGGAATATCATGACGAAAGTGCTTATCATAGAGGACGACAACATGTTAGGCGATACATTATCCTTGTATTTGCAAGGTGAAGGGTATGATGTTATCCGTGTCGATAACGCAAGAGATGGTCTTCTACAGCTTCAAGCGCGGCCTGATATCCTGCTTCTTGACTTGATGCTCCCTGATTCGGGTAATAAGAATCCTAGTTCTCTCATGCGCCAGCATACAGCAATCCCCATCATTGTCATCTCTTCGTTAACCGAGGTTTCTGAGCGGATTCGATCATTAACAGATGGGGCTGATGACTATGTATGTAAGCCTTTCAGCATGCAGGAGCTGAAGGCACGTATTGAGGCCGTATTGCGCCGCTACTCCATATTGAACAGCTCTGTTGTCACTGAACAGGAAACCGGAATATCTCTCGATCTGGCCCGAAGAACCGTTCTGTTGAATAACCAGCGCGTGGAGATGACATTTTCCGAATTTGAGATCATGAAGCTGTTTATCCTCAATCCTGGCAAGGTCTACAGTCGGTATGCTCTGATTGAAGCCATTCGTGGTATTGATGCCTACATTAATGATCGCACCATCGATGTGCACATTACCAAGCTTCGCAAAAAAATTGAGGACAATCCAAAAAACCCCCAATACATTCAAACCATCTGGGGGGTCGGATATAAGTTCACACCTTAAAACAACACAGCTTCATTCCGATCACCATGGCAGGGACTCGGTAATTTTATCAATTTCCTGTTGTACCTTCTCCAATTCCGAACGAAGTTCCTCATCTTTGATTAACGGACGGGACAGGAGCGATTCCAATTGGAGAACCACACACATCAGGTCCACCGCATGTAGATTCGCAGCTACGCCTCGAAGAGAATGAACACTACGAATGACATCAGCAATCTGCTGTTGCTGATGTTGAATCGCCAGTTTATTCTGAAACGAGTCATACTCCGTCCTAAATTTCGTGAGCGCATATTGCAGAATATGGGGCTTGCCGTCCATCTGTCTGATCGCCTTATCTGCATCAATTCCATTGATATCTCTTATGCCTTTTAGATCAATCCATATTTCCAAAATGTCTGCGAGCTGTTGTTCATGTATGGGTTTAGTCAGTATGGCATTCATGCCTGCTTCAAGATATAATTCATGGTGACTTTTTAAACTACTCGCTGTAAGCGCAATAATAGGGGTACGATCATATTTCCTCATCTTGCGAATGTGCCTTGCTGCATCAATTCCGTTCATATCTGGCATATAGAGATCCATCAGAATCAGTTCCCATGTTTGTTCATCCAATTTCTTCAAAACCTCTGTGCCACTATCTGCCAGCGTCACCTTGAATCCGGTATGTTCCAGCATGGCCCGAATGACCAGTTGATTGATTTCATGATCTTCAGCGATCAGAATGTGCCCTTTGGATTTAAGCAAATAAGATTCATCGTATTCTATCATCCGCTTTTTCTCCAATGGCCCTTCACCCTGAAGTGCAAGTAATACTTCGAATAATCCCAGACGTGTAATCGGTTTGATCATCATGAGATCCGGGCGAAAGGATCTCTCCTCACTCCACAGGGCATTTTCACTAAAAGCATGGGTATAACCCACCATTTGAAATTTGGTTCGATTCATTCGCTTCATGAAACTGTCCCATAACGAACTGTTAACTGTGTCTTCTATATCCATATCCAACATGATCAACATCGAACTTGTCCCTTCGGCTTCAGGAGTATACCAATCACTCTCCATCATATGGTTCAAGGAAGTATACAGCTTCGGATTCATACCGAATGAATAGAGCAGCTGCTTCAGATTTGCGCCCATCCGTTCATCATCTTCAATGATAACCACATCATTCGCTCCATATAGGAGAGGGTGTGTCTGCAGGGAAAAACTCTCTTCTTCTTCCGAATCTGCAAGTTCAAATATCAAGTCGAATGAAAACAGACTGTACTCTCCCAGCACACTATCCACCCGCAAGCTTCCTCCCAAAGAGGTGACCAGAAGGTAACAGATGACCAGCCCAAGACCAGAGCCACCATATGTTCGATACGTCGAGGGTTCCGCTTGAGTAAACGGGACAAAGAGTCGTTCCAATTGTTCGGGTGACATTCCGATTCCCGTGTCCTCTACCTCAAAACGGACATGAACTCGCTCCGCCCCCAATGAAAGTACCTCTGCCTGCAGCGTTACATATCCATGCTCCGTAAATTTAATCGCATTACTGAGCAGATTCAATATCACCTGTTCAAGTCGGAACGGATCACCAATTACCGTTAATGGCAGATCGGGATCGGTTGTAAAGATCACTTCGATATCTTTGTGCCCAATTGCCACGCCGATCTGATCTGCCACACGTTTGATCACTTCCTCTGGTGAAAAAGAGACCTTCTCCAACATCAGCTTGCCTGCCTCTATTTTCGAAAAATCAAGAATATCATTTACGAGGGCAAGCAAGGTTTGGGAGGACGCATTGATTTTACTCAAATAATCCTTTTGTTGTGGAGATAGATCTGTTCGTTGAAGCAACAACGAAAAGTTGATAATGCCGCTCAGTGGGGTACGAATCTCATGGCTCATGAATGCGAGAAACTCACTCTTCGCCTGGCTTGCTTTGTCAGCCTTAACACGTCTATAGTGATCCGAAATGTCATGAATGACTGCCTTAATTTTCTCACTCGAGTTTAATACTCTAACAGGGTATAGGTGAACCCGAACATGCTGCTCATGACCTTCACCAATAATGAAACTCAGTTCCGTATCCTGAGCTATATTGTGATGTAAGGCTTTTTGGAAAACGAACAACCAGTTCTCCAGCTGCTCAATGAACAACAATTCTTCAATCTGACGCCCAATCACTTCATGCCTGCCGAGACCGAGCACATCCAGAAATTTCTGATTAACCGACACAATACATCTGTTGTTATCCAAACCGACAAACCAGTCTGCCGACACTCGCTCAAGTGTTCGATATCGCTCTTCACTTTCTTGAATCCTTCGTTTAACCGCTCTATGTTCCGTAATATCAAGTCCATATCCCACGACATATTTCACCACACCCTCTTCTCGCAGAGGGCGAACTTTCACCAGCGAATAGTAACCTTCATGCTCAATCTCGTAAAAAAAAGATTCCCCTTCCCATGCCCGGTTAAACTGCTTTCGCAGAAACTCTACCTTCTCCTGAGGTAAAATATCCAATGTGCCCAGTTTGTAATCTTGCTTCAGACTACTCATATCCAAGCCCAGTTGGGAGAGCATCTCTCCCTCAAGCACAAGATACTCGAATTTTCCGTTCTGTTTTCGGATTTTAAAAGTAAAACCCGGCTGCATACGAAGCATCTCCAGCATTTCCTGATCCCTCTGAATGACCAATCTCCTATATCGATGATTTTGGTTCAGATAATACAGGAATAATATAACGGACAGCAGGCAGATACATTGAAAAAAGAGAATCTGCCCCATCATTAGCAGAGAAGGAGAATAGGTCTTTAGTACAGAAAGTTCATACACAGTAATCAGCAGCAACGCTCCGGACAACCACTTCTGCATAAATCCCCTGATATACTTAAAGATCAGACATATGGCTACAACAAATAACAACTCTGTCAACGCATACTGCCAGTTCTCCAACAAGGGATTACGCCCCATATTAATCCGAAAAATCCACATGAATGCAAAAGTAACGAAAGCAGATCCACTCCCACCAAAATAAGCAGCAAGCAGATACACACTGGCCCGGAAATTCAACAATGTACCATCCTCAAGCACAATAGAGAAATAATAGAGCGCCGTGCCCAGCATGCTCAGCGTAATACCAATAATGATCCGAGTCGTGATGGATGTTGAACGGGTAGCATTTGTATGGTTCAGATAGTGATGAATTAGGAAAACAAAGATCAAAATTAGCGTGAAATTTAATACAAGATCGCGTAGCAAATGGTCACCGTCCACATTACGACTTCAGGATTTCATGCATTCAATGAATGTTGTCAGATTCATGGTCGCAGTTCCCCAGTACACAAATCATAGTATGCCGGACTCCCTTATTCAATTGAAGATATTGACCATTTTTTTGAAAATAATTACTACTTTCAGCTAACATACCCTTATCACCAAACAACAATTTTTTTTCATGAAAATTCATCATTAAATATGCTGATATAAAAAAGAGAATCATCCAAATGAACCGATGTAATCGTAACTTGGGCTTCCCACACTTCCTGATCGGCCTTCATCAGTTTGGCTACGCCGGACCAGGTCTGATTTCCTCTCCAGTGGGTATCCATTAGCAATCGGGCAGGCTGACCTATGGTGCTCTCCCGTGAGAATCCTGTTTTGGTTACATAAACGGAATTCACATCCAGAATCACACCCTCCTCATCTGTAATCATGACCGCATCCGTTAGCAGTAAGAAGGCTTTGAGTTCCAGTTGCATGGTTGTCCACTCCCTCTAATGAAACATGATGTGATGCTGTCCCTGTGTGATACTCTCTTCTACGATCCCGTTTAATACTTAAACTGTCTAATCAGGCGCTGCAGCTCTTCAGCCAGGGTAGACAAGCCACGAGCCGATGAAGAAATCTGCTCCATCGCTGCCAGTTGCTCCTCTGAGGAAGCGGCCACTTCTTCGGAAGTTGCGGCGTTGCCAGACGCAATGCCTGCCAACTCATTGGATACAGCAGATACTTCCTGTACACCTGCTGTGATCTCTTGCGACGTGGCAGCAATCTCTTCAATCTGAGGTGTCGTTTCCCTCATGCTCTCCAGAATACGTTCAAACTTCCGAATCGCTTCTGTAGAGATGTCCATGCCCTCTCCAACCTCTGAAGTCACCTTCTCCATCATGCGAACGGAAGCAGCCATATCTTCCTGTACCGCCGTAGTCAGCACGGTGATTTCATTGACGGACTGCCCGGATTGCTCTGCCAACTTGCGAACCTCTGCTGCTACAACAGCGAATCCATTGCCATGTGTACCTGCACGAGCAGCTTCAATGGATGCGTTCAGCGCGAGCAGGTTTGTCTGTTTGGCTATATTTCCGATTAACTCCGTGATCGCTGAAATTTGGTGTGATCGTTCATATAACGCCTGAATCAATTGGTTTGTCTGTTCTACCGTCTCTTGAATCGATTGCATCTGACTCACCGTCTGCTTGACGGTGTTGCCGCCTTCTTCTGCTTGTACGGTTGTATGTTTCGCCAAATCAGCGACATGTATGGAACGTTCGGCGATTCTTGTAATACCAATCGTAATTTCATTCATGGCCTGATGGTTATGTTCAATACCCTGGGTCTGCTTCTCCGCACCACTCGCAATTTCCTGAATGGCTCGCGCTACCTGCTCACTGGCTGCACTGGTTGATTCCGCACTCTGAGTCATTTCATCCGATGAGATGACTACCTGACTGGCGCTGTTCTCCACTTTTTGAATCAACACACGCAGATTGCTCTGCATTTTGCCAAAAGCCTCACTCAGTTCACCTATTTCATCATTACTTGTGCTTGTAATGGTCTGGGTTAGATCCCCTTCGCTCACCTGAATCGCCTGAACCTTCAACTGACGAATCGGTTTAACAATTGATCGCATCACCAGCCAGATGATCAAAATTCCGATGACAAGAAAAGAAACGATGACCATAATCGTTCGATTCAGAATAGGCGCAGCAGCATCCTCTACTTCAGAAGAAAACATGGTGCCTGCGACCTTCCATCCCGTGGATGCATTCGTGGCGTAATACATGACCTTATCAACCTGATCAAAGGTATAGTTGAAGTTACCGGATTCATTCGTATACACTTGAGTCCAAAAATCTTCTGTTGCATCTGTTCCAGGTTGCATCGTCGGATGATAGATATACTTTTCGCTGGCATCCAGCAGAATCAGATGTCCCTTTTCTCCTACTTTAATTCCGCTAACCAATTGACTAATGTCCGCCAGATTAAGATCCAATTGGACTACACCAGATTGGTCATTCAATGCCTTGGCAATCGTAATGGTGATCTCTTTTGTCTCGGCAGAAATATAAGGGTCTGTAACAATGACCTGCTCTGGATTTCCCATTGCTTCGGTATACCATGGTCTTACTCGGGGATCGTAATCCTTGGGCATCTCTGCATCAGAAGACATCAGATACACTCCTGCCTCTGTGCCTACACCTATGGTAATGATGTCTTTGTTCTGTGCAGCGTACCCCTTCAATTCGTTCACAACCCGAACCTCTGCATCATCTTGACGTAATTGCTCTGCAAGTGTATTCGCATAATATTCAATGTGATTCCGCTTGGTATTGACTGAAAGATCTATCGTTGCACTGGCAAGGTTCACATTTTCCATCGCACTATGTAAAATTTGCTTCTCCACTTCATCTTTTGCACTGTTATACGATAAAACTCCAATACTTAACGAAGGAATGGCCAGGAAAGCAATAAAGGACACCACCAGCTTGGTCTTAAAGTTCTTATGCATCTTGTTGAACCAGGTCGGTTTGCTATTTTTTTGGGACAAATTTCTCTACCTCTTCCAGATTAATTTTAGTTTTAATTGATCTACTTATAAGTTGAACTAGTGATTATTTAAACTTGCCACTCCGATGCAGAACAACCTTCCAATCGCTGAATGATTCATACAACTTATTTAGCTCTTGTAAAGCTCTCATAGATTGTAAACCATCTTTTCAAGAAACTAGGTCTCACTTCTTGTGAAAAACACTCTTTACACTAAAAAACTCGAATAAATCTCTTCATTTATAATCCTAAAGAACTATTTTCAAACAAATTATACGAAAAAACTATTAAATAAAGTGTTCCGGGGATATGACCAAATTGTTAACTTTCTAAATACTTATTAATAAGCATGCAGATGACAAAAAAAAGATCCAAGCGTTATCGCTCAGATCTAAAGGTTATTTACATTGGACCAACGTATTCTCTATTCAAATGCCGGGATCGCAATATCTGCATATTTCTCTTCGAAGAAGGCTTTGACCTCTGGACCCGCCATACGTTTAGCCAGCTTCTGGATCGCTTCGGAGTCCTTATTATCCTCACGGGCAACCATGGTGATGGCAAAATGGGAATCATCCTTCTCGGTTAACAATGCATCCTTCTTCGGTGTAAGACCGAGAGGACTGGCATATGCCGGTGTCATGGCTACCAGATCAGCATCATCCATCATACGAGCCAGCATCAACAAGTCCACTTCCTCAAACTTGAAGTTCTTTGTATTCTCGGTGATGTCTGCCTGTGTGGCGTTAAAACCTACGCCCTCTTTCAGCTTAATCAACCCGTTCTGCTCCAGCATCACAAGAGAGCGACCGATGTTGGAAGGATCGTTTGCAATTGCAATCGTTGCACCTTCTGGCAATTCCTCAATCGTTTTGTACTTTTTGGAGTAGCCGCCATAGATGGCATTATAGATAGGCTGTACAGCCACCAGATTGGCATTGTTCGCTTCATTATACTGGGTCATGTAAGGCACATGTTGGAAGAAATTTGCATCCACTTCCTTATTCGCGAGTGCCGTATTTGGTTGAACGTTATCTGATAACACAACAACTTCCAAGTTGACGCCATCTTCCTTCAAAAGCGGTTTAACAATATCCAGCACATCTGTCATCGGTGGAATCAACGTAGCTACTTTCAACGTAACTTCTTGTGCAGCTTGTGTGTCTTCCTTTGTTCCTTCAGCCGCAGGTGTTTCTTCTTTTTTGCCACAAGCAGCTACAACCAGCATTACTGCAAGCAACATAAGCATCATCTTTACTTTCATTTCATGTCTACCCCTCATCGTATAATCTGTATTGGTTATTCGTAATAATGCACGGTCCGACCGTTCAGGATCTGCGATCCAGCCAGTGGGACAGTCTGCTACCTGTGAATTGGATCATCTGTACCAGGATAATCATAATGATGATCGTAAATACCATAATCTCCGTTTCGAAGCGCTGATAACCGTAGCGAATGGCGAAATCACCAACCCCGCCGCCACCTACAATACCCATCACCGTCGAGTAAGAGATGAAGCTAATCGTAGCTGTCGTGAGTCCCAGTACAAGACCAGATCGTGCCTCCACGTACAAGAATTTCACCACGAGTTGCATCGTCGATGCCCCCATGGAAGCAGCAGCTTCAACCACTCCCCTCGGTACATCCAGCAACGCTTGTTCCACCAGTCTGGCGTAGTAGGCAATCGCAATGACCGAGAGTGGCACGGTTGCCGCCAGCGTACCGATGGACGTTCCCACAACAATCCGTGTGAATGGAATCATGAATACAACCAGCAGTAAGAATGGAAACGAACGAATGATGTTGACGACACTACCGAGTACAAAGGACAGCGTTTGATTCTGATACCGTTGTCCTTTCCGGAATAAGTATAGCAGAGTACCCAGAGGTAACCCGATCAGAACAGCTGCCGCAATAGAGATGCCCACCATGACAAAAGTCTCTCCAATCGCCTGCCATATCTCATGCTGATATTTCAGCACAGACTCAGGTAACCTCATGACTTGTCCTCCTGTTCTGCCTGACGGAACAGAGACGAACCTGTCATCCCGTATTCGTCACCCGCAAGCAAGGAGGTCAGCAGGTCAGGCTGCGGAGCGGGGATACTGCTCACTTCCGTTTTAGACAACGTACGAACGAGTCGCCCATCCTTCATGACGGATATCCTGTGACATAGTCTGCGAGCCACTTCCATCTCATGCGTTACTACAACAATGGTCACGCCCAGCGTTTCATTGATATGTCGCAGCACATCCAGGATACCGTTCGTGGTCTGTGGATCAAGCGAAGAGGTTGGTTCATCACAGAGCAGCACATCCGGACGACTGGTCAGCGCTCGCGCAATCGCCACACGCTGCTTCTGTCCTCCGCTAAGCTGAGCAGGATATTGATCTGCCTTGTCTTCCAGTCCAACAAACCGCAGCACCTCAAGTCCACGTTCGACTCGCTGTGTACGGGACATCCCTGCCAGTTCCAGCGGCATACAGACATTGCCACTCACCGTTCGGTTACTGACAAGATTGAAGTGTTGAAAGATCATGCCAATGGACCTTCGTGCAAGACGCAGCGTGCGCTCATTCATCTGGGTCAAGTGCTGCCCATTCACAACAACCTCACCATCATCCGGCTTTTCCAGTCCGTTGAGCATCCGCAGAAGTGTGGATTTGCCTGCACCACTCGATCCGATGATGCCATGTATTTCTCCTTGTCCCACTTCGAGGGACACCGAGCTTAATGCTTCGAATCCCTGATCTGCACGGGAACCGCGCTCGTTATAACGTTTGCTTACACCATATAATGAGATCATGGAGAGTCCTCCCGTGAATGATCATGCATGGTTCTTCAAGAACACATGAAGAAAGCCCGCACAGCCGATAACCGGAGCGCGAGCAATCCTGTTCATTTATAATAAATCAACATCCCTGATGAGACAAGCTTTTAAGGTGAGATTGCCTCCTGAAGGCGGCTGGCTTCATACACGCGAAAACGTCCGTTGGACGAACCCACATACACTTCATTGCCGATCCGGTTGATCGTTCCGTTCTTCGCATCCCGGTCGCGATGCTCCGGGTTTCCCATCACCACGTCATGTACACGACCTAACAAGGCTCCATTGTTTTTATTCAATACCAACCAATTCTCATCCATGGGCAGCAGCAACTGATCATCAATGACCAGATAACTTCCCTGATTCGTCGGATGCCTTAGTGTTGCAATCGCATCTTTGGCATTCCAACGTGTCTCCCCCGTTTTATAATCCACTGCCGCCGGATAGCCATTCTTAATCACATACAACTGATCCTCTTCCACCAGTCCTCGTTCAATCTTGCCCTTGAGCGTCCAGCGTGTTTTGCCTGTCTTGGCATCATACAGGGTGGTTGTAAAATCTTCATATTCTCCGTAATGATCGCCGTTTTTGTTCTCACGGATCAACAACATGCCATCATTCAGCTCCTCAAATCTCTGTCCTGCCCGAGCAGGAAATTGGGCAAGCTTTTTCCCCGTGTTCAGATCAAGCAGAAGCAACTGCTTGTCTAGTGATAGCCATCTTTCAGCATTCGTGGTTGCAAAGGGATCCCGACGTTCGATTCCATCAAAATATGGATCATTCACAAATTGTTCTATGGTGGATCGTTTGGCCTTCAAGCTCCATACAATTCGGCCCGATTGCGGATCGGCTGCAACCAGCTTATTCTTTTCCCAATACAACACATAAGGGTCATCTGCACTCTTGTTCAATAATTCATAACCTTTCGCGAGTTTTCGCGTCCACAATGTTTTTCCGTTTGCACTATCCAGTACCGTCAACCAACTGTTGCTTGAGCTCTCAACAACCGGGCTATCCACGACCACAACGTTTTTCGCAGCGGTGATGCCATTTAGTCTAAAATTTTGCTTAGGGGTGTACGTCCATGTGACCTTCCCGTTCTTCAAGTTCAGATGACGAATACGATCCACGTATTTTTTCTTGTCAGGGTCATAATCATTGTAGATTGTAACGTATTGGCGTGCTGTATCCACCTCAGCCTGCTGTCTTCCAAAACCCCCATTAATCCTCCATAATTTCTGGCCCGTATGACGGTCAAGGGCATATATGGAACCTTCGTAGTAGCCCCCGCTAAATCCACCGTCATCCCCCTTCATCAGGAGCACATCATCCGTAGCTACTTGTAAAAAAGTGTAGTTAATATCCCCCTGGTTGGTCCATACCGGTTTCCAAGGGATTGTCGTTGGCAGTGTTGTGCCATAGATTTTTGTTGTGAACCCATATTCATCCGCCCGACTGATGTTCCAATCGGAAACAACAGCATTTCGATTATCCTGTGCTAAATTCCAGCGTGTTCTGACCAGTCTGCCATTCTTGTTGAATGTGACCAGAAATTGCGCATCTTCCCGCTCATATCTCCAGGTCTGTCCAATACTCATTGAATAACCCGTGAAATTTAGATTGCTTGAACTCTCTTTCCAATCCGGCTCGCCTAACCACCCAGCCACTTGTTTGGAGGTGGTTGCCTTGTTCAGCTTAATATCTGTCAGATGGCGTATAACCGAAGTTGGCAGCGATGTATCCTGTTGGAACCAACCATCCGCCACATTCATCCGCTGTTCTATAGCCTGAGACTTGATCCAGAAGAGTCCTGGCCGATACGTGAAGGATTCTTTATTCCAGACTCGTGGGGCAATGGAGACCCCATACCAGCCTTTCCACTTTGCAACAATAACAGCCTTATCTGTTAGCGCTTTCTCACTAGACCAAGTTGTAGAACTATCCGGAGCCAGATACAGCTTACTGCCTGATCGGAGCGTGAAGTTTTGGGGAGCTGTTTCCGTCATGCTTCTGCTCTCCTTCAGGGCATACCAACTTGGCAGCCAAAAGTCTCCATGATCGGATGACTTAAGCTGCAACCACTCGCCACGAACCGATGCCAACGTATACTTCTCGTTTTTTGTTGTATAGTATTCAATCTTCATTTGGTCAGGAGCCACACTGCTGTCCCTCCTGTTTTGAAACAGGGGGATATCATTCATGAGCGTAACGGATTCTCCTTGTTTATAGGCCGACTTTGTTGATAAGGCTTGGGGACTTACCCCCAAAGCTTGGGGCGTTGTAACCGAAGCTTGTCCTCTAAGCACTACCTTTTGTGAATCCAGCAGCATCCATCCCGTCAACAGCACAGCTGTTAATCCAGTCATGGTAATCCATTTGTACCCCGTTCTCTGCCAGTCAGGACCCGTCTTCACTCTCGTTCATCCCCATCCATTAGAAGTTATTTCCAATAGAGACGCAGTAAAAAGGAAAAAGTTACCTTTTACCTCAATATATTTCTATCTATCTCCCAATATTACCTTACATCCACCATCGCAGCATGATAAGGAAAGGTAACCCCGATGTAATAAGCAGCTGTTAAGGTGAGCATATAATAAAATACAAACCACAGATCAGCCCGCGAATAGCCAATCTGAATGTAATACGTTCGGCTCGCGCCATCCGTAAATCCTTTCGCTTCCATCGCTACCGCCATTCGCTGTGCACGGCGAATGCTCTGTGCCAGCAGCGGAATAGCGTAACGCTTGAGTGTACCATACACGTTCCAGCGAGAGCCACGTTGCTGTGTTCCACGAATACGAATAGCGTAACGGAGCGTCTGGAATTCATCCAGCAAAATCGGGATCATGCGCATCGCGGCCAGAAAGCTATAGGCATATTTTGCGGGAAGCCGCCACTGCTGCATCAGGGAATAAAACAGTCTCACAGGCTTGGTCGTAAGACCAAAGAGTAACCCAGCCGCGGCCATAGTCAGCGAGCGAAAACCCAAGTGTAGACCGCGATAGAAACTCTCTTCGGTTATGTGGATCAATCCCCACTTATACCATGTGGTCTCGCCCTTACCAAACATCATCATGCCTGTAGACGTGGAGATAAAAACCAGAATAAATGGTGATGCATACAGTATCAATCTGTACCACGGATGACCTGTCCAGCACAGTAATAGCATCATTACCACCGCAATATTGGCCATTACATTCAGATTGTGAATAAGGATAACGATGAGGAACATCAGTGTCAGAATAATCATCTTCAACCCCGGATTAACGGAATGAAGCCAGGTTTCACGATGAGGAAACGACAGTTGCATCACATAACCTCCCCTCATCCACCGACCAGATTCGGGTGCAATATCTTTTTACAATTTCACGATCATGGGTAACCATAACAATGGCTGTTCCCTCTCTCCGCAATTGCTCCAGTTGTGCTAACATGGCGAACGTATTGCGGGCATCCTGTCCAAAAGTGGGTTCATCCAGCAACAGAATTCGCTGCTCTCTGACCAATGCGGACGCCACACTCAAACGTCGTTTCTGCCCCATCGATAATTGATAGGGGTGGCGCTCGGACAAGTCGACTAGTCCAAATTGATTCAGCATATGAGTAGTTCTGGCATGTCTTTCTTCCGTTGTAAGCCTGCCCCCCAGCAATGAGAATTCCACTTCTTCCGCGACGGTGTTGGTTACAAATTGAAACTCCGGGTTCTGAAATACAAACGCGATTCGATCTGCAAGCTGCTCCGTTTTGCCAGAAGGCTGACCTTCCACCTCATAATGACCTGTTGTTTTCAGGATATTCATCAGAGATAACAACAATGAACTCTTGCCTGCTCCATTAGCTCCGACAATACCAATCCAGTCTCCATGCCATACCTTGGCCCGCTCCACCTGAATGAAAGGTGTTTTCCCACGCCATCCGGTGAACTGCTGCAAATCCAGTGCAAGCTGATAGGCGGGTGATACAGGTAATATGGATGAGACGTGAGATATGGGGGATATACCCGGTGTATCGGATAAACCAGACGATTGCTGTGCTTCCAAACTTGAGATGCCGTGGTCCACACACAATTGAAGCTTTCCAGAAGCACTTCCCTCTTCTTCCTTAATTGCCTGCTCGTGCTCATCCCACACACCCGGATACCAGATTCCATAATCCCTCAACTTGCTCCGTTCATCCGTGAATACCTGCTGTGCTGGCCCATCCGCCACAATCTTTCCTTCAGGTGATAAGACAATGATGCGGTCGACCATATCCACAATCTCGTTTATTTTGTGTTCAACGATGATGATCGTTTTGTCACTGGCGATCCGTTTAACGGTATCCCACACTTGGGAAGTACCCTCATCATCCAGCAGTGCAGTGGGTTCATCCAAAAACAATACCTCCGGGTCCATGGCAAGCATTGAAGCAATCGCGAGACGCTGCTTCATCCCCTGAGACATGGACTGGATCAATACACGATTCTGTTCAAAGGATAACCCCACTTGTTTCAGATAATATTCAATCAGCCCTGGCATCTTTTCACGCGGAATATTTCGGTTTTCCAGAACAAATGCGATCTCTTCATCCGTAAAGGACATACAGAACTGGGTATCCGGATCCTGAAAGACTACTCCTGCTCTGGCGGGAACCTGAATATCATCACATTTCATCGGAATTTCAACTGAACGTGGAATTAAACCGCTCAGAACTTGCAATAACGTCGATTTACCGGAGCCGCTTGGGCCAAGCAACAGCACTTTCTCCCCTTGACGCACAGAAAGAGACAAGCCTTGAAATACCAAGGCTTTCTCTCCCGGGAACTTGCATCTTAGATTTGTCACACTTACCGCTTGCGAATTCCCCTCTACGCTCATCTAATCCAGCGCCTCATAATCTTGTTTGGATACTGGTCTGAGTGAGCGTGTTACACCGGTCAGTTCCAATGCTTTGGCGAGATAATAAGCAAACACTCCTGCAATCAAGATGCTTCCGATGAAGCGTAATCCGATAAATAACGTATAATTCCAGGCCGAGAGTGAATCAATATACCCGTACTGATAATCCAGCAAAAGCGAAGCCGCTGCGGCTCCTATGGCTGCAAGACAGGTGACAAACAGGTTGGTTTTACGATACAAAAATGCGGCGAAGAATATCTCGGCTCCCAATCCTTGCAACAGACCGTATACAAGTGTGGACATGCCCCATTCACTGCCCAGAAAAGCACTTACCGTTGAAGCCGCAACCTCGGCTAGAATAGCCACGCCAGGTTTACGAATGATAACAAAAGCAAACGTGCCCGCCATAAACCACATGCCGTAGATCATCTGCTCCGCATGAACACCAAAGGGTTTCATCAAGTCATATGTAGGTCCCCATATCTTGTAGATCACCCCAAACACTACTGCGATCACGATGGTTACCAGAATATCCGTTAGTTTCAATCGCTTGTTGCCTGCTGTTGTTGCCATGTTCTCTACGTCCTTCCTTTGTTCCCTGTGGGAGTTGTAAAAGTGTGTGTTCAAAAAGACTGGTTGAACAACCTCTAAAAATAAACGAAAAAGCCTCCCCGGTTCCGGGCAGGCCTTACGTACAGTGTACAATCCTCACAATGATGTATTGGGTGGATGTCAAAAATACGGAATATCAACCAGCGCCCCTCCGTCATGGCAGATACACCACCACAGTTCAAAGAGGTCTGTTGTTCATCCACGTTCATTCTCACAATTCACCCTTACATATCGCAAATCCATGTTCTCTACGCTGGCATTACCCAGATCAGATGTACGGTCAGCGGCATAAGGCCACTCTCTCAGCCCAACTTCATTGAGCTCCCGGTTCACTTATTTCATTGCTTCTAATGTACATCAGATGGGTATTTGTGGCAATCCCTAGAAAAATCATCATGCTTCATTTGGGGTAACAGGGGAAAGAATCTGATGGTTCACTTTCCATAATATGAAACATTTAGGTTATGTAGTCCGTCTTAAACATTAGAAGGGAGATTGATAGTGATGAAAGATTACAATTCTGTTTGGCAGCTTAAAACATGGAAAATGGTCCTTGCCGCTTCGATACTCACCGCAGGTACGGCACCTGCCTTACTCTCATCCACTATGGCGGAAGCCGCAGCAACTAAACCTAAACCGACAGCTTATATTAACAATGTTCAAGCTCAATATGATGTTGTCATACGGCAGGGTATTACTTACGTGGCATTGACGGAGCTTCAATTCCTCGGCAACTATACGTTTGGTTACAATAACGAAACAAAAGAGATCAGCATTAGCACAGGCAGCGATAAGTATGTCCTTACACCTAACAGCAAAACAATGAAGAAAAACGGTCAGAATGCGACATTCTCCTCAGCGCCGATTCTGGTGAATGGTAAAGCGATGCTTCCGCTCCGTGCCATCGGTGAAGCTTTTGGTGCCAAGGTGCAGTGGAACCAGAAGGCCAAGGAAGCCTACATTTACACTACCGACGCTACGATTGTAAAAGAATATAACAGTTCCGATCTGACTGTGGCGCGTGAAGCCGCATTGCATCTGCCACGCTTCTCTGAACTGGGACAAGCACGTCTGGACATTCGCAATCCTTTAGGTCCGGTGGATTCATCCATTGAATACATCTTTGAGCAAGGTAAAAAAGATCGTTTCTTCGTTGTTGAGGATAACGATCTGATCAGTTATTATATCCTTAAAAATGGAAGTGCACTGCTACAATGGCAGGCTAACATTAGCAAAAATGCCGGAACCATCGTTGACCTGTTCTTTATTAAAAACAAAGCCGTTGCTGAAGCAGGGACTCGTCCTTCCGTAACAGGTCAAACACTCGTATCATTCAAGTACTCTCGCATGCTTGAAGAAACCTCTTACGAGATCATGAACAAATTGGGCTCTAGTGATACCGGTTCTGTTGTCCCCGAGAAAGGCAAAGTCATCGTTGAAGTTCCAGGAGAGAAATAGTCTGAGCATCCTCTATAAGACATTGCTCAGCAGAAATATTATCACATCTGCATTACAAAGAGCGCCCTCAAAGTCATTGTGGCAATGACCTTGGGACGCTCTTTTGGCGTTATATTTTAACTTCAAATTACAAGCGGAGCTTAAACTTTTACCAACTCCAGCGATTCAATCTCCTGTCTAATATTGCGTGTTCCCAGACTGGCTCGTTTTCCCTGAAGCAAACCCCTTGAACAACGTTGGTACTTTGGAATAACGGGTATTCGTAATTTTCCCTTGTGATGTGCTGCTGTCTGTACGCATAATCGAATCTTTTACATTAGAAATGTTGGAGTTATCCAGCGTCATGTTAACTGCGAAGGAAGTTCCACCATTTTGGCGAACCAGTTTGCCAATATCATCTGCACGGAAATTTTTGATGTTAATTGTTCCAGCTGCATTCATCTGGAACACTTTATCATAAGCCTTATAAGCTGCCCCACCGGTAATGTTAACCGTTCCGGCAGACTTCAATGTCAGTGCATCCTCGCCCACGTCCTGCCAGACTACATTCGATATATTACAGTTGCCATAACAATGAACACCATCAGCAGCTGGTGATCCAATGTTTACGTTTTTGAGCGTGGCCCCTGCCTCCAGACGAAAGACTGGCTTCTGATTTTCTGCTTGAGATCCGTCGCCCAGTGTGGAAGGATTGGCTACAAATGTTTTACCTTGGCCGTCATAGGTCGTGCCCTTTGGAACCACAATGGTTGAATTTACAACGGTAGGTGCAGCCGCAGCCGGAACGGCACCAAATATAGAAGCAACCAAACCAGCGGACAGCAACAACGTCAACATTTTTTTCATAACTTTATTCCTCCCTTATTCTCTCGTTATTTGATAGTGTACAAGCCTGAGCTTGTCCTAGAAGATCGTCAGAGGTGCACCTCTGTCCGACCCACAACCTAATCCTACCAAATAAGGAAGGTAACTAGAATAATCATTAGATCAGATATATTATGACATCGCACAATCCCTGTCATATCCTCGTTTTTTGCATGCCAGGTCTCTCAAGCAATATGCTCATATCAACCTCTGGTATGCTCATTTGTAACGTATGTACCCTCACTTGAATCCCCGATAACAAAGAAAGACCACTACATTTGTCTCCAAATGTGTGATCTTGAATGGCTTCTGGCTTGCTGATATAAGATATCAGGCTCCGAATCTCTGACGATAACCGCACTTTCGACACAACTCTTCCACAGCTTCGCGCCTGGAGAAGCCATATACCAGATTGTTCGCTCGCTCACCCTCAATAATCTCCGAGAATGACTTCTCGTGCACATTACCAAGGTTAATGACACCCTCACCATCAAGACAGCATGGAACCACCGTTCCATCTACAAGCACAGCTGCCTGACCACGCAATGCATGGCAGAAGCCTTTGCCGTCATCTTCAGGTGCATCCAGACTCGGCCACTGGAACTCATGGTCCTGATTCAGGTATACATTCGGGGCAATTTTGACCCCGCTGCCTGGAACTACTTTTTCCTCAATTCGGAAGTCCAGATTGAACTCACGTTCCAATACTTCAAGGGTCTCCCGATTTCGATTCATCTGAGCATTTGTGAAGTTATCCTGCGTCAGATTCCACAACCGGAATGAGATGATGACATTGTGCTTCACCGCTTCGTGAACAAAAGACAGAATGTTGCTCAGGTATCCGTCACGGTCGGTCGAACCTTCATGCCCATCGAAGCTGTGCAGGGAGAAATTCATCTGCCGCAGCGCCGGTTTGCCAAGCAATTTATGCTGAGTCTTGGGCAATAGTGTACCATTCGTTGTAATGTTCACCTTGAGTCCCTTCTCATGTGCGGAATCGAGCAACAGATCTATTTTGGGATGCAACAAGGGTTCACCTTTGACATGTAGATAAATATGATTGGTGTGTGGTTTAACTTGTTCCAGTATATTGTTGAAGACTTCAGGGTCAATGAATCCTTTGGCACGCTGCGTCTGTGGACAGAAGCTGCAAGCCAGATTGCAGATACTCGTGATCTCAATATATACTTTTTTGAACGTTTTCAACTCGGGTCCCCATTCTGCCTAGGAGGGAGAACAATCCCACCTGCATTTTGTGATCCGGCCTATACGGGCCATCCCTATTATATCGGGTTCATGAGCCAAGGTAAATCAGAGAACTGGTTTATCTGGTTGTGTCAAAATGATTTGGCTAGTGCCAAATGAACAGATTCAATCGCATGAATACGTGTTGTATCAAATAATGGAACTTCTGAATCCTCTACTTTTACTAATAATCCAATTTCGGTGCAACCTAATATGATCCCCTCAGCTCCATCATCAACTAGCCTTTGGATCACCATTTTATAATAATCCCTTGATAAGGGCTCAATTTTCCCTAAACATAATTCCTCATATATTATTTTATTGATAACTTTTCTATCCTCTTCATTCGGTATCAAAACCTTAATACCATTCAATTCAATTCGTTTTTTATAAAAGTCTTGTTCCATCGTATATTTAGTGCCAAGTAAACCAACCGTACTTATTTTGGACTTATGAATTTGATTTGCTGTTGAATCAGCAATATGTACAATGGGTAAACGCACTTTTTCTTCAATATGTTTAATCACTTTATGCATCGTATTTGTACAAATTACAATCATTTCTGCTCCTGCCTTTTCCAAAGACTGAGCAGCATTCCCTAATAATTCACCAGCACTTTCCCAATCACCTTCAGCTTGATAACGCTCGATTTCTTCAAAATCCACGCTATATAAAATGCATTTGGCTGAATGCAATCCTCCCAATTTATTTTTCACTTCTTCATTAATAATTCGATAATATTCTAACGATGACTCCCAGCTCATTCCACCAATAAGACCAATCGTTTTCATATACACTCTCCCTTCCATTTAATACATTCCGAAAGCAGTATATAGAAATTTAATAGATATTGTACCGTATCTATCTGATTAAATAAACCTGCCCCAGTAAGAGGAATAGAGGGATCTGGAGCAATTCCGGCAACGGATTATTGCTTCTACCCGAATGATCTGGCTGTACAATCCAAATAATCTGACCGGAACCATTTTCAGATCAGTACTCACATTCTTTCCAAGCGCCCCCTTTACATTCCACTTGCATGTGATATATGCTGAACACACAACTGCATATCTTGAACATTGCACTAGGGGAGCCTTACGGCTGAGACGAATCGAATGATTCGGACCCTTTGAACCTGATCTGGATCATACCAGCGGAGGGAAGTGGAGCGGCCTTTCAGTAAGCGGATTTTTTCATGTTGATGATGAAATTTAATGTGAATTGAACTTACAGACCCACTCATTTCTCCGGAAATGGGTGGGTCTTTTTCGCGTTCTGCGGGCAGATCAGAAGGTGTAATTAAAGATCCCGTAGTTTGAAGTTGAATTTGGAATAACAAGGGGGGGACAAAACGAGATGGATAATAACATAACCATTCACAACATGAGCTACGCTTTCCCGGGAAAAAGGGATTCCCCCGTGCTCTCCAATGTGTCGATGCGTGTAGCCAACGGCGAATTCGTCTCGCTTATCGGCTCCAGCGGCTCCGGTAAAAGCACCCTTTTCAAGCTGCTGGCAGGCTTGCTTGAGCCAACCCATGGAACCATAGAAATTCCTTGGGTCCCTGAAGGAAAGCGACTGGGGCAGGTGGCCTATATGCCACAAAAGGACCTCCTGTTATCCTGGCGAACCGTCATGGAGAATTGCATGCTCCCCGCTGAACTTGCTCCAGAGCGGCAGGATAAGGGGAGAATTCGCGCGGACATTCTGGCTGGGCTCGACAGATTTGGCCTATCCGGCTACGCGCATGCTTACCCAGACGAGCTATCGGGTGGCATGCGCCAGCGTGTCGCGCTGCTTCGTACTTTGCTGACAGGTGGCCAACTCATGCTGCTGGATGAACCATTCGGCGCACTCGATGCCTTAACCAAACGGGAGATGCATCGCTGGTTGTTGGAACTGTGGGAGGGCTTTGGCAAAACCGTGTTGTTCATTACGCATGACATTGAAGAGGCGCTGCTGCTCAGTGATCGGATTATCCTGTTAACTCCGGGGCGCCAAGGCCAACAGCTACAGGATTTGACGGTACCTTTGCCACGTCCAAGACATTCGGACATGATCTATGAACCGGCGCTCGTTCAGATGAGACGACGACTGGAGGAACAATTGCATGCGAGAAGGTAACTTGGGAGACTGCATGAAGGATAGCGTAAGGCGTTGGCTTGCCCGTTATGGTCTGTTTCTTTGGCTCCTGCTCTTGTTGCTTGTCTTCTGGGAGTGGATTGTGCGTATGGGATGGGTGCCCTCCTTCATCATTCCAGCCCCAACGGCGATTGCCAGCTCCCTGTATGAGCATCGCTACCTCCTGCTGGCTACACATCTGCCTGCTACCTTGATGGAGGTTATTGTTGGTTTTGGCTTGTCCATAGTGACTGGAATTACGCTAGCGACAGGAATGCATATGAACCGATCGATTGAAAAGGCCTTGTATCCCTTCATCGTGATCAGTCAAACCATACCACTGATTGCCCTGTCCCCTGTATTCATCCTGTGGTTTGGTTATACCTTGTGGAGCAAAGTCGCCGTGGTGTTCCTGATCGCCTTCTTCCCCATTGTGGTCAGCACCTACGATGGACTTCGCCAAGGCGATCCAGAACAGCGTGAACTGCTGCTCACCATGGGCGCCAGCAAGTGGGATATTTTTTGCAAACTCCAGGTTTCACTTGCCCTTCCCTCTTTTTTCTCGGGGCTAAAGATGTCTGTGGTGTACTGCGTGGTTGGTGCAACGATTGGCGAATGGCTCGGTGGCAGCAAAGGTCTCGGATACTTCAGCCGCCGTATGTCCAGCAACATGAACACGGACGCGATGTTTGCCGCTATTGTGCTGTTATCCCTGCTTGGGATCGTTTTGTTTATATTGATTGCCTGGCTGGAGAAACGGTTTAACACACGCCGTCATGGAGGCAAAAGAAAGAACGGATAATCTTGGAGAGTGAACCCGATTTAATGATAGGAAGTATGATTTCCAAACACTTTTTTCACATATCATCAGTTATGTTTCAATCATCACGTTGTCCGTTAACATCCTGCTGTTCTTCTCCTACAAACCTTAAACAATGAAATGAGGAACTTCCATTATGAATAATAAAGGCATACACTCCCTGCTTCCCATCATGCTCATTAGCCTTTTGCTGATAGTCAGTGGATGCAGCACCACGAATACCAGCAGTAACACGCCAACAACAGACTCTGCAACCAATGCACAACAAACAGACAAGTCTGCAACCGAACCAGCATCAGACGCCAAAGATAAACTGTCCATCATGCTCGACTGGTACCCGAATGCAGTACACTCCTTCATCTATGTGGCTCAGGAAAAAGGGTACTTCGCAGACCAAGGTCTGGATGTCGAAATTCAGATGCCTGCGGATACCAATGATTCACTCAAACTTGTTGCTGCCGGTAAAATTGATCTGGCCTTAAGCTACCAGCCCCAAATCTTGCTCGCGCGTGGCGAGAACATTCCTGTACGATCTATTGCTGCTGTTGTTCGGCACCCGCTTGTTCATCTATTGACCGAAGCCAATGGCAACGTGAGTTCACCCAAAGATCTTGACGGAAAAACTGTCGGGTATTCTTCAATTCCGCTGTATGAAGCGATGGTTCGTACGATGATCAGCCACGATGGTGGCAACCCAGATAACATGAATCTGGTCGACGTTGGATTCGATCTGATTCCTTCACTGGCTTCCGGACAGGCGGATGCGATTATGGGTGGTTTTATTAACCATGAACAATTGATTTTGGAGAAAGAAGGACATTCCATGAAATCAATTAACCCCGTCGATTATGGCGTACCTGATTATTATGAACTGGTCCTGACTGCGAGTGAAGCTGGCATTCAAGCAAAAAAAGAACAGCTTACCCGGTTCGTCAAAGCGGTCCAGGAAGGACAAAAATATGTGACTGAGCATCCAGAAGAAGCCTTGAATATTCTGCTCGCTCATGAGAATCAAACGTCTCCGCTTGACCCGGATGTCGAAACCAAAAGCCTTACTATTCTACTGCCACTTATGAATGAAGAAGGCCAACCGTTTGGTCGGCAGGAAATGGAATCATGGGAGAATGTACGTGCTTGGCTCGTTGAACAGGATCTGATTCCTGAATCGGTGAAAGCCGAGGATGCTTTTATTAATCTGCAAGGAGAGTAAATAAAGGAGAGCAACGTGAATAAAGGAAAAGTAACTGGACCTTGGACACAAACAGAATGAAAGCAAGGGGTTAAAAACAAATTTTAGCAAAATATAGGATCGGATGCATGAAGGTTTGTGAAATGGAATAGCCCTGAAGCAAGCATCGAAGGATCAGAATTTATAACAAGCCTAAGTGGCTTGATGTGCATCAGAGCAGCTTGATATGCGTTTTGGTGGCTTGTTGGTATGAATTTGGTATGAACATTAGCGCATATCTTCAAACCTTCCGGGAGCTAGCTCCTTAATGTGCTTGGAGTAGAGCATGCAGCGAGCGCTAACGAATCTGAGGCGTCCTATTCAGGGATTTGGAGCGGTTGCAGAAATCTAAAGAACCTGAAGCATGTTATATCAGAATAAATAGCTGTTTGCAGCGTTTTGGTCAGGAGATTCTGGGATAACGTGTCTGATGTTCCTTACATTTCAAAAGGAGGAGCTGACAGCCACATAAGACGTCCTGTGTTCTTTAGAAACATCGTCTGACCAGTCGTGCCCCAATCAGTTGGGTATCGACCAGCCTGGACTTCAAGACACTGGTTAGACGCTAACATCCATCACACTATCTCTTGCCTGAGTTTGGAGAAAGACCCGGGTTCACTTTCTGTATTTTGTATCGTTTCGTTTTGTACTGTTTCGTATTTGTACGGTTGTCTATCTGCGAATTTACATTTTATATGAATCTACCTTTTAGCTATTTCAATCAAGGCTAGATATCGATCAGAATGATTCAATTTGTCTATATCCTGTTACAAAAAATCCCTTTTTAGTGAGTTATGAAACTAATTTAGATTTTACGTTTCTGCTTTTCTCGCATTAATGCATCTAGCTGTTGTTAGACTCTGCGCCCCAACTCAACAAGGAGACTCATATTCTATTATTCTGCTGAGTGACTCCAGATATCGGACTTCCGCCGATGGGGTTACTTCATAACAAGGAGGAAATTATATGTCTTATCTGGAACGTGTTCGTACGCAAAATCCGCTGGTACACAATATTACCAACCTTGTCGTTGCTCCTTTTACAGCCAATGGTCTGCTCGCACTGGGTGCATCCCCTTTTATGGCCTATGCCCATGAAGAGGTCGCTGATGTCGCCAAGATGTCAGGAGCCGTGGTACTCAACATTGGTACACTCGATGACAAAGTCGTTCAGGCGATCCGTCTGGCAGGCCAATCGGCTAATGCGTATCACGTGCCTGTGGTGCTTGATCCGGTTGGAGCTGGCGCGACCACCTATCGTACAGAAACCGTGCAGATGCTCGTTCGTGAGATTCGCCTCACGGTGCTGCGCGGCAATGTGGCGGAAGTTGCCAATGTCATCGGTGAGAGCTGGAGCATTAAAGGTGTGGACGCAGGATCAGGTGAAGGTGACCGGATTGGAATTGCGGAGCGGGCATCTCATAAACTTGGCTGTGTTGTGGTCATTACCGGAAAAGAAGATATCATTACTGATGGACAATCCACATTCCTTACGAGTAATGGTCATGCCCTGCTAACTCAGGTCACAGGTGCTGGCTGTCTTCTCAGTTCGGTGATTGGTGCTTTTACAGCCATAGCGGAATCAGGAGCCGATCTTATAGGCAGTGTTGTTGAAGCGCTCGCGTTTTATGGTGTAGCAGCTGAACTGGCGGCAGAGCGGACAGCTCATCAGGGGCCGGGCAGCTTCCAGATTGAATTGTTGAATCAACTGGCACAAGTAACACCAGACCTCTTGGCAGAACGCGCACAAATCCGTCAAATCCGTGGAGGTGCAATATGAGCATTGCTCAAGCGCTAACCATTGCAGGTTCTGATAACGGGGGCGGTGCAGGAATTCAGGCTGATTTGAAAACATTCCAGGAGCTTGGCGCATACGGCATGACCGTTATCACCGCTATTGCTGCCCAAAATACCACAGGTGTGCAGGGCGTTTTTCCCATCCCTTACGATGGCATTGCCCAGCAATTGGACTCGACGGGTGAAGACTTTCAACCAACCGCAACGAAGACCGGCATGTTATATAGTGCCGAAATTATTCGTCTAGTGGCTGAGAAATGGCAGCATTACCGTTGGTCTAATCTGGTCATCGACCCTGTGATGGTCGCCAAAGGCGGTGCCCCTCTGCTCCAGCAGGAAGCTGTACAAGCGCTGGTTACGGAGCTGCTGCCCCATGCCCTGATCACAACACCCAATATTCCGGAAGCGGAACTGCTTACCGAGATGTCTATCACAAATCTGAGTCAGCGGGAAGAAGCCGCAAGACGGATTGTACAGATGGGATCAACGTATGCTTTGGTCAAAGGTGGTCATGATGAAGGAAGTGGTATGATCGTTGATGTGCTCTACGATGGGCAGTCTTTTCATTATCTGGAGAATGTTCGTGTAGTAACACGTCATACACACGGAACAGGATGCACGTACTCTGCGGCCATTACTGCAGAGTTAGCCAAGGGTTCACCTGTTCTGGCTGCCGTTACGACCGCGCGAGCATTCATTCAGGCAGCCATCGAAGATGAGCTGGGGATTGGGGCCGGACATGGGCCGACAAATCATTTTGCATATCAGCGCAGACAGCGGGGTGAGCAGTGATGCGCCCTTGGGATGCAGAAGCGGTACAACGCGCGATGAAGGTGTATTTGGTGATGGGCAGCGTCAATACAACGCAAGACCCTGTGGAAGTGCTGCGCCAGGCCATTGCTGGCGGCATCACGCTGTTCCAGTTCCGTGAAAAGGGAACTGGCGCCTTGGTCGGCGAAGCTCGCATCACGCTTGCGATGCGGCTTCGTGAGGTGTGCAGCCAGCACGGGGTCCCGTTCATCGTGAACGATGATGTGGAGCTGGCTGTAGCGGTGGAGGCCGACGGCGTGCATGTCGGCCAGGAAGATGCGGACGCGGCGCTGGTACGCGCCCGCATTGGAGATGGGCGGATGCTTGGCGTATCCGCCCACTCTGTGGATGAGGCGCGCCGTGCCGTGCAGGCGGGCGCCGACTACCTTGGCGTCGGGCCCATGTACCCGACGCGCTCCAAAGCGGACGCCCACGCTGTGCTGGGCCCCGCAGGGGTGGCGGAACTGCGCGCCGCAGGCATCGCAGTTCCGATTGTAGGTATCGGCGGCGTTACGCCCGATACCACGGCCGCCGTGATGGCGGCTGGAGCCGACGGCGTAGCCGTCATCTCCGCCATCGCGGGCGCGGCCGATGTGCGCGCAGCGGCTGCGCAGTTCGCTGCGGCAGTGCTCGGGATGCAGGCGTAGCCCTGCTCTCCCTGCACTGCCAGCCCCATGGGCTGCACCGAATACATGGTGCGGCCCATAACCGCTCGCTCTCCTCTCCATAACAGAGGAGCCTCACAACACCCTGCGGTGCGGCAGTCTATGTCTTCGACTTAGAAGCGCATCCGCTCCCTGCAGTGACTGGATGATACAATAATTCAGTCACATCTATTCACCAATCCATGATCAAGATGCAGCCTCCATGCTTGCATCTTGTTTTTTCATTTTCAACGGTTGACTCTCACGTAACGTGACACTGTACAATCGATGTTGTAAGGAGGTTTCACACATGGCCATGAAGGTAAAAGAAGTTGCCGAACTTGCCTCGATCAGTGTGCGCACACTGCATCACTATGATGAGATCGGACTATTAACCCCCGACGAAGTGACTTCTGCCGGGTATCGATTATATTCAGATGCCAACCTGGAACGGTTACAGCAGATTTTGTTTTTCAAGGAACTCGACTTCTCTCTGAAGGAGATCAAAAACATTATAAACAACCCCTCCTTCAATCCAGAAGAAGCACTTAATATGCATCGACTTATACTGCTGGAGAAGCGCCGACGCTTGGACCAGATGATTGCTACCATTGATAGAACGGTTTTACACGTGAAAGGAGAAATTAAAATGACAGCCAAAGAACAATTCGAAGGATTTGACTTTAGCGAGAATTCGTATGAACAAGAAGCGCGGGAACGTTGGGGAGACCATGCCGTCGATCACGCAAATCAGAAGCTGCACAGTAAATCAACCACAGATCAGAAGGCTCTATCCGATCAAATGAACAAGATCTACAAACATCTGGCTTCACTTCGTCACACAGAACCAGCATCTGCGGAGGCACAGTCTGGCATCAAAGAGTGGTACACTTGGCTAAACCAAATGGGAAGCTACTCACCTGAAGCCTTCAGAGGGCTTGGTCAGATGTACGTGGACGATGAACGCTTCACGCGTAATATTGATCAGTTTGGCGATGGTTTGGCAGTATTTATGAGAGATGCTATGGCTGTATTTGCTGACCAAAACAAATAATATAGCCCTGTCTTCGATCACATTCAGTATTATTCAACTCTCATTGCTGTCAGATGTGCACTGTAAACGATAGTCTGGAAGTTACCCCCTGTCCTGAAAAGGTAAAATATTCTCGTCATCAGCTTTATTCGCAGTAAATGACCCTTGGGATATTTGAACCTACCTCCTGGGGTGACCACATCTTTCTTGTAATTAACCTTATGAACATCTTGGATATATACTAGGGTTATGTGGTAAGTAATTTAAATCGATCCGAGTTGTTGCAACAGTTATGAGCCATATTCCACCTCCTAACTGGTGGATCACAAAAGGGACGTACGCCCTAAGGCGTATCGTCCCTTTTGTATATGCAAGTAACCCAGCCGCAATGTGAACATGCCTAACTGCTGCTCACTCTGAGTACTTTATAAATATCTTTTAGTGTAGATGCTCTTTACTACGTTTTTCTTCTGCTCCCAGTCCTTCGATATAACCGTTTCCCCAGATGCTTAGGAAGAAGAGGATTAAGTTTCTTCTGTCAAACGTTCTTCATTTTGCTCCCAGCGTCCACCGTCTATCCGATTAAGCTCTTGGCGCGTGATCCGATGAAGATGCATCCGTAGCTAGACTTGTTCTCGCCATCCGGCCAGGAATCTGCCATGCAGACACAATCGCAAGCACGATGAATAACAAATCAATCGGTTGACTGAAGTACTCCTGAAAGGTTTCCACAAACGCACTGATCATCTCGCTATCAAACACAAGTTCCATCACGCTTACATCACCAAACAGTTCGGAAGTAAAATATACGACCGTCAGATATTTCCCCAACAAAATGCCAACAAGCGCAAACAGTACGGCAATAATCTTATGTACCGTCGCAATTTGTTTATTGGAGAACAACACAACTGCGTAGCCCGTGAGTGCTCCAATCAAAATCGCAATTAGTCCCACCTCATACTCGGTCATTGCAGCAATAGCTGCCCATACGATGCCTCCCAGAATGGCTGCAATTAAACCACCAATGATCGGCATACCGATTTTAACTCCTTGTTTCTCTTCCACGTTGTCTTTCCCTCCTGAGTCATGCATATGCTTCTTTTCCAGAATTCACCTTTCCTATGAAACCACAAAAAGACCTATTATTCAACATTTTTCTACTTTTGGTGACCATGTATTTATATAATAGAAAAGATATATTAAGCATCTATTTCCTTATTCGCTCGAATATATCATTTTAGTTTTATCCACAAACATCTCATAATCATTCCCTTGGCACATAAAAAAACATCCCTCCAACAGCATAATTGCCGTAGAAGGGATGTTGTCCATATCTGTATCATAGATATAACCGATGTAACCGAGAAAACTACATTGAAAAGCTCTATCTATCTTACCTTTGTACTTCCTTGGAAGGCTGAATGACAGCTGCAATCTGTGCCAAAATGGCATCCACCGATGCCGGATCATGCACATCATACTCATCAATGTTCAGACGTAGCACAGGGCAAGCCGTAAACTGATCAATCCACACGGAATAGCGCTCGTGCATGTGCTCCCAGTACGAACGATCCGTCTGAATCTCCATCTCACGTCCGCGTTCCGTAATTCGGTTTAAAATCGAAGGCAGACTGCCTTCCAGATAGATCAGCACGTCTGGATGTGGAAAATACGGTGTCATTACCATCGCTTCAAACAAACTGCTGTATGTCTCGAAATCGGTAGCAGACATGGTTCCTTGATCTGCATGCATTTGTGCAAAAATGCCCGTATCTTCATAGATGGAACGATCCTGAACGAATCCCCCACCCAGTTCAAAAATCTTCTTCTGTTCCTTGAAGCGCTCTGCCAGGAAATAAATCTGCAGATGGAAGCTCCAACGCTCGAAGTCATGATAGAACTTCTCCAAATAAGGATTGTGATCGACTTGCTCCAAAGAAGTCTTGAAATTCAAACGCTGTGCAAGCGCAGCCGTTAACGTGGATTTACCCACCCCAACCGTACCTGCTACCGTAATTAATGCATTCGCTGGAATGCCATAGTTATTCATATGATATACTCCTTTACCTGATTAACAATCTGCCTGAAGTGTTCAGGATGTTCCACAAAGTCGAGTTGCTCTGCATTAACCTTAATGATTACTGGTGGATTTGAGCTATTTGCCAGATAGTCCATGCCTGTTTTGTAATCGGCGATCAGTTGTTCCATATATGCCGGGTCCATGTCCTGCTCAAATGAGCGTCCACGCTTGTTAATGCGGTACATCAACGTATCGAGTTCAGCTTCAATATAGAGCACCAGATTGGGCTTTGGCAGATCATCTGTTAACAGATGATAGATTTGACGATACTTATCCCGTTTCGTTCCCTTTAAGGTACGATCGGCAAAAATCATATTTTTATAGATATGATAGTCTGAAATGACTGGGGTATTCTGCTCTACATAATGAACACCCGTGTCTTCCAGTTGTTTAAACCGATTACACAGAAAAAACATTTCCAATTGGAAACTCCACTCGTCGATATCCTGATAAAAGGAAGCCAGAAATGGATTCTCTTCTACGATTTCTTTAACTAACGGAAGATTCAATTCATGGGAAAGCATCGTTGCCAGCGTTGTTTTCCCCGCTCCAATCGGACCTTCCACGGCAATAAACGGGGCTGATTTCATCGTGTTCACTTTTCCTCCTCGTACTTATGCGTGTTTCCGTTTTCTATATAGACCTCACCTATTGTATCACAGCTTTAAGGATTGGAACGCCAGTATTTTATGTATATAACAAGTCAAATCGGGACTATTAATTACATTAAAATAAAAAAAAGACACACTCGATATCATCAAGTGTGTCTTTCTATTGCTTGGCGGCGTCCTACTCTCCCAGGACCCTGCGGTCCAAGTACCATCGGCGCTAGAGGGCTTAACGGTCGTGTTCGGGATGGGTACGTGTGGAACCCCTCCGCCATCGCCACCAAACGCGATTTGTCGAAGCATAGCTTCTTGAAATCAGATATGGAACTGAAAATCATACACACATTCTGTGATGTACCAATTTTCATTTCAGAGATCGTTCTCTGAAAACTAGATTCGAAACGAAACATGCGAATTATCACTTGCTATTGGATAAGCCCTCGACCGATTAGTACTGGTCAGCTCCATGCATTGCTGCACTTCCACCCCCAGCCTATCTACCTCGTCGTCTTCAAGGGGTCTTACATACTGGGAAATCTCATCTTGAGGGGGGCTTCACGCTTAGATGCTTTCAGCGTTTATCCCGTCCGTACATAGCTACCCAGCGGTGCTCCTGGCGGAACAACTGGTACACCAGCGGTACGTCCATCCCGGTCCTCTCGTACTAAGGACAGCTCCTCTCAAATTTCCTACGCCCACGACAGATAGGGACCGAACTGTCTCACGACGTTCTGAACCCAGCTCGCGTACCGCTTTAATGGGCGAACAGCCCAACCCTTGGGACCTACTTCAGCCCCAGGATGCGATGAGCCGACATCGAGGTGCCAAACCTCCCCGTCGATGTGGACTCTTGGGGGAGATAAGCCTGTTATCCCCAGGGTAGCTTTTATCCGTTGAGCGATGGCCCTTCCATGCGGTACCACCGGATCACTAAGCCCGACTTTCGTCCCTGCTCGACTTGTAGGTCTCGCAGTCAAGCTCCCTTATGCCTTTGCACTCTTCGAATGATTTCCAACCATTCTGAGGGAACCTTTGGGCGCCTCCGTTACTCTTTAGGAGGCGACCGCCCCAGTCAAACTGCCCACCTGACACTGTCCCCGCACCGGATTACGGTACCAGGTTAGAACCTAGATACGATCAGGGTGGTATCCCAACGTTGCCTCCACACAAGCTGGCGCTCATGCTTCAAAGGCTCCCACCTATCCTGTACAGATCGTACCCAAATTCAATATCAAGCTGCAGTAAAGCTCCATGGGGTCTTTCCGTCTTGTCGCGGGTAACCTGCATCTTCACAGGTATTAAAATTTCACCGGATCTCTCGTTGAGACAGCGCCCAAGTCGTTACGCCATTCGTGCGGGTCAGAATTTACCTGACAAGGAATTTCGCTACCTTAGGACCGTTATAGTTACGGCCGCCGTTTACTGGGGCTTCGGTTCACAGCTTCGGGATTACTCCCTAACCACTCCCCTTAACCTTCCAGCACCGGGCAGGCGTCAGCCCGTATACTTCGCCTTACGGCTTCGCACAGACCTGTGTTTTTGCTAAACAGTCGCTTGGGCCTTTTCACTGCGGCCCCCTCGTGCTATTCACACTACCGGGGCACCCCTTCTCCCGAAGTTACGGGGTCATTTTGCCGAGTTCCTTAACGAGAGTTCTTCCGCGCGCCTTAGAATACTCTTCTCGCCTACCTGTGTCGGTTTGCGGTACGGGCACCATCACCTGGCTAGAGGCTTTTCTTGGCAGTGTGAGATCATGACCTTCGCTACTATAATTTTCGCTCCCCATCACAGCTCAGCCTTACAATGTGCGGATTTGCCTACACATCAGCCTTACTGCTTAGACGGACATCCATCAGTCCGCGTCACTACCCTACTGCGTCCCCCCATTGCTCATAACGGCTTACGGTGGTACAGGAATTTCGACCTGTTGTCCTTCGACTACGCCTTTCGGCCTCGCCTTAGGTCCCGACTTACCCTGAGCGGACGAGCCTTCCTCAGGAACCCTTAGGCTTTCGGCGGATCAGATTCTCACTGATCTTTTCGTTACTCATACCGGCATTCTCACTTGTATAATGTCCAGCGCTCCTTACGGTACACCTTCAACCCTTATACAACGCTCCCCTACCCCTGATGCAAAGCATCAAGCCATAGCTTCGGTGGTGTGTTTAGCCCCGTTACATTTTCGGCGCAGAGTCACTCGACCAGTGAGCTATTACGCACTCTTTCAATGGTGGCTGCTTCTAAGCCAACATCCTGGTTGTCTGTGCAACTCCACATCCTTTCCCACTTAACACACACTTGGGGACCTTAGCTGATGGTCTGGGCTGTTTCCCTTTTGACAATGGATCTTAGCACTCACTGTCTGACTCCCGGAAGTAAGTCTATGGCATTCGGAGTTTGACTGAGCTTGGTAACCCTTGCGGGCCCCGCACCCAATCAGTGCTCTACCTCCACGACTCTGTTTTCCGAGGCTAGCCCTAAAGCTATTTCGGGGAGAACCAGCTATCTCCGAGTTCGATTGGAATTTCTCCGCTACCCCCACCTCATCCCCGCATTTTTCAACATGCGTGGGTTCGGGCCTCCAGTGCGTGTTACCGCACCTTCACCCTGGACAGGGGTAGATCACCCGGTTTCGGGTCTACGTCCACGTACTATGTCGCCCTATTCAGACTCGCTTTCGCTGCGGCTCCGGCTCTTCACCTTAACCTTGCACGGGAACGTAACTCGCCGGTTCATTCTACAAAAGGCACGCCATCACCCCTAAAACGGGCTCTGACTTTTTGTAAGCACACGGTTTCAGGTTCTATTTCACTCCCCTTCCGGGGTGCTTTTCACCTTTCCCTCACGGTACTGCTTCACTATCGGTCGCTAGGAAGTATTTAGCCTTGGCAGATGGTCCTGCCGGATTCATACGGGGTTTCACGTGCCCCGCACTACTCGGGATCCGTCTCGGAGGGAACAGACTTTCAACTACAGGGCTTTTACCTTCTTTGGCGGGCCTTTCCAGACCTCTTCGCTTAACCGGTTCCTTTGTAACTCCATGTGAGACGTCCCACAACCCCAAAGAGCAAGCTCTCTGGTTTGGGCTTCTCCGCGTTCGCTCGCCGCTACTGACGGAATCACTATTGTTTTCTCTTCCTCAGGGTACTTAGATGTTTCAGTTCCCCTGGTATGCCTCTACACAACCTATGTATTCAGTTGTGAGTAACTGGAAATTACCCCAGCTGGGTTTCCCCATTCGGACACCCCCGGATCAAAGCTTGCTTACAGCTCCCCGAGGCAGTTTCGTTGTTCGCCACGTCCTTCATCGGCTCCTAGCGCCTAGGCATCCTCCGTGTGCTCTTAGTAGCTTAACCATTGCGCTCGTGTTCGAGCTGTCGCTTCCCTTGTTTTGGACTACGTCCAAAGCCAAAAGTCACTCCATTTCGATCACTCGCTCCAGCAATCTACCGTTTTTATTGAAACTTGTTTAACACAAGTTCAGCTAAAAAGGAATGTTCTAATTCGCGTTTGTTTCGTTTCGATATCTAGTTTTCAAAGAACAAGCTCCATGCAAAAGCAAGCTGTTTTGAGAGTTTGAGCTCTCAAAACTGAGCAACGAGTGAGTGTTTTGCAGCTAAGCTGCATATTTGAATGTTTCCACTCGGGAAACGATTCTCCATAGAAAGGAGGTGATCCAGCCGCACCTTCCGATACGGCTACCTTGTTACGACTTCACCCCAATCATCTATCCCACCTTCGGCGGCTGGCTCCTTGCGGTTACCCCACCGACTTCGGGTGTTATAAACTCTCGTGGTGTGACGGGCGGTGTGTACAAGACCCGGGAACGTATTCACCGCGGCATGCTGATCCGCGATTACTAGCAATTCCGACTTCATGCAGGCGAGTTGCAGCCTGCAATCCGAACTGAGACCGGCTTTGTTGGGATTGGCTCCATCTCGCGATTTCGCAGCCCGTTGTACCGGCCATTGTAGTACGTGTGTAGCCCAGGTCATAAGGGGCATGATGATTTGACGTCATCCCCACCTTCCTCCGGTTTGTCACCGGCAGTCTATCTAGAGTGCCCATCCGAAATGCTGGCAACTAAATATAAGGGTTGCGCTCGTTGCGGGACTTAACCCAACATCTCACGACACGAGCTGACGACAACCATGCACCACCTGTCTCCTCTGTCCCGAAGGAAAGATACATCTCTGCATCGATCAGAGGGATGTCAAGACCTGGTAAGGTTCTTCGCGTTGCTTCGAATTAAACCACATACTCCACTGCTTGTGCGGGTCCCCGTCAATTCCTTTGAGTTTCAGTCTTGCGACCGTACTCCCCAGGCGGAGTGCTTAATGTGTTAACTTCGGCACCAAGGGTATCGAAACCCCTAACACCTAGCACTCATCGTTTACGGCGTGGACTACCAGGGTATCTAATCCTGTTTGCTCCCCACGCTTTCGCGCCTCAGCGTCAGTTACAGCCCAGAGAGTCGCCTTCGCCACTGGTGTTCCTCCACATATCTACGCATTTCACCGCTACACGTGGAATTCCACTCTCCTCTTCTGCACTCAAGTCACCCAGTTTCCAGTGCGATCCGGGGTTGAGCCCCGGGATTAAACACCAGACTTAAATGACCGCCTGCGCGCGCTTTACGCCCAATAATTCCGGACAACGCTTGCCCCCTACGTATTACCGCGGCTGCTGGCACGTAGTTAGCCGGGGCTTTCTTCTCAGGTACCGTCACCTTGAGAGCAGTTACTCTCCCAAGCGTTCTTCCCTGGCAACAGAGCTTTACGATCCGAAAACCTTCATCACTCACGCGGCATTGCTCCGTCAGGCTTTCGCCCATTGCGGAAGATTCCCTACTGCTGCCTCCCGTAGGAGTCTGGGCCGTGTCTCAGTCCCAGTGTGGCCGATCACCCTCTCAGGTCGGCTACGCATCGTCGCCTTGGTGAGCCGTTACCTCACCAACTAGCTAATGCGCCGCAGGCCCATCCCCAAGTGACAGATTGCTCCGTCTTTCCAGTTCTCTTCAGGCGAAGAAAACAATTATTCGGTATTAGCTACCGTTTCCGGTAGTTGTCCCAAACTTGAGGGCAGGTTGCCTACGTGTTACTCACCCGTCCGCCGCTAACCATCAGAGAAGCAAGCTTCTCTTCAAGTCCGCTCGACTTGCATGTATTAGGCATGCCGCCAGCGTTCGTCCTGAGCCAGGATCAAACTCTCCAATAAAGTATTGAAAAGAGCGATAAGCTCATTTTGAATCTGACGAGATTAAAAATCTCATTTGTGCTCCAGTCGATCCAAGCCAAAGCTTGTCTCAACTTTCGCGTTCATTCTGCAAGCAGAATGTTTACTCACTCGTTGTTCAGTTTTCAAAGATCAAACTTGTTTCGTTACCGAATGTTGTTCTCTTCAGCAACTCTTATATAATATCATGTCCGAACCAACTTTGCAAGCTCTTTTTTTAAGTTTCTTTCGAAGCTTATTTCATTTGCTTGCCGCACCAGTGTTAAACCGTGTTTTCTTGGCCGGATTAATAATATATCACTTATAAATATTAATTACAATACTTAATTTAATATTATTCATTTACTACAAACCAACTACCTTTACTGTGTTGCTCTCCTCTATCCCAGTGTAAAGTTTATTATAGCTTAAACGACACTCTCCCCATTCATACATCACCATACATGTCTAATTGACTTAAACTCATTAGCCTACATCTCCTCTCATATATTTTAGCTTCATTCATATGCTCAATTTAGGTTGTCCTTTTATCAAGGTCATGTAAAATTACTGGGGGTACTGTAAGTTACCACGAGTATAAGTAGAACTATTATAGAAGATAAACAAAAAAAGTGATGCACGCATATAACTATACGTGAACCACTTTCTTGTGTGTTATTACATTATATAGAAGGAAACCCTTAATGTTGTGCCTGTGCTGATGCTGGAGGCGTCTTCGTCATTTGTCCATTACCTGCTTTTTGCATGCCAACTCGCAGCAACGTAATTCCCCACGTAATAATCGAGATCAACAGAAGATGAACCATGTATCCCCCCACTGCTTCTCCACTATAGATCAAACGCATAAATCCCTGTACTCCATTGGAAGCGGGCAGAAAGTTTCCTATATAACGGTAGAATGGCGCCAGCATCTCGGCTGGAATGATATTTCCTGCTGTCATCAACTGGAGCGGAACCATCGCTACATTAAATAGAGGTCCTGCATTGCCAAACAGGGCAAAACTCATTTGTGTAAAACAGATACAAGCCAGACTCACCAGCACATGATACAGATACAAAGCGCCGAAGGAGCTCGCAACATCCGTGAACTGAAGAGCTACTGTATCCACAATTAGGGGAACAATCACAGCTATACACAATAACAGCAATTGCCGTCCCCAGAAGATTTCCCATTTGGAATGGGTACGCTTCATGATATTCGACGTAATATTGAACTGAATGTTCATCGTCATCGAAGCAATGTAGGTGATAAAACCCAGAATCATGGGCAGCATCGATGTTGCAAAATCACTCACGCTGTTCGTTTTATTAATTTCAGCCTTCACAGGCCCTTCATTCATCTTCGCCATCGCTTGTCCAATAGCTGCACTCAGTTCATCGCTGTTTATACTATCATTATTGAGTGTCACTTGAACCTTGGATTCCAGAATCCCTTGACCCATTTGTGCAGTCATTCCGGTCGCGGCATGTTCCACAATGGATTTGGCTACATCCGCATTTCCCTGATTGATATAAAAGGACAAACTCGCCTCTGTACCTCCTTCAATCTGGTCAGTGAATCCTTCCGGAATAACAATAACCATCGCATAGTTACCCGCATTCATCTGTTGCTCAGCTTCCTCGGCAGATCCCAGAACATTGACATGGAAAGGCGCGAGCGTTTCAATCTGCTTCTGCACCTCTGTTCCCTGTGTCCCGTCTTCGTTCACGAGAGCAACTTGAAGTTGATCCACTCTCTCCGTGGCTTGATGATAACCCGTCATCCAGATCACAACAAATAACAGCGGAACAATCAATGCAAAAACCAACCCTATTTTTGTCTGTGGCACTTTAAGAAAATCTTTGAAGCTTCTCATTCGTTCACGACTCCCGTTAGTTAAAATTAAAATAATTGCACTACATATATATGCACGTGCACATATTTGGTCAAAAAAATTTATTTCATCTTTTCATAGATGCGATTCATCACATTCATGAATGCTTCAAGCTCTTCAGGGGAACATTCGGCGAGTGCCTCTTGCTCTTGCTGTTTTGCCTTTGGTGTAAGAACGTCATTCATTTCCAGTCCTTCCGCCGTCAAACAAAGCAAAACCGCTCTGCGGTCCTGTGGATCTTCTTCTCTTGTCACCAGACCTTTGCGAATCAACTTGTCTATAATTTTGCCTACCGTTGTCTGGTCCCGCACTGTTAATTCAGCCAGTTTTTTCTGTGATATATGGCTTCCAGCCTTGCTCAATTCATTCAGAACTGCAAATTGTTCCGGAGTAATATCCTGTTCGCTCAGATTTCTGGTTGTTGTTTTTTTGTATGCCAGATACGTCCGTGACAGAATCAGTCCAAGTGGATTTTCATCCATATTAACAGGCATGCTGTTGCTCCTTTCTCTATATAGTAGCACTACCATCTAATTTGCGTAAGCTCTATATTATTACCATATTTACAATACTGTCAATTTAATTTTTTATCTTTCCAAGCAAAAAGAGACCCACCCGTTAGTCAGGCAGCTCTCTCCTCTGGCATCGTCAAACCATACTTACTCGGGCTTGCCACTTGAAGTTTCGGTATCGTCCTTCTTCTTTGTACCTTTACTTTTATAAGGCTTCGGGGCACTTTTTGCCCGGTTTGCAGCGGCTTGCCAACGGTTCCAGCCTTTTTTACCCGTACCACGGCCGGTGCCGCCTTTTCCTTTTGCATTGCTCATGTTATCACTCCAATAATCCTGTATATGCTTAAAAATGACCGTCCTCGGTAACTTATTATGCAACCCAGCCCATCTAATTCACTTCCAGCATTTCTTATTATACCAAAAATCCACGTCTTTACGTCCATTTCCAGAAATCATTGTATTGTTATTCTGTTATGAAAGCGGTATAGTGGACATAATTGAAAGAGGAAGCTGCGTCTTCTTCGGGATTGTTACTGGTAAGCAGGCGATACCCAAACCAAGGCTGTCTATTAAGCCTTAGTTTGGGTTTTTTGTTATTATTACGACCAATTGAGGTGAAACACATATATGATCATCCGTCAGATTTTTAACAACAATGTCATCCGGGCTGAGAACCAGGTTGGTCACGAATTTGTTGTCATTGGCAACGGTCTTGGCTTCAAAAAGAAAAACGGGCAGCCTGTGGATGAGGATAAAATCGAAAAAACCTTTGTGCTGAAATCAGATAAAATACCGCAAAAACTCATTGATCTGATTGGGGAAACATCGGTTGAATATTTGAAGTTAGCAGACGAAATTGTGGGCCATGCCAAAAAGGAAATGGGTGATATTTTTAGTGATAATATCTATATATCATTGATCGATCATATTCAGTTTGCCATTACCCGGTACCGTAAATCCGTCGGGCTGAAGAATTCCCTTTTGTGGCAGATCAAGAAGTTTTACAAGAAGGAATTTGGGATTGGCATGAACGCTGTGGAGCTGATCCAGGAACAATTCGGCATCCAGATGGATGAACATGAGGCCAGCTTTATTGCAATGCATTTTGTAAACGCTCGTCAAGATGCTCAAGGCATGAAACAAACCGTTGAAATCACTGAAGTTATTGATGATATCTTCAACATTGTGACCAACCATTACCACATCGCCCTGGATGAAAATTCATTTAATTATTCCCGGTTTATTACCCATCTTCAATATTTTGTGCAGAGAATGTTGAGTAATGAACAGGAGCAATTTGCTTCAGGAGACAACTTTCTGTATGAGCAGGTGAAGGACAAATATAGCAAGGCATTTGAATGCACCCAATTAATCAATCAGTACCTTGAAGAAAGGTTTGAAAGTGCCATGTCCATTGATGAAAAGGTGTATTTGACGATCCATATTCAACGTGTCACTTCTCGTAACGAGTTGCTGGGCGCGGAATAAAAAAAGCTTGCAAACGATTACGGCGTCAGATATAGTAGGTCTCACAACTTAACGACAAGGATTGTTACTGCTCAAGCAGGCGATACCTAAATGATTGGCAACAGGTCATCTTTCCGATGATCATCATAGCCATTCGTTTAGGTATTTTTTTGTTTTCAGGCAATCTTAACAACAAAGGAGAATGAACATGGATCATAAAAAAATGGGGGATGACATCGTTCGTCTCGTCGGCGGAGAAGCCAATATCAATGGTCTTGTCCACTGTGCGACCCGGCTGAGATTTGACCTGAAAGATTCGAAAAAGGCCGAACGCGAAACGCTTGAAAAACACGATGGTATTATTACCGTTGTCGAAAGCGGCGGCCAGTTCCAGGTTGTCATCGGTAGTAACGTGGCTCATGTATATGCGGAGATTATGAAAAACCGGGATTTTGGAGGAGATTCCTCCTCATCGGCTGAGTCCACAGGGGAAAAAACCTCGCTGTTATCCAAAGTTTTTGAAATTATATCCGGAAGTTTCTCGCCGTTAATCCCGGCTATGGCAGGATCAGGTATGCTAAAAGCTTTGCTGACTGTCCTGACCATGCTCGGATGGATGTCGGATACAAGTGACACATACTTGATTTTATCCGCTGCCGGCAACGCTGTATTTTATTTCTTGCCCATCTTCCTTGGCATCACACTGGGTATGAAGCTGAAAGCCAATCCTTATGTAGCTGGCGTAATTGGTGCCGCTCTGATGGAACCGAGCTTCACCGGGCTGATGGATAAGGGCTCAGATGTATCGTTCCTGGGTATACCGGTTGTCATGATGAATTATTCAGCCAGCGTATTCCCAATCTTCATATCGATCAGTATCTATGCTGTTCTTGATAAGTTACTCAAAAAAATCATTTTGAAAGACCTGCAATTGTTCCTTGTACCGATGATTGCTTTGATGATTATGGTTCCTCTGTCCGCAATGGCCTTTGGACCATTCGGCACCACGGTAGGTGACTGGATCTCCTCCGGCGTAACTTGGCTCATTGGTGTCAGCGGTATATTATCAGGGATTGTACTCGGTGGATTCATGACCTTCATGGTTGTCTTTGGACTCCACTGGGGCTTCACTCCAATCACGATACAGAATATCGGGGTTGGCGGTGATCCGATTGAAGCCATGGCTGCTGCAGCTGTATTTGCACAAATCGGTGTAGCCTTCGGTATTTTCCTGAAAGCCAAAAAGAATAAAACCCTGCGAACCCTTGCTGGCTCGACCAGCCTTACCGGTTTACTTGCAGGAGTAACTGAACCAATTGTATACGGTCTGATCTTGCGTTATAAACGTGTAATTCCTATCGTAGTCATCGCAGGTGCGATCGGCGGTGCCATTAATGGTCACTTTGGTGTTAAAATGACTGCTTATGTGTTCCATAATATATTTGCCATTCCTGTCTATACACCAACGGTTGTCTACGTGATTGCTATTGCCTGCTCCTTTGCTGTAGCAGCGGTATTAACGGTGATGTTTGGTTATGAAAGCAAAACGAAAGACATAGCTTCCGAGAAAAATGAATCTGGTTCCAGCCCATCGGCTGAAAGTACGCCGGTAGAGCTTCCTGTCATACCTGAGACCAAAACAACGGAGATCAAGAAAGAACAAATTTATAGCCCACTTACAGGTAAAGCCGTAGCACTGAGCACTATTAATGACCCCGCCTTTTCGACTGGTGCTATGGGCAAAGGTTTGGCGATTGTCCCTGAGATTGGTGAAGTTGTTGCTCCGGTAGACGGTGTTGTCACTTCCCTCTTCCCGACTGGACATGCCATTGGATTAACCACCAACGCAGGAACGGAAATCCTGATTCATATCGGCATCAATACAGTAGCGCTAAAGGGAAAACACTTCTCTCCTGTCGTTCAGGAAGGGGATATCGTCAGACAGGGCGATCTGTTGATCCAGTTTGACATCGATAAGATCAAAGAAGCCGGATACGAAACCGTAACCCCTGTCATTGTTACTCTTACGCAGCAGGAAGTGGATGTATTCGAAACAACTCAAGAGCAGGTACAGAAAAATGATGTCCTGCTGACTCTCGTTGTCTGATCCAACTTATATTATATGAATTCAACTTAGGAGGAACTAACCATGAAACATACTCAACTTAAACCATTTCCTAAAGATTTCTTCTGGGGAGGTTCAACCTCTGCCTATCAGATTGAGGGAGCCTGGAATGAAGATGGCAAAGGTCCTTCTGTCATCGACATGGGCAACCATGTGGAAGGTGTAACCGACTTCAAGGTAACCAGTGATCACTATCATATGTACAAAGAAGATGTGGCGTTGCTGGCCGAAATGGGCTTCAAAGCATACCGTTTCTCGATCGCATGGACACGCATCTATCCGCAAGGAGCGGGTGAAGTGAATCCGAAGGGACTCGCCTTTTACGATTCTCTCATTAATGAGTTAATTAAATACGGTATTGAACCCATAGTGACGATGTATCACTTCGATCTTCCTTACGCGCTTGAAGAAAAAGGTGGCTGGTCCAACCGTGCAACGATTGATGCTTTTGAACAATATGCCAAGACCCTCTATGAGAACTACGGAGATCGGGTTAAATATTGGCTGACCATCAACGAACAAAATATGTTGATCCTGCATCCCGGCTCTCTGGGTACACTGGATACAACACTTGTTGATCCGCAAAAAACACTGTATCAGCAAAATCACCACATGCTGGTTGCTCAAGCTAAAGCCATGGTGCTATGTCATGAAATGCTGCCTGAAGCCAAAATTGGTCCAGCCCCTAATATCGGTGTAATTTACCCGGCGAGCTCCAAACCAGAAGACACACTCGCGGCTGATAACTATGCTGCCATTCGTAACTGGCTCTATCTCGATATGGCGGTATATGGACGTTATAATCATATTGCCTGGAGTTATCTCGAAGAGAAAGGATATACGCCTGTCATTGAAGACGGAGATATGGACATCCTGGCGCAAGGAAATCCTGACTTTATTGCGTTTAACTATTACACTTCCCAGACGGTTGGTGAAAGTCTGAACGATGGTAATGACTTCTCTCATACAGGAGACCAGCATGAAATTGTGGGTGAACCAGGCGCATATAGAGGATCTGTGAATCCCAATCTGCAAAAAACGGAGTTTGGTTGGGAAATTGATCCGGTGGGCTTCCGCTCTACCCTGCGTCAGATCTACTCCCGTTATCATCTGCCATTGATTGTTACGGAAAACGGTCTGGGTGCATTTGATAAACTGGAGGAAGGCGACGTGGTTAACGATCCATATCGTATTGAATTTTTCAATAAACATATCGAACAGATTCAACTGGCAATTACGGACGGCGTGGATGTATTTGGCTTCTGCCCTTGGTCTGCGATCGATCTGGTCAGCACACATCAAGGGTCGAGCAAACGTTATGGATTCATCTATGTGGATCGTGAGGAATTCGATATCAAGGAATTGAGACGTATCCGCAAACAGAGTTTCCACTGGTATCAAAAACTAATTGAAACGAATGGAGAAATTCGTTAATACCGTACTCCTTTAATATCATAATAAAAAACAGTCGACCACACGTTATGTGTGATCGACTGTTTTTTTTGTTAATGTACTTCATTTCCAATTATAAAATTACATTTCAGCCTTCGGTTGTTTTACCGCTTTGGCCCCTCTGAGTACCCGTAGGGATAACAGGAAACAGATCGCCAAAACTGCTGCTGCCGAAACATAAGGATAGTTAATATTCACATCGAATAGTGCTCCAGCTACGATCGGGCCTGCGATATTTCCCAAACTCGTGTAAGCCGAGTTCAATCCGGCCACAAAGCCCTGTTGTTCCTGTGCCAGTTTGGACATCTGTGTACTGATCGCCGGACGTAAAATGTCCATGCCCAGGAACACGATAAACGTTACGACAAGAATCATCCAGTACGTACTTACAAACAAGGTCAACAGTACAAATACGGCTACAAATAACAGACAGACTGAAATGACCATCTTTTCACCAAACCGATTGAGCAACCAACCGATCAGGGATACTTGCACAACCGCACCCGCGATGGAACCAAATGTAATGATAAATGCAATGTCTTTGGTCGTGAAGCCAAATTTGTGATCCACAAATAGTGAAAATACCGTCTCATAGTTAGCCAGACCAAATGCCATAACAAACACGATAATCAAGCTGAAAAAGTACGGTTCACGATATGAATTGAGCAATTGGGATACCATACCCGGAGCTTTGACCTTCTCTGCGCCAGCTACAGGTTTAGTTTGCTCTCCTGTGCTTCGCGTGGATTCAGGCAAAATAATCAACGTGATAATCGATGCCAGCAACCCGGCAACCCCTGCGGCGTAGAACGGAATTCGAATGCCAAAGTCAGCAATGTATCCACCAATTCCCGGTCCGATGATAAATCCGGTTGTAATGGCTGCATTAATCAATCCCATACCTTTGCCGCGTTCTTCCTCTGTTGTAATATCTGCGGTGTAAGCCATAACCGCCGGGAAGATCATCGCCGCACCAATACCACCAAGCATCCGGGCCGCGAAGAGCAAGACTGGTGCATTGACCGCACCAAACATAAACTCCGATACGGCAAAGATCAGCATGCCGCCAACGATAATTTTTTTACGTCCCCATGTATCCGACCATCGACCCGCAAGCGGGGAGAACAGAAACTGGGTGAAGGAGAATGCCGCTACCAGCAATCCAACCGTGAATCCGGTGATTTGCAGTAGATCCATATACGCAGGCATGATCGGCACAACCAGACCAATACCCGTAAAAACAAGAAAAATATTAAACATTAACAGCAGCAGTGCGCCCCTGTTCCGTGTAAGTAATGCCATGATTCCATCCTCCGTAGTTGTCAAAATGTTGCTTAAGCTTTATCCTTTGCAATCCCATGTAAGAATACACTGGCGGCCTGGCGGTATAACGCAAGAGCCTGATCAGGCTCCATCCCCCGTGACATCTGACTAAGACCAATAATGGTACTTTCCAATATCAGTGCGAGATTATCTACATTGTCTGCTTTGAACTCACCACTCTCAATGCCTTGCTCTATCATTTGTTTATTAAATTGAATATGCCGCTCAAACATTAAGGAGATCCGCTCCTCAATATCATTTTCTTTCTTTTCCCCTGTGAAGAACTCATCAGCCGCCTTCGTCAGGGGGTGATTCATATCGTCCAGAACTAATTGCTCCGCCAAACCATAAATCTTCTCCGTGGAGGTGTGATAGAGATGTTCTTTGGCCGCCCAGCTCTCTTCCCACTCTCGGTCCCATTCATCGATTAGATAGAGGAACAGACCTTCCTTACTTTTAAAATGGTAATATATATTGCCTTTGCTGCTGCCCGTCGCAGCTACAATATCCTCAATGGATGTTGCTTTATAACCTTTTTGTACAAAAAGGGCTTTGGAAGCATCCGCAAGTTTCTTCTTGGTCTGCTCGGTTTGAAGTTGCTTTTTATTCATATTCATTCCATTTCACTCCGTCCCATCCATACTGAACATTCGTTCTGTATTTTAACAGATGCATCCAATATAAGCAATAAAAAAGGAGAGTGGCACATCAGCCAACTCTCCTTTGATGATTTATTTTATGTTATTTTCTTACCTTTACCCTGCAATATTTTCAATTGACCATTCTCAGAAGCAACCTGATATGTAACCCTATACTTCGTCGTTACATATTCGCCGTCCCTGCGTTCATCGGCTGTAATCACTGCTGTCACTTCCATCCCATCATTGCCCTTGTCTATAGAAGAGACCTCTCCAATCGTCACATAACTGGTATTGAGGTAACCCTCACGAAATTTGGCATAACTTGTGCCGCTCTGCCATTCACTACCAAGCAAAGCATAAGCTGTAACATAGTCACTTAGATTCAGACTGTTGTAAAACTCGGTCACCACCCCTTCTGCTTTCGCAGAAGCTGAGAGCGATCCCGATCCATTACCACCAGCCGTCTGAACCGCCGTTGTGCTGGATGGCTTCTTGGACCAGGCTTGCACCTGCTTCAGCACGCTGGTGATAGGGATACTGAACCCAATTCCACCCTCCTGCTCCACAACGGCTGAGTTAATACCAAGTACTTCGCCCGTCTCTGCGTTGATTAGTGGTCCGCCACTGTTGCCATGGGTAATCGGCGCCGAGATCTGATACAGATTGCTGTAAATGTAAGGCGCAATTTCGAAGCTGCGTCCAACACCGCTGATAATGCCTGTAGTTACCGTGTTCTCTAATCCCAGCGGGCTCCCAAGAGCTAGGATTTCATCTCCAGTCTCGGCTTTAGATTTGGCGATAGCCAGCGGTTTCAACTTTTTCAGATCAGGTACTCGAACAACAGCAATATCTGTTTCTTCCCCGATTCCAATTACGGTTCCTTTGTATTCCTCATGATTCAGAGTACGTATCGTCACTTCCTCCGAACCTTCTACCACATGAGCATTGGTTACAACATCTCCCTGATCATTATAGAGAAAACCGGAGCCTAGCCCGCTGCTGCTCTCGATCGTAACCACTTTCTTCTGACTCTCTTCAATAATCTGTTTACGTGTTTTCTTCACGGCTGTCTTGGAGGACGGTTTGGATGCTGCGTTTTCTGTTTCTTTCGCATTAACAACTGCCAATCTCGGTTCAGCCTGCAACTGATCTGCTGTATAACTGTGAATCCAGAACACGCCTCCTGCTCCGGCTCCTATAATGATTGCACTGGATATAATGGTGCTCCATATTCGTTTGCCCATTCCGACCTGTCCTCCTATTCCAGATACCACGTTGCATTCACAACAGATACTTCTGCTTCTTGGTATACACCATAATAATACGTCTCAAAAAATCCTTCTTCACCCACTTCAATCCAGCTTGGATACACATCCACATAGGTTTGGCCCAAATAAGTACCGTCTGTACCATAAATATCGACCATGACGGTGACGGAAGAGATCGGCCGAGTTGCATTGTTAATGATTGAACCGCTAATATACAGGTCACCATACATATCAAGCGTTGCTTCGACATTCACAATGCTCACTGCCGACGTTCGATTCTTCAGATCTTCTTCTGCTGCCTGCTGTTCGGCAAGTTGAATTCGTTCGGCTTCCGCTTTCTCGAAATTCTTCTTCTCACTTAGCACCCGATCACGATACGCTGTCAGTTTGTCATCCTCCGGCGCATAAGACAGCCCTTGATCGACCGTTTGCAATGCCGCTGTAAAATCCTTTGTCTTGACTTGCTGCTCAGCCTGCTTATAGCTAATCCCTGCCAGCTTATCAACAATTTGCTTCTCTACTGCTTCGGCTTCCTTACCCTTCAGATTCGATATCGTATCCAGCTTCTCAGCCAGTGCCTCTACTGTCGTCAAACTATCGATTTCTTTCTTCACCTTCAGCACAGCCAGCGTAACCTTTCTATTACTTAATGTGGCACGCACTTTGGTGAAAACAGGCTCTTCTCGCTCTTTCAGTACTTTCGCTACTGTCTGAATGGATTTGTCTCCTTCTGAGAGTTTTCCTGTTTTCAGACTTGTGGCAGCCTCATTCAACTGATTCATCAGATTGAACGCTTTCGCCGTAATTTGACGATCCTGTATAAGTGCATCATAGTTTGGTCGTTTCACTAGAGCGGTGTCTAGCAGTTGAAGAGCCTCTTTATATTTCCCCTCTAGTGCAGCTTGTTCCGCCTGTTGATGCAGAGACTTCACCTCCGCATTAATACCCATCTCCTGCTTGTAGTAGAACGTTAGTAAAGTCCCCATCACGGCTGCCAGTAACAGTGGAATGATCCAACTAAATGCGCGGCCTTGACTGGTGTTGCCCTGTCTGAGTGCAGGCTGTTGCTGCCGGGATAATAATTCGGCTGTTTCCCCTGTTCTTTTTTCCAAACCCACTGCTGTTTCCGCCCAGATCTGTTCCTCTGTGGAGCTTGCATCTTTCAGTTTTGTGTTACACGTTCTACACGTACTATCCCCAGGACTACTTTTGGTCCCACATATGTGACAATACATCCTAATCCCTCCATCAAAAAGAAACGTATGTATACTTACCTTCTAACTTTCTAGTACATGAGCTTATAGCATCTTTCGATACAAAACGTCAACATGAATCGACACTTATCATATAGCAAAAAGGTAGAATACACCATATGTTATCCGGATAAATTCGGTGCGTGTTTCCATAAAGCATAAAGGAGATACCGACACGCGGTATCTCCTCCTGTTCAGTCCTGCTGTCCTGCGCGCACCCGGATGTTGCCCAATTCGTTGGCATTGGTCGCAAATGCGTTACCGCCCTGTCCAACGGATGCCTTGGCTGACTGTCGTCCCTTTTTAAAAAGCTCGGGTTATCCTATTCATGTCCATGTACATGGGGATGTGTGAATGCATACTCCCGATAATTAATGGATGCAGAAAAGATGCAAAAAAACCTTCCTATTATACTAGGAAGGTTCTACTTATTTTCATTTTGTCACGCCGAAGGAAAAGCACTTAGGTCCATATAGGAGACTTCCCAGAGGTGATCATCCAGATCTTGAAAACTCCATCCATACATGAATCCGTGATCCTGCGGTTCGTTGTATGGTTTCGCGCCTGCATCGAGGGCAGCTTGTACAATTACATCTACCTGCTCTCGGCTATCTACAGACAGGGCAACGATGACTTCGGTTGTATCGGCAGCATTGGAGATTTTTTTCGAGATGAAGGATTGGAAACGTTCCTCCACCAGAAGCATGGCGTAAATATTTTCCCCGATGATCATACAAGTAGCAGACTCGTCCGTAAAATTGGCGTCAAACTCAAATCCCACCTTGGTAAAAAACTCAACGGATTTCTTCAAATCTTGGACAGGTAAATTGACAAAAATCTGCTTAGCACGAATAGCCACCATCGATCACCTCGAACTCATAGAATACATTCCACCTCAAAATAACACCTCGCGAATACGCTGTCAATTGAATATAATGAAGACATTCCAACTTGTGAGGTGACACGGATGTTGCTCCGTATTGTTCGAAGTACATAGTTGTCGGGCTGGGTCAAAACGCGTACCAGCTATCAAGGGACACGTCTGTCCATTTGATCCCATTCGACCATTTACAATAGAACGATATGCACAACTCTCTTGTCCTGTTCAAACAAACTCACATTGGAGGAAATGAAAATGAAAATGAAAAACAACATAGATTATGCTGACTTTTATGAACGCGTAGGCCGGACGAATGGCTGGAACTTCAGCTCCATGAACGTTGTCTCGGAGAAGATCGGATGGAATTTCTATGAGGAAGTTGTTCGCCATACGCGATCGTCCGATCTGTTACTCGATATTGGAACAGGCGGTGGAGAAGCTGTTCTATCCATTGCAGAAGAAGCCTTGTTATTGGTGGGAATTGATCTCGCTCAAGGAATGATTGAAACTGCACAAAATAATCTCTTAGCTGCAGGAGTTCACCCCAACGTACGCTTCCTGCATATGGACGCAGAGAACATAACATTTCCAGATTCCTTCTTTAACGTGGTATCCTCCAGACACTCCAGCTTCTCTGCTTCAGAAGTATTTAGAGTTCTTGCTCAGGGTGGGATATTTCTAACCCAGCAGGTCAGCGAACATGATAAATCCAACCTTTCAGAAGCTTTTGGACGTGGACAGAGCCTTGGCATTCAACCCGGCACATTGATGGAACGATACAAGCATGAACTTCAAATAGCAGGTTTCCATGACATTCAGGTCCGTGAATATAATGTGGTGGAGCATTACGCTACACCCGAAGACTTGATGTTTCTCCTAACCCATGCCCCCATTATTCCTGATTTCGGAAAGGTAGAAACGGACGTTGAACGATTCCAGAAGTTTGTGAGAGAACATTACGAAGAGAAGGGCATTCGTACCAACTCGGCACGCTTCATGATTACTGCAAGAAAATAATGGCTAACCTTATCTTAAAACTATTGGAGGAAACACAATGTCTAGTCCAGTTGAAATCTCTTATCGCTTCAATGCTCCACGCGAACTTGTGTTTAAAGCATTTACCGACTCAGAACATCTGCAGAACTGGTGGGGCCCAAAAGGTTGGTCGTTAAATGTTGCTGAATCAGATTTTCGTTCGGGCGGTGTCTTTCATTACAGCCAGAAACCTGCTGACGGTGACACCATGTGGGTCAAATTCGTATACAGTGAGATTATTGCATCAGAGAAAATTATATACACCAGTTTCTTTTCTGACGAGAAAGGTCACATTGTACGTGCACCCTTTGACCAAAGTTGGCCGATGAACACTCTAAATACTCTAACGTTCAGCGAAGAGGAAGGGGAAACAGCCATTACACTGACTGTTGCTCCCGCATCTCCAACGGAGGAAGAACTTCAAACTTTCGAGGCTGCAAAAGAGATGGTACAAGCGGGGTTTACCGGAACACTCAATCAATTAACCGAATACTTAACAAAGATATAATCCATTTCGTATACCCTTGGTATAACTGCAAATAAAAAAAACACCGTTACCGGTGTTTTTTTATTTATAACTTCTCTCTACGTTCTTCACACACTTTATTCTTCTGCAATGTTTTCCCCGTCTGGCATCTCGAGCTTCTCCAAGAAAGGCTTCAACTTATCCACGACATAGTGGCTGCCTCCCCGACCGTTCACCTCTTCAATCACAGCGGATAACAGGAAGGTCGGAGAGTCGGTATCAAATACTACGAAAAATCCATTTTCTTGACCCTTCTCTCCCTTCTTCGCTTTCAGTTCCGCTGTTCCTGTCTTGCCCGCGAGTCCTCCAGGAATTGAATTCAAGGTGTGGGCCGTACCTCCCTGCCGGGAAACAACTTCTCCCAAAGCATCCTTAACCGTATTTGCGGCTTCCGGAGTAATGATTACCTCAGGGTCAGTGCTTTCTTTTCCCTCGATTAGAACAGGTTTCACCAGCTTCCCTTCATTAATAAAAGGTGTAAATGACGATGCCAGATGTATCGGGGACATTAACATCTCCCCTTGCCCGTAGGACGTATCAGCGAGTAATACCTCGGAAGACAGATCCAGATGTGCTTCATTGGCATATTGGCTTGGCTTCAGATACAGTTCATCCAGTCCAAAGTTATCACCAAAACCAAACTTCTGGATCCCATCAATAAACTTGGCGCTGCCCATCTCGATCGCTTCCATGGCAAAGTAAATATTGTCCGAGTACACTAGTGCATCGACCATATCTACTGGAGATAAACTCTTCACACGCTTGACATAATAACCGCCCCAGCTATCGTCTTTACGCCATTGCAAGCCAGAGATATCATGTGTTTTGTCCGCTGTAGTCACCTTCTCCATCAGTCCCGCTGCGGCTGTAATCGCTTTGAAGGTTGATCCTGGTGCATACCGGGTAGTGACTCTGTTGATAAAAGGAAGCTTCTCATTCGCCGAATAAGCATCCCACTCTGCCTGTGTAAGTCCTGTAACCATCTTGTTCGGGTTATAGGAAGGTGCGCTCACCAACGCCAGCAAGTTGCCGTCCGTCGGATTCATCAGAACCATCGCACCGGCGTCTCCACCACTGGACAATGTCTGATACAATTTCTTCTGTTGTTTGGAGCTAATCGTCAGTTGAACATTCTGTCCATCTACAGCATCCTTGCGAATAAGCTCAGAACGGGAGTTACCGGACTCATCCGTAATTTCAATCAAACCACCACGTTCACCACGCAGTTGTTTCTCCATGGACTGCTCTAAACCCGCTTTGCCAATCCAATCCTCTGCGCGATAATAGCCTTCTGTATCCTTATCCAGATCTTCTTTGGTGGCTTTGCGCACGTAACCAATCAGGTGCGCAGCCGCATCACCGAGTGGATAATAACGGATTTCCTTACTCTGCATCGTAACCCCGCTTAAAGATTCTGGCACGTCAAACTCCTCCGTTGAACCAATCGGGACAAAGTACTCCGGCTTCACCCATGTCTGCGCAAGCGCCTTTTGAATGGCATCTTCCGAAACCTGATAATGACTTGCGATTCGTGTAATCATCTCGTCCGGGTTATCACCAAGTTTCTCAGGTACAATGCCCCATTCGTTCATCGTGCCCTTGGTAGCCAGTGGCAAGCCATCACGATCTACAATGTCTCCACGATCCGGGAACAGTGTCCTCACTCGCACCTTACTGCCCTTTACCATGTCATTCAGGATCAACGATGGCTGCCAGTTAATTTGCCAGTTTTTGCCCCCATCCTCAAGCTCCTGCCGAACCAGTTTCAATGTATGCGTCTCACTGACTTCTCCCAAAAAAGTTGTCAGTTGCAGGTTGTAATCCACCTCATACGTATCCGGGTTTTGTTTCTCTGCATCGGTCTTACTGTCATCGGCCGCCGTTTCGGCAACATCCACTGGCTTAACCTCCGCCTTGACGGTGGATACTTCCATGCCCGAATAGATCGCATTGTATTTTTCAACAAATTGTTCCTTGTTCATGCCCGACTCTTGCACCGAAGCAGGTGTCATCAAGGTATACAGCTGATCAAACTCTTTTTTTTGCAGATGCTCTATGTACTGATTCACGGTAGTCTGGGGCTTGGCTTCTGCTTCTTTGTTATTCTGCATGTATAGATACATTCCGATTCCACCTGCAAACAAGATGGGTAGCAGTCCGTACATTAATTTACGTTTGGATTTCATGGTTACATCACCTCTAATATACACTATAGATTTCCAGCGCCATTTAAACAATGAAACAAATCTGACGAATTTATCATTAAAAATAGCCGAAAGCTCACATAATATGTTTAAATAAGGATAGTGAGATTACATACTAAAGCTTTTTTGCTATGCAAAAGGCTGAAAAGGAGCCCGATGATGGAAATCAGCTATTTTTTACTCCCCAAAGCCGAAGTGGCCTATATCAAGTCTACCGCTTCCATGAAAGATGCTATTGAGCAATTGGAATCGCACCACTACACCGCCATTCCCGTGATTGACCAGGATGGAAAATATGTTGCTACCCTGTCCGAAGGCGATTTGTTATGGAAAATGCGAAATACACCCGGATTGACTTTTGATACGATGGATCAGGTTCAAGTCCATGAGATTAACAATCGGGTATATAATGAATGTGTATTCATTGAGGCTGAAATGGAGGATATGCTGACACTTGCAGCTGACCAAAATTTTGTGCCCGTGGTGGATGTCGATCGTGTCTTCCTCGGTATTATCCGTCGTAAGGATATTATTGAATACTATACGCGTAACATTTCGGATTAGATGAAGTAAAACATCCCGTAATAATCGAAAGGGTACTCCAGTGGTCATATTTTGGCCAAACCGGGGTACCCTTTTTGTTTCATGGTATGGTCGGAATCACTCTACTTTGCGTTTAGCCCGCTCTTCAATGTAATAACTCAACACGTCCCTAGGGCTTCCCTGAAATGCACGCTCTCTGCCAAACTCATACGCCTGGTGCAGATACATATACGCATCGTCATGCTGTTCAAGTCTCAAGCAGATCATGCCGAGATCGACCAATGGACTCGTATTTCTATCCGTACTCCGCGTATGTAACGATATCTCAGCCCACGGCTTTGCCAGTTCATATTGCTTCAGATCGATATGTGCATTCGCATGACAGGATGCGATCCAGCTTGCGATCTCCCATCCCATCTTCGGCTCGGGCAACATGCCCCATGCCTGATCATAATAGACGAGGGCCTGTTCATGCTGCTGCGTCTCGTCCAGTACATTACCGGCTTCTACGGTCTCAATAATCTGTCGCTCCAGTTCGGCATGTTCCGGTGTCAGCTCTTTCATTGCACCGTCTCCTCCTCCAGGACGAAATACCATTCCAAAAAAGCATTGAAATCAGACCACTGCGGCTTACTTTCGCCATTAAGAAACCGTTCAATGGACTCGCCCAGTTCCACCAGCACCACTTCTCCTGTCTGACGATTGTAGAAAAATCCACCTTCACCTTCAAAACTATCTAGTGGAATATATGCCTCAGGGAGTCCCAATGTGAGCTGTGCTACATTCACATCTTCCATATATACGGTGTTCTCCATAAACCAACAGATCTGATACAACTCCTGATGCCTGCTATAAAAAGTCGGTCCATCCTCTGCATGTAGATAAAATTGTGCAAAATCCGACTGAAAATCAATCTCAAGCTTCCGTAATGCTTCTTCGTAAGCTGCTGGGACATCTTCATGCCACCAGCCTTGCTCCTTGCAATGATCAATCACTCTATTGGATAACATCGTAGACCTCCTAGTTCAATTTTGCTCACACAGATTTTACAGGTATCCAGACTTGGGGAGGTGCTCCATGACCTCTGTACACTTCAAGTTCCGGGATCCCTGCATGCTTATATGAAGCGGAAGGAAACCACGCTGTCATAATATGGTGCCACAACCGTTGTATCGCCTCCGGCTTTAATTCATCCGCTTCAAATACAACCCAATTGGACGCTGGGAGTTCGATAGGCACCAAACCTTCAGGCACTTCACCTGAGTAAGAGGTAGCAATCCAATACTCCATTTGATTGTCCTTCAGCTCTCTCTGATCTATGCAGATGCCCACCAGACCGGGAATAGCTCCGTTATTGAACCCTTTTAAACGTTCCTCAATGCCGTCTGCCAAAGCATCCTGCCACATCTTTGGGATTTCTCTTAAATTCTCTCCATCCACACAAGAGAACGTTCGTTTGATTCCCACAAAGGTAAGAGACTGGTGTTCGATCACTTTTTCATTCACATTCATTGGATGGACTCCTCTCTGAGAGCGATATGGGGCACGGTTCTCCATGACCCATTCATGAAAATATTGGTGGGCGCTACTGGCATCCGGAGCCGTAAAAAGATACGTTCCTTCCACCTCACGGCGACTCAGCCTGGAATCTGCAAGATCCCGGTCCTCTTCTTCATTCAAAACAATTCGATACGTCCCATCTTCCTCTCGAAAGGCAAGGGCGTGTACATTCGTATGTTGTTTATAATAGCCTAATTGCAAAATGATTGGTTGCTCTTCTGCCATTTCGCCTGTGAAAGCCGGATTGGGGAACTCCTCATCGAAATCGGCTTCATCTGGTGCGATACCTTTATATAAGCCGTTGACTACATTGCCCAGCAGATTCACAATCTGATGTGCGTAGACATATGGAAACTGTTTAATCTCATACACATCACGATCCAACTGATGCCATTGCAGATACTCCATGATTTTGGAATATGTAAAGCTAACGGCACTGGAAAGTTCGCGATCCAAAGGCTGATTGGCAGTAAGACGAGTCAGTTCCATAATACTGTTCACGTATTGCCAGAATAGTTCCTGATCGAAACGTGCCTCCTCTTACAGCATATACAAAAAGGTGTTCTTTTCTGCACCTGCATTTCGCATTAAGATCTGAAGTGCTTGTTCCATATATGATATATACCTCCGATATGTCCTACAGTTACTGTATCAAAAGAGTAGGTAGATTGGAAATAGTGCCAGTACTCCTATTCACACGAAACATATCGAATTCACGCTCATCCTTCACTTCCTTATTCTGATGCAACTTTCTTCTTACTCGTTCGTCTAACTACTGACCAACAACGAAGGAGATGACTATGCGAATATCTTGCAGCCCCGGTTTTCCTGGAAGCATGATCGGATCAATTGATCTTCAGCCATCAAAGTATTACAGCGCACCTTCTATGAACAGTAAGATCACTGATCATGTTGACCCCGAACTCATTACCATTCCCTATGTGGAAGATCCGAACTTCGGATCACACTTTGACTCCATGAAGGTCATGAACGGAACTTATAGAGATGAAATGCATGTGAGCTACGATGTGGAGTTTACGATTGATGTAGATAAAAAAGGCTATATTACGCAATTTGAACATACGTTCCAGCTGGAACGTTATCTGGATCTAGTTCGCACACATTCCTATAAAGTAATCAAGACAAACTGGCGTGGACAAACATTTCATGTGATGACATACAGTTACCTGGAGGAAGTCATTCATCCGAAGAATGTTCTTTTTAAATGTAACAATGCCCAAGATGTCTTCGTCGTGGCTGAACTCATACCTCATCGTGTTGGTGGCATTGTGGAACAGCCCAATAATCTTTATCTTCATTTCCGTGCATTAATCTCGGCACGAGATGATTTGTACCCATTAGATTATATGTGTGAGCCTGATTTCGACCTGAGTCTCGACTAACCAAGTAGATACATATGTAGAAAGAGCATAAGCTGTCCCGAATCAGCCGGGTAGCCTGTGCTCTTTTTCCACAAATGAACCACCAATTTCACTCCTATAAATCCCCTCATTCATACGCTCGGCACTATGCTCCCCATACCTGTCTCTAAGCAAAATCAGCTGTAATGTCGATGAATATACCATAATGCTGTTCATGCATATGTTCTTCGTACGTTCAGAATTGAGAGGGGTTGGAAACATGGTTTATCCGAAACATAAAATGCATTCGCTGTTCGCTCTACCCTTGGCAGGCCTGCTGTTTCTATTATGGGGTGCTCAAGCGGCACATGCGGAACAGGTAGACAGTTTGTTGCCTGAGCGAAGTCAGCAGGAGATTGTTCAGAAGTGGAATCAGTGGATGAATGACAATGATACATCTCCCCTGTATACAGAGACACCTTCGACAAGTGCTCCCTACTTTGCTGGTGTGGTAAGTGATGCCTATCTGGATCAGGGTCTGAACGCAGCCAACTTTTATCGTTTTATTGCGGGGCTGCAGGGAGATCTTGTCCTTGATCCTACCTTGAATCGTCAAGCCCAGCATGGGGCTGTTGTGGTCTCCACAGGTGGATACCTGTCCCATTATCCAGAACAGCCAGGAGATATGCCAAAGGATTTCTTTGACACAGGTTCAAAGTCTGCTAGCAGCTCCAATCTTTACGTTACCAGCAGTGCCAAGAATAACGTCCTGACAAAAAGCATTCAGGCCTACATGAATGATTCGGATGCCTCCAATATTGATCGACTGGGTCACCGGCGCTGGATTTTGAGCCCACAACTGCAACGGATCGGATTTGGACTTGCCACTCGTAGTGAAGCAGGCAAGACATATGATCAGTACTATAGTGCCATGCAGGTATTTGATAAAAGCAGAACTGGGGGAACTTCGTTCAATTACAGTCTGTTCCCGAATCAAGGCGCTTTTCCAATCGAAGCCTTTGGCAGCACACAGGCCTGGTCTGTTCAACTTAATACAGATGTATTTGCGAAGCCATCACTGTCTGAGGTACAGGTCGAGATGACTCGGACTTCCGATCAACGTACGTGGACCTTTAACGCCAAGAATCAGAACAGCGGCTTTCCAACCGGTTATTACAACGTGGACCCTGCGGATAAACAATGGTTTAATCAAGCCTATTTCAATGTAGAGACAGGTGGATATGGATATGGCTACGCCATCATCTTCCGTCCCGACGATGTGCAATTGTTAAAAAACGGTGATACGTTCAACATTCAAATTACAGGTCTGCAAAAGAAGAACGGTACAGCGGCGGAAATCTCATACTCCACGCGTTTCTTCCATGTGGACGGTGTACAAGATACAACTCTTACTCGTATAAAACCAGGACAACCAAACCTGAACGTTCGAACTGGAGAACAGATTGATCTGCCTTCGATCACTGCCGTGAATGATAACGGAACATCCTATGTTCCACAATCTAACGTCTCCTTCACCACGACGTCAGATCGCATCGCCATCAAGGATGGTAAAATCATTGGACTTCAGGCTGGTAAAGCCGAAATTCGGATTCGTTTTGAAGGGAAAGAAGCGGTTGTCTCTGTTACGGTAACGGGAATTCCCCAATTAACTGATATCCGCACACATTGGGCAAAAGATGCCATTCAATGGGCCGTTCAACAGGAGATGGTCAGTGGATACGAGGATGGAACGTTCAAACCCAACAATCAGGTGAGTGAAGCCGAATTCCTCTCCATGTTGTTCAAGCTGTATGCGAATTCCCATGTCATTCAGAGCATCGATGCTGTAGAGGGACAAGCTATCAAAGGAAACATCTGGAGTGATCGTTATTATACCTATGCTTCCGCGTTGAATCTGAAACTGGATGCCAGCAAACAGAATCCGAAGCTGCGCAATCATGCCTTGAACCGAACAGAAGTAGCCGTAATCGTGGCGGGGCTTGGCGGTAAAAATTATACCCAGGATGACGATGCCATCCGGTATCTGCTGAACATGGGATACTCTTCAGGCAAAACCGCAGCTACGGTGCAAGGTTATGCGGGACAAGAATCCTTGACCCGGGCAGAGGCCGTTGTTTTTCTCCAGAACCTGAAGGAAAAAGGCTTCGAACTATGGAGCAGACCGAAGAATGCCACTGAAGCTACCGAGAATGAAAAGAATGGCGGACTACCGGATCAGACCATGAAAGCAGTATATTCCGCCGATCACACACTAGTCCTTCAAGGTACGTTCCCGACGTATGCCAACCAGACGATGCCAATTAAAATCCATGGTCCTTCGCCTGTTGTAGAGCACATCCAGACGCAGCAGGTTACAACAGATGCCTATGGCAATTTCAAACTAACGGTAAGTAACCTTGATGCGAAGGAACTTAACCTCTATGTGGACGTGCGCGAAGATTATGCCTACTGGATCAGTGTAGAGGCGGGGCGAACTGCGATAAGTGATTATACAGAGTAACAACAATTAACCTGCAATATTCCATTGCTCAGGTAGCGTTTAACATGGTTTAACATGAATGAACCTGAATAGGGCACCTCATGGAACAGGCACGGGATAACCAGTCGTTATCCTCATGGCCTTTCTGGAGGTGCCATTTTTTTATTTTTTCACACATGAAATTTAGAGATAAACGACGGGCTCATTATGTTATGTCAGCGTTAAGCCCCCATTTCGGTATTCGAGCGAGCCGTGCCGCCGCGTGGTGTGAAATTGAAATGTCCTTCATCCAGTTGCTCCGTCTTGGGCAGGTTGCGGGATACGCGATCAAGCATCCAGTATACCCCTACCAGAACAACGGTAATTCCAGATAAAGTGATGACTGTAGAACTGTGTAGCCAGACTCCCAACGTACCACCGATCAGACTGCCGATTGGCATGGCTATGCCGCTTAACGCCATCGTCGCGGAGAACACCAAACCCAAATATTGCTGCGGTACCCCCTTCTGAACAACGGTATTAATGATGACGTTAACGGCTCCGCCAGGAACCCAGGCCAGTCCATATACCAGAATGCTCAGCCAGCTCCACGGGGTAAATATGCACCCAATCCAGGCAATTCCTGATATGATGTATGCCACAGAATACAATCGACCCAAACGTACATTTTCCAGTCTGAGATACGGTGCACATGTTGCACCTATGACGCTGCCAAGCGCCTGTGCCATCAGCATCAACCCGTAGATATTGGCTCCGCCGATCTGATCACTATATAGGGGAAGTACACTAAATGTCGCTCCTCCTGCAGCATTAATTACCATAATGCCAAAGAGTAACTTGGCCAATGCCGTCTGTGTAAGCAGCCTGATTCCACTCACCATATCATCGGTGTAATTCCTTAAAAACAAACGCATTCCTGACGGTGTACTCCCACTCGCCTGTTCAGTAGTCTCATCATATGTACCCTGTTCCTTCTTCATCTTCGATTCCATGATATAAGGAGCAATCCGCAATTGAGAGAATAATAAAGCACCTATGAAGAAACCGATGGCATTCCAAAAATACAAAGACACCGCACCCAGCGCAACAATGAGCATCCCGGAGATAGCATTACAAGCCACATCAATCCCCTGATAAGCGATGGAGAACAGGGAATTGCCCTGCGTGAGTTGGTGTTTCTCCAATACTCTTGGCAGAGCTGACATCTGAACAGGGTACACCCAGGTATTACATATATTCAAAATAGGGGTGATCACCAATACCAAGCCGACGCTCAGAAAATCATAGTACGCTGCAATAGGCACAATTAATAACAATAAGGCCTGAATTAATTGACTGTATACCAGAATCCCTCGAATCGGGATCCGATCTATCATCGGTCCGGACAACAGTTGAATAAGCTTCGGCAAAATGGACAAAAATCCCGCGAGTCCAGTATAAAATGAGGAGCCTCCCAGATTGTAGACCAGCCACATGGCGGATACCGCATATAAGCTATCTCCAATGTTGGTTAAGATTCTGCCAAAAAACATCAAACTGAAGTTCTTGTTTTTGAAAATCTCCATGGTCCACCTCCGCCTACGTCGAACCTATATCTCATTCAGCATCTCTTTCATGCAGCTATGAAGAATGAAGACAAGCGAAGTCATTCCTGCTTCGCTTGGTTCAATCTGTTATTCTGTTCGAAAGTTAAATCTTTTGTACAACCTTCACCTCTTGCAACGTCAAAACAGAAGTAATGCTTTCCTTCAGAATGTCGATTCCTTTTCGCAGATTGTGATTGGAGATGTTCAATGGAGGCATGATCTTTTCCATCGTTTCAAAAGTCATCTGATCATCCCTTCACCATTTGATTCACATATTGGGCCACATTCACTGCATGATTGTAGTCGATCAGATTCTCATGATGACCTGGAATCGGAATTGAAGTGCATATACCTGTCGTCTTGGCATGCCAAACTTGTGCATCCGTTAACGGAACTGGACTTCGTTCATCCTGAGCGGTTGCGTACAATAGATGGATATCGGACTGAATCGGTTTTGCTGAATAGTAGTTATCAAAGGCCACTTCATTGGCCAAACGCACTTTGAGATGTCTAAGCGTGTTTTCACCTGGGAAGTGATTCATGGCTTCTTTTAACTGTTCCTCATAGTCTGTATTGCGCTTGAACTCATATCCGTTATTGTGTGCTAATTCGGCAAGAGCCTCCATCTTATTTATTGGACGAACATCCCGTTCATGGCTTCGGGCAGGTGCATCCAGAATGATCAACCACTCCAGCTGTTGTCCCGCATCTTCAATGATCCGTGCCATCTCAAATGCCACATTGCCACCAAAGGACCAACCCAGTAATCGGTACGGGCCTACCGGATTGAATTGTGTAAGAACACCATAATAATAGTGAGCCAGCTCCTGGACGGTATAGAGCGGTTCTTCGTCATTTTCATATCCTTTTGGTACAAACCCGTAAATATTCAATCCTTCCAGTTGACTAACCAACTCATAATAATTGATCAGATTGCCACCACCTGTTGGAATGAGGAACAGCGGGGTTTCATCTTTACGGCCGCCTTCTTTCAACACAACAAACGATTGGTCTTGAGGAAAGTTCCCCTCCCGAATGATATGTGCAATCTCGGTCACGGTGGAGTAATCAAACAGAGTGATCACGGATAGCTCGGTATGAAATGTTCTGTTCAGAACATCCATTAAACGGACCGCTTTGATTGAATGGCCACCCTGATCGAAAAAGCTTTCATGAAGATGTACGGTATCCACACCAAGGATATCCATGAAGATCTGCATGACCTTTTCTTCCAGCTCATCCTGCGGGGCAGCAATATAATCCTTCAATGTGCCACGATCCAGCTGCTTCAGCGCCGCCTTGTCCAACTTACCGTTACTGTTCAGCGGAATATGATCAATCGTAATGAAACGTGAGGGAATCATGTGACTTGGCAGCAGGGTTCGGCAGAAGTTGCGAAGGTCCGTACTGAGAATCTTAGAAGATGGAGTCAGCTGTATATAGGCACTCAGTGAAAGTTCTTCATCATCTCCCCATCGCTCAGCCAGCATCGCACACTCCTGAATATCAGCGTGTCTGGAGATTACATCGGTGATTTCCCCCAACTCTACACGCATGCCTCTGATCTTCAATTGATTGTCTATTCGACCGACAATATATAATTTGCCAGTGGCGTCGTAATAAGCAATGTCACCCGTCCTGTAGATCCTTCCATCCGTAAACGGGTTCACGAAGAAAGCCTGTCCGGTCTTCACGGGATCTCCATAGTACCCCCTCGCCAGCCCAACACCACCAATATACAAATGGCCCTGAACCCCGATGGGCACCGGATTCTGCATCTCATCCAAAACGTAGATGAAATTGTTCCCGATTGGACGACCAATGGATATATTTCTTCGAGCACGACGACCTTCTACTTGCACATTCATATGAATGGTCGAATCAATGGAAACCTCGGTTACCCCGTAACTGTTATGCAGATTACGCTTGGGAAGATGGTTGTGGAACGCTGCAACCATCTCGGGCTTTAATGCCTCTCCACTAGAGAATACTTCCCGTAATGACGCTAACTGCTCCAGATCCGCCCCACCAATTCGCTCCAAAATCATTTTCAACATACTCGGAACAAAAAAGACGATGGCCACTTCATATTGCTTCAAAGCTTGAATAATCGCATACGGATCACGATGGAATCCTGGCTCCAACAGGGCAACCCTTGCCCCTGCCATCCATGTCCAGAAGTATTCAAGACCGACATCATCAAAGGTCAGAGTTGTTTTTTGAAGTACCGTTTCATGGGATTCCAGCTTGAATTGATGCTGCATCCAGCAGATTCGGTTCACCCACCCCTGGTGCAGCACAGATACCCCCTTCGGTTTCCCTGTAGTGCCTGACGTATAATAAATAGCTACCAAATGATCAGGCCCTACTTGTGACTGTGGAACTGTCATCGGCTTGTCCGTATATGTTTCAGGCTGAGATACGTCGATCAGAAGGGCAACATCCTCGGGAATCGGCAACTTATTCGTATTGATGAGACAGATCGACGCTTCCGAGTCTGTTAACATGTGCCGGTTACGCTCGACAGGTGCATCCAGATCCAGAGGCACGATAGCTCCTCCCGCTTTTAACACGGCTAGAAGGGCAATGGGCAAATGCAGCGAACGTTCTATGCCAATGGCTACCGCCTTGTCAGGTCCGATTCCCTTTTCGATCAGAAGATGAGCCAATTGATTCGCTTGGCGGTCCAAATCACGATAAGTTAATTGTTCTTCCCCATATACCACAGCCACTTGATCCGGGGTTCGGGCTACAGATGCTTCGAACAGGTGATGTACACAGAGATGATCAGGGTAATCCATTACGGTATCGTTCCATTCATATAGAACTTTCTGTCGTTCTTCATCACTAACGGCTTCAACCTCTGCGATTGGCTTTCCTGGATAATCCACAATATGTTCAAGCAACGCTATAAAATTACTGGCCCAGCGTTCGATCGTACTCACGTGGAACAGATCCCGACTACATTCAAACGTACCCTTAATCACATCCTGATCTTCCGTCAAATCCAGGGACATGTCGAATTTGGATGTGTTGATCTGCTTCAGCTTGATCTCCCTGAACACAGCCTGTTGATCTTTCTGTTCAAAATGGCCCGCTTTCCCCAGACTGAACATGACCTGAAACAATGGCGAATATCCTGTGGTTCTAGATTGGATCAGGTCATCGAACAATAGATCAATCGGTACATCCTGATGGTCAAATGCATCAAGGATCGTATTTTTGGAAGCGTCCAGGTGCTCCAGAAATGATTGTTGATCATGGATACGGCTTCGCAGTACCAGTGTATTAACAAAGAAACCCACGATCTTCTCCAGATCGGACTGTGGCCGATTGGAGACAGGCGTACCAATCATCAGATCCGTTTCACCCGAATACTTGCGTAACAAAATCGCAAAACAGGTATACATCACCATAAATAACGTGGAATGATGCTTCTCCGAAATCTCTCTTAATCTGCTGGTAAGAGGTGCCGGAATCGTGAAGTATATTGATATCCCCTCTTCACTCCGTTTCTGTGGACGTTCATGGTCATATGGCAAATTGAGCGTATAGGAGTGCCCCTTCAGTTGATCGATCCAGTACCTCTTCTGATTAGCAAACTCCTTACTTTCCAGTAATTGATTCTGCCATACTGCGTAATCTATATATTGGGTCGCGGATGCGTCATATGTCGGCAAAGGGCCTACTCCGCGGAAATGTTCATAATAAGATAACAGGTCTCTTCGTATGATCTCGATCGACTGACCATCCGAGATGATATGATGCATCATCAGAACAAAAATGTGGCGGTGATCGTTCAGCTTAAATACTTTGAATCTGCATAATCTATCTCGGGTAAAATCAAAAGGGCCATCGGCCCTTTCAATTCCATCTACAATCTGCCTTTCAGCCTGATCGCCCGGATACATTGATATATCAACCCATTCATAATCCGGTTGGTCTTCCTGAATATATTGATAAGGTATGCCTTCCTCGGCATCCATCCGAACTTGTAATGCCTCTTGCCTCTCCACCAGCAGTCCGATAGCTTGTTCGAATGCAGACTTATCGAACTCTCCCCTAATCTCATTGGCAAAAACCATGTTATAAGCCGTACTTGCTGGCTCAATCTGCTGCTGAAGCCACAACCTCTTCTGAGCAAAAGATAGTGGAAAGCGATTTATGTCACGAGAAGTGCGCTGTACTGTATTGGTCACATTCATCTGACTTAATATTCGATCAATCAGTTCGCTTTTGTTTATTACTGCACCTGATTTTTTCATTTAATTACCCTCCGCAGAATATCCATTCGCTTCCAACAACAGATTCTCAATCACTTCGGACAATTCACGAATGGTAGGCGCATCAAATATTTTACGTAGCGGCAGATTAACACCTACCTGTTGTCTGATCCCAGAGATGACCTGCGTTGCGATAAGCGAATGCCCTCCGAGTGCAAAGAAGTTCTCATCAATACTAATCTGCTCCCGCTTCAATACCGCTCTCCAGATCTGGGCAACAATCTGCTCAACGCTTGTCGTTGGTGCGGCATATTCCGCCCCGGAACTGATATCCACATCCGGCAGGGCGTGATAATCAATTTTCCCATTGCTCAGCAGCGGTAAATGCTCCAGTACCTGGATGACGTTCGGAATCATATATTCGGGAAGTGCGGATGAAATCCACTGTTTGACATCCTGAATCTCTCCATCGGTATCCAGTTCTACATAGGCAGCCAGCAATGGTTCAGTCTTCTCTTGCAACTTCGCCGCTGCAAGTCGCACATGAGGGTGTTCATTTAGAACCTTCTCGATCTCGCCGAGTTCGATCCGATACCCTCTTAACTTCACCTGCCGGTCAACCCTGCCAATGTATTCGATATGACCATCAGGGAAATAACGCACTCTGTCGCCGGTTTTGTACATCACCTTGTCCGGCGTATAAGCATGTGTCAGGAAAGCCAGATCATTAAGATGTTCATCCACATATCCATCTGCCAGGCCCTTCCCGCTGATATATAACTCTCCGGCAACACCTGGCGGGACAAGATTCAGGTTCGAGTCGAGCACGAGCAGATTCGTATTATGAATGGGTCTGCCGATCGTTTCATGAACGTTATCCCTGTCACAGATATGATACGTCGTATCGATACTCGCCTCAGTTGGGCCGTACAAGTTAATCAACTGAGCGTTGGATCTATCTAAGAAAGCCTTCTGGAGTGGAATTCCCAGTCTCTCTCCGCCGCTGAACACCCTTTTTAACGGTGCTGAAGAGAGCGCTTCTTTTTCCACCAAAGCCTGAAGCATGGTAGGTACAACCTGTAACGTCGTGATTCGTTCCTTATGAATAATATCGAGCAGATAGTCGGGATCAGCATGCTTGTCCGGCTCAGCAAGAACCAGCCTTGCGCCCGTAGTGAGCGGTGCATAGAACTCCCATACTGATGCATCGAAATTAATTGATGTTTTCTGCAATACAGCGTCTTCCCCGCTCAGTGGAAATTCATTGTTCATCCAATGCATATGGTTGCTGATGGCCTGATGTGACACTTTGACCCCTTTGGGTCTGCCTGTGGAACCGGAAGTATAGAGGATATAGGCGATGTCTCTGGCATCTACTCCGATTGCCGATGCGTCTGTGGGCTCGGTTGCAATGGCCTCGCCTTCTTCTTCAAGAAATACAGGATTGGCAAAAAGGGAATTGAGCCGTTCGTTGTTTTTATTCAACAACAGCACCGTTTTAATGTGGGCATTCTCACAGATATAGGACAATCGCTCATTCGGATAATCCGGATCAAGTGGTACATAAGCTGCTCCTGCCCGAAGCACAGACACAAGGGCTATGACCAGCTCAGGAGATCTCTCCACGCTTACCCCGACTACATCTCCATGCCCTACACTTCTTGTCCGATGCAGATAATGGGCAAGCTGTTTGGACTTCTCATGGATCTCCCGGAACGTAAGCAGTGTGTTACCAGACACAATCGCAATCTGATCTGGTGTCTTCGAGGCTTGCTCGTCCAGCATTTCTATCAATGTAGAGGTTGCATATTCCCGAACTTCTCCTTGAAGAATCGATTGCAATGTAAATGTCAGATGATCAGGGATGATGTTGAACGATACGGGTTCATCCAGATTCACATAAGCCTTGTTGCAAATATGTGTGAATATATCTGCTACGTAGCCAATCTCTGTCGGAGTGTACGTTTCCTTGTTATATCGAAGAACGATATCTCTACGTTCAGGGTATTGCTGGATGTTGAGTCCAAGGTGAACCGGTTCAATCTGTTCCGACTGATACACAACCCGGAATGTGTAACCACCCGATTCCACCACGGATGATGCATCCCGACTCTCGAATCCATAAGAGAACACAGATTGACTCGAATCCGATTTGCTAAACATTTTGAAGTCAAAATAATCTGCATATTCTGCACTATCTTTCGCTTCACTCGTCGTTCTTTGGAAAAACTGAGTCAGCGTGTCGTCCTCTTTCAAGCCCGAGTACAGAGGTACGTATCGATTCAATGCACCGACAACCTTCTCCAAATCCTCATCTTGTCGGCCACGCGTATGTACGCCAACCGTTAGGTCCTTATCCTCGCCCAGCAGATGCAAAGTCAAATTCCAGCAGGCGAGCGCAACGTTATCTATTGTACTTCCAGTCTTCTCTGCTACTTTCTCAAGTTCAGCCCACAATTCTGGTGACCCTTCCACAGGGAAACTTGCCATCGTAATACTCGTGGTTCCGCTACCGGATACCATGGACAATTGTTTATCAACATGATCAAACCGTTTATTGTTCCAAAAACTTCTTTCCTCCGCGTGCTCATCATTGGTCAACAGGTCATTCAACCACTCGGATACAGCATAATACGGTACCTCTTCTTCCAAAAGTTCAGGGTCTACCTCGGCCGCAATGAATTGAGACAAGTCTTCAAGAATAACGGCAGGTTCAATATCCGAGAATTGCGGATCAAAAGCGAGAATCAACAGTTTGGAACGTTCGGACAGATCCACATTAATGGCTTCCAGTGAATAATCACCTGTCCATGTGTCCAACTCCTTTCGGATCAGCCCTTGGAGATCCTGCTCCTGAATCGGTTCATCCGAATATGCAGTACGGAATCGGCTTCTGGTCTCCGAATCTACTTTCTGAAGATGGACCCCATAATTGGGATCGGCTTCTATGGAGGTGCGGAGTGTACTGTATTTCTCGGCTATTCTCTTCACGGCTAATTCAATCTGACCATTCGAGCACTCACCTTTGATGTTAACAGCAATTACACTTGGGACGCGTGATGTTAATCCGTTATTATTCAGTTCATGCAGTCGTTTCTGTTGTGGTGAAAGGGGATAACCCAGCATTACATTTTCCATGTTCAATCCTCCTGCATTTCTAATGTATTTTCAGTTCGAATGTAATTTCCTTAAGTCGCAATTGAGGCTTAACGACTCACCGGTTCTCCCATGGCTACGAGTACTTTCCGATCTCCTTGGTACGGGTTCCGTGCATGCGCCACCAGCATATTGTCCAGCATAAGAATATCTCCCGCTTGCCATGGAAAGGCGATCGTGGCATCCGCATAAGCCTGACGAATATGTGCAGCCACATCAGCATCAATTGAAGTTCCGTCTCCATAGTACGTCTGGTATGGCAAGCCACTCTCTCCGAATTCTTCGAGCATCAAGTTGCGAACTTCCTCGTTCAGGCTACTGCTATGCCAGAAGGCAATATGATTAAACCACAGGTTCTCTTTGGTATCCGGGTGGATCGTAATAGCCGGTCTCACCTGCTTCGTTGTCAATGTTCCATCCTCATTCCATTGGCAAGTCATGTTGTTGTCCAGGCAATATTGCTCGACCTCATCCTTGGACTCTGTGTGGAAAACATACTGCCAGGTCTGTCCGAATCCGGTTCCATAGTTTCGAACCAACATCCAGCCTTTCTCTGCAAAAACATCCCGAATGTCCGGATCAATGAGGTTATATACTTTCCGTACATCCACAATAGGTGTTTCTCCTCCTTCATCAGCAACAACAATACTGGAAAACCAGATTTTTTTGGGCCATGTCATGACATAGGACAATTCATTATGCGGTGCAATAGTCTCCTCGTTCGGAAATTCCGTTGACGTATACACCTTGCCCTGTACTTGGGTTCTCGGTGTCGCTCCTTCCTTATAACTGAGCGGTTCGGGGCAGCTTACATCGATGAACCCATAAAAGCTCTCTGGTGTGGTAGTATCAAAACCTCTGAACAGCACGCCACCATATTTCAAAATTTTCTCTTCTACCATATCCTTATTGTTGAGATACCATTGATTCAGATCCAGACCGGCTACATTGGGTTTGATTACCAACGGCAGTTCCTGACCTTCCTCCAGAAACGATTGCTTCACAATTTCTTTCTGGATGACCATCTGCGCGCCTTTATCAAATTTCTTCTTCATCGTTAATCCTCCTAGGATTTAATTTTGTTAAATTTTTTTTTGCTCTTACTGCTATTCAGCAACACCATCTTGTACTCGTGGGCCATCACCTCCCAATCATGACGAACAGCTTGAAGACTCCGGGAGGAATCAGCTGCAATCAGCTCTACTACTGCCATATAATCATGCAGGAATCTCTTCATGGTGGATTTGCCGAACAACTCTGTTTTGTATTCCACCACTACATTCATTACATGGTCAGCTTCGATAAGATTTAATGTCAGATCCCACTTGCTCTTGCCGCTGTGTCCCCACAAAATTTCATTCTGAGCAATATTTAGTCCTTCGATGTTGTACGTATTTTTGACATCAAGTACAAACCACGTCTGGAAGAACGGGGTGAGCCCCGAAGCACGATCCGGGTTCAGCAGTTCAATCAGCTTGCCGAAAGGCATCTCCTGATGATCAAACGCTTCAAATACCGTATTTCTAACCGAAATAATCTGGGCATCCACGGACTGTTCCGGGTCCATGACCGTCTTCAAGGCAAGGCTGTTGGAGAAATATCCGATCAACTTCTGCACTTCTGCACGATTCCGGTTTGCGACGGGTGTTCCTACGACGATCTCGATTTCACCCGAGTAAAAGTACAGCAACATTTTGTAGGCGGTGAGCATGGTGATGTACAGACTGGCATTGTTTTTCATACCGGCCTTTTTGATCATTTCAATGGTTTGTATCGGAATTTCTGCGAGCAGTATATCTCCGGTATCCACGTTGTTCACCGAAGGCTCCCGGTCATAGGGCAATACTTTTACCGATCGGTTGACGGTACTTCCCAACTGGTTGCGCCAATAATCCAGAACTGTCGGAAATTCTTCAATCATCCATTTACCTTTTTGCCAATGTGAATAGTCGGAATATTGAATACTCAAATGCTCTATTGCAGCATTTTCTCCCCTCAGATAAGCATTATAGTATGACCCCAGTTCAGCCATCAGGATATCCTGCGACCAGCCATCGAAGATAATGTGATGAAAATTAAAATAGGCAAAATATTGTTGTGCATGGATCTGATACAATCCAAAATAATACATCGGCCCGGTTTCCAGGTTGAATTGGTGTTTGGATTCTTCTTCAATCACACGCTTCAGACTAGCTTGGGAGTCATCCCTCAGCGTATACTGGACCTCTATGCCAAAAGGCTCGTAAGGTCTGATTCGCTGCACAGGTGTATTGTTCTCTACAACAAAATACGTTCTCAATACATCATGCCGCTGTAGGATCTGATTCAATGCATAGACGTATGCCTCTTCCGAGAATGCGCCTTCGAAAATGACATGTCCGGGAATGTTATACTTGGTGCTCTTTCCTTCGAACTGTTCAACCAGCCACAGGGATTCCTGATTGAATGACATCACACCTTTGAGCGCCGGATCAACGCTCGCAATCTCTGTTGAAAGGAAGATCGGCTTGTCCATAATTCCGTTCAATACATCCACTTTGGATCTCTTTATTGTCTTGTGTTCCATGCTTATCATGCCTTCCTTTCCTTCCATGACCTGTTCCAGATGTGAACTTAAGGCTTGGATTGTAGGGAAATTAAACATATCGTTAATCGAAAACTCAAAACCTATCTCGGAAAGTCGGGTATAGATCTGAATCAACTTCAGTGAATCACCACCCCGTTCGTAGAAATGGTCCGTCACCCCCACCTTGTCTAGGCCAAGAATCTCAGACCAGATGGCAGATATCGTCTGTTCCATGCTTGAACTCGGCGCCACATACACATTGTCTTCATCCGATTGCGGCTTCTCTATCGATAACGCCAAGTAATCAATCTTGCCGTTAATCGTAAGTGGAATGGAAGACACCTTGATCAGATGTGTGGGAACCATATACTCCGGCAGCAGAGATGCCAAGGTATCTCGAATCATCCTCCGGGTTACATATGCTTCACTGACGTAATGAGTACATAACTGACGGGATTGCTGATCCGTCTTGACGCTTACAGCAACATCCCGAACTCCTTTGATTTTCAAAAAAGCTGCCTTGACCTCACCCAGTTCAATTCGATACCCGCGAATCTTCACTTGATCGTCCATTCTTCCGAGATATTCCATCTGACCGTCTTCTCTTAACCGGCATAGATCCCCAGTCCGGTACAAGCGCTCGCCTGGACGATCCGGGTGTTCGACGTATTTTCTGCCCGTCAACTCGGGTTGGTTCAGATAACCTCTGGTCACGCCGTCTCCCCCAACCAATAATTCACCCTGAACACCAACAGGAACATATTGCAGTGATTGATCAAACACATATATGGATGTGTTCTGAATAGGCTTGCCGATAGGCACATACTCCGTTTGATCAACATGAGGATCGTAGGCATAGATCATACAGCCCACCACTGTCTCTGTCGGTCCATATTCATTGAAAATGGTAACCTCATGCTTACTTTGCCGGGTAATATTTGCAGCCAGCGAAGTACTCAAATTATCGCCACCTACAATAAATGTTCGAACATTGGATCTGTCCATAATGTTCATGTCCTGAATCAATTGCAGATGTGCCGGAGTCAGCTTGACCAGATCTACTCGCGGATCCAGAACAACATCCGCAATCAACGCCTTGTTATGAGACGAGTTATAGATAATCATCGTGTTACCCGTAATCAACGGCGTAAAGATGGATGTGATAGTCAGGTCAAAAGCGATAGATGAATACAGGGAAAAAGTCGTTTTACCGTCAGTAACATAGGTCTGACTCGCCCACCATATATAGTTCGTCAATCCCCTATGCTCCACCAATACACCCTTCGGTGCTCCAGTTGACCCTGATGTGTAGATGACATAAGCCAAATCCTTCATATCTATGGTCAAGTTCAGATTACCTGCTGGTAAATGCCCATCATTATCTTCACGGATATGAATGATTTCTAGACTGTCCGACAAATCGATACGCTGATTAACCAGGACAAACCTTATCTGAGAATCTTTCAAAATATGCTGAATTCGTTCATCAGGATACTCGGGGTCAATCGGAATATAAGCGCACCCGGCTTTCATAACAGCCAGAATCGCGATAACCATCTCCATACTGTGGGTTGCAATAATGCCTACCAGTTCTCGCTGCTTGATTCCTCTGCTGATCAGTGTCGTAGCCAAGCCGTTAGCTCTGGCATTCAATTGTTCATAGTTCATCTCCTTATCCCCCAGGATAAGTGCTGTATGTTGAGGGGTAGCAGCTGCCTGTTCTTCAAACAACTGAATGACCGTTTTGTCGCTAGGATAAGACGCCTCGGTATCATTAAACTCGATAAGCATCGATTGTTTATCGGCTTCGCTTACAATGCTGATCTGTTCAATCCTTTGTTCAGAATACTCCAGAACGGCTTCCGTGACCTTAAGAAACTGATCGAACAGCTTGCCCATGAACGGTTCACTGAACAATTGGGTCCGATAATCCATCTGAAATATGATACGATCCTCATTGATTTTTTCAATAATGTTGATAAGCAGATCATTCGTCTCATGTCCGTTAAATTTGTTGTCCATATAGACATCATGTCCTTGCATCTTGTCAAAGCGTTCTGGACGATAGACCAGTGATATACCGAACAGTCTGTTCAGTTCCGGTAGTGAGAGCGACTCTCTTAGATCACGGATCAGCTGATTATACGGATATTTCTGATGACGCAATATTTCTTTTTGTTCATTGGAAATGCGTTGTAGCAAGGTTAACACGGTGTCAGAGGGTTCTACCCCGATCCTGACAGGTATGGTGGTGACAAACATGCCAATCATGTCTTTATCTGTTTTACTCGTGCGGTTCGCGTAGTTGGTTCCAACGACCAAATCGGTTTGGTGAGTGAGTTTATTCAGCAGAATAGCTAGAGTTGAGAGAAAAAAGGTGAATACGCTGACATTCTTCTGACGACAGAAATCTTTCAAACGTACATACATGGAGTGATCCATATTCATCGTTTTTCTTCTGGCTGCGGTGTGAGTTAGAAGGGGATTATGCGCTTTCAATTCCATAAATGCGGGAATCGTATGAAACTTCTCTCTCCAAAAGGCCTGATCTTTCGCATAGCGTTTGGAAGCGAGATATTGTTGTTCACTATTGATATAGTATTCATAATCGTGAATCGTAGTTTCCATTCTATTTGCATTATCATCTTTCAATTCGGCATGATAGGTTGCCGTAATCTCATCGGTCAACTGGAATAATCCCAGACCATCACAGATAATATGGTGAATCTGAATGATGTATCCGTATTGTCCAGGACCCTCATACGTATAAAACTGACATAGATCTTCACTGTGTACATGAATCGGATGGTTATCCACATACTCCGTCCATGTCTCATCCGTTAAGGCTGGATCTTCATGAATATGCTTGAGTGATCTGTACTCATAAGGTTGGATGTATTGTTTATTCTCACCTTGATCCAGTACAATACGAGTTCGAAGCAGTTCGTTATTCTTCAGAACCCTGTTAATCGACCGCTCTAGCAAGGTGAAATCGATCGGTTCCGGTATGCTCATCTTGGATGTAATCATCCATACATCTGATTTTGGATATAACATTTCCATGTACCATATTCTTCGTTGATGCTCTGTTAAAGGATGCAAATCAACACATACATTTCCCATCTAATTCTCCTTTATATATAATTTATCCTAAAATAAGTTAATTACAACTTATCATTCCACCCATATTTAATCAATAACTATTTTATTTGTTTTTTTAACATTTTTTTATATAATTCGACATCAAAAACCCTTTTTTAGCATGGAAACAATGAAAGTCCCATCCAACCTTTCAACAAGATTTCCACTTCCGTTTCATTATTCGGTAATGTTCGAACAAAATGAAAAGCCCCGTGATCGATACAAAGGATCTGCATCTGACCGCGGGACCGGATTTACGTGAATGTTTCCAAAATTCAGTGCTCATGGATCTTGACTATCCTGGGATGAATTGGAACACCTTAGCTGTTGACTACCTTTCCGAATTGCTCTGCCTGTTCTGTCATCTTCCGACTCAATCTTGCTCTTAGTCCGCTCATCCACTCCGGCTCATGTGACCACTGCTCTGCAACAGATCGAAGCATACGCAAATAGCCGTACAAGTTGGCGAAACGGCGACAAGCGGGGAACATACTCTCCAGATCATAACGTTCTCCTGTCTCGGACCAGTATCCGTTCAGGAACAATTGTTTCTTCTGCTCCCATTGTTCAGGCTCGATCTCCTCACGTAAACTATCCAGACTCTGTTCCACGTCCATTGCGTACCAGTGATACATCGAGTCATCAAAATCAATGGCGTAACAAGACTGGCTATCTTCGTCATAGAAGACATTATCCAATTCAAAATCGTAGTGGATGAGACCGAAATTTTGCCGGGTCATCGGTAAAGTCGCAAAATACGTTCGAAGAAACTCCACCTCATTCAAAGCAGCCGTTTCACCAGGAAAACCCTTCAGGATCTCCTGCATCCAATCCAAAACATCCGTATAGGTCCAGCGTTTCTCCTTTTGCTCAGGCATGAATATACGTGATAAATGATGCAGCTCACCCAACGCCTGACCATAGCTGTACAGGATGGAGTCATTCAAATCAATACTTCCTAACTGTGATCCGGGGACTCGCTTGAATACGGAAGCATAGTACGTTCCCCATGGGGTGTGAGCCTCTACAAGTTCTGTCCCTAAATGAGAAGGTACAGCCTCCATGGCTCCATAATGATTCGTTCGAAGATAACGGAGGAACTCCAGTTCAGCACTAAGGTTGATTTGATTTTTTTCCTCTACCGGGGCAAATCGAAGCAATCGGACTTCCCCCTGATCTCTAAACGGATACACCGCATTGGAGGATATGCGATAATACTGAAACATATCCAGTGACTCGGGATCATAACTCCAATTCTTTAGAATCATCTCGGCAAGGTCGTTATTTTGAAATAAATGTTTTAATGATAACATGGGCATTTCTCCTTTTTGATCATTTCGTGTGGATGGTTTATAGCCAACTCGTGCCTATTTTTGCGCGCAAAAAGCCGCAGGCTATGCCTGCGGCTTTTAAAAATTCTGAGTGTATGAGAAATTTGCACAAGCAAATAAACCTCGCATACGCCAGAAAAAATGAGCAGTTATATCCCTATATATCAGCAGATCTCAAATCGACTGGGAAACCGGAAGTGTCCCACACTGTATCTGAATGATCTGCCGGAATTATTCAGTTTATGCTAACCTTCATTGTAGTAATAGAACATACCATCTTAGACCGTCGTTTCATGACGCTCACTCCCTTCAAAAAACAGCTGTTTCCATAATAACCCATAGGCCAAATGTAAGCAATTACAAAATGACGATAATTCCATCATCTTTTACTGGACAACCATCATCCGTTCCACCGTCTCGGTGTTGTCCGTATACCACACCATCACGATGTCTTCTTCTTGAAGATCAGACACTTGAATGGACGAATTTGCACTTGGGTTGGAATTGCCCGAGCGAGGCGTTCCCATGCCTTCAGTAATAGTAACGTCATCTGTTATATTCAATTTCAATTCCATTCCGGTATCCTTCCATTCCATGCTTGGAGATGAGGTGTCCTGCATTTCAAGTAACGCCAGCGTAACTGTGTTTCCCTCCACGGAGATGATTCTACCCGTAATGTCGGCATTCATCGTCCCCTGCGTCATGTCGGGACTGCCTGTTCGATCATTCATGCCCGGGGTACCCCTTCCACCTCTTGGTGTTCCTCCGTTCATGCCCAGACCGCCACCATTTGGCTTCCCAAACCCGTTCATACCTTGCACAGAACCGGTGTTGGTAATATTCTGGGCGGTTATAACATCGCAAGCCGTCAGCATAACCATGCATCCTAGCAACAGGAATAGCGTAACCGATGTGAAATATTGTTTTTTTCGCATATGATCACCTTTTTCTCAGGGAATATTGCTCAAGGTACCTTTACGATGGAATATGAAGTCATACGTGTCTTTGAACCCCATATAGGACAGCACAACCAACAGCGGATATACCGGGTAGATGTATCTGGACTTAATCTCCCAGAGAATATAAAATCCGATGAATCCGAGAATGACCAGAATCAATGAAACTTCGTCATACCTTTTACGACGAATTCCACCTACCAACCGGATGAGGATAAAACAGTACATCAGGAAATTCATCACATATACGATCCAGAGTAATCCCGTCCGATAAGCCGAATCCCCCTGCAACAGTTCTGTTACCGCATTGGTATAACTATAGGACCCTGCGATTCCGCCTCCCCTTCCTCTTCCGGCACCGATGGAACTTTCATTGCCGATTCCGTATCGGTCCATCTGGTATGTCCCTTCGGTCCAGGTCCATATGATCTTTTTGTAATACATCTGCACCAAGTCACTCGCACTTGCTTCGGACAGCTTGCTGCCAATCTCCTGTTTGAACAATGCTGCGCTCTCGGCCTTATTGTAGTTGGCCTGCCTCTGATAGATCTGATAACTCTCCATGTTGTCCCAGAAACCAAAGCGCTCCAGATTAATCCCCATATTCAGCCACATATAGACTGGTGCAGCATTCTCTCCAACAGGTCCACTCACAGCACCGGAGGATTGAAGAACCGCATTCTGAGTCCAGGTTGGTACATTAAACAGCATACCCAGCACACCGATGGAAATGATGACTTTCTTCACTCCGATGCTTCGCATATTCAGCAAGATATATATGATAGCTGCGATTAACACGATAACGCCGATGCTTCGAAAGTAATTGCCCATCGCGAGAAAAATGGCGGCAAGGATGATTGTTTTCCAAGACTTTTCACGCACAAAACGAATGATAAAGTAAAGACAAGATGTCAGAAATGCTGTGGCAATCACATCGTTATAGATCAGGTTGTTCAGGAACAAGGCAGGCAGGTACGTTGCTGCAAAGATCAACACACCGTAATCACGTTCCGTGGATCTGTCATTCACTTGTTTATAAATAAGATAAATCATGAAAGTTGTTAATGTTGAAAACAAAATATTAAATAGTTTGATGACCAGATAGTTGTCCGGGAACAGGTACAGCAACGTCTTAAGGTACAGCACGATCGAGTAGTTAAACGGGAACATATGCAAATATCCACCCGTTTCAAACGAGGAGTAATCCTGGTCATACAGCATGTTCATGGCGAGTGAAAGAACCGTCTGTGAATCATCGGTGGGCACTCTCGGAAATACAAAAATGATGATGATCTGAATGGCCAGAGAACATAACAGCACGATCGGAATAACAACCTTCGGACTGTATTTGTTCAGTTTCAGACACAGCGCATATAACCCGACACCTGAACCAAAAAGCAAAAGAATGACCGGGAGAAAAATACTCCACTGCTGCATGCCCAAAATGGGATTGTCCCCATACAAGGCGTAGTTGTACTGGGCCCGAACCACCAAGGACGAAGCAATAAACACAGCAACAAACATGAGCAAAATAAGATAAAACGACTTATGCAACATCTTAGCCATGCGAAAACTCCTTTTCCATTACAGGATTCCGTGAGTATTATAATCGCTCTGGCTGAAAAATCGCTGAAAGGAAGTAACGCTTGCAATCGGTACTGATCGGCATGTGTATGCAGACAGAAAAGACCGTCCCTTTGATTAAGGTAACGGTCTATATGTCCATTCTTTTGAAAGTATAGGGTAGGGTATTAGCTAATTGTTGAAGATCACTTCTCGTCCTTGATAAACTCAATGATATCCTGGATGTCACAATCCAAAGCCTCACATATTCGATTCAGCGTATCAAACTTCACACCATCGGTTTCTTCATTATATAATTTGGCAATCCCATTTCTATGTAATCCGGTTAGTCGGGATAAATCAGCAATATTAATTCTTTTCTCACCCATAATACGAGATAAATGAACCTTGATCATACGAATTCTCCTCCAAACTAAAATGCACACTGTGATGTTGACAAAGGATGCCTTATTCTATCCAATACACACAAATAGACCGCCCCCGTAGCAAAGGAATGCGGTCTATTTCATCGTGCCCTTATGTTACCGAAGCCCACCGCCCTTAAAAGCGGCTATTGCTCGGAGGAGTCGTGTTACCAGCACGGCTCTCTGTGCATTTTACGTCTAATCTGCTCTTATTATACCATACTCAAATCTCCGGCGTCACATGTAAACCACGCTAGATACGATACATTTCTTTATACTCATCCACATATAAAACTTCAATACAATTCGACCAATTCAGAATCGAACCGACAAAATCCTGAATATCCAGACCCGGCATTTCATACGTCTCCGCTGTGTTCACCGAACCTGTTGCGTCCTCAATTAAGGTTACCTTAAACCCTTCGTGTTCTGCAGTAATTGCCGTAAACAGACAACAATATTCCATGTTGAATCCAACAATAAATACATGTTCTACCTGATGATCATGCAGCCAAATTTTCAGCTCCGGATTGCTGAAGGCACTTGGTTTGCTTTTCTCCATAACAGGATGCTGTCCGGTACTCATTATAATTTCCAGGTTTACAGGATCTTTATAGAACAGTGAAGAACCCTCCTGATCGTAATCTACATGTTTCATGTATATGATTGGCTCATGTTGCTGTTCAAAATCAGCGATAACCGCTTCTATCTTGCCCAATTGAGCAGTGAAATCCTTCATTGATGTGATCCCATACTGCACATCCAACACGATTAGTGCTTTGTTCATCTGCAATTCCCCTTCAGTAGACTAACAGATTTCCATCCATCATTTCCTACTTTTTGCGTTTCTTTTCCAGCGCGATCTCCACATTTTCTTTCACCCGATACTCCACAATCCGGCGGATCAGATCCTCCGGCAATGGCTGGTCCAGCGGAAACTGGACAGATCCCTTGGCCCCTTTGTATTTAGAGAGTTCCTCCTTGAATGCCAGAATCCCACTCGGAGCAGGGTAAAACCCAATATGATGCTGGTATGCGGCAAAATGAACCAGATTCCCATGCTGTGCATACGTGGGCATCTTGTAACTGATCTTCTCTTCGGCGTTCGGAGCCGACTCGCGAATAATCTGTCTTAACGCTTGTAATCTCACCTGTACATCAGGTGTAAACTCCGAGATATATTCATCTACCAGCACCGAATAATGGTTACTCTCAGCCATCTTGGACTCCTTCCACCACGGATACATCAATGGATTCGTGGTACGGGCATATTTGCTTTTATTGTACTTCAAATGGACAAGCGGAACAGCTATTTTCCTGCAACTTGGAATGTTAAATTTGATTTTTAAGTGAACTAAGCATTATAATACGTTTAAACAATTAAACATTATAACGGAGTGAGCCATGAACGAATCGATGGGTAACCAAAAAGTTATTGATATTTTCGAGAATCTAAGTCCTTATCTTCAAGGTTTGGGAGACCCCGTTCGCCAGCGAATCATATCGCTGCTCATTGATCAAGAGAGCATGAACGTATCCCAGATTGCAGAGCATATTCCCATGTCACGCCCTACGGTCTCTCATCACTTGAAAATATTGCGTCAATCCGGGCTGTTATCGGTTCAGAAAAAAGGTACGGAGATGTATTACAAACTGGAGTTCAACGATGCGATCGCAATACTCAAACAGCTCGTTCATCTCGTGGAAGTGGAATGTCAGAGCTAGCGCATACCGCGCTGGTGTACTGCATTCCTTTTCTTCACTCTATTGCGTTTAACAGTTTAAACATATAAGTACATAAACATATCAACGGAGGTATATCGAATGAATAGAAAAAGAGTTCTTATCGCTGGAGGTTATGGTGCTGTAGGTGCACAGCTTGCCCGCATTTTGCATGACAGGCATCCTGATCTGGAATTGGTATTGGGAGGTCGTTCTGCGGGTAAAGCAGCACCTTTTCCATCCAATCGTGTCCAAACCGTTGTTGTTGATACCAATGCAGACGATCCACTGATTCACGCAGGAGAGAATATATCGTTAATCATTAATGCAGTGAACGATCTGGATGATCGGCTACTGGTATCGGCAGTGCGAAGAAAAATTCCACTCATTGACGTAACACGTTGGACTGAGGTGTTCAATCAAGCGATCCGCACAGTAGAACAGGAGGAACTTCATGCCCCGGTAGTGTTGTCTTCCGGGTGGATGGCAGGAACGGCTTCTCTATTTGCCATGATACTTTCTAACTCGCTGCAACATGTCGAAGTAAACATTCATGCCCTGTGGTCGCTGCGGGATAAGGCCGGGCCTGACTCAGCAGCTTTTATGGATCGGATGAGTATTCCCTTTCAGGTGACCGAATCCAACATGAACCGGCTTGTCTATCCCATGACAGATCCGGTTAAAGTACATTTTCCGAACGGGTACACGACCCCATGTTACAGATTGGATACACCTGATCACGTTACTTTGCCTCATACCAGCCATATCGATTCCGCCAGTTTCCGTATTTCATTCGATAGTAAAGTATCTACCTATGCACTCGCCGGATTGGTCAAAACCGGAGTGTGGAAGATGATCAGTGGTGAACGTTTCCAGCCATTCCGGCGGAAATTGCTCTATAATCCGGGAACCGGGAGTGCACATCACCTGGTCATTCAATTGAAAGGGCTGGATGCAAAAGGAAACGACGTTAAACGAACGATGACAGTCTCTGACCCACTCGGTCAAACTCATATGACTGCACTCGGCGCTGCGGTGCAAGCCGAGAAGATACTGATGATGCCAACGGACAAGCCTATGGCTCCAGGCATCTATTATCCTGAGCATCTGTTCGATGACCGAATGGACATGGATGCGGTTACTCATTTTTTCAAACAATACGGCGTTCAATTATCTTATTCCTAATATCCAGACACAACAAAAATCCGCGAAGCCGCTCACTGCAAACAGTGGGACCTTCGCGGATTATACGAATTATAATAGAAGGGTATGGCGCGTCCAAGTGAAGGCTTAAGCTTGTTATTATAGTGTCATGGCCCGACCATTTCGCATCAGATAATCTTCTTTTGTTTTGTAATCCGGCATGATACTGCCAATCCGCCGCCAGAAGGAGCGATCATGATTCATGTGGTGAATATGGCAAAGTTCATGAATAATGACATAATCGATCACTTCCAATGGTGCCATCGCCAGGCGATAATTGAACGTAAGTTTTTTGTCCCAGCTGCAACTGCCCCACTTGGTGGGTGAATCTACGATCTCTACTGACTTCGGCTTCACCTTCAACTCCTGCTGATAACGACCAATGCGCTCCCCAATCATGCGTTTACACTCGGCAAAATAAAACTTCTTCAGATTCGCTCGCAGCTCTTCTTCTGTAAGCCCCTCTACAGGAATTAATTCATGTAATGCGTGTTCCTTGCCAAAAAGCAAAAACTTCCCTTTGCCTTCGTCTTCGTATTCCTTGGCTTGAGGACCATCGAGCGCCCGCTGCATCAGAGCGGATTTCTTCAAAATTACATCTCCATGCTGCTCCACAAGTTGCCGGATCATGTCTTCACTGGTACCATTGGGTGCTTTGATGGTTACCATATAAGGCAAGTCCATCGTGATGGACACTTTCTTGCGTTTGCCGTATTGGATATGACAGTTAATGCTGTGATTATTTAATTCTATCGTTAACATAACGCGCTCCGCTTCTGAAATTATTCATTCAATCAAATTGTATACCATCTCCGGCTATAATGCATACTGTTCGACGATATATATGTTCGTATTGTATTTTTATACATTATTATGTATTATTATTTAATTATAAAATCGGAGGTTGGATATGACGCATACCATAGATTCAGAATACAAAACCATTGAAGAACTATCCCTTAATCACTGGCAACCCTTGTCCACCTTATTATATGACGGTTGGGTACTCCGTTTTGCCAAAGGATATACCAAGCGTGCAAACTCCGTTCAACCTATCCATTACTCCACTCTGGATGTGCATGAAAAGATTGATGAATGTGAGCGCATCTATGCCTCCAATCAGTTAAATACCATATTCAAAATCACACCGTTTATTCAGCCGGATCATCTCGACCAGCTTTTGCAAGAAAAAGGGTATGGCGTTGTCGATCTGACCCATATCCAGACTCGGAGTCTAGATGATATAAAAGAACCTGTACACCAAGCTGTACAGATCGACGAACAGTTGACCACAGCGTGGCTGGATCACTTTTGCCGACTGAACAAGGTGAATGATCTGCAACGGAAAACGACGGAATTAATGTTGGACAATATCCGAACAAAGGTAGGTTTCATCTCGCTGTTGATTGACGGGCAGGTCGTCGCTTGCGGGTTTGGTGTCATCGAACGTGGCTATATTGGATTGTATGATATCATTACAGACGCTAATTTCCGGAATCAGGGACTTGCTGAACAGATGATCTTGCATCTATTGCATTGGGCAAAAAAACAAGGCGCTACCTCCAGTTATCTGCAAGTTGTTGCGAATAATGCACCTGCGTTAAAGCTCTACGCCAAGCTTGGTTATTCGGAAATATATAGCTACTGGTACAGAGTCAAAGAATAGAGTGTTTGCTAATCAAGCTTTGCTTGTGAATTCTTTTATCATATTCAGTCTGACAAACAGATTAATTCAAAACAACATCTTGAAAGCAAAAACTGCCCTCCTTCTATAAAGGAAAGGCAGTTTTTAATTTTTCTTAGTGATTGTCCAAAACTCTTCACACCGTTTATCACCTACTCCGTACTCTTTCTACAAAGGCAGCTTCACCAGCACCTCATAATTCACGCCAGCTTGGATATTCTTGATGATGTCACCTTCGATCCGTTCACCGTCAACATGCACTTCAATCGCCTGGACAGTTGCATCCTTCTTCATGTTTACATGCAGCTCAGCTCCGCGGAACAAACGCGTGACCGATGCCTCGTTCCAATCTTCTGGCAACTGCGGGCGAACCTGAAGCCCTTGCGCGTGACCCTGCAAGCCAAACAATCCGTCGATCAGGCAGCGATACACCCAAGGTACCGTGCCGGTGTTGAACAGATGACTGGAGCGCCCAGCTGTACGTGGGAATTGACGATAGGCTCCGCGATAATAATTCGGGATAAATACAGGCAGTTGACCCCGCTGGAGGATATCCTCGGCATCGGGGCCAGGAATCATTTTACGCAGCAAACGATACGCCTTCTCCTTCTCGCCCACCAGATACAACGCATAGATATAAAAAGCCGCCGCATGGTTGTACACGGCTCCATTCTCTGCACTTCCCGGATGTTTCTGCGTGACACGGCCTACATCTTCCCGCATCGCTGTGAAAGACGGCGCGAGCTTCTCGACACCATATGGCGTCTCTAATTGCTCTTCTACCGCACGGATTAACTTCTCCTGTTTCTCCTGATCCGCAGCACCGCTCATAAGTGCCCAGCTCTGAGGATTGATATAGATGCGTCCTTCCACGTCTTTGCTTACACCAAACACTACGTTATCATCCGTAATTCCGCGGGCATACCAGTCCCCATCCCACAGGTACTCATTCGCTACCGCATTCGTCTGATTCGCTTCCTGACGGAATTCCGCTGCGACCTCGGCATACCCTGCCTGTTCAGCAAGATCTGCCCAAACATTAAAAGCATATGCCGTCGCAATGGTCAGCCAGCCGGATACGCCTTTGCCTTTGTATCCCACCATGTTCATCGGATCACACCAGTCACCCTGATTGATATAGTTCAACCCACGCGCATCCCTCTCATGGATCAACCAACGCATCGCGAGATTCATATGTTCCAGTACGGAAAGCTTCTGTTCACTGTCTGTAAAAGCAACCTGTTCCTCCAGAATGCTATAGTCATTGGTTTCATCCAGATAAGTCTTCATACAGACCGGAAGCCAGATACAGTGATCGGTATGAGGAATCTGGTTAATATATTTCAATTCTGCATCCGGGTGCAAAATAATGCCGTCCGGCATGGCGCCGCTAATATGCTGTTGTGACAATGCAGTCAGGAACGCAGCCCGCGCAACCTGCGGTTGAATGTAACTCATCCCCATATTATCCTGCAGATAATTCCGGGTCTGGGGATCGGTCGATAGACGGTTTGTTTTCCCGTGATAATACATCTGACGAGGCAGCCAGTGATTCACGACATTATCCAGCCAGCCATCCGATGTCTCAATCTGGATGTTCCCTTGCCCTTCCGCAATATAATTCGCATACTCCTGCTCGGCAGCCGTAAAACCATCCTGTCCTTCCTCATTCTGCTTCACAAAATAATGCTGACGGATTCCCTCAATCTCTGCCTCATCATGAGCCGGGCCAAAGATAAATCGGTAGGCCTGCTCAGCACCAGCTTCCAGATCTACTCTGTATTGCAATACGGTCACAGGTGTCTCATATCGCGCATCTCCACCAGCGAGTGTCTCCGACTGAAGTCCAGAAGGTTGATGAAGTCCGCCTTCGCCTTCAAAGCTCTCTTGATTCACTTCCCATGCGATCGGTTGATGATCTGCAAGCAGATAGGTTTTGTCACTATAGTTTTTGATTTTGCTATAGTCCTGATATTTCTGATACGGCGTAACCGCCGAGCAGACAATGCCCTGTAACTCTTCCACATAGGAACCGGACTGGTTCATCCATGACATATAACCGACTGTATAATACGGGTAGATACTCAGCTTGCGTTTTCTCGAAGACAGATTGGTTACCTTCACACGCCACAGCTCCATAACATCTTCCTTCGGCAGGCGCAGGGACATCTCGACACATATGTCGTCCTGAATCACTTTCCAGTGAATATCATGTTTGCCTACAGCGAACGTATAACTATCCGCCTGCTTGCGAACCGGTTCATACGGGGCTGAGAAGATTTCGCCACTGACTTCATCTTTAATGTAGACAAACCGTCCCGGATGGTGGGCATAGTATGGCTGCTCCGGTTGCATAAATGTCTTCGCTTCCAGGTTGGGCGCGTATGAGTATTTGGCAGGTTCGGGCTGCATGAATTGGGCCACCGCGTACCCCCGGCAATTCACATGAATCATCATCTTCTCATTCCAAAGAAATCCGGATGCCTTCGGTAAACTTGTCGGGCTTGTTAGTTCAACATACTGATTATCTTCCGTTGCTTTAATCATCACTGAACCTCGCTTTCAGATTATGAAGTCAAAAGGCAGAAAACGTTTTAGGTAACTTGTATACAACTTGGTTCATTATAACACGGGAACGCTTACAGAAAATCAAAAACTAAAAAAGAGCTGAAAAAATCAGCTCCGATTCCGTTCCAATTGTTTCTCGATGCCCAATCTGTCGATCTGAATCCAATATTCTGCAATGCGTTCGTTTGCCACCCGGTATACCGCGCTCGCAATTTCGATCACTGGTAAGTTGCTTGGTGTATATCCGTCCACGTCTCCGACATGGGTACCCGTTTGTCTCCAGCGCACGTAGACTTTATCCCCTTGCGTCAGCAACTCCTGGATTTCAAGTGAAAACTCCCCGTAAGCTTCGATCATCTCCCGCACATGATCCGCATAATCGGAAGGCGTTCGGGTCACCGTGACTTCTTCTTCAGATATCACTTGATGGGCCAGTACCTGTTCTGCCATCACGCTGCTTGCATAATCCGGATTCCGACCTGATCGGACCTCTTCAAAAAAGGATCTGACAATCTGTTCTACTGTCATCTGAGCCACTCCAGTCTATTCAAAATATCCGATTATATATAAATATGTAGTAATTCTTGTATTTTAACATGGAACACACGCTACGGAATTACATCTGTTCTATTGTTCTACAGGACTTAAAACCTACCCTCTCACCTTGACAATGCGTCAATATGACCATAAACTAGCAAAGGATGTCAGGAATTTAATAGGAGGTTTAGCCGTTAAGAGGATTGAGTATGGGTTTTAACCAAATCTGATAATCTTTCGGTGTGTAGAACGTAGCTATTTGAACAACTCAGAAAAACAAGAAAGCGGTGTATCATGAAACGTCTATTTTTTATTATGTTTGCGCTCACCCTGTTACTGGCTGGATGCCAGAGTACTGAGCAGGAAAGCAGTCCGTCCGAGAATAATCCTACAGAAGTCGTAGAAGGTTCTACCATTTTAAGTTTGAAGCAGAAATACGGCTCCGAATCGGAACAAGCGATTATGCCGATGTACAACGTAGCTCAGGATGAAGAATTTACGTTCAAGTTTAAAGCAGATTTACGTAAAAGTAACCTGCGAGCTAGTGACATTATTAGTGTACATACCGATATTAAAGCACTCAAAGCAAGCGATGTATATGCCATTCCAGAAACAAACGACAATAGTGTTTCTATTAAACCTCTTGGATGGGGCGTTTTAAGTTCAGATTCCATGATGAACAAGGATCAAAGTTCTTGGGGCGGTGCCCCCATTTATTACATTCGTCTGAATTATGATCCGGATGCTGAGAAGCTAACACTACTCGATCAGCCCATCATTATTCCGTTTACAGTGAAATCGGAGTTACCCGTACCTAACCTAAGATACGAAATTGACAAAGATAGACGGTTCAAGTTGGTCTGGGACAAGGTTGAAGGTGCCACTGAATATAAAATTTATAAACGTTCTGACCTAACCAACTTCGAAACCAATGTACCTCTAACTGGCGCAGAGGACGCTTTCAGTAATAGTCTGCCTTTAGATATTGCGGTAACGACAGAGACGTCTTTCAATGATTTTTTGAGAGACGGAAAAGGCGGGCTAGGCACTTATAATGAAATGATAACTACCACTCAGAACCATGGTATACGAGGAGAATATTATGTCACTGCAATCGGCGGAGGCAAAGAATCCAATTTTAGCAGAGGTGTCCCTACAGCTCCGCTTGCTTCCCAGTTACCAACATCTCTGAAAGAACAATTGTATAGGGAGAAATTAAAGAATATAGATGTACTTCCTCAGAAAGCAACAGTTGAGTACAATGACGGCTCTCTAGCTCGTGAAACCATTGTCTATGATACCAAAAGCGTAGAAATTTCAGAGTTCAATGAGACGAATATTCCTTTTCACGTTAAAGGAACAGCTTTGAAAAGTTACGTACGCGTAGAAAATGTGACCCAAGCAGACCTGGACAGACTTGCTCAGCAAACCGTAGCCGATTCCAGCAACGGACTGGTGGAACCAAAGAATGACACACCTTACGTTCCTGCACCTGATGTGCCAACGATTATCAACAATCATGATGCACCTGAGTCTGCAACGGAAACAAAAGAAGCACCGGCTTCGGAAACTTCAACTCCAGAGTCTACAACCGATACTGGAACGTCAGAAGATGCAACTGATCCTCTATCTACTGAGGCTTCCGATGATACTTCTGATACTTCTTCAGATATAGCTTCTGAGGAAACTTCGAACGAAGCACCTGCTCCAGCTCCTGAAGCTGTAGAAGACAACCTGGTAGATGAACAGAAATCCAATACACAGCAAAATGTAGAACAAGGTAATCAGGAAACTGTGCCTCAGCCTGCTACAGGCGATGCAATGATCAATGCAGATTCTGCATTGGAAGAAGTTTTAGCCAAAAACATGATTGCGGCACAAGATAATATTTCGTTAAAAGCTTTCCCCGAAGCTCAAAATTTCACGACACTCTCGGATGTTGTCCTGAAAGTGATGTACCAGAATCCATTGATTCTTGGTGTGGAAGGTTTCGAATACAACTATGGTACGCTTACCCTTTCCATTCATTACAATGAATCGGCTAGTGGTATCCAGAAGAAACAGGATGAGATTATTGCCAAAGCGAACGAAGTCGTGGCTTCTATCATTAAAGATGGTATGAACGAAGACGAGAAACGAAAAGCCATCTACGATTATCTGAACGATAACGCGAAGTATGATGATGCAGCACTGGAGAGTGCGGAACAGAACAACTTTAAAAATGTCGATCCGCAATTCAATGACTCGTTTACCACATACGGTATTCTGGTCAAAGGTGTTGGGGTATGTGCCAGCTATGCTTCCGTTTACAAATTGCTCTCGGATCTCTCGGGACTGGAAAGCATCGTTGTAACGGGCGCTTCCAGCGGCGTCCCACATGCATGGAACAAGGTCAAAATCGGGAACGAATGGTTCCATGTCGATGCCACCAACAACCTGACGAACTCCGGCATCCCATACTTCCTGTACAATGCCAACGATGAGACTGCTGCAAGTCAGAAAACGATAGCGGATCAAGATTATTGGCTTGATTCCGAGCTCGCGATGTTTAATGGCGAGAGCGATGCCAATGATTATTATGTACAGAATGATCTTGAAGTCGCATCTATTAATGAGTACAAAACCAAGGCTGAGAGTGAACTTAAAAAAGGAGAGAACCGGGTTATTCTCCGCTTTGCCTCACCTGTTGACTCTGATGAGTTGATGACAGCTGCCGGTGAAGCCCTCGCTGCGGTCGATGAAGCCCTTCTGAATACAGCACAATTAGCCACGCTTGGCAGTTATGCCATTCTGGACCCGAAACCAGAACAGAAGTAAATTTATTATTACACAAAAATCCCCTTTGCTTTACTACAAGCAAAGGGGATTTTTGGTCTGTTATTGGATGGCTTCAAACCAGTGATTCAACCTGTTGCAATCTGGTAATAAAAGAAGAAATAAAAGCTTTCTCTTTTATGAGATTCTCTTGCAATCTCTCACTTATTTTACTAAGTGTACTTGCATCACGCGTTATATTGTATTTCAGAACTATATTTCTCAATTTAAAGTAGTCCTGTTTCAGAACAGTGCTTAATTCCATAAAGGCTGTATCTGGCTTAATGATTGATTTCTCCATTAAATAAGATAAACGTAACTCCATTAGTAGCTTATGTTCATACATAAGATGAAAGACTCGTGAATCCAATGCTTCTCCAACTAGGGCTGCCTGCTCAATGTCGGTAAAGATGCGTTGAATGGCTTGCATTCCAAAATCGTATTTCTGATCTCTCACCAAGTCATATGTCTCGCTTGAGTTAAGATAGTTTTCCATCGCCGTTATAATCTGCTCCACATGAATTGCATAGTTAATATTCTGGATAGGCTTGAGAAATCTCACTTCTGTCCAAAAACTGTACTCATTAGACATGGTCCAGTAGCCTTTCTCAAGTTCATCCAGACTACATACGGTTTGTATGAATTTACCATCATCTAGATTATCAGCAATGTATATCACATTTTGATCCAGGTCATACCCGTACACCAATAATTCGTGCATGAGATGTTCTTTTTGATAAAAGTCTGTACACGCAAGGTAGTATCTATCTGCATAAATATATAGATAATACCCCATATCTATCGCTTCCGTAATCACTTGCTTAAGTGATGTTCCCCATTTGCTAATCACAATTTCTTGTGGCAGGTTGTAAAAGGAAATTCCCGGACAGGTACTTAGCAAAAACTGATGAGAATCAAACGAAAAAATTCCCCATCCATGTGCATACCTGATTTGTATAAAGTTATTGAAAATCCATGGCCATAAATCTTCGTGCATAACGGATGTTAATGTCCCATATGATGTGTACGTGCTTATGACAGGGTCACCTAGTTTAAGTACATTCTTGGCCATTACAGAATTCCTCCTTCGATTCCTAGGCATAGTGTATTCATCTGAACAGATTCATTGTATAAGCAACGCACTCTCAAATCTGGGAGCGAAGATCATGTTCTTGAATATATTACCATGTACCTTTCCTGATTTATATAAGAACGCTTTCATACATAAAAATATTTTATTTCTCTCATCTTAACGACAAAAAAAGGATACCGCCCCCAATATGGAGACCGTATCCTCTGATACCCTGATCGAATTACTAAGACTATTTACGGACTAACCGTACCACCATTTGCATTCAGTGTCTCGCCGCTCACATAGCTGGATTCCTGGCTTGCCAGGAACACAAATGCCGGAGCCATCTCGGCAGGTTGTCCTGCCCGACCAAGCGGTGTGTTGGAGCCAAAATCGGCCAGCTTCTCGATTGGCTGTCCACCCACGACCTGAAGCGGAGTCCATACCGGGCCCGGTGCAACAACGTTGACACGAATCCCTTTGCTACCCACCTGTTGAGCCAGCGCTTTGCTGAACGTGTTAATGGCTGCCTTCGTTGTCGCATAATCCAGCAGGATTGGCGAAGGTTTGTACGCCTGAATGGATGATGTGTTGATAATGGAGCTGCCCGGTTTCATGTGTTTCACAGCTGCTTTGCAGAGCCAGAACATGGAATAAACATTTGTTTTGAACGTCGCATCGAATTGCTCGGTAGTCAGATCCGCAATCTGCTCTACAAACTGCTGTTTGCCTGCCACGTTAGCAAGAATATCAATTCCGCCAAGCTCTTTTACCGCAGATTCAATGAGTTCTTCACAGTATTTCTCATCCTTCAGGTCACCTGGCATCGTAATTGCTTTGCGACCGGCTTCCTCAATCAGCTTCACAACTTCCTGCGCATCTGCTTCCTCTTCCGGCAGATAGGCCAGAACGACATCTGCACCTTCACGTGCAAACGCAATCGCTGCCGCCCGGCCAATTCCGCTGTCGGCCCCGGTAACAACTGCTTTGCGTCCCGTTAAACGTCCGCTGCCTTTATAACTTTTCTCACCCGCATCGGGGACAGGGGTCATCTCACGCTGGAGCCCCGGCTCATCCTGTTGCTGTTTCCACTCCGTTGTAGCCTTCGGATATTGTGTCGTTGGGTCTTGCATGGTGTGCTGGTCTTGATTAGCCATGTTCAATTCCTCCTTGGTTATTTATATTGATCAGTACGATCACAGAAGTTGTTTTCTTAAATGTTGCACTCTTTCCTTTGTAACCGAGTTGGGCGTTATTTAAACTAAGCTAACCAGATTCCCTGACAACCGTCTAAAATTGAATCTCCTGAGATTTGAGAGTTTATAATCAAGCATGGATTCTCAGATAAAAAAATGCACTCCCTGAATGACGCTGAATCACCCTCAGGTTCTCCAATCATTTCAAGGAATGCATGGTTGATATTACGATTTAAGTTGACTTTTGAATATTAGACTAGCGATCTTCGCCGCCATCTACCCGTTGTCTTTTTCCGATGCCAAATGCGAAATATCCAGCCACCACGATGGCCATAAACGTAGCTCCAACTATCAGAGGCAAGCGCGTATCCGGGTTAAACGCCATACCGATAATGACGAGAATCAGATACACGATGATAATGTAATTGCTGATCGGGAACCATTTGGACTTGAAGTTATGATCTGCCATCTCGTTGTCCCAACGCTTTCTGAATCGGAACTGGCTGAACGCCAGCGCGAACCATGGAACCATACCCGGAAGAACACTTGCACTGTAGATGTACAGGAACAGCTTGGAGTCCGGCATCAGGTAGTTCAGCACAACCCCAATCAACAGCAAGGAGATTGTAATGACGATACTGTTGCGGGGAACCCCGCCCTTGGACAGCTTTTTGAAAAATGCAGGTGCCTGCCCATTCTCAGCCAGCGTGTATAACATCCGTCCTGCACTGTAGATCCCGCTGTTGCATCCAGACATGGCCGCCGTGAGTACCACAAAGTTAATGATCCCCGCTGCAGCAACAATACCAACCTTGGCAAAGGTGAGCACAAACGGGCTACCCGTCTCGCCTACCTCGTTCCAAGGGTACAGGGTTACGATAACAAATATAGCTCCAACGTAGAAAATAAGAATACGCCACACGATATTTTTGATCGCTTTACGCAAGGTGTATTTTGGATTCTCCGCTTCGCCTGCTGTAATGCCGACCATCTCCACCCCTTGATACGCAGCTGTTACGATACACAGTGCAAATAGGAAACCTTTGATGCCTCCAGGGAAGAATCCGCCATGACTGAACAGATTCGACAGCCCGATTGGCTGTCCTCCGTTCCCCCAGCCGAAGAAGATGAGCCCGGTTCCAATAACGATCATGGCTACAATAGCCGTCACCTTGATCATCGCAAACCAGAATTCAAATTCCCCATAGAACTTCACCGCCGCCAGATTTGCCGCCGCAATAATCAGCACCCCAGTAAGTGCCGGCAGCCACTGCGGAATATCCGGGAACCAATACCCGACATAGATGCCAATAGCCGTAACTTCCGCCATACCCACCGTAACCCACAGGAACCAATAACTCCAGGCGGTCAGAAATCCGGCAAGCGGACTAATATATTTGTGAGCAAATGTTGCAAACGAACCCGTGACCGGCTCTTGAATCAACATTTCCCCCATAATGCGCATGACAAAAAAGATAACGATACCAGCCAATAAATAAGCCAGCAGCACGGATGGACCTGCCCATTTGATCGTACTTGCCGATCCCATGAACAAACCAACGCCGATTGTACCTCCGAGTGCAATCAGCTCTACATGCCGGGGCTTTAGCCCTCTAGATAGTTGCTTTGATTCCAAACGATTCTCCCCTTTTCTTGTGTACAGCTTCCTGATGTAATCTTTAATTTTCACATTCACATTAACGCAATGCAGAATTACTTCACCAAATTGTACGAGATGTGCCGCAGAAATACAACAAGGAATGTGAGGAAAGCCAGCTAAACAGGACTTTTACATGAAAAAGGTGCCTCTTCCTCATGCTCTCACCTGACATGATTAGGATAACCCCCGATGATTTATTGCAATCAGAATAATCCTGATTTTTATCCCCACTGGAATACTTATCTGAAAACTCACAAAAAAAGAGCTACCAGAAAAATATCTTTGGCAGCCCTAAATCCATTTTAGTAATCATCCGGAAGGCAGATGAACCATCACCGTTGTCCCTACGCCCACCTGACTTTTAATTTCGACAGTTCCGTGATGAAGCATCACGATTTTTTTGACGATGGCGAGGCCCAGACCGTTACCACTGATGCTACGATCACGTGACAGGTCTGTTTTATAAAACCGTTCGAAGACATAATCCAGTTGCTCCGGCACTATTCCAATGCCCGAATCGGTTATCGTAAAAAAGATTCCATCCACAGACTGGCTCGTGCGTATTTCGATACGCCCGCCCACGGGAGTAAACTTAATGCTGTTGCCTAATAAATTCATCCACACTTGGTTAAGCTGATCCTGATCTGCCCTGATTTTGATGCCATCCGCCAATTCTAAGTGAATTGGAATGCCTTTGGCTGACCATTGAGGCTCGCAAGTCACCACCACTTGCCTGATTTGCTCATCAAGATTATAGGTGGTTGTCTCGAACGGATGATGATCTGAATCCAGAGACGCAAGCTCCAGCAGATTATCACTAAGTCTGGATAGCCGTCCACTCTCCGTAATAATGATATCGAGATAATAGTTACGATCGGCCTCCGCAACCAGACTGCTGTTTTTCAAAGCCATGGCAAAACCGGAAATAGAGGTCAGAGGCGTTTGAATCTCGTGAGATACATTGGAAACAAAATCCTGTCTCATCTGTTCCAGCTGTTTAAGCTCACTCGCCATTTCATTAAAACTCTGCGTCAATGCTCCCATTTCGTCCACACGTTTTGTTTGGATCTCCACATTAAAATCACCCTTCGCCAGTCGTTTGGTTGCCCGCGTCAATACCTGGATCGGCTTTACCAAATACCTTGCAGCAATAAGGATACAAAAACTTCCGATTAACAGTGCAAACATTAACACCAATAAAATCATCCGATTAATGATATTTTCATTCTGCGGAGAATACTGCATAAACATGGCTTGTGGTTCCCCTTTGTATGGAAAAGGAAGACCTATGAACGTCTGCTCCACTTCTCCGGGAGAACGATAGACCTGACCCTGCAACACCATTTGAACCACTTCTGGTGCAATTTTAATGGTCTCTGTATGGTCTAGGTCATAAAAGGTTACGTTACCCGAAACGTCATATAGATGAATGGGATAAGTGGACACTTTAACCATACTCTTGATGAACGCATCCCTGTCCTCAGGTTGCGTTTGCTCATATAGATGAATCAGTTCCTCCCCCACAGAAATCATGTCATTCTGACCGATATGATTTATTTCTTTTTTGAAGAAGAAGATCCCCATGAAGAAAGAGGTCAGCAAGCTGAAAACAATGACGACCAGAAACGTGCAAATAATACGAACATATAAGGTTTTGATCATGTGATGACTAACCGGTAGCCCAGACTACGAGCCGTTTCAATCTGAAAATGGTGTGCATCCCCAGCGAATTTTTCACGTAGTCGCTTGATATGAACATCAACTGTCCGGTCATCCCCTTCGTAATCACTCCCCCAGATCTTGATGATTAACTGTTCCCGGGTAAAAATCTGCCCAGGTTGGTTTGCCAGCATGAACAGCAATTCAAACTCTTTTAAAGGCAAATTGATTGTTTCCTCTCCACGAATCACTTGGAAGCTGCGTCGATTCAGCACAATGCCCCCTAGTTGAATGGTCTGGGAAGAGACAATCAAGTAACGTTTCAGCAATGCTTTTACTCTCATCACAAGTTCCAGCGGATCAAAGGGCTTCGTTAAATAATCATCTGTTCCCAACTGAAATCCCTTCACTTTTTGGGCCGATTCCCCTTTTACCGTGACCATTAGCAATGGCATATTCAGATCCATACGCCGGATCTCCCTGCATAATTCCCAACCGTCCAATCGCGGCATCATAATATCAAGGATAACCAGATCGATTGGGGATTTCCCCACGATCTCCAGTGCTTTCGTACCGTCCTTAGCTACCACAATCTCGAATCCTTCATTACGCAAAAACAAGGTGATCAGCTCACGAATATGCACATCGTCATCCACAACTAGGATTTTGGTCATATCAAATGTATGCCTCCGATATCTATCTTGTTTCTTCCTCTTGGGAGGAAGTCTTCAACCAAAATGCCAACCCAGCAGGTTCCAATGATAGAAAAATAAACTCAAGATCACTGCTGCTACCGTTACAAACGTATAGTGCACACGCTTAAGTAACGTCCAATATTGGTTTTTCCATGCCAGGACGCTCATGATGAATATTGCCGCAGTCAACCCTACAAGGATCACCGGCATAAACAGATAGAGACGTAAAGATAGTGGAATATGGCTAAGCCGATCAATCAGATTCATGTTCAACACCAGAAGTGTTGCACCCAAGGTTAATAATCCCCATATAGACGTAATAGCCGACAGCCGGACTGCCCATTTTTGCGCTTTTGACATCGCTTTGATTTCGCGTCTGCGATAAACAAGTCCATGTAATACGGTGATGAACAGAACAACCGAAATGCCGAGCAAGAGGAGCCAGAACTTCGATTGGTTCATTAACGGTGTAGGTTCCAGCGGCATTGGGTTTAACATATCCAGAAACAGATACGTGACCTTGCCCCCTGCATCGGTGCGGAACCCCATCTGATGTTTCCCTCCAACCTCCTGGAATAAATTCACGCCAATCGGAGTATATACTTGCTGATCTGCACCACTTCCAATAAACAGTCGGTTATCCGAAACCTCAATATTGATTTGAGTCAGAAAACTGAAAAACTTATCGATCTTTGTGTGATTACGACGTGTAAATTGATAGGAGCCTGCATATTTTTCCAGGGACTCCCCTAATTCAATAGTAGTTTCATTAGGCTGCTTAGTTGCATGTACAGGATAGTATCGGTCAAAAAAGGCTTGCGCCAACCCTTCTGCTGCCGTTCCGCCTTCCCCTCCACTATAGGAAACAAAGATGCCCAATTTTTTGTCCGGTACAAGATAAAGCGCTGTATTAAACAGCTCATCGGCCCCTCCATGAGAGATCACACGCAGTCCATTCATATTCAACTCGTAAAAGCCCAGATCCATGGCGGGTAAACGTTCATCAAACTGGAATGCCGGAGAATGCATGAGCTTGGCTGTTTCCGGCTTGAGCATTTGTTTATCTTCATATCGCCCATCTTGAAGATGGGCAATCATGAAATGAGCCATATCGTTTGCCGACACGCTCCCTGATCCCGCAGGACGAAATCCGCCCTCATACGTTGGCCGTTTGGTTACAAACTCGCCGTTAGCTCGGGCGTATCCAAGGGCGGCATAAGGCTCCAGAGACGCTGGAACAGGCTCCTCTACCGTAGCATAATTCATGCCCAGCGTATCAAATATATTTTTCTGTATATAGTCATTGTAGGCAACACCACTGACTTCTTCGACGATAAGTCCCGCGAGTGAAGCGCCATAATTGGAATACGACAGCATCTCGCCTGGTGGCTTAACCCGTGCAGGCATATGTTTCGCCATCGTTTCAGCAATAGAGATAGGAAGTTTCCCCGGATCGGTAGTAATCTGATAACCTACTCCGCCTTCCTCGAACCCTGCGGTATGGGTCATGAGATGGCGCAACGTAATCGCTTCCTCATAGGTTTTCGGTATTTTCACCGTTTTTAGATAGGTGTTGATGTCTGTATCGAGATCAAGCTTGCCCGCCTCAACCAATTGCATCACCGCGGTCCATGTGAACAACTTTGTTGTCGAAGCAATTCGAAATAAGCTGGTTTCGGAATCAACGGGTTTATTTTCTTGGATGTTCGAATGTCCGTACCCTTTGGAGAGCAGGATCTTCCCATCCTTCACAATCGATATGACTGCGCCTGGAATCTGTAAAGATCGCATTTGCACATCCATCATCCCATCCATGAATGCCGTTAACTGATCTGAATCATCCAGATTCACTACGACTCCTTGCTCCAATTTGCCCGAGTTTAATCCCTGATTGGATACTGCTGCCGATAGTGGCATGGTCCCTAATCCAGTTGCCCCTAATATCATGCCTAACAATAACACCAGTAAAATCATTTTCCCAAAAATCTTTCTTATCAAGAATGACATGACTCGCCCCCACCACTCCGCATATTTTTAATACCTGTTCCTTGCTTTCTTTCGAGAGCATATCAAGAACTTATGAACGGAGCGTGAACCTTTTTTTCATATTTTGCCAAATTAAATTACCTTTAGTAAGATAGGAGCAGATTGAATAGGAAAAGGAGACTTTACATGCCTGACTTTTTACTGGTTTTATTTTTGTTTAATCTGTCTCTCTTTCTGCTTCACGAAATGGATGCCATCAGGCGGTCCGAATGGAAATTATTTATGGTGTTAAAAGATATGGAAGATGATAAAGCCTATAGGTATTTCACTTGGATTCACCTGCCAATGTATACCATCATCCTCTCTCTTCTTTTTAGCCCATATCAGACCATTACATTTTGGGTGCTGGATATCTTTTTCATCATACATACCGTATTACACTTCTTTTTCGAAAAACATCCTCGAAATGAATTTAAAAACGGGTTCTCCAGATCATTGATCTACCCTATGGGAATAATCGCTTTAATTCATTTGATATTCCTAATCATATAATCTGTTTACACCGACGGAATGAAGGAAGCTGGAAAGGTATTGTTGAATAACAGTGAATATGGAGGTGTGCCCGTGCAACAATCTCATGCAGAACGAGTTGAATTATTTGTTTCCAACACCCAGATCATCAAGAAGTCGTTCAAATGGCAACATGCGATGATGCAACGTCTGGCTGCCCTGCTCTATGCAGCGGAGAATAAAACAGCGGATGGGGAAGCTATTCATCAAAGCCATGAGTTGATTAAGCAAAACACAAAACTCTTCTCTGCATTCAGAGGTAATTCGGCCATTAGCATTGCTACCATGCTCTCCCTTACAACGGATGAGGACACAAAGCTGGCAGATACCCTGCATGTCTATGATTTGATGAAAGAGATCAAATTCCGCAACTCTGATTATCTGGTTATTGCCGCCTATCAGATCGCTACTCAGACATCACCTGACCAGTTTCAACCTACGGTGGAGCGGGCCAAATTATTTTATGATTGCATGAAAGCAGAGCATCGTTTCCTCACTGGACAGGATGACTACATTTTCGCTGCCATGTTAGCCCTTTCCGATCTCGAAGTAGATACCGGTGTGGCACGTATGGAACAACTTTATGGCGAATTAAAACCGGAGTTCTCTTCCAGAAACAGTGTGCAGGCGTTAACACAGGTCCTGGTTCTTGGAGAGGATGTCCCGGAGGCAGGGGCTCGAGTGATTGCCTTAAATGAAGCTTTTCGCAAAAGGAATCTTCGAATGGACAAAACGTATACGTTAGCCTCTCTCGGAATACTTTCTCTACTGCCTTCGGACAGAGAGTCATTAGTGGATGAAGTCGCGGAAACAAATGACTGGTTACGGACTCAAAAAGGCTTCGGTGCCTGGTCAATCGACAAACAGGAGTTGCTCCTGTTCTCGTCTGCTCTGGTAGCCATACAATATGTAGAGGATCTGCGCAACGGTGCTCTAACCACAACCATCTCAACCAGCATCACAAACATTATTGCCCAGCAGGCCGCCATGGCCGCAGCTGCCGCAGCATCGGCTGCTGCCGCTTCTTCATCATCATCCAACTAATAAGTGCCACTGTTTCCTTCAATATAAGATGAAAAAGACCCTCCCGAGTTCAAGTTGACTCGGAAGGGTCTTAAAACATTCAAACCTACATCTTAAACAATGTCCATCATTCGCTATGATACAATCCCCGTATCTCGGAACTCGTCCAGAAAGTCATTCAGCCAATCCGAACCATAATCCAGCGCACCTGTATCACTCTCGATAAAAGCAACATCCAGACCCATCACCCAGAATCGGCGAGCAACAATAAAGAGATCAACCGCCTGTTCGTCTGCATCCGTAAACTTCCGAACCGACCGGTATCCTTTCATCAATGCATCCCATAGTCTTTGTTTCTGCCTTGAATCACCCGACTGTCTTTTTCGAACTTTCACTTGAGCTAAATCATAGGCACGCCAGCCTTTGGCTGCCCACTCGAAGTCATAATGGATGAACTGATGTTCCTGTTGAAATACATTGTTATTCCCATGCATATCGCCATGGCACAGACCAAAGTCCAGGTCTTGTCTGGAAATGGCAACGATGCGTTCTTTTAACGTTGTGGCAAACGTATGGAGAAATGCTGCTGCTTCATTGTTCTCACCGATATAGTGGATAATTCGCTCAAGGGGTTCGTCAATAAGTAACTTTAGATCCAGCTCATATCGTGGCAGCTCCATGTTCACCTGATCCATAGCTTCATGCAATTCAGCGGCAGATTGACCAAAGGCGTAACAAGACTCCTCATCCTCCAGGTTGTTCTCCGTACCCTCAATATACCGAAACATCACAGCAACCCGCTTGCCTTCCGCAGCCTCCAACACCGTATATCCCGTATGATCTTTCTTCTCGATGTATTCTCCAATGTCGGTATGTTCCGCAGAACCTAGAACGTTCTTCAGTTGAGACAATAACGAAAGCTCATACTGAACATCTGCCTCCGTAATTTCAGTGCGGTAGATCCGGAGAATATACATGCCACTGGACGTGCGAACCCGGTAGGTATCATTCAATCCTCTAAGCCAAAACAAACATTCTTCCCATGTTCCAATGTCATATTGATTGCTCAATGCAGACTCCAGATACCTGGGGTTAAGCACTGAACGTAAAGCAGTCGGTTGAATGGACATATGTATACTCCTTCAGTTTATATGATTATTTCTCATCTGATGAACGATGTAACCGTATTCACCTATCAACCTATAATATAGTCTATTTTTCGTTAATTTTCCAGAATATATATTTTAAACAGGTGCATCATCTTTGGAATTCCAAAGTTTCCTCTCTCTTCAGTAGATTATACAGAACTGCTTGCATTGACCCGCTTCCCAGATTTCAGCAGGCTATTACACTCTGGGTCGATGCCAGCGCTCGACAATGCAGCACATTCACGAAAGGCAAAATGTTTGCACCCCTTACACTTCTCCTCGTTTAAATGCTGTAACGCATAATTAATGGCTTCCCCAGTATGTTCAAAACGATGGGCAGGATTTAAACGCTCTAACAGACCCGTTCGTTTCAACATCTCTAGCGGCTGCTCTTGTATGCCCGATAACAATACAATTCCGCCCGACCGTTCAAAATGCTTGATTAAACTCGCCAGGTTAGCCTCGCCTGTTGTATCCATAAAAGGTACCTTGCCCATGCGCAACAGCAAAATGCCCGGTCGCCGATGAATTGAATCCATGACCGACTTCTCGAACATATCCGCTGCGCCGAAAAACAGTGGCCCTTCAATTGTATACAGGCTTATTTGCGGACAGTCATGTCCTTCCCGAACCATGTGGGCCATGACTTTCTCATGTTTATGATCGGGATCGGGCAGTACTTTGGCAACCTTCAACATCTCACTCATGCGTTTAACAAATAAAAGGACCGCTAGAATTAACCCAACCTCTACAGCCGTTGTTAAACTTGTAAATACGGTCAGCAAAAAGGTAATCAGCAGAACGAGTGAATCACTCGTTTTGGTTTTCATGACATGCACGAAGGATCTTCGTTCACTCATATTCCAGGCAACCAGCATGAGAACGGGAGCCATACTGGCAAGAGGAATGTGGGATGCGTATGGCGCAAAGAGAACAAGTACCAGCAAAACCACCACACCGTGAATCACGCCAGACCATGGCGATACTGCGCCGGATTTGATATTTGTTGCTGTACGTGCAATCGCTCCTGTTGCAGGAATACCACCAAACAGCGGCGTCACCATATTAGCAATTCCCTGCCCAATCAACTCCCGATTGCTGTTATGTCGGCTTCCGGTCATGCCATCGGCAACAACAGCTGACAGCAGCGATTCAATTCCACCCAGCATGGCAATGACAAAAGCGGGTTGCAGCAAGTTCATGATACGCTCCCAAGTGATCTCAGGCATATGGAACTGAGGCAAGGAGTTAGGTATGGCGCCAAAGGACGAACCAATTGTAGCCACCTGTCCTTCAAAAAAGATCGCTGCGACTACCGTCGAAAGAACGAGCCCCACCAGTGATGCAGGCACCTTTGGTGCAAACTTGGGCAAAAGCAGAAGAACAGCCAGACAGACTCCAGCTGTAAGCACACTGTATATATTAATCGTCGAGATGTGCATCCCGATTTCTTTCATATTGGACCAAAAATCTTCATGCTTCTCGATGCCTCGAAGTCCCAGGAAGTTCGTAATCTGTCCGCTAAAAATAATGACGGCGATCCCTGCCGTAAAACCGATCGTCACCGGCCTTGGAATAAACTTAATTAATGCCCCAAGCTTGAATACGCCCATAAGCACAAGCATCAAACCGGCCATCATTCCGGCGATCAGCAGATTCTCATATCCATACTGCATCACAATGGCAAATAGGATCGGAATGAATGCCCCCGTTGGCCCACCAATCTGGAACTTGGACCCACCCAGCAAGGAAATGAGAATCCCTGCGATTACTGTGGTATACAATCCATACTCCGGTTTGACCCCGGAAGCGATGGCAAAGGCCATACCGAGTGGAATCGCAATGATACCTACAATCAGTCCTGATAACAGATCCTTGCGAAAAGCGGCAGCATTGTACCCTGCATATCTCCCCATCCATTTCATGCACAAAAACCTTCTTTTCTTCATATATTTGAATATTTGAATATATCTAAAAGACTACTCCCCTGCATACGCCCTGTCAATCGGATTATGCACAATCTCAGTAGGAACTTAACACAAAAAAACAAGAACCTCCGGTGATTACACCCAGTTGCTCTTGTTTATTGTGTCAGGACTCTTTACGAATATCTTCCAGCATGGAAATGGCATCAACCAGATGATTGTCAAAAATCTGTTTGGTGACTGCCAGCAGGTCCTTAATCAGCGGATCACGCAGCGAATAGGTGACGGTTGTCCCTTCTTTTATTCCGTGGACAACGTTTTTGCTACGCAGTACAGCCAGTTGCTGTGAAACGGCAGAGCCTTCCGATCCCAGAATGCTTTGCAGTTCATTCACGTTTTTGGCTCCTTCACTCAGCAACTCCAGAATCTGAATCCGCATCGGGTGTGCCAACGCTTTGAAAAAATCCGCTTTAAACTGTTGTATGCTCTGATTCATACGCTATGCCCCTTCAATCGAACTCGTCAACATGCTCATATCATACCATAGAACGAGGTTCAGACTTCAATTCACATGATATGATAAGATGAAAAAAGCAAGTACATTATACTGTGCAGGGGAGCTGTAAGTATGTCCAAACCATCCGAATATTCACCCTCCGGCGTTCCTATCCTTCGTCATAAGGATAGGAAGCGTGAGTGGCAGTCTACTTCTTATGCAAAAGACGAATGGCTGGAGCAAATCGAGAAACATGCCGACCAATATCTCGGCGAAGCCGAGTCTGTATTCCATGAGTTGCTGTCAGACAAGGTTCATATCGATGTCCATATGATTCGTCCAACACCAGAACGAAATTATTACACATTGTACACCACAGGCATGAGCGCCTTGCCTATGAACACGCCTGAAGATGCAGAGGACTATGAGTACGCAGAGTTGATGATTTGTTTGCCGCCGGATTGGCCACTATCAGAGGAGGAATTGGAGGAGTCGGACAACTACTGGCCAATACGCTGGTTAAAAACGATGGCTCGCTTGCCGCATGACTACGATACCTGGCTAAGTTGGGGGCATACGGTGCCGAATGGTGATCCGGCAATGCCATTTTCCAATAACACAGAAATGTGTGCCTTTATCGTGCTGCCTCCGCTTGAAGTCGATGAGGATTTCCTGACGCTCGACATGGAAGATGGACAGACTGTGCACTTCTACGCAGTCCTCCCTATTTACCTGGAGGAGCTTGAGCACAAGCTCGAATATGGTTTGGACGCTCTGCTAGACCGTTTCGAAGAACATCATGTGAACGAAATTTTGGATATAAACCGGGTCAATTCCTGTGGGGATGCTTCATAATAAGATAAGCAGACTAGAAAAAAGCTCAACCCTTAGCATCGCTGCTGGATTGAGCTTCCCTTTTTATTTACGTTAGTACGAACCATATTCAAACCAGTCAAAGTCCGCTACCTGATCGGAAGAAGTACCGTTGCTGCTGCTAAACATTCCGATACAACAGCCAACAAAGCCGCCGGCTACTTCGGTGCTCAGGCTGCTTGTATCCACCTGTTCCGCCACCAGATGATAATGACTTCCATCCGTGCTGTAATAGAAGTTGAGTTGCTGACCTGTCGCAGCCAGTTTGATATACACTCGCGATACTTCATCATCCAGCGCGATTTGCGCAATGTGGCTATCCTGACCATCTATAACGGTCACCACACGCAGCACCTGCTGATTCTCGGCCAGAGCACGCTCAATCCGTACGTGATACTGATCGTTCTGAATGACGACGAGACCAGCCGTTTCGTTTTCATTTCCAGGCACAAATTCCATCGCTGTAGCTGCGACATAATCCATATGCCTTTGACGCAGACAAACAAAGCTGGAATTTTCTTTTTCCTTCAAGGTTTGCGGTTTCAGCTTCAGTCGCAAGTATCCTTTTCGTTCGGTTAATGAATATAAGTCTTCCTGGGGATTACGCAGAAACATCCATTGCAAGCCCAGTTTATCACTGTCAAAATGGTCAAAACGCAGTTGCGGCTCTACCGGAACAGGCTTCAAATCCAACGTGCCCTGCTCCTCCAGGATTCCGCGGCCCTCATTGACAACAGGCCATCCGTCCTCCCAAACGACAGAAGCAAGGAACGTCTCCCGCCCCAGGTTGCTATAGCTCCCTCCATATGGACGCGAAGCAAGCATAACCATGAACCATTGACCGTTCGCAGCCTGCACCAAGTCGGCATGTCCTACATTAACAACAGGGTAACGCTTACCCAAATGGCGATGTGTAATGATTGGATTATTCGGATTCCCGACGTATCCTTCGGTTAAACTTTTGCTACGAGCAATGGTCACGGCGTGGTTTGGCCCTGTGCCTCCCTCTGCAATCAATAAATAGTAATATTCATCGATCTTATACAGATGCGGGCCTTCCGGCCAGATGACATCCACCATCGCCCCGCGCCACAGAACGTAACTGTCTCCCACCAGCTTCATACTGCCCAAATCAAGCTCTCTCAACCAAACTTCCCAATTGCCATTATAACGAACTCCCTCAGAGCAAGGACGTGTACCAAGGTAATAGGCTTTGCCGTCATCGAAGAAAATCGTAGGGTCGATGCCTTCTGCGCCTTCAATAAAATATGGATCAGACCATGGCCCAGCCGGGTCGGTAGCGGTTACAACAAAATTGCCGCCATGTGATACATTGGTTGTAATCATATAGAAGGTGCCTTCATGATACCGGAGCGTTGGTGCGAATATCCCCTGTGAATGGCCTGCTCCCTGAAGATTCAACTGTGAAGGGCGGTCCAGCACATTGCCAATCTGTTTCCAATTCACTAGATCACGGCTCTGAAAGATCGGAACGCCAGGAAAATAGGCAAATGTTGATGTCACCAGATAAAAATCTTCACCCACCCGGCATACGGATGGATCTGGATAAAATCCGGGCATAATCGGATTGTTAAACGTGCATTGTTCGCTTTGATTTGCATTTTTCATTCTTTTACCCCTCCAATGGTTAGTCCAGTCACAAAGTATTTTTGCAAGAACGGATACAGTAAAACGATTGGCATTGCCGTTACAACCGTGATTGCTGCCCGAATGGATACAGGCGTCACCATGTTGGTTACATTTTTGAATGAATCCACATTGACGGTTCCCCCCTGTGAGGTCGCAGAGGATAACAATTTCATCAGCTCATACTGCAAGGTGGTCAAATTCCGATTTCCCGCCGTGTACAACATGGAGTCAAACCAGGAGTTCCACTGACCTACAGCAATGAACAGAGCAACTGTAGCCAACACCGGCTTGGACAGCGGAAGCACGATGCGCATGAAAATCCGAAAATCTCCGGCTCCATCCATCTTCGCGGATTCTATCAATCCCTCGGACAGTCCCTGAATGTAGGTACGAATGACGATCATGTTGAACACTCCGATCAACCCGGGAATAATGTATACCCAGAAGCTGTTCAGCAGCCCCACTTGTTTGATCAGCATGTATCCCGGAATTAAGCCACCGCTGAAATACATCGTCATGACAAACAGCGTTGTGACCAATTTGTTAAACATATACTCCTTGCGGCTCAGCACATAGGCCAGCATGGCTGTACAGAACAGCTGTACAACCGTTCCCACCACAGTTCTGGCGACCGAAACAAATGCGGCTTGTGTCAGATTCGGGTTTTGGAATACGGAGACGTAATTTTGCAGCGTCCATTCCCTCGGCCAGAGATAGATCCCCCCGCGGATCGTATCCAGCCCGTTATTGAAAGATACGGCAATGGTGTTTAAAAAAGGATATAACGTAACAACCATGACAAGCAACATAAATATGCCATTGGTGATGGAAAAAATAGAGTCACCCAAGCTTCGTTTTCTGCTAAATCGCTTCACAGTTCTGCCCCCTTATCATATCAATCGCTCTTCACCAAGAGACTTGGCAATCCCGTTGGCGATAAATATGAGCACCAGACTGACCACACTTTTGAAAATGCCTGCTGCGGTGGCAAGTGAGTAGTTGCCGAGATTAATCCCGTATTTCAAAACAAAAATGTCGATCGTCTCGGATACATCCTGCACAAGTCCGTTCCCCAGCAAGTATTGAATCTCAAAACCCGCGTTCAGTACGTTACCAACGTTGATGATAAGCAGGATAATAATCGTTGGTTTGATGCTTGGAAGTGTGACGTTGAACATTTTGCGAAACCGTCCGGCTCCGTCGATGGAAGCTGCCTCGTATAAGCTCGGATTAATCGACGCCATGGCGGCCAGATAAATAATCGTGCCCCAGCCAATTTCCTTCCACATGCTGGACAGACCTACAATCCCCCAGAAGTATTTGGGTTCGGCAAAAAAATTGATCGGTGCATCAATCAGGCCCAATTTCGTCAACAGCACATTCACTATTCCTGTTTCCGTTGATAATACATTCGCTACAATGCCTGTTACGATGATCCACGACAGGAAATGTGGAAGGTAAGAAACCGTCTGTACCACACGTTTGAACAATACCATTCGCAGTTCATTCAATAACAGCGCCAGACCAATCGAGCCGACAAATCCCAGAAACAGACTGATCAGGCTCATCGCCAGCGTATTGCGAATGACACGTAAAAATGTAGGGTCCGTGAATAACGTTCGAAAATGATCCACTCCAACCCAATCCTGCTCCATAAAACCAATGCCCGGTCTATAATTCTGAAACGCCATCAACCAGCCCCATAATGGTCCGTACGCAAAAATAGCGATAAACGCAATAAACGGAAATGACATCCACATTAATTGTCGCTGACTTTTCATTCTGGACAGGTTGTACCCGATCCAGCTTGTTCCCGCTGGGATATGGCTGGTTTTTAACGAAGGCTGCAGCTCCTTTTTGGCCATGTTTTTCTCTCCTTGCTTACGAGTTTATCTATATCACCCAGTCTGGGTGAATCGATTCCATTCCTATCCAATCTCCCAATCTAGCGTGTAAGAAAGGCTACGGGGTTCCCCATAGCCTTTCTGTGTGACAGGCCTTTATCCCTACAGTTCCATACGTCTGCGGACTTCTTCCGTCAGCGCATCTTCATACGCTTTAATATCTGCGCTTTCCTTGAGCGTGGCTTGATATTCTTCCCAAGCCTTATCAAATTCGGCTGGTGAAGTCATAATCACTTTTGGCAGCCATTTGCGTTTTACATCGTCCATTTTCTGTCTGGCGATGGTCTCCGGTTTATTTGGTTCGAAATTATAGGTGTAGATTGGGAACCACGGTTCATTTTCCTCCGCAGGCTCAAGGAAGTCGGTAAACTTCGTATATCCATAAGCCTTCAGCACTTTTTTGTCGATGTCATTCAATGTGGCAAGGTACTCCTCCGGCTGCTCCTTAGGGTCAAGAGCATTCTTCCCATCAGCGGTCATGCCTTCATGATGCGGGAAATAGACCAACGGGCTTCCCGTGTTTGCCAGCACCCAGTCCGGATCTTTGGAATTCGCACGTTGCTCTTCATTCCTGGAGAACACGCCTTTGTCATCGACTTGGTAATCCACGCCTTCCTGTCCCCAGGTTCTCAATACCTCCATCTCAGGGTCCAGCAAATCATTAATATATTGAAGTGCTCCCTCGATATCCTCGCAGCTCTTTGTAATGGCCAGGCCACCATTCACGTTAAGGATTGGATTGTTCTGATAACGCCCTTTAACATTCTCGGAAAGTGTAATGGACAACGGTACATAGGTTTTGTCATACAATTTTTGCTTCACGAGTGATGCCTCGGCGTCAAGGAACTGCCATCCTTGATCCACCATGCCCAGCACACGTCCGGTTGAAATTTTGGAGATATATTGGTCATAGTTTGCTGTAAAGGTTTCGTTATCGACGAGGCCTTGATGATATACCTCATTAATTTTCTTGAAATATGCCTTCGCTTCCGGAATGGTATTATAGTTTTTGGCCGTCAGCGTTTCTTTATCAACGATGGCTGCGCCTTCGTTAGGATAACCAGCCATGAAGAGCGGAGGGTTCTCCAGTGCGAAATAACGCCAGTCATAGGAGATAATTTCAAATCCAATGGTTGGCTGACCATCAACGGTCGGATGAGCTGCTTTATATCGTTCAATCAAGTCGAAGTATTGGTCAAGCGTTTTGATTGTCGGATAATTATCCCACTCCAATACGGCCTTCTGAATCCAGAATGCTTCTCCGTCATGGGATACTTTCATCGACTTTTCTTGTATATTGCCGAATTGAGGAATGAAGTAGATATGTCCATCCGTCGTATTTTTCATCTTCTTCCAGTCTTCGCCCAGGTAATTTTTGATGTTTGGATATTTATCGATGTAATCCTCAAGTGGTACTAACGCTCCTGCTGCTACCAGTTGCTGAGTACCATCACTCCCATCGATAAAATCGGGATATTCGCCGCCTGCAATGAGTACACCAATCCGCTCTTTGGCTGTTTGGCCTGTAAGCCAGTCCATCGTAACTCTGACGCCTGTTTTCTCCTCAATAGCCTTTAACACCCGATTATCGTCAGGCGCAATTTTTCCCGGTACGGCAAAAAATGCGGAAAATTGTTTCAATTCCCTTCCATCTGCTGTCTTTTCCCCTTTTGAGGACGATCCCGGTGTACATCCAGTGAGTGCGATGACCAGTATTAAAGCGAGCAGAGCACTATACTTGATTCTTTTTCTAACATCCTTTTTCATCATGACCCCTCCATCGATTATATTGACAGAAGCTTTTTGGAAAGCGCTTTCCAAAGGCTGACTTAAAATTATCATGCTTCCATGCCCCTCTCAACGGGATAAACTATAGATGGAATCCCACTAATTCCAGCATCTGCGAAAAAAAATATCCCGCCGCTCCGTCAAGGAGTGCAGGATGTTAATCCAGAGAGTACGCAGCATGGGCACTTTTACGATATTGTGCAGGCGTCTCCCCCATGAGTTTCTCGAACCGGCTAATAAAGTAATCGGAATCCCGATATCCCACCATTGTTGCGATTTCGTATACTCTTTGATCTGTTCTGCGCAACAGCCGGGCGGCTTCCTCAATACGCAATTGATTCAAATAATCACTGAAGCTGATCGAGTAATGCTTTTTGAAAATCTGACCCAGATATGCACTATTCATGTAAAACTGCTCCCCGAGCAACTTCAGGCTGATATTTTCTCTGTAATGCTCGTGAATGAAGGCCTCAATTTTGGCTAATACGCCCATCGCATTTGACTTTTGCTGCTCCTTCAGTTTCTCTGCGCACATGAGCGAGAATTCGCATAAATGTTCAATGTTTTCCTCCATGGATAACATCGCGTAGTTCACCTTCAGAAAAGTCGATTCCATCAACCCGGAATCTGGAGTAACCGTATCGTTATTCACGAGATCCAGCAAAGTGTATGCCAGATAATGCAAGTGGATGCGGACAATACCAGGCTCGATTCGCTCATCCAGAAAAAATTGAAAAATCGCCGTTGCATGACTAAATAGCTCATCCGTCTGCTGTTCCTCAATACACTTGACTAGCCCATCAAACAATTGTTTTTCGAACTGTCCCGGCCGATTAACAAACAAGGTCGTATCCATAAGTTCGAAGTAATAAATGGGCCTGCAAGTGGTGAAGAAACGTAAGCCTTTCATTATGCCGCAGGATTGATAAGACTCGTGCAGCGCCTCCAACTCATGTACTTCCTTCCCGACATAACAAGCAATAGCCGCCTCTTGACCATGGCTCAGATCGGCATGTAATCGGGTCAAATATTGCTCCAAGGTCACTGCCTCACGGTTCACCATCAGGTCCGTAACCATGAGCAGAACCGCATTTTTATCACCTGTGAACGGCTTCAAAATTTGTCCCGGCAAGGTCTTGCCCACCCATGCCTCAACACGAGCGCACCAATCCGTTCCCTGATCTGGACCGGCTTCCGCCTCAATCAGGATGCAACGCAGTATGCCGGCATCTTGATAGTGGGGCTGCAGACTCGTAACAGCTTCCTCCTCGGCCACCCCAAGCAAGATCGACTGCATATGCTGGGCCATAATAATCTGATCTTTTTTTTGCTGATATCGCTTCTCTTCCATTCGCGCATTGAATGCATCCCTGAACTCCTCAAGCACCTGAACCAGTTCGGTCTTCACAATAGGCTTGAGAATGTAGTCATCCACCTGGTATTTAATCGCCTGCTTGGCATATCCGAACTCATAGAATCCACTTAGAAGAATCAGCTTGATGTCACGGCTATATTGCTCGTACAAGGTTTTGGCAAGCTGCAATCCGTCCATTTCCGGCATCTTAATGTCGGAAATCACCAGATCGGGCTGCATAGCGCGTATACACTCCAATGCCTGCATGCCATTGGAAGCCTGACCGCAAATCTGAAATCCGTAAGACCCCCAATCAATTAACAATAGAAGACCTTGGCGAATAAATGGCTCATCGTCCACAATCAGCACGTTGATCATATCCTCGCTCCTTATTCTTGGGATGCCTGCATAAGAGGAATTTGAATGCCAATCGTTGTTCCCTTCCCCTTTTCACTGAATATGTGCACCTGAACGAAATCATCAAAATACATCCGCAGCCGAATATATGCATTCATCATACCAATGCTGCTAAGCTCGCTCATCCGATCCATACTCGGATCTTGCATCATTTTGCGGAGCGAGGCCAGCTTGTCCTGATCCATACCAACTCCGGTATCTCGAATGGAAATGTACAGTTCATTACTTCGAATTTCGAATAATACCTCCACGACCCCATCATTCGACGTCCCCTCAATGCCATGGATACAAGCATTCTCCACAAAGGTGAGAACGGTTAGTTTAGGTATCATCATGGCAGTAATGGATTCGTCTGTGATCCGGATTGCAAATTGCAGCTTTTCACCAAAGCGATACTGCTGGATACTCAGATAACTCTCCACAAAATGGATTTCCTCTGCGATTGTAATCAGATCATCGCCCCAATTGATCGTCTGACGTAACAGCAGTGCCAGTTTATGAATGACATCGGAGGTTTCAAGTTCGTCCTTGATCAAACTCCTCATACGGATCGTTTCAAGCGTGTTGAACATGAAATGGGGATTCACCTGACTCTGAAGGGCTTTCAGCTCCGCCTGCTTCTTGGAGAGCTCAAGGGCTTGCCGCTCCACCTGACCCTTAAACACAATCTCAATCAGGTTCTTGATCTTGATGACCATCATGTTATAACTATGGGTCAGGCTACCGATCTCGTCTTTGCCCACAGGTCCCGATATCACCTCAAATTTCTCATGCTTCACTTGATCCAGGTGCTTCGCTATCCGATCAACTCTGATGACCAGTGATCTGGATATCAACCAGATTAGCAGTGTCGGCACCAACAGATTAAGAATGATTAGTAAAGTCAAATTAAGCTTGGAATTAACAATCTCCGACAGAACGTCCAATTTCTCCGTGCTGACGACAATCTGCCAATCCTCGGATACGACGGGAATCGATTGCATGGATTGAACAGGGTCAATTGGACTGTTTGCAATCAGATTAAATGGCTTGCGCATCTGATTCATTTTTGAATCGTTCGAGAAAATGACCCTGCCATCCGAAACGACATACACCTTCCCATTTGCTCCCTCATTTTTAAGCGATTTGTTAATGAAAGCGTAGTCCAGATCAACCTTTAACACCTTTTCAACCTGCTGCTCCCCAAAGTAATCCAGCTTACGAATAATGCTTACTTTGCGTCCTCCCTGACTTTGCGACATCTCAGCCTGTTGTTTGTCAAAATACGAATAGATCATGATATGGTCGCTTGTGTTCATCAGCGCTTGATACCAATCGCTTTTCTTCACCTCATCATCCAGCTTAATAAAGTTTCCTCCATTGACGAAGGTATCATTGCCAACATAAAACGTAATTTGATTCACCTGCTGGTAGCTGTAATAGTACCTGACCAGATTGTTGTTGCTAAGCATATCATAGTAGGCAGAATAATAGTCTTCCTGATCGCGATACTTGTACTCCATGAACCGGTTCAGCGTTCCATCGGTATAGAGAAAATTGGACACATACAAGCTATTATCTATACTGTTCCGCAGGTTGAACTTGATCCTTTGCTGCATTTCATTAAATCGGCTATGCTCCTTCTCTTCAATGTTGCCTTTGATGCTTAGGTAAAACACGGTATTTGTGACCAGGACCGGGACCAGCACACAAAAGATGAACAATATGTACAACTTGGTTTTGAGACTCCAATCATCCAGAAACTGAATACGCTTACAGTATGTCTTTCGGCTCATGTTATGTCTTTGTCTCCTCTAACCATGTCATATATCAACATTATTATAACGAGTACAGGATGGGTTGGATACTGTAATCCAGGATTTCCGGGAAGCCTTTAATCAACCTCCGGTTCAACTGGCCCAACAAGACAGACACTAACACCAACATATTTTCGTATGAACCGGATCTGATCTTAAGTCGAAACGACGATCACGTTATAATTTCAAGAGCATTTCGTACTGGCCCACATGATATGCAAAACCTGATTTGACCAGGAGGAAATCTTGCATCGGTTTCAGATGAGACTCCACATTGAGGACACTGATTCTAGGCGATTCTGTGCGTTGAACCATCTCTGTCAGGATGCTGCTTGCAATACCTTTAGCCCGATAATTTTGGTTCACTGCAAGCTGTGGAACATCACCTGTTTTTTGATCTATAATGCCATAGCCAACAATGCTGTGATCCTGACGTGCAACCACATAGATAAAAGCTTCCGGTAAAGCGTAGATGGAATCAATTGAATTTTGCCAGGAGGGCTCCACATCCCAAAATTCCTTAAACTGCTCCACATCGATTCTCTCCACACATTCCACCGTGCAGGTCGTTTGCGGTATGAATTTATCTTTTTGCAACTGGAAACATGAAAATTCCCTTTGAATTTTGAAGTTTTGTTTACTGTACAGCTGAACTGCGGATTCGTTGGATTGGATGACTTCCAGCAAATATTGCTCTACATTTTTTTCTTTTAACAGCTTTTGAATATTTAAGAGCAGATCGCTTGTAATGCCTTGCCGTCTGCAATCTTTTACAACGCCTGTCCCAAGGTCATATGCAGTTGTCTTTCCATTCCAGCTTCGAAGTCCATTGATAACAAATCCGACCATTCTCTCATCCTTAAAGGCTCCCATAGATATTTCGGGGTGATAACCCCTTCGTTGGAGCATCTGTTGAAACTTCCAAAAAGGCAAATCCATTTTAACCTGGTAGTCGGAGAACGCATCCACAAACGCCTCGTGAATTGTTTCCATACTTATCTTGTCCAACATTTTATAACTGTACATTAGGGCATTCTCTCCTTTCAAAAGATGAAAACAATAATATATTAGGGCTCATGATCCCTATCCTTATTTAAATATTCTACTAAATAGTGTTAACACTATACATTGACACTCCCACCCCTAAAGGGGCAAGATCACTAAAGTGATTGGGATTCTTAGCTAAGCTTAACGTCCTCATTTCATTTCTGCTTTGGACAGATGCTAAGATTAGGGTATGCCATTACCCCTCCTAAGACAGTGCATATAGCATCTTAGGCTGATTGACTGTTACCGCCAATCACAGTTGCGTAGCGAATATTCATCGCCCCAACGATATCACGATGTCTCTTGAATCCACATGGGCACGTATATCTTCTATCTTGCGCCTTGTTCTTTTTTGAACATTCTGGACAGGTTTGACTTGAATATGCAGGGTTCACATATTCCACTTTGATCCCTGCTATGTTTGCTTTGTATTCAATGAATTGTGCCAAACGGTAGAATGACCATGTGTGTAGATTCTTTTCGTTTTTACGACTTGTTCTTGTCGTCTGCCTAATATTCGTTAGTTGCTCTAAGCGAATGACAGAAGTCTTATTTTCGACTGCGAAATTAACGATTTCACGACTGACTTTGTGGTCTTTGTCTTTCATCCATCGTTGTTCTTTATCATTTAACTTGCGAATAGCGTTCACTTTCTTTTGTTTTCCTAGTTTTTGACGAACACTACGAAACTTCCGTTTCTTGTATTTGTTTTCTCGCCCATTCCCAAAGAATCGAGCGTGATCATTATCTGTGATGGCTACGGCAGGGACTTTCAACCCTAAATCAACGCCCAAAATCCGCATACCCGTTTTTTCAGTTATTGGCATGGTGACAGCAATTTGGGCTATCCACTTACCTGAGCTTTTCGTGACACGGAGCGTACCAAGTTTATGCTTCAAAAGGTCAACGTTTCGATGGTCCTTGTCGATGAACAATGCACGAATTTTTAAACGCTTAGATTTTCCCTCTACCATGAATGGAATGGAAATGTGCGTGAAGTCAAGAAAATAGTTTTGGTTATTCCATACGCAAATCGGTTTCTTTAGGGTCGGTATGATTGCGTATTTACTTTTCTTAACTTTGGTAGAGAAGACACTATTCGCATCTTTAATCGCTTGATTTTTTACTGCACTTGGTAGATTAGCAGGAATGTCTTTTGTTGTCTTCTTCAACCTTTTCTTTTCTTCTACCATCTCGGCCACGAGTGTATTAACAACTCGGATATATTCATGACTACTTTGTTGCAATAGTTGGATCTGCTCTTTAGTCGGCAGCAGCTTTACCTTAACTGTTAGGGTCTGAGACAGTTACTTCACCCCCTTGTCTTTTGTTGTTCAACATAACGCTTGATGGTCTCACTTGATACATTTCCAGCGGTAGAAACAAAATAGGAACGTGTCCACAAACTGGGCAAATGCAGAAGGTGTGGAAACTCTTCTCGTAGTTTTTTTGATGTGACTCCTTTTATTTTTGCCATGATATCAGCAGGGCTTAATGTTGGAAGTGCATTGAGAAACATATGTGTATGGTCTTTGTCGCACTCCATGGCAACAATCACAATTTTAAGCTCTGCACATACCTCATGCACCAGTTCCTTGAAGCGCTGTTCTACCTCTAATTTGAGAAATATCTTTCTTCTGTATCGTGGGCAGAACACAAAATGATAGTTCAACAAAGATACGGTTGTGTTTGTTCTTCTATATTCATTCATATCTATATTGTATCAGTTTAATAGATGAATTGAAACAAACTAAAAAAATTAAGAAGGCAGACATTTCGGATACTTGAAGCATCACAATAGTGATACTCCGTATCCGACCTCACTTTCATCCCACATCTAAAGAATTTGGCTTTCTCGTTCGGGGATTCTGTAAGATCCGCAATATATACGTTAATGAAATTGATTCAACTCATAAATAAAATAGACCGCTCCCTGGTTAAGGAATACGGTCTATCGAGTCATCATTCTATGGGGATACCGATTTTGTTAAACCAATTTTGGTGATCACCGTATCATACGGCTCCAATTCCACGGTCTGTTTTCCATGCTCTGTATGGATCGTCGTGGACTGAACCTGATCGCTATTATTGATCACAACCAATATGTTGCTCTCAGGGTAGTAGGCGCACTCGGTGTACAAGTTATCCGTGATGTACTTTGTTTCATGGAATTCATTGCCCGCAAATCGAATCAAATTCAGAAGTAGTCTTGTATTTGCCCAGCTGAATTCGAAGGAAGGCAGGTAGATCCCTTTTCCTTTTCCAAAAGCATGTGTGGACAGTGTGATCTGACCATCCGTTTCACTCACTACAGCTGCTGATCCATCAGTAAGATAAATGTTATTTTTCGGAAGTATGCTAGCCCCCTCAGGCACCAAACCATACTCATCACTAACCTCATACGACCATTTTCCATGGACAACTCTGGCGCCTGTATCCTCATCCACCCCAAGCACGTGGGCCATTCTAAAATAGCTGTCGTACCCATCCATTGCCGAAGGCTGGTTAATGCCAATAAAGGTACCACCCTCATACACCCATTGGGTCAATAAGTCCACAGACTTGTGGTCACTCCAATGCTCTCCACCGCTCCATGCTGAACCTGCAGAGCCGGCATTGATGACGACATCTACATCCTTCAACGCGCCCTGACCAATATCATCAAAATCAATAAACTGCACGTCAACAGGCAACCCGGCTAAGGCCTCATTCACATGAATCAGATCATGCATATGTGTTTCATGAAAATGACCGGACAAGGTCCACGATCTTAACTTGCCCCAGCTATGCAGCACGGCTACCTTTGTCTTGATCTGATAAGGCTTTCCAGCCTGATGCAGCTCTTTCATTTCCCTGAATTCATGGGCAATCTTCTCGATATAATCCACAAAGTCCGGGTAAGGCTCAACCAGATGCAAATATCCACCCAATCCAATCCGGTCAATCGACTCACGCAGCAGCGCACGCCGGATATTAATCCAATATTTCTTCGCATCCAGGGTAGGATCTCCTCCCTCCTTGAAGGTTGGAAGTCCGCCTAAGCCAACCGGGAACAAGTAGGGATGCAATCGAATCTCATGGATATCAGCCTTAACGCCTGAGCACATTCTAGCCTCGTAACCGGAGAACACACATTTGATCATGCCGTCGAATCCAAACTCCTGAAAGCGATCATTGTACGGCTCCATTCCCACCCAGCTGTCATCATAGAAGACATACGCCAGCTTGTTATGTTTGTGCACCATATCAATTAATTTCTTACCGAATTCAATGACAAAATCATTGATAAATGCCATCCAGTCCAGTTTGCGCTGATCCGCAGGCATATGAGTGACCTGATATTTACCACCATTCACAAAGTCCTCGGCTGAGAGTGAGTACCCATATTTCTGAGCGAACAGATCCAAGGCTCTCGAACTTACCGTAAAATCATAGGAACCCCAATCCGAGAACAGATGGCGATTCCGTTCATCACTGCCCCAGATCCAGGCGAAATTATAAAATAGCGATGTAAAACGTACAACCGTTGTTTCCGGATGGTTTTGGCACCAATTTTCCATCCAATCTAGTAGATACGATTGCGTTTCCGTATAGATCGGGTCAATCTGCATCAGATGCTCTTTATCCCAATTATTCGTCGTATGATTGTACATGGAGATCTCTTCCCAGATCCGATAGACCATGAAACTCACCGTGTATTTATGCCAAGGAGCAACACCAGTAATGACAACATTGCCTGATTCCCTTTCATAATTCCACTGTCCTCTAGGTACCTCTTCCCCAGTCGTTCGATCATACACTTGCCAATATTTAAACGCTTCTTTGGAATCATTCACCCTGAATTGTTCAGCGAAGAAATCCTCCATCAGATAGATGGATACATAATCTTGCACAGCGACCTTCGGATTCGTAATGAGAAAACATTGCTGCAGTTTATCCAGATTACGGGATGCCCACTCATTATGATCCCGAATAATGCAAATGGTTGAATAGATGCCATATCCGGCATTGATAATCTCATCGGACAATTTCGTACCGTCACTGTCACGGATTACATCGGCACCCCAGCGATCGGCAAGTTCCAGCGTCAGTGCTTCATAACCGGATTCTCCCGGTAGTGTAAAGGAGCCTTTGGTTGTTTTGGACAATGTGGTTCCCTCCCTATCTCAACATATCGGACAGAAAAGCGAGAGCCAGGCCCTGACCCCAGCCCTGAATCCAGTCTTTTGGAATATTGCGATAGCCATCCCGATCCTTCATTACCGCCGTACCGCCAGATACACCAAGCACACGCCCATCTTCGCTAATGTTGTTCAGGATACCTTCCAGTGCTTTTTGCACATATTTCGTATGCAGTGGATTACCGTTATTGATCATGGCTGCTGCAATACCCGCGGAAGCCGACACCTCTTCATACGATTCTTCGTCATCCAAAACCGTACGCCACAAGCCGTTCTCGGTCTGCACCAGCTTGAGAGCCGCCAACTGATCGCGAAGGGCACACTCTACATCCATACATTGCGGATACAAGTACCAGTCGTTCAATTGCGGTTTCACCTGAGACATGGTATAGGCTCCCCAAGCGTTCGCTCTTCCCCAGTAAAATCCGGACATGTGGTCCTTGTTGATATGGTTATAACCGTGATACCACAGACTGCTGCTCGGATCTTGCAGGTATTTGATATGCCAGTAATACTGATTCAGCGCATCCTGGATCATGGCTTCGTCTTTTAATTTGCTACCTACACGGAGCAGGAAAAATGCCGCCATAAACAAGGTATCCGCCCAAGCCTGTTCCGGAAAATCATTGGAAACGGATACTGTATGCTGAAGCACGTTGTCTCCAAAGCGAAGCGCATGATTCTGGAGATAATCGACTTTGCTGAGAACAATATCCCAATATTTCTGATCCCCGGTTTCTTCATATAAAGTGATGAGCACATGACCCATGGCACATGTATTTACAGTCCAACTTGGCAGACCCAGCTCGATATATTCGTCCGCCCATTTCACCAGCCTGTCCAGTATTTCTTGGTTGCCTGTCGTCTGATAGGCTCTGGATACACCGTAATACGCCACACCGCCGGGCCAATCCCATGTCAGATCCATATCCAGTGTTTTCTTGGTAACGTTCTCGATTACGTGCAGAATCTGTTCTCTGTCATATTTCACTTGAAGCATTGTTATTCCCCTCTCCCTGCGCACACGCCCCCAAGTGCACCCTGAGAGGTGTCCGTCCATTTTTGTAAACGCTTTACTTATTCCATTGTACGCAGTAAAATAGTCTCAATCTAAGCATATTCACAACAAAACTGTGCAATTTCAATCATTTATACATAGGAGTCCTCGAAAATGCCTAAACCGAAGAAACCTGTCATTGAATATCGTCACTATAGCCTGCCCATTGATTTTCCTGTCCTGTTACTCAGTGGAGACCGCTGGAGAATATCCGATATCAAGAGTGAGCATCTTCATTTCCATAACCACATGGAGATTGGCATCTGTTATTCCGATGGAGGAATCATGGAGATTAAGGGAGAATCTGTGCCTTTTCGAGCAGGCGATGTCACGTTCATTCCCCGCTATCTTCCGCATACCACGTACAGTTCACCTAATAACGCCAGCCTGTGGGCGTATATCTTTTTTTCACCGGAAGAACTCTTCCGCCATTCGCTCAAAGCAGCACAAACTCACATTGAACCGAATTTATGGGCGATTCAGGGGACCAATTGCATCCTGAATAAAGAACAACATCCCAAAATTCACATGCTCGCAACATCAGTAGTAGAAGAAATGAAGCAGCAGTCCCCCTACTATCGGGAGAGCGCGTACGGCTTGTTGATGTCTCTATATATCGAACTGCTTCGAATTCATGCGAGCAGCGAGCGCTTGTCATCTCAGGATCAGGAACGGGAACGAGACCTCCAAGGTAACTTGGTCATCTCACCCGTGCTGGAGTTTATCACCAAAAACTATATGATGCCTGTGACCATCGATTACCTCGCTGAACTGTGTCATCTGAGTACAACGCATTTTCGCCGCAAGTTCCATGAAATTATGGGAACCACACCGCTCGATTTTCTGAATAGTACCCGGGTCGAAGAGGCGTGCAAGCGATTAAAAAGCACGGAGGCCTCCGTTCTGTCCATCTCTGAGCAGGTCGGCTTCCGATCCATCTCCAGCTTTAACCGTTGCTTCGCCAAACTGATGGGAGAATCACCCAAAGCCTGGCGCAAAGGGGCACATACGGAAGCACAGTCTGCAAAAGCGTCCATACTGGAATTTACGGGGTGGGTATGAAGGAATTTGTCGAAATATGATTGCACCCCCCAGAGATATTCGCTACAATGCCGATAGAATACAAGAGATTTTGTCCGAAGCTACCAAAGGATTGAACAATCTCTAAAGGAGCAGCATTTCGTGTTATTAAAAATTTCAGGCGTTGTCCTGACGGTTGTAGTCGCTGTTACCGTACTGCTCCTGTCAACGATCAGAGAACCACAATCTGCTGCACTTCATGCCCGTCAAGGTGTTCTGGACCTCTCGGCCTGGGACCCTGAACAAGACGAGCGGATCAAGCTGGACGGGGAGTGGGAGTTTTACTGGGAGCGATTGCTTCCTGACAAATCTGCAACATCGAATCAGGCTGGTCCAACGAAAGCACCCGACACTTATGCAACCGTTCCCGGCTCCTGGAATCGACTTAAAGTGGATGGTGAACGACTGCCAACCCACGGCTTCGCCACGTATCGACTGGTACTGCGTAATACACCTGTTGAAGGAACGCTGGCGATCAAAAAAATGAACATTCGTTTTGCCAGCGAAATCTATATCAATGGCAACAAGCTGCTGGAAGATGGGCATGCCGTGGAGAAATCAGCGGGATATCGACCAGGAAACTCCCCCCAGATTGGCTTTTTCCCTTATCATGGCGGTGACATTGAGATTCTGATCCGGGTGGCTAATTATGATTACACGGACGCTGGCATTCCGGGGCCACTCTTTTTCGGCGAACAAGCAGCCATGCTGAAAAAACATCAAATCAGCACAGCCGTTGAATTCGGCACGCTTGCTGTACTGGCTACCATTTCGATCATATTCCTCATCAGTTACCTGGGGTCTGCGCTCTACCGAAACAGAGACGATTCCCTGCTGCTGCTTGGTCTAATCTGTCTGCTGTATGCACTCTATAACGGCATGATCAGCGAACGTGTGTTATCCATGGCCGGCACGGAAATTTCCTTTAGCACGCTCTATAAATTAAAAGATTTCTGCTCCGTGGCATGTCTGGGTCTGTTAACCTTCTACTTCTACCGATTCAAAACACGCATCCTGTCCGGTATGCTCACGGCGGTGATCCTGATCATCTTCGGAGCTTACTTATGTATGGTCACGCTCCTGCCTATTTCCATCTATGGGCTGGCTGCACCTTACGTCGTCGTTATGTACACGTTGATGCTGCTCTGGTTGCTATATCAATGTGCAAAACAATTCCTAACCAGTGAGAAGGGCGAACGGCTGTCTACTTTTCTGTGGTACGCAGCTCTCTTAAGCATCATGCTGTACTGTCTGGACATTAATCTCTTCTCGATCTCGCTCAAGGAAAATATGAACATCGGACAGGCTTCCATTGTCCTGTTCAGCATCCTGATGCTGTTTCTAGCGGTGCTTCGGTTCTTCGAGGCCTATCGTACGGTCCGTACTCTCAAAGATCAGCTGCTCTTGCTGGACAAAGTGAAGGATGACTTCCTGTCCAATACCTCGCATGAGCTCAAAACACCGCTGAACGCGATTGTCAACATCAGTGAAAGCCTGCTTAAAGGCGCAGAAGGTCCCCTTACCGATGAGCAAGCGCACAATCTGGCGATCGTGACGGGAAGTGGCAGACGATTAACCTATCTGGTCGATGAATTACTGGATTATTCGAAAATGAAACATGGCGACATCCCGCTCCACCGGTCTTCGACCGATCTGTACTCGTTTGTCGAATCGGTCATGCGTATGCACTCCTTCCTGCTTGGCGCGAAAAAGGTGGAGCTTATCAACCGCATCCCGGCGCATTTCCCGCCGATTTATGCAGACGGCAACCGATTGATTCAGATTTTGCATAATCTGATCGGCAATGCAGTTAAGTTCACGGAACATGGCACGGTAAGCGTCAAAGCTGCGGTTGTGCAAGGCAAAGCGGAAATACGCATTGTGGATACCGGCCGTGGTATCGGTACAGACAAGCTGGAACATATCTTCCTGCCGTTCGAGCAGGAAGCAGATTCGGGGCCAGTCGTTGCCGGAGGCACCGGTCTTGGACTGAGCATTACGCGCAAGCTGGTCGAGCTGCACGACGGAACCATTCATGCGGAATCAGCACCCGGCATGGGTGCCACGTTCATCCTGACTTTTCCGCTGGCAGAGAAAAAAGGAGAGAAACGTTCCAACGTCATGCCACTTACCATCGCTCCTACAGGTCCTGGTAATCGGCTACTCCGGTTCGAAGAACCAACGATTGTACAAGGGAATAAAGACGAATGGATCATCGTTGTGGATGACGACTCGGCTAATTTACAGACCATAGTGAATCTCTTGAAGCTGGAGGGTTACAGTTATGTGGTCACTTCACGCTCACCTTCGGTACTGGAGCTGCTGGACAAGCTACCTGCCGTGCATCTCGTCATTGCTGATATCATGATGCCTGACATGTCGGGTTACGAATTGCTGGAACGGATCAGGGAGCGCTTCTCTCCTTCCGAGTTGCCTGTACTCATGCTGACGGCGAGTAATAAAGCTAATCAATTGAAGCTGGCCTTGGAGAAAGGCGCCAATGATTTTGTATCCAAGCCGTTCGAATCGGAGGAACTGGTGGCACGGATCGGTGGTTTGACTCGGATGAAAACATCCGTGCAAGCTGCGCGAGATGCGGAAATATCTTTTTTGCGGTCACAGATGAACCCGCACTTTCTATATAACGCTCTGAACGCCATTGCCGAATTGTGCGTGGATGCGCCGAATCGGGCAGAACAATTGATTTTGCAATTATCGAGTTACTTAAGGCGCAGTGTGCACTTCAAACATCTGGACTCCAAAACCAGCCTGATGAACGAACTGGAGATGATCGAAGCATACGTTGCCATTGAACAGGCACGCTTTGGCTCAAGGCTGGAGGTCATTATCGATGTGGATGCGGATGTGAACCGGAACATGGACATTCCGCCGCTCACGTTACAGCCCCTGATCGAAAACGCAATTCGGCATGGTCTGATGTCCAGCATTCACGGTGGTCGGGTCATGTTGTCCATTCGTAATCTGAATGATACGGAAACACGTTTCACCATCGAGGACAACGGAATTGGCATAACCAAGCAACGGATGGACGAAATTCGGCAATCTACAGACGGCAGTAACGGCGTTGGACTATGGAATATTTCCAGCCGGCTGAACCTGCTGTATGGCAGACACCTTCAGATGGAAAGTCTGGACGGCGAGGGAACGCGGATTACATTTGATCTTCCAAATCAACGTCTAAACACAGATGGGAACGGGGGGTATGAAACATGATGAAAGTCATCATCGTGGATGATGAGGATTTGTCGCTGAAGCGACTGAATCGCATTTTGACAGAAAGTGGAGAAGTTGAAGTATCTCGCGCATTTCACGACCCGGAGGAAGCCTGTGAATATGCAGCAGAGAATAGCTTCGATGCGGCATTTCTGGACATTACGATGCCTCGCATCTCGGGAATGCACCTCATTGGTGAATTACGTAAACATCACCCTTCGCTCCCCATCGTGCTGGTGACCGGATATGAGGAATATGCGGTGCAGGCCTTCGACAAAGAGGTGATCGATTACGTTATTAAACCAGTCACGGCAGAGCGACTGAACCGCAGCATTCAGCGGTTGCAGGAAAAGCTTCACAAGTCCGTGACAACGCCCGAGCCAGCGGTGCCTGAACCGAAACTGAACGTTCGTCTGTTCGGTGAATTCACCGTGTTCGGTGGAGTCGGAGCAGACAGCCCCATCAAGCTTAGAACGCCCAAAACGGAAGAGTTACTCGCATTCTTGCTATATACCAAATCGACTACCCGTGATGCGCTGGCCGATACGTTGTGGAAGGACCTCAGTCCGCAGAAGGCCTGGACGAACATCAATTCCACGCTGTACTATGTGCGACGTGCTATCGGGGATAACAGTGACGTGCCGATCATTCTTAAGGACAGGAATGGTATCCGTATCGACCGGGAAGCGATCAACTGTGATCTGTACGAGTTCGAGGTTTTGTTCCGGCAGATGCGTCAGGCCTCGGTACATCGCCCCGATCTCTTCGAGCGGATGGACACGTTGTATACGGGTGAACTCCTGAAAGGAAGGCATTATGAGTGGGCTTTCGCATGGTCCAGACAGCTGGAACTGGATTTCATTATGACGATGGAAACTGCTGCCCACTATCACGCGAAGGAAGGCGAGCCGCTAAGGGCGCTGTATTATTTTGAACGTATCCTCCAGATTGACTCGATTCGGGAAGATATCCATCGCGAGATCATCCTGCTGTATCTGTCCCTCGGACGAAGAACCGAAGCGCAGCGCCAATATCTTGTTCTGGAGGAATTGCTCAGAGAGGAGCTCGACTCCAGTCCGGCAGCAGATATCAAACAACTGTTGCGACAATCATGAAACAGCAAAACAGCCCATGCCTTGGCATACTGATCTGCTCCCATCGTAGTCTTCTACGGTCTACTATGACAGGGAGCAGTTCAGTGTTGCTTTAGGCTTGGGCTTTTTGCAATAGATGGACGTTTATCCGTCCTTGTCCGATGATTTTACATCATCATGGTCTATAATCAATCACTCATTTATAAGTTTTTCTGTGTTAAGGGTAAAGCCTTCAATCACAACATCTTCGTCCACTTCAATCATGATGCAACGTCTGCCTTGATAGTTCACCTGTTTCACATATCTCAGGTCTTGCGGGCTAACCGAAATCGTAGCAACCTTGGTTTCGATCTTAATGGATTTGGACGTAAACTTCGGCATAACACTGGTCGCCTTCATCTCATAGTTCTTGTTGTCAACGATCGTTTCGAAGGCACGTTCTACTTTCTCCGTTGTCAGATCCTCTATACCACTTGCGGTCAGTACACGTTCCAGATCTTTATAATCCAGCTTCGGAGGTTCTTCCTCATGGGACTCTTCGTTAATCTCGATGACTCGGTTGATCTCCTCGTATACATGTGCAATGGTGGCTGAATCGAGCTGTTCACCGGCCACTTCCTTGACGATATCTTCGAAGATCGCCCGTTCTTCCAGTGCGGTTACGGATCTTTCTCCATTCAATACATTTTCAACAAAATGCGGATCCGGGAAATTGGATTTCCCTGTACAATATAGTACACGATTCACATCGGAGTAGTTGTCCGTCACGCTAGGGTACAAGAATCCTTGCTCTGGCGTGCTTAATTTGATAATCGGATCGACAATAATGTTGTATTTGAATTCTCTCTCCACGTAATCAAACAAGAGTGTCTTCCGCTGTTTCTCCGTGGAATTTACGCTGCACAGAATGAACGGATGGGCGAACACCTCATTCTTCTCACTCTCTTCCGTGGCTTCGTTTCTAGCCTTGGTCGGCAGATAATACTGTCCACGCACAAACGTAGCTACCATGTCCCGCTCAAACTTCGTATCCACCAACATTCGATCCACGAGCAGCAGCATCAGATCCTGCCATTCATCCGGATCACCTGTTACCAGAGCCTGGTGAAGCAATACCTGTGCCGGGTCCTCCGCCGCTTCCTGGAACTTCAACTCAAACAACTTCTGATCCAAATCACCTGTCAGCAATTTTTTGAAATTGCCCATGTACAGCTCCTGCTTCTCTCTGTCCACCAGTTCGAACGGATGACGCTCCCAGTGATAGACCTCATTCGTTTCCTTCGTAATATACACGTTGAGAATATCGTAAATATTCAGTAGATCGTGATCGAGTTTAAATTGCTTGCGTATGTGCGCGACTTCTTTTTTATTCATGATTCGTTAGACAACTCCCACAATATATAATTTTATCTGCGTGCAGCTCTATATCCTAAAAGCCAGTGCTCCCTTGGAAGTTTTCATCTGAGCAGTAGGTCACAAATGGGCGCAGCTATGGAGTAGCTGGATCAAGCCGTTTTTGCTCTCCATTTCTGTACTCTCAGTGAGAAATTATATCATATAATGATGACGATTAATGAGAAACAATCTATGGTATTTCCCCCTTACTATCGCAGACCATTTTTGAATATGGAAAATAGCTCGCCGTATGAGAGGCACGAATGAGATTTAAAAGAAAACAGAAAGACGCAACAGGAATGACTCCCGTGCGCCTTTTTTCGTTGTTTAACGATTCTTAAATAATTAATTACTGCTCAGCAATATATCCGTATTCAACAGGGGTGCTCTGCTGGAAGAAACTTTCCTTGTTTCCCGCAGAAACAGTAATCCCATGAACAAGGACACTCCGCCAATAATAATCAGCAATGCCCCCAACTCCTGACTGTAGGCTGTCAGCGTCCCGTCCCTAAACGCCATTCCACGAATCAGACGGTTAAGCCAGTTCATGGGTAATGCCCATGCGAACATTTGGAACGGTTCTGGGAACGCCAGCGGCGTTAATTGAATTCCCGTAGCCAGAAAGGAGGGATACAATACCAAGCTGGTTCGAAGGCTTACTTTCGACATATCTTTGGCAGTGTATCCAATCAGCATACCCATGAGTGACAAGGCAAAAGCATAAACAACTAACGGAATGATAAAAAGATAAGCCTCTGCTTCAAACCGCATTCCCCCCACCTGTTTTAACAATCCATAGGATAGAAGCAGTGAAAGTGAACTCAACGCAGCGTAAGGTACACTCCGAACCCATAGTTGAAAAGGTGACTTTCCGTTGGCAAACAGTTTCCCTTCCTGACGAAGCCGAGGTACAATCGATCCCGCTGCACTTGTTGTAATCATCAATACTACGATATTTACAAATCCAAGCACCATAAAACCGACATAACTGGAGGTTGGATTAAACAGCATCCGCTGCTGAAGGGATAACGGTGACACGATTCCTTTAGCTGTCTCGGTATCCATCCCTTTTTGGATCAGACGTGTCATGGAAAGGGTCATATTTTCCGTCTGGATGATCTCCTGAATCGCAGTGCGAATACCAGTCAACCCCGAGGGCATCGTGTTATCCATCAAGATACCTATATTCGTCGATTTCCCTTGTTGTTGACGCAATCCCAACTGATTGGGAAGCATAATGATCGCTACAGCCTGCTCGTTGGCAAGTAATGTTTCAGGACTCATTCGGCTCGCATATACGCTCTTGACGCTCATGTATTGTGACGCATTTATTTTGGAGATCAATTGCCGTGAATATTCGCTATGATCCTCATCAATGACCACAACTGGTGATTTATTGAGTTGATTCTGCGAGAACATTAATCCAAAAAATAAGGCTGCAATCATTGGCCCAATAAAAATTAGCCGTATATACTTACTTCCTATGACGTACTTCCACTCGTCAATCAGTGATTTCATCAAGTTTCACCTCTGCTGTCATCCCCGGAAGCAATTCAGTATTCGAATCCATCGATATCCGGACCAAAAACATACTCAAATCGGCTTGCCCTTTTTCCCGGGACATCCGCAAATTTGCGAACTGAGGAGCAGTTGAGATGGAAGTGACGCTCCCCTTCACCTGCGTTGGCTGATCCAAATATGGAAAATGAACATCAATGCTTTGATTCACTGCAAGCTGTTGAATTTCACTTTCCTGTATGTAAAGGTCGGTGTAATACGTATTCTTTTGCACAACTGCTAGCGAAACTCCTCCTTGTACTTGATCTCCCTTACTCACAGCGACTCGGTCAACCAATCCGTCATACGGTGCGAGTACATCCACATCTCCCTCCCCGGCTGATTTCACTTTGAAAAGAACCTCTCCCTCTTTCACAGAGTCCCCCGTAGATGCACCAACCTCTGCAATCGTCCCGGGACTATTCTGATAATATAAAGTCGTTTGCTCTGACTCAAGTATGCCTTGTTTCCGGCTCTCGGCCTGACTTACAGCATCCTTCCCTTTAACCGTAAGAAGTGAACCTCCAATAATAACCACCATCGCAATTCCGATATACAAACCTGCTTTTATCTTCATTCTTATATCTCTCCCATTCCCAATCCTCGTGTATGGTTAAATTTGCTGACTATTTTTGCTTTTTAATTTTGGTGACCGCATTCTCGGCTGCCTCCATGATCACTTCTCCCAAAGTCGGATGAGGATGAATCGTCATGGCCAGATCTTCCACGGTTGCCCCCATCTCAATTGCGAGTGCGAGCTCCGATATCAGTGTGGATGCCTCCACGCCTACGATTTGCGCACCAATGACAATTCCTGTGGTCGGGTCTGCCACTATTTTCACAAATCCTTCGGGTTCTCTTAATGCCAATGCTCTTCCGTTAATCCCGAAAGAAGATTTCCCAATAACCACCGGAACGGCCTGTGCATTGGCTTCCGTCTCACTTACCCCAACACTGGATATCTCCGGATCAGAAAACACGACAAGCGGAATTACCTTGTAATCCACTTTGGAGGTAAGACCAGCAATGGCTTCTGCAGCTACTTTGGCTTCATAGGATGCCTTGTGGGCAAGTGCCGGACCGGCTGTAATATCTCCAATAGCGTAAATGTGAGGGATAACCGTTCTGCACTGTTCATCCGTCTCAACCAGTCCTTTGTTCGTTACGAGCACACCTATGCGTTCCAGTCCTAACTGGCCGTCTGTATTGGGTTTTCTGCCGATTGTAACCAGTACATATTCTGCTGTAACTTGTTGCTGCTCCTGATTTTTTGAATAATGCAGTGTAACGGAATCCGCATTGTGCTCCACCTTTTCGGCAATCGCTCCGTTTACGATCTGGATGCCGTCCGCCTTCAATTGTTTGACTACAGGGGCTGCAAGTTCCCCCTCGAATCCAGGCAATACTTGTGCGCCTCCCTCCAGAATCGTTACCTTGGTTCCGAATTTGGCATACATCTGTCCAAGCTCCACCCCAATATAACCTCCGCCGATCACAATCAGACTACTCGGAACCTCCTGTAGAGATAATGCTTCAGTGGAAGATAAGATGCGACCTCCAACTGGAAATGCTGGCAATTCAATTGGACGAGACCCCGTTGCCAGTATGAGATTTTTAAAAGAAATGCTTTGCTCCTGCCCAGCTTGCTGGATCATGGCTGTGTGCTCATCCACCAGACTGGCCTCTCCTTCCAGAATGTTAACACCCGCAGTCTTTAACAAATAGTGGACGCCACCTGCCTGTTTATCCACAACCCCCTGTTTAAAATCCTGAGCAGTCTTAAATGTCGCTGCCGCGTCAGCTTGATTGAACTGTCTGAACCAATCATAGCGATGCGATTCCGCAATTAAAGCTTTGGATGGTATGCAACCCACATGTGTACAGACCCCGCCGAGCTGTTTACGTTCAACAATCGCCGTTTTCATCCCCAACTGCGAAGAACGAAGCGCCGCCACATAACCACCTGGACCTGATCCAATAACTAACGTATCCACAGATTTAAGCTTGCTCATATTCTGATACCTCCCGATTTGAAGTCAATTTAAAATATGATGACCGTAATATATTATAATCATCATATTTTAAAATCGTCAACAACCGTATTTTATCCGTTTGTAAAGCAACAGATATTCAGTCGCCAAATTGACAGGCTTTATTATGATGACTATAATATTTTAAAAAGTATAATGATGAAACTATGGAGTGAATGATCATGCCCTATCCTAAAGGACATAAGATAAAAGTACGAGGTAAGATTGTTGAAAGTGCGGCTCGAGCTTTTCGCACCAATGGTATCCAGGAAGTGAGTGTCCCGTTTATTATGAAGGGAGCTGGATTAACTCACGGAGGGTTCTATTCACATTTTGACAACAAGGAACAATTGGTTGCCGAAGCCTGTGAATATGCCATTAGTGATACCATTACACTTCTAAAGAACGTGGCTGATCAGGAAGAGCAGAATTCCAAAATTAATAAAGTAATCGATTATTATTTGAGTCCGTATCACCGCGACCAAACGGAAATGAGCTGTATTTTCCCCGCCCTTTCCAGCGAAATATCCCGTTCGTCCGAAGAAATTCGGCAGGTGTTCACCCATGAATTAGAGCGGATGATCACTTTTATCTCCAATCTGGCTGAGATCGATATGTCCAGCGGTCGTGCACTGTTCAGTACAATGGTTGGTTCGCTTGTACTTGCACGCTCTGTTAGTGATCCTGAGCTTAGCGACAGCTTTCTCTCGGCGGGCAGACAGCAAGCCAAAGAAATGGTTAAAAGAAAAGATATGTAAGGGTTTCTTGTTTTTATACAATAAGTAGATTTGATGTTGCTATATCAAGTTAAAAACACAAATAGACCGCTCACCCTGGCAAAGGTTGCGGTCTACTTGATCGTGTATCCTCTTGTTAAGCCCACCGCCCTTAAAAGCGGCTATTGCGTCAGAGTGTCGTGTTAGCGCACGGCTTTCTTTGCATGATAAGCTGTTTCCGTCCCCATTTTAACATGGAGATTGTGGATTTCAATCCCACGATAATCATATGTTCCGTATGTTAAAACTGACGCTACGGCAAAAATTTCAGCATCTTACATATTTACGCTTGAAGCCCGTTCGCCCTTTATCCACTGCCTTTTGGATATTCTCAGAGGCATTCAGCAGCTTGCTCTTGGGCATGTCCTTGTTCACTTCGACAGGTCCCACAGCCTTGGCTGTCTCCACTGCCTGATCGTGCAACGGTTGATAGGATGTCGCGACTGTATACAGGAAGTTGTTCATCGAATATTTCGTTCGTTCCGGAGAGTCGTGAATCGTCTTTTTCACCTGTTCCAGCATCTCCATCAGTTTATTCTCCGAAAATTCAGCATCCTTTCGACTGCCGAGCAACCAACAGTAACAGCTCCATCCTGCTGACATTTTCAATTCATCTCCGCTGGCGATCCACTTATCCGAAACTTCTTGAGCAATATCCGTCTCCGCCAGCGTAACGGCAACGATGAAGTCAGAGATCATGTAAAAATAAGCAGCGTCAATCCAACGGTCGAAATCATCTTCTGTCATCGCTTGAGGATCGGCTATCACGCCTGCAAAGTACATCGCATCATAATTCCCCGTTGCATATAGTTGCTCCGCCAAAGGTTGATCCTTTTTGATTCGCTTCGCCATTGGTTTCATCGCCCCGGTTGCCACGCCAAATAACGGTTCATGCGCACCATTGGAAATATAGATTTTTTTCGTTCGTTCTTTGCCCAACGCTTCAAGCTCCTGCATTACTTCATCTAGATTCATTTGGCAACACTCCCAATCCTATAAATTAGTATCTGATCATATCAAACAGACACTTATGTTTAACGAAAAACCGATGCAAAATCGTACATTATCCAATTCGAACTATTCTGCCATATGCAAAATCATTCCGGCGAGATTATTACCATTCACATGAGGGATTCCCTAATGGGGTATTTTTCCTAAAAAAACTGAATACTATTCAAATTTCCCTGTTGCTCTGACAACCTGTTCGAGCATTATCACCGATCATAACATCTACACCATTGTTTCGCACAGATCCCTGAAAAGATAGATATAACTTCTTCGCAGACAGACATTTTTCCTTTCTTATGCTTTTACCGGCAACTTCTGAATACCTGCCGAGAGCCTGATTGGAAGAGCTAATTCCCCCAGCACAAGCAGAGCAACATCTGTCCATGTCCAAGCAACGTTAAGCTATGGCAGGATACGTCGCTCATCGTTTATGTTCAGTTTAGTGTTGTTAACCAAACCGAGATGAGGAAGGATGCGAGAGCATGAGCAACAATCAAGTGTTAGGCTTTGCCCCTGCCTTGGGCTGGAATTCGTGGAATACCTTTACGTGGGATATTAACGAACAATTAATTCGGGATGTCGCTGATGTGTTTGTATCGGAAGGTTATCTGGCCGCTGGTTACGAGTATATTGTCATTGATGATTGCTGGAGCCTGAAGGAACGTGATGCGAGCGGCAATCTGGTGGCGGACCCGGAGAAATTCCCGAGTGGAATGAAAGCGCTCTCTGATTATATCCATAACAAAGGACTAAAGTTCGGCATGTATTCATGCGTGGGTACGCATACATGTGCCGGGTATCCAGGCAGCTTTGAGCATGAATTCCAGGATGCTGCCCTTTTTGCCGAATGGGGCGTTGATTATTTGAAGTATGACTACTGCTTCAAGCCGCGCCATATCTCAGGAGAGCTGCTGTACAAACGGATGAGCCTTGCGCTCAAAAACTGCGGACGCGATATCCTGTTCTCCGCCTGCAATTGGGGAGCTGATGACGTATACGATTGGATACGGGAATCGGGCGCTCATATGTACCGCTCCACCGGTGATATCCGTGACAATTGGGATTCAGTGAAGGAACTTGCCCTGTCCCAACTCGGGAAACAAAGCTACACTGGCTCTTTCTGCCATAACGACATGGATATGCTAATCGTTGGTATGTACGGTGGAAGCAACAATGATTATATTGGTAGCATCGGCGGATGCAACGACATCGAATATAAAACCCACTTCTCACTCTGGTCCATGATGGGTTCCCCATTAATGATCGGATGTGACATGCGCAAAGCTAACCAGATTACAAAGGATATTCTCCTTAATCCTGACCTGATCGCTATCAATCAGGATGTAGAAGCACGCGGAGCTTACCGCATTAAACCAGAACCGCAATGGTTTCACACAGACGATGTATTTATGCTGGTGAAAGTACTCACGGATGGTGATCTAGCTATTGGTTTCTTCAACCTGAGCGACAGCCAGCGGGAATTGTCTTTGCAATTTTGGGATATGGGTCTGCCTTACGCTGCCGGTTATGCCCTGTCCCTGTATGACTGCTGGGAACATAAAGAGCTTGGCGTATTCCGTGAACGCTTCGCTCCCGTTGTCGCAGCACATGATTGTTTAATTGTGCGTGCGAAACTGGTGAAATAGATGACTCAACATCGCCTGTGCACATCCTGTCAGGTTCCGCTCTCTTCAGACGATGTGGGCATCTACCTCAAATTGATCTCGCGCTCTGCCCAGCAATTTCTGTGCATCGATTGTATAGGAGTGAAGTTGAACTGTGGACGCGAGCCTATTGAGAAGCTGATCCATTATTTCCGAGAGTCCGGGAACTGCGCCCTGTTCCGTTAACGTTATGCCTTGGTCCCGTGCAACATCATGTACGATGTTGGCGTGTGTGAAGTTGCTTTCTTAAATACTTTGGAAAAATATAACGGATCATTGTATCCGACAGAATAGGCTACCGATTGAATCGGCAGGCCCGACGTTTTCAGCAGCTCACAGGCGCGATCGATTCGACAGGATGTAATATACTCCAAAACAGACTTGCCGGTTGCTGCCTTAAACAGACGAAACAAATAACTGCGCTCCAGATTAACTGCCTTTACGATCTCCGTGACGGTCAGTGTCGGCTTCCAGTAGTTTTGCTCGATGTACTTTCTCGCCAGCCAGACATAATCCTTGGCATCCACCTGCGGCTCCTTCGGATAATGCTCCATATAGTAGGAGAGCAGCAGACGCAAACGTGCATCAGCCCGCAGTAATTCATAGGATGATGCACCCGCGTTCCAGGCAAGGTGGAAAAAAGGCTGTAGTGTCTCCGGCGAGACCGACACCACGGGTTGTACCTCTGAGAACTGCGTCAGCCCCAGCAACCGCCCGGCATCCTCACCGCTAAACTCCACCCAGACATACTCCCATGGATCTTGCGGGTCTGGATAATAATAAATCTCCTTTTGCGGAAATATGATAAAGCTTTCCCCCGTAACTAACCGAAAAACGCGGCCGCCCGTCTCCAGCGTCCCTTGGCCGCGGATAATATAGTGCAACGCATAAACGTCTCGCACGCCTGGCCCCCATTGGTGAGGGTTGGCTGGCTTGTGACCACCGCTGATAAAATACAAATTACTGGCTCTATTGCTCTCATGCCAAATCGGATTCAACCTTGATTCCCCCTTTCTAATGCCACGTTGGTCAGATGTACGGTAACGCTTACACGCTAAATCCAGAGAGGAGAATGTTGTATGCTTAGAATGGTTACGGTAGAACATGGACAAGTGCAAGGACTGCCCGCGGCGGACCCGCGGATTACCAGCTTCAAGGGAATTCCTTTTGCCGCACCTCCTGTAGGTGAGAACCGCTGGCGCGCTCCGCAGCCGCAGTCGAGCTGGGAAGGTGTACTGCAAGCTTTTGATTTTGCCCCCATCTCCATGCAAGCCCCAACAGTCATCGATGACAACAATATTTATACCCGCGAATGGGCCGTTGATCCCGACCTGCCCATGGATGAGGATTGTCTGTATCTGAATGTCTGGACACCAGCCAAACGCACGGACGAGAAGCTGCCTGTTTTTGTCTGGTACTTTGGCGGGGGCCTCCAAGTGGGCCATACGGCCGAAATGGAATTTGACGGTGAGCGAATCGCTCGTAGAGGCATTGTCGTCGTGACGATTAATTATCGGCTGAATGCCTTCGGCTTCCTGTGTCATCCTGAGATTAGTGCCGAATCCCCCCATGCACCCGCCAACTTCGGTCATCTCGATCAGCAAGCGGGCACACAGTGGGTCAAACGCAACATTGCCGCCTTTGGCGGTAATCCAGACCAGATCACGATCGGTGGACAGTCGGCAGGCGGGGGAAGTGTACTCAGCCAGATGACCTCTCCGCAAAATAAGGGCTTGTTCCAGCGAGCCGTCATCATGAGCGGTATGGCTACGGAGTTGTACCCGAAAGTCCGTGTGCCTTCTGTCCGTTCCACACTGCGGGATGCAGAGCAAGCCGGGGTTGCATTTTTCGACTTCCTGGGCGTATCTTCCCTGACTGAGGCGAGACAACTGGATGCTGAATTTCTCCGTGACAAAGCACTCGAATATAAAAGCTTCTGGGGAACCGTCATCGACGAACAATTCTGCGCAGGCGATTCGTTTACTCGTTTTGTTCAGCAGGAGCGCGAGGCGATACCCGTAATGCTGGGGCATACGTCTTCAGAATTCTGGACCCGTCCCGCCGCAGCCAATCTGGAAGAACTGAAACAGATGGCTGTGGAGCTGTTTGGCGAGGATGCTCCTACCTTTTTGCAGCTATGTGAGACTAATTCCGGCCAATTCGAGCATGCCCTGCAACAGGCATCGGTCCGCATGATCCAACATGCCATTCTGCTCGCCATTCGCGCGAACAGTGGTCATCCGTCTGAAACGCCTCTCTACTATTATAACTTCGACGCCGAGATTCCGGGCTGGGATCAGCCAGGCACTTTTCACTCCGTCGATCTGTGGTTCTTCTTCGAAACACTCGCCAAATGCTGGCGGCCTTTCACAGGCAAGCATTATGATCTGGCTCGCCAGATGTGTAATTATTTATCCAACTTTATTGCTACAGGTGATCCAAACGGCTCGGACTCCACCGGAAAGCTGATGCCTCATTGGACTCCTTGTACTACGGAACAGCCGTATCTCATGGAATTTGGCGATCAGGCTCAATTACAGAAGGCTGAGCCCGGACCGATGCTCGCGTTTTTAATTGAACAATATTTCAAGAAACAGAATGAACCTGTTGTTTAAAACATGAGTCTTGCCCTCTCACGATATATGTAAGAGCCATGCTGTCGCATGGCTCTTTTTGTATAGTGTGAATGGTAGAGCGATGTTCATTCGCCCATGCCCATTAGCAAGCTTCTCCACTACAGCAGTCTAAGGTAACAACAAAATCAGACAGCCAGAGAAATCCCACGGAAGACAATCAGTATCATTTCAAGAGATCCGTTATATATGAGTCTGTGTTGGTTTATTGAGGATGACAGGTAGCTTAATCTGTAGTGAAAAGATATCCTTTTCCTGCGAAACCGTCAACGTCCCGTTGTGCTGCTGAATCATTTTCTGACAACTAACGAGCCCGATTTCGTTGCTATCATTCTTTTTGCCAACACGTTTAATCTTATTCTCTACCTCAAGAATGACCCATTGTTGCTTCAAAGAAATCTGGATATGAACAGGATGCACTGGATCGGCGTATTTTCGAATATTTGAAAATATGTTATCCATTACGCGACGCATGGCGACCAGATTGATTTCCAACAAAAACTCCTCATGATGTGCATCTGTCTGAACCTGCACATCTATATCGTCCAAAACCACTAATTGCTCATCTATGAGTTGATCGATAAGTGCTCTGCCTTCATACATTTCAAACTCTACTTCCTCTTCTTCAGCGGCCGAGGATACCGTAAAATATTCGAATAGTTTGTCCGACAGCACTTTGATCTGATAGGCCTTCTCCCGGCTATTATGAATATACTGCAACAGATCCTCATGTGTCTTATATTTGTTGAGCTCTATGATATCCATATATCCTAATAGAATCGTGAGTGGCGTTCGCAAATCATGGGAAATCGCCGTGATCAATTCACGGTTGGCCATCCTGACCCTCTCCTCGCTGTCCAGCCGCTCCACAAATGATTTCCTCATCTCATCAATACTTTGGGCCAGAGATGACAGTTCATCCTTTCCCGATATCGTAATCGAATAATCCAAATTTCCACCTTCGAGTATTTTGATCTCTTGTTCAAGCACGCCAATATAAGATGTTTTCTTATTAATCATCAGTAGAAAGGAAACGAGGAACACAATGGCCGCTATGAAAACACCAATAATCAGAATGAGGTTGTAGTATTGATACTCATAAAAGCTAACCAAGTATATCTGGGCATCCTGATCCGCAAAGTGGATGGTGGTAATGGGTATTTTCGATGGCACGAATTGAGTTAACAACTCTTCATTAATGGCCGGATCAATCCCCGTATTGGAGGAAAATATCAATTTGTCTTTTGCAAAAATATACAGATTTAAGTAGCGCTCATGACTTATCCAAGCAGACAATTCCTCATGATCACGGGTTGACACGTTCTGGTTATCCACAAATGCTTCGAATCGATCAAGCGCATCTTGCTGCCTGTTCTCTACAAAAGTGGATTTGCTTAAATAACTATCCAATAGAGTCTCGCCAACAACTTGTAAAATAACGAGTGCACTTATGGAAATGACCAAAGAAATGACAACCGCCAGAACCAGTTTAATCTTCAGCTTTTTTCCTATGAATAATCTATTCAATTTTGTACCCCTTCCCCCAAACGGTCTTCACATATTTAGGGTTCTGCGGGTCATCCTCCAGTTTGCCTCTCAAGTTACGAATATGAACCATCACTGTGTTATTACACGTATAAAAGTAGGGTTGCCCCCAAACACTCTCATAGATGTTTTCTGCCGAAAACACCTTACGTCGTTTCTTGGCCAGTAGGAGCAAGATCTGGTATTCAATTTCAGTTAGAGCAATCTCCTTCTCCCCAACAAACACGGCTTTTGAATCCTGATGGACGGTAAGATCCTTAACGATAATTTGGTCCTTTTCTTCGGTCTTCTCCTTGCCCCGATATATATAATATCTCCGCAGTAAAGCCTTCACCCGCGAAACGAGTTCTGTATAGGAAAAGGGTTTGGACAAAAAGTCATCACTGCCTGAGGAAAAGGCCAATTGTTTGTCAGAGTCCTGCGTTTTCGCTGTGAGAAACAGGATCGGTGCGCTTGTTTTTTCACGAATCTCCAGACACGCCTTCAGCCCCGATTTATTGGGCATCATCATATCCAAAATAATGAGATCCGTCTCTTCGTTCACTTTATCAATCGCATCTTGACCATCTATCGCTTCAATCACTTCATAATTCTCGCTCTCTAACAAAATCCTTACAATTTCACGAATTTCACTGTTATCATCAGCAATTAGAATTTTCTTGCTCATCTGATCCCTCCGTCTAATTTCAGTATAATATGCGCTATTAGCGACTACCAGCAAATACAATCGACTTAAGAATTCTTCAGAAGTTATGTAGGTATCTCTTAATAATTTCGTCTTATACTGTAAATATGTAGAAGTTATTACACAAAGGGGTCGTCAGGAATGCCACAAACTTCGAAAAAAGTAATGATTAACATATTGTTGGGTCTGTTCATCATGTTGTCCATTGGTCTACTGGTGTATTATTCTCCTGCCATTATTAAAATCATGTCTTCCATGGACAATTTCAGAGCGTATATTCATTCAACAGGCCATTGGGGTCCGGTCATGTTTATTTTATTCCAGATTCTTCAGATCGTGGTTGCACCTATTCCAGGAGAAGTGGTACAGATTGCAGGCGGTTATATCTATGGGGTTACAATTGGGTCCTTGTATACTACAATAGGCTTGATTATAGGCTCAGCGATCGCCTTTTATTTCACTCGTTACATCGGTCGCGCCTATATTTCACGACTAATGCAAAAGAAAAATAATAAGTGGATGTCTTTAATTCATGATGAGAAGAAGTTCTCCGCTTTTTTATTTATATTTTTCGTAATTCCCGGCTTGCCCAAAGACATGCTTGTATTTGTCGCCGCACTTACATCGATTAGTTCGTTTAGGTTCTTCACGATCCTTATCGTTGGTCGTCTGCCGTGGATCATCGCATCTACCGTTATAGGGTCCACAATTCATATGCAACAATACACAATCGCCATTATTATTTCTGTTATCGCTGTAATCGGGTTTGTACTCGGTTATATCTATAGGGAGAAATTGGTGGGATTGTTCTCCCGGTCAGACAGTACCAAAGCCAAACCCAAGGCTATACCCAGTTATAGTACGAATAGGGAGTCTCGTAAAATAAAAAGAGATACAACATGAACATAGCCAATCTATTGATATGAAAACCGGAGGTATATCTTATGCAAACACTTGAAACCAATCGATTAATCCTGCGAAATTTCACCGTAACGGACGCAGCCGGACTATTGGAATACACGGCAAATCCCAGAGTGAATTGTTTTATGGATCAACGAATTTTAACATTGGAAGACGCGGAGACAGAGGTCGCAAAAAGAAGCAGTGACGATTCCCACATCGCGGTCTGCCTGAAAGACAGTAACGAGCTGATCGGTGAGCTGTTTGGTATGAGGGAAGATCGGGATTCCGATACGGATAAGGATTCGAATTCAGATACGTATAGTATTGGTTGGAATTTTAATGGCAGATATGAAGGGAAAGGGTACGCCAGTGAGAGCGCCAATGCTTTCATCGAAAATCTCTTTATGGAACAGGGAATAAGAAGACTGTACGCCTATGTCGAGGATGATAACTTCCGTTCTCAGAAACTGTGTGAGAAGCTGGGCATGCGCCGGGAAGGTCTTTTTATGGAGTTCATTTCATTTGTCAATAATGAGGACGGCACACCGAAATACGAGAATACGTATCAATATGCTTTGTTGAAAAAGGAATGGCTGGCTCAGCGTGAATCGCAGTAATAAAGAAAGACATGCCTATGCGTCATCATTAGTTTAAAAAAGTTATAGACATGAGAACCTAACCATGTGTACGTTCCACAACAAATACGGCGGCTTCTCCCTGGATAGATTCCAGAGGAAAAGTCGCCGTTTCATTATCGTGCATAACACTATTGATCAAACATTGTGTTTATAAGGTCACAATACCATTCAGCTTAAATCCTAGATCGTGCTGCCCCAATATTGCTTTGCAATCTTCTGCCCTTGATCAATCTTCGCCCATTGTTGAGCTTCGCTTAATTCATTACCGCCATCACAAGATGCAAAGCCGCATTGGTGAGACAGCAGCAGCCGATCCTTATCGATGATTTTGGAAGCTTCGTCCAGCAAACGGACAACACGTGCTTCATCATCGAGTGTACTCGTTTTGGATGACAACAGACCCAGTACAATTTCCGTTTCAGGTCTGTCCTTGAACACTTCCAGAGCTTCAATTGAACCCGCACGATCATCATCCCATTCCAGGAAGAAACGATCATACTTCAATTGCTTCAGGAACAGATTCGCAATTTTGGCATACGATCCACCACCCATGTTGCGGGAATCATAATTGCCACGACAGTTATGTGTCCACATTTTCAAGCCAAGGCTATGACCAAAGTCAATCACGGTATTATTAATATCAATGAATTCGGTAGCGAGACCCTTTACTTCATCTTGATTAATATTTTCCCCTGTAAACGGAGAGTTCGGGTTGTCGTCTGCAAACAGTTCCCATAAGCAATCATCGAATTGCAGAATTTTACCGCCCACTGCAGCGAATTCCTCCACGAATTCCTTATACGCGATCACAAGACCCTCTTTGAGTTCCTGTATGTTCTGATATACAGCATCCGTTCCACCAATGTTATCCGACCAGGAAAGCTCACCGAAAATATGGGAAGGAGACGGTACACAAAGTTTCGTTTGTTGCTCGCCAGCTGTGTCTTGCAGTTGTTGGAACAGTTGAATGAAATGATGGTTCTTTCCACTCAATTTATCAGTAATGCGTAGTCCAATATCTTTGCGTGTTTCATATTTCGAAGTTCCGTCCACATCTCTGAAAAAATAGCCGTGATCCGCGATGTAACGCTTCACGCCGCCAAATCCCCATACAAAGTCCAGATGCCACATCGATTTGGAAAATTCTCCATCGGTAACAACGGACAAGTTATGTTCGATTTCCTTAGCGACAACTTGTTTGATAGCCTCCGTCTCGCACTTTTCATATCCTTCGTAGTTTTCATAGAACGGATATTGGATATCATCATTATGTTCAATTTGCGTTTTATATTTCAGCAGCTCATCCGGCCGCAATAAACTTCCTACGATCTGGAACTTATCAGTCATGTAAAAACCCCCCTCGTTGTATACAATGATCATATCACGCTGAGAGCAGTTAGAAGGGATACTTAAAAACCATAACTGGTTATAGTTAAAAGCTATATCCACTTATTAGACAGATTTCAGTGAAACCGTCACCGACACAATGTACCTCTATCCGTGAACGTTATTCAATTTCACACCGTACGACGACGCAGTTCATAAAAATATTGTACCGCTGGATGTTTTAATTTGACCTGCTCCGACATGTTCAGAATTCGCTTTTTGCCAACTCGTCTGTCCATTAAAGCCAGAATATTAAACAAGATATCCTTGCTCTCCAGATTATCCTCTATAGAAGTCGATAGATATGTCGTGGCTGCAACGGTAAAATTCGATTTACTAAGTGCGGTCTGAGCCAACAACAGCTCTTTGGCATGTACCGAGATTTTTCTACTTCTTGCCATGACTTGAAGACGCTCCTCGGGAATGGGTCCTTTGGAATCTTTTCTGATAGCTTCAATCTCTTCATCGCTCACAGGAATCATGATCTCCGGATCGCTCTTGATCTCCTGCTCTGTCTGATACCATCGGATTGGGGTTGTAGTATCACTCATGTTGAGTACATTTTTTTTATCTACAGTAATATAACAATTGCCTGATTTATCAGGTGAATAGCGATAGCTGGTAGCACGGTACTCCACCCTTCCAACTAACGCGGGACTAAGAAAACTCTCCAGTTGTTGCTTCAATTTGCTCCAGGACATAAATCCTCCTATTATCAAAAGCCTACCGCATGAATTGCGGCGATCATTTCAAATATTTTTTTCAATCCGTCTCCAGTATCAACATTCACCTAAATTATAACATAGCAAAACAAATTGACGATGGAAGAAACCCAGTTATTGGTTTTAAATTCCTCTGTGTGATAAAATTGCAGAAAATTATCTACTTACTCTTAAATCGTCATAGCTTACCATTGGAACATACGTTGTTATTCACAAAGGAGAGGAAGAATGTAATGGCTAAGAAGAAAGCAACCTTACCTGCTCATATGGAAAAACTCGTTAAAGATAATGATATTTCTGCTGTAAAAGAAGTTTTCGAGCAATGTGAATGGGATGCCCGTGGGGGCTACAGCAAAGGTACGACCCTCAGCTTTCGTCAAATATCGGATGAAGTGGTCCGCTGGCTGGTAGAGCAAGGGGCAGATATTAATGCACGCGACAAATATCAACGCACGCCTCTACATGCTCATGCCTCACACTGGTCAGGAAATGTAGCCCTGTTTCTTGAATTAGGTGCGGATCTGGACGCTGTGGATTACCAAAATGAAACACCGTTACATGCAGCGGTCAATGGGTATAGAACCACAGTGGTTCAAGAGTTGGTAAACCAAGGTGCTGCTATTAACGTTGAAAATAATAAGGGAAATACGCCATTAGCTAAGGGATTAGTCAATTGCCAGAATAGTGATATTGTCGATTTGGCGGAGATTGCCGCCATTCTGCTGAATGCTGGTGCATCGGTCACGCCAGATATGAAAGAATCGGTGAAGCGGATTGGTAAGGATTTTGAATTCGTTCGTGAGAAGTTCAATCAGGACAAGGTCGATGAAGTTTCAGACGCGCTAATCAAACTTTACCGGCTATTTGATGTCGAGCCGGTAGCAAATCGGATCATGCACGATGGGACCACCCCCATTCAGGTAACGGCAACCACCTGGCCCAAGCAACATCAAGAGCTGTGGGAATATCTCATTCCCGCCCAGGGCCATGCTCAAACGGTGCAGGGAGAGGTTATCCGCATCACAGGGCGTGTATCCCATGAAGTATTGGATAATGGCGGAGGAAACTGGGATGCAGAGTATCGCAAGATGCTGGATGCACTGATTCGTCACCTGGGCATTGGTGCGCCACTCGCCCCGGCACTACTCCAAGAGGCAGCAAACCTGGTCAGCAGGCTTCATGATGGATACGATTTTGATGCGCCTGCCAGATTATCCGAGTTGGCTGTGTTATGGGTATTAGCGAATCCTCAGCCAGTCGCAATAGAGAAGCCAGAGTATACGCGTTAAACAGCAAAGCAAAAAAAAGAAGCGGAAAAGTTACCGCTTCTTTTTTTCTATTAAATCTACCTGAATCATACTTCGTATCCATGATTACGGCTTACTCTACTCCACCTGTTCATTACTTTCAAACTCATTGAGCAATTCGCGTACTTTAGAAGTGGTTTTGGCGTTCATCAAGCTGTTTCTCAGCTCACTAGCACCGCGGAAGCCACGAACATAGATTTTGAAAAACCGGGCTAGCGGGCTGAACGAACGCGGTTCAAGCTCGGAATATTGATCATGGAGATCCAGATGCAGCCGTAGCAGATCAAGCAATTCCGTGCTGCTGTGTTCCTTCGGCTCCTTCTCAAAAGCAAATGGATTCTGGAAGATACCGCGTCCTATCATAATGCCATCCACACCATATTGCTCAGCTAGTCGGAGGCCCGTCTCACGGTCAGGAATATCCCCATTAATCGTTAGAAGAGTATTGGGTGCTATCTCATCACGAAGTTTTTTAATCTCCGGAATCAGTTCCCAGTGAGCGTCTACTTTGCTCATTTCTTCTCTCGTCCGCAAGTGAATAGATAGATTCACAATGTCCTGTTGCAAAATATGGGTCAACCAGTCGCGCCATTCATAGACCTCAGTAAATCCAAGACGCGTTTTCACACTGACCGGCAGCCCCCCGGCTTTCGCCGCCTGAATAATCTCCGCCGCAAGGGCTGGCCGGCAGATCAATCCGCTTCCTTTTCCATTCTCGGCTACATTCGCTACCGGACAACCCATATTGATATCGATGCCTTTAAATCCTTCTTTCGCCATACCGATACTCATCTCACGAAAGAATTCCGGTTTATCTCCCCAGATATGAGCCACAATCGGCTGTTCGTCCGCTGTAAAAGTCAGACGCCCGCGCACACTATGGTGCCCCTCCGGGTGACAATAACTCTCTGTATTCGCAAACTCCGTAAAAAACACATCCGGTCTTCCCGCTTCACCTACGACATGCCGAAACACAACATCCGTCACATCTTCCATGGGTGCCAGTATAAAAAATGGTCGTGGCAATTCACGCCAAAAATTTTCCTTTGTCATCTCAAAAGCTCCTCTATACATTCCAGGACAGTCTTTGTCCTCATTAATAGTTAACATAGTAAAACTCGTAACTCATGCATCTGCTGGCCTATCATTTACAAGATCATTCGCAGTTTCGTGGCAATTCACATTATGGTGTCCTAGCCTTCTTCTTCACTTATACCATGCAAATGTAACTTTGTTCAAACAGCAGTATCTGTTATTACTTCCATTAGATCTTCAGATTATTGAAAGTTCGATGATCTCGAAATTGCCCTTTCCCGATTTTATCACGTCTTTATTAGATTTTCAGCCCGATTGCTCTTGCCGAACTGGAAAAGCTCCTCTAAAATGAAGCTCGGCAGGTATTTAACCTGCAGATCGTCATTTGGAGGAGGCATGACTTAAATATGGAGATCTCACTGGATATAATTAAAGATAAAGTTGAATGCTTGCAGGCTTATGACTTTCATGAACTGGCGCGAGTGATTGAAGAACGAATTGAAATCAATAAAGCGCTGATGCTGCGTGTGAAGCAAGTCCAACATCAAGTAACATTTGATCCTATTCGCACCAAAATGTTATATAGTGCAGTCGTGCATTTTGCCGTAGATTGATGGAGTATATATCAAGCAAAAGAAGACGCAAATTTGCTCGCGTCTTCTTTTGCTAACTAATCCCTTGTTACAAATCCTGCTTGACCAACATCGTCACTGAATCCACATGTGACAAGCACTCAGTGAAAACGAAACATTAAATTCCCAAAGGAATGATGTTTGCTTAAAAAATACTTTTATTGATATTCTATTCCTGACTTATCAAGTCCACAGCAGCATGAACTAGTTCTACCTTTTTCCGAGAGTAGATAAGTTCAATTAATGAATCCACATGAATACCTTTAGCTTGGATTCTTCCTCTCCCACCATTCATTAAAGGGACGATAATATTGGAGTTCTTTTCCACAATTTTCCCAGAATATCCACTGTTTCTTATTGGGTAGACCATAATTGCATAAAACTCATTATTTTCTTTACCTTGTTCTATCACAGACATTTGCGAAAAGAACTGAGCATAGAACGTAATCTGATAAATATCTGCATTGGAGACTTTGCCTATATTGGCATAATCCTTATTCTTAGTATCAAGGACAAGTTTCATCTCTGAGTCACTAGAATTTTCCGATAAGGATGAAATCACAATATCTGGGGTTATAGCTCTTTTTTTCATCAAACCTCCATCACTTTGGATCGCACCAAATGTTTCGGGCTGCAAAGTAACTTGGTACAAATCCTTCAGTGATGCCTCGAGAAATTTCCCCGTAAACTTCTCGAAAACATCATTCATATTGAAAAGGACAGTAAACAATCGCTCTGTAGGCCTATGAAGATTTACGACTGTCATACTATTAATTAATATCTGTGTTAACCTATGTGCCTCTTTATAGTGCTTGTTCAGTTGATTATAGTTAAATGAATTCTGAATGTGATCAACATCTGTACAAAGATCCATAAAATCATTGTAATAATACATAAGCTGTTGCTTAGTCGTTTCATTTAAATATCTGGATACATGGGTGAGATAGTCCAACCCTTTAAGAATGTATTGGTTTTCAGGTACATCCGTTGTTAATTCATCGTAGCTGCAATAAATTTTTGGTGGTAATGCATAGTTATGTTTTAGGTTTTTATAGAAATCTGGCCTACCCCGAAGTATGCTTAGATTATCTTCCTCGGTAACGTAACTTTTATAGACACCAATGCGCATCATTTTTCCTAGTTCACTCAAATACAGTTGCGCCAATAATTCTAGAAAATCATGCATTAATTTAGGCAACTTGGCTGATTCAACCATGCTGTTTTCCTGAATATTAGGCAATCCTTCAGCCACCTGTAACATGTTAATGAAGTATTTAAAATCTTTATTAAATCTGGGACGAATAGTGATTTGATAGTTTTTCAATTCAATAACGCCTACCCATCCTAACGCCCTTATTCCAAAAGTCCATTCATTAAAAACTAAACAACCATCGTCCTCTTCATAGGATTTTTCAGCGCTCTTCCGATTTTGGAGCGATTTTAAATACCGAATATCCTCTTCAGTCACTCTTTCTTTAGTTAACCATTCCTCTCTTCCATACTCCATAAGAACAACTTGCTCTTTTTGTATGACCATCGTCAGCACCTATTCTTCTGTAAGATCGGAACACAATTCTTCTAAATAACCAAATACTTCTGTATACCTGTTCGTCTCATAGGAACAATACTCCATTAATATGGGCAATATTTCGAACTTCAAAATATCCCTTACTTCCAGTGGCCCCTCAATTTCCTGACCATCTTGATAGAAATACCCATGCCCAATAAATTTATTTTCACTGATGCCCATTTCATTTTTTAATCTATCATTAATCTCTTCCAGTAAATTGCTTAGCTGTAGCTCACATTCCTCTCCATTTTTCTCATAGCTAATCGTATTACCGAGTGATTGAGGTTCGGAAGGAATTTCGATTAATGCAAATCGTCTTCTTAGAGCCACGTCCAAGGAGCTAATGCTTCTATCCGCTGAATTCATGGTACCGATTATATATACATTGCTTGGAATAGCAAATTTTGATTTGCTTTGAGGTAATGTCAATGTCGTATCTCGTTTATCTAATTCCAGCAACGTAATAATTTCACCAAATACTTTGGCTGTGTTTCCTCTATTAATCTCATCGATGATAAAATAATAGTCTGTACCCGGATTCTTTTCGGCCTCCTTACAATATTCTTTGAATATCCCATCCTCCAATCGAAATGCGACTAAACCTTCATTGGTTTGAATAGGCTTGTAGCCTTCGATAAAGTCTTCATAACTGAATGAAGGGTGAAACGTACACATTTGAAGAGGTACGCTTCCATTATCTATTTTTTTAATCATTTTGATTATCTTATCTCGTTCACTAATTTCACCTAAACAAGCAATAATTGCTTCTTTCAGATTATTTGAAATAAGCTTTTGATTGGCCTGTTTTTGAGCATTCACACTAGCAGATGCTTCATTAATTTCATCCTCTGCTCCTTTGTAATACTTAGCAAGGAGAGATGTAGTCAGTGAAGGTTTAAAATAGTATATATCCTCAAAGTGGTTTTTATAGCATTCCATCCCATCTTCACTTTTAAATTTCTTGCCCTTTGAATATTTTACTTTTGCCAAACCAATAATAGTATTTTGGGTTTTGGAAACGTGTACGATTAAGATAAAATCATCTTCAGCAATTGTAGTACAAAGACTCCCCTTTACATACCAGTAGAACGGTTCTTCCATATGTAATATGGTAGAATACAACCATAATCTTGGTTCCCTACTATCTTTCACCGAGCATAAGTCGATAAACTTTTTTGCCGTATATGTCTTTCCCGTACCTGGCGGGCCATATAATATGATTTGACCTCTTCTTTTCAGTGAAAGTGCCATATCCTTATAATGTTCTGATAGCTCACCATTGCTTACCATTTCACCTATGTATTCTACTGTTTCTTCTAGTGACATTATTCTCGCTCCCCGCTGCGCTTCTAAATCTATTACCAATATTATACTACTACATTTTGTGACAACATTCCTTATTGAGGTTGGTTACAAAGCATCGTTTCAGTTACTACTGCGTGGAGATTTCTACTCATAATATCCCCCTCTGGTTTACACGTCCCGACTAACTATCCCCGCTTAAACATAATATCTGGTATAGGAATTAATATTTCCCTCTCCTCACCCGCCTTCTTCCAATAAACAATATACCGTACTGCCACATTTACAGGCTCATACCCCTTGGAGTGCAATTCACCTATTGTCTCTAGCATTCGTCCCGAAAGTGCAGCTACCTTCTGCCCTCGAGCGTTCAGAATGTATCTGCCATCGAGTTGCAATTGATCACCCGGACGTGTGAGAACTATCGCAGACTGGCATCTCATACAGAAGTCCAGCCACAGGTCGCGGAGAGTCAGCGGAATCGCCAACTGTGCCGAGGGTGGATACACTGTCGAATCTGCAACACGCTGCATCGATTCTACATTCAGATGGTCCAAATAGCTGCCATTATAATGAATGGACAGGTGCTGCTTGGCTCGGGTCATGGCAACATATATTGCGCGAACCACCGTAGGGTCTCCTGCCTTCAAGTTTCTAAGTAAAAGGAACACCTTCTCATACTCTCGCCCCTTCGCCTTATGAATCGTGGACACATATACCGTCTCCCTATCAATTGCTACAAAGTCTTCCAGATTGGACTCGCTAATGAAGCTTTCCAAATCGGTCATATACATGCTACCAGCATGTATATCGGCGAAATCCTGAAAGAGTCCCAAACATGCTTCCAAATGAGGGTTCCTCTTAAAACGTTCCTTGAAATTACACAAAGTCTGCTCCCATACGTCCTGTTGAATACGGGCAGTCTGGCAATGCTGACGCAGTTCCAACAAAAAATAGCGCAATTCAAAAAGATTGCTCAAGTTGAACCCGTCATTGCTGATCACCAGTTTGGCGGGGATTTTGTTCTCTACAAGCCTTGTAAATACCTGCATCGCTTCCTCGTTGGTATAGGCTAACACAGCCGTGGTACCGTCCATTCCAGTATTCCGAAGCCGTTCTACCAGCGGGATTACGAGTTGATCACTATTGTAGGTGACGATCTCCAGCATGCCATTCTCCTGGTGAATTGACTGTATTGAGGTACGCTTGAGTCGATCTGATAGCTGCTGTACCCATTGATTCGTAAATGCAATCAGGTTAGGCCTACTGCGATAATTTTCCACTAACTCATACATCCTGCTGGATTCTGCCTCTAGCAACTGTGCCATATAGCGAGAGCTGGCATGCCGAAACATATAAATATTCTGGTCATCATCACCTACAGCAATAATACGCATATCCTCATTAAGCTGCTTGAGTGTCTGCACCAGCTCATATTCATCAGCATTCATATCTTGAGCCTCATCCAGTACCAATACCGTCTTAGTAATACGAGATACCTCCACCTCACCGCTATGAATGCGTCGAACTGTCTCTCTGATAATCGCATCAGACTTTTCCAACGATCCAATTTTACCTAGTAGATCGAAGCAGTATGAATGAAACGTTTTAATTTCGATATAATGCGCAGCATTCCCCACCAGCTCAAGCAGACGTTTCTTGAACTCGGTCGCAGCCGCTCTGGAAAAAGTAAGCATTAGCATCTGTTCATGCTTCACATCCTCCATCAGCATCAGAGAAGCCAGCTTGTGAACGAGCAGGCGAGTCTTGCCACTTCCTGGTCCAGCTAACACTACAATGTTATGTGAATCCTTGTCGTTGACAATGTTTAATTGTGCGGGAGACAGCTCGCCAAAAAGCTGGTGAAACTTGGTTGGAGTGATCGTGCGGTTGATCTCCTCCCGCCGATGGCCTTTGAAATATTTGTTCAGGAAATTGCCGTAATGCATTTGAAAATAATCACCCACAAATTGCAATGCATCACGTTCGTCCTCCACCATCTTCGCTGCATATTCACCAACGATATGAATTTGCTGAATCTTGCTCTGGTAGAACTGTGTCAGATCCGCATAATCTTCCAGCCTGTATCGCCGTTTCTTGTCCATCTCCAGCCGCTGCAACGTTACCGTGTTGTATATGACCAGAAAACCACCCTCCAGCTTTATTGCATCAATACGAGACAGATAGAATATAGCATCTTCTATCTCCTCTATCGTTGCCTCCTGTTGGGTTAGGACACCCTTAATCGATTTATTATAGGCCTCCTTCAACTCTAGCACCGAAAATTCCACTAGCATATCTTCCTTCATTCCTGTATCCACAGAGCTTGAGCTGCTACGCTGATGAAGATTGCTCACTATGAATGTTGCCAGCTCATGACGGCGCTCCATTCTCTCACCCCATACCTGCTTAGCTAACACCCTCACAATTGCAACATGATTCGAGGAAATGGTCTGCCGCTTGATCCAGTACTGAATAGCCCAGATGTTCAGAATTATTTTAATGGTATCTATAGAAACTCTCTTGATTCCATCACTCTCAGCTTGTTCATTCAACTCCTTCAGATGCAGTAAATGTTCCCCCTCATCCTCTAGTTGATGCCGCAGGAACACCTCTAGCCTCTTGAATCTGTTCAATGTCGCCATTGAGCTGCTGATCTGGTTCCTCGACTTAATATATGCGGTTAAATCCTTCGTATCTGCAAGAATATTTTCCTCACGTAGCAATTGGATTATTCGAATAACATCCTTTTTGTTCATGCCGAGATGATCTGAAATGTAATCAATACGAGCTTCGGGAATCTCCTCATTAGCATGCTTGCGGCTCTTGGTGGAAAATAGCTTCCGGATAATTCGGCCTGCTGCTTCCTTCTGCGTACTGTCGAACCGCTCAGAGGATTGAATCCGTGCGATAGCTTCAGCGGCGTTGCGGGATATAATACCGCTGGCAAATACACGGGGACGATTGTGTCCACGCTTCACATACCCTGCCTTTTCCAGCGCTGCAATTGCCGTTTTCACTTTCGTTTCAATGTCCAGCACGCTCTCATCCCAGCCTGCCTTACGAGCAATTTCCAGTGCAGATTCAGAAATCGTCGAACGGGAATTACTCAGAACCTTGATTGCCTGCCACACCTGCCCAATTTCCCGAATACTGAGCTTGGTCTGATTCAAAAGGATGAAATGCTTGCTTAGATCCTCATCATGAAATAACACATAACATACCGCCGAGATCGACTCATCCCTGCCTGCTCTGCCTGCCTCTTGCACGTAATTCTCCAGCGAGTCCGAGATTTCATAATGGAGCACCAGCCCCACATCTGGCTTGTCAACCCCCATCCCAAAAGCAGAAGTAGCCACCATAATGGGCACTTCACCGCCAATAAAAGCGTCCTGGTTGCTCATCTTCTCCTGCTTGTCCATTTTCCCATGATATGCTCTTGCTACATATCCATCCTGACATAGCCTCTCAGCCAGCTCGGCAGCCTTACGTGTTCTCGATACATAGATAATGCTAGGAACCTCATAGCTATCCAGCAGCCTTCTCGTCGTATTGTACTTCTCTTGCTCGTCATTCATCTTAAGTACGTTATACCGCAAATTGGTACGTCCTGTTTGGGTCTCGTAAAGTTCCAGCTCCAGTCCCAACTTATTCCGAAAATAATCCCGAATATCCTCAATGACCTGTTGCTTCGCAGTGGCGGTAAAGCAGGACACTGGAATTGGGTCAGGACTGTTTTTCTTCTCCTGCAATGACTTGATAAAATCTCCTATGTATAAATAATCTACTCGAAAATCCTGTCCCCAGGATGAAAAACAGTGTGCCTCATCAATAACGACACGAACTAAGTTGCGCCCTAGCAGTAAACGCTCAATCGATGCAGAGCGCAGCGATTCTGGTGAAATGTAAAGCAAGGATGCTGATCCATCCTCCACCCGTGCAAACGACTTCGCACGCTCAATAGGGTCCAGCAGCCCATTGATGGTCACTGCCTTCGTAATACCTTTACGCTCCAGATTGTCCACCTGATCCTTCATCAGTGATTGGAGAGGTGAGATGACCAGAGTCACCCCCTCCATTGTCTGTCCACTCATCAGCGCAGGCAGTTGGAACGTTACCGACTTCCCGCCTCCTGTCGGAAATACAGCGAGCAGTGACTTATTGGCGACAGCGGCTTTGACTGCCTGCTCCTGAAGCGGCTCCCCACCGTATCTGCGAAATTGGTTGTAACCGAAAAAATGATGCAGTCCTTTATGCACATCCAGTTTCTCATTACAGTAAGCACATCCACTCAAACAGGACTTGCTGCGTAGCAAAAACATAAAGCGCTCTGTCTCAGGATATTGTTGCAGCACCCAAGGAGGTGTAATCGCCTTTGTTCCTGTGATCAAATGCAGATCATTGGTATAAATTAGCCCAAGTGCATAAGCTAGCGCCACTGGCTGCTCAGCAACCATGCGTCCTATTTCAGCATGCTCGCATATATTGGCAGAAAAAAATTCCTTAATAAGCGAAGCTGGATTAGACTGGAACACTGGCAACCGGACATAGTCCAGAAAACCGCTGAACTCTCTCTGCTTCCATAGCAAAGAACTATAAATGTGACGCAAAGCTGTTGGTAGCCTAAGGAACTCCTCCACTTCATCGGCAAATAGTTCCCGTGCCTTCATTGCATCATTCAACGGATTGTTCGCTTCATCCGACTGGAGCTTATCATCCTTTAGCAGTGCATGGTAGAACTTCTTTGGAAATAACAAAGGAGACCAATATAGTGTGTCAATACATGTCCGCTCGTCGATCCCCACTGTACTCAGAGAACTACGCAGATAATTCAGATCATGATGAATAATATTATGCCCACATACATAACGCACTCCTTGTATAAAAGCTGTGAATGCCTGCACAGATGAGGAATGATAACTCATTCCATCTTCGTGTACAGCCCCAATGTCCATAATTTTTCCCGTCGTTGCTTGAATCTCCGTATCTACAAATACAATCTTCTCCATATCTTGCCTCCACCTATTGAACCCTGACCCGCCTGCTTGGCAAGATCAGATATCTATATATTCATATTTGTTGTATATATACGACAAATATATCCATAATCCTCCAAAGTATCCCTTATAACACAATGAACCTGTAAGTGGACAAGTTAATTTTATATCTCAACTATACTTCGTCCATACAAAGTTAAAGTAAACAAAGAAACTTCCAAAACCGTCTCTTCGTGGTTTTAGAAGCTTCTTGCTCATTCAAGCCTAAATAGATAGCTACATTAAAGAAAACTAAAAGGGATTCTCCAACTTCAATGTTGCTTCGGTCTCCTCTAAAGTACATTAAGTGAAACTGCTCGTCGTAAAATTTATATGGGCGCAAACGTGCTTGTCAGCCATAGGACTCTCACTTGAGAAGTGCGGAAACCGAAAAGAGTCAAGAACTGTTATCCTTGACTATTTTTCGTTCATTATTACATATGAATTCCTAATATTTTCAATTGCGCATTAATCTTAGCTTCAAGTTCAGCAATTTCTTTTCGATCTTGCTCTAATAGCTTATTCACTTCAGCAAGATCTATCGTTTGCTCTTCTTCAAACGTATCCACGTAACGAGGAATATTTAAGTTATACTCATTTCCTTTAATTTCCTCAAGTGACGCCACATGAGCGTATTTATCAACATCTACACGATTTCGATAAGTTTCAACAATTTTATTAATGTTCTCATTCGTAAGTTTGTTTTGATTCTTACCCTTTTCAAACTCGTGGCTTGCATCAATAAACAAAATATCCTTTGCTTTACGATTTTTCTTAAACACCAAAATTGTGGTTGGAATTGATACGCCGTAAAACAAGTTAGCAGGCAAGCCTATAACTGTATCAAGATAATTTTTCTCAATTAAAGTTTGACGAATCACACCTTCTAAGGGGGTCAGAAACATCTGACGAATAATATCTGGTAGAATTGTAAGTTAACTCACTTAATAATAAACTTATCGAGAGCAGGGGGTAATACCATGCAAGAAATATTTATGAAGAATTATAAAAACAATGAAGTACTGCGCAAGAGTTTTTTCGAGCTTGCTGTCAACACGTTTGAGATCAACTTTGAAGATTGGTATCAACAAGGATACTGGGGCGAGCGTTACATCCCTTATTCATATGTCGATGGAGACCAGGTTATTGCCAACGTTTCTGTTAACATCCTTGAGCTCATCATTCACGGTGAGAAGAAAAAAGCGATTCAAATCGGCACGGTGATGACACATCCTGATTATCGGGGGAAAGGACTCTCTACACGTTTAATGATCAAAGTTTTAGAGGAATATGAGAACAAGTACGATTACATGTACCTTTTTGCCAATGAATCGGTGCTTGATTTTTACCCCAAGTTTGGGTTTAAGCCTGTGGAAGAACATCTTTTTTCAATGAATTATACGGCAATAAAATCACCCGAGCCTGCGAACATCCGAAAACTAAATGTAAATAACGCGGATGATATACGTCTTATTCAAAAATTGGCATCGGAAAGATTACCTGTTTCTCAGCACTTCGCAACCTATCATGCTCAAGGAATACTCATGTTTTATTGCCTGAATGTCTTTAGTGATGATATTTATTACTTGGAAAACGAAAACGTCATTGTTATTTATCAGAAAGAAGACAATCATATTGAGCTCTACGATGTTGTTAGCTTAAACGAATTGAATATGAAAGATATCTTGGATAAGATCGCAGATGAGGATACGGAGAAAATAACCTTCCATTTCACTCCAGATGTAACAGATCATATCGTTCTAAAAAGTACAATCACCAATGAAGGTTTATTTGTAAGAACTCATGGTGAACATCTCTACCCTGTGTACGTTAAACATCCAATTACATCTATTGCTTGATGATTTATTTAATAAGACCTACCACCTGACCATATTAAAAAAAGATCAAAAAGGAGCAGGATTTCCCTGCTCCTTCGTTATGTGAAACTTCTTTCTCTCATCAAACGTAAATTCACAAGGTATAATGAAATCAGATGACCGTTCAGCATGATCTTATGAACATCATAATGAAATGAAGGAGAGGACATTCGTGGCGTTTATCCCGTTAAACTGTCCCAATTGCAATGGAAGAATTGAATACAAGGAGGATGAAGTTTTAAAGTGTCCCTATTGTGAAACAGAGCTTTTATTGAAGCAAAATCATGTCTATTACGTAGACCAGACCATTAATCATTACCACGGGACAGTTCCTGAGGCGACGCCGAAGCCGTCCGTCTCCGTCTCCATCCCCCTAAGGCTGTTATTGGTCCTGCTGCTTGTCATATCAGGCGCCATCGGTACATATTTTTATTATAGCAACAGCTCCACTTATTCAAAAACAGAAGCCAATCTGCCTGTGCGAAAGATGCCCGAAAGCGAGGTTCTTCTTTCCTTTTTGCGAGATATCTTCGATAAAGGATCTGCCCTACCGACAGAGGAGGAACTGGCTCGTCTTCGCTATTTAACCGTAGAGCATTCGGAGAATGATCAGTGGACGTTTACATATAGCCTCTCCGATCCCTTCAGCGATGAACAGGCCGAGAAAATCACTTATGTTACTCAGGACAAGAAACTGAATAGCCAGGAGATCGATCAGCGAGATTTTGAAGCCTTTACGGGACTGACGGCATTGGACCTGACGAATACCTATGAAATCTCCCAGACGGATCAAACCACTTTGGCCCATATGTCCGGATTAAAAAGTTATGGAGGCGCTTTTAACGAATCCTTCAGTACATTTTCGGGCTACTTTGGAGACAAGACTAAAATTACGGAGCTTTCCACTCAGCTTCGCAGCAATCAGGAATTGGCCATGCTGCTGGAGTTTCCTAATCTGAGCTCGTTATCCATTACCTATGTGGATGAATCCGTAACGGATTTCTTTCTGTTGAACAAGCTGCCGCTCAAGTCTCTGTCGCTCACCTTTGTCGATGAACTGGGATGGTTGTCCTCCATGACCGGGCTGTCATCCTTATCCATACATTACAGTGAAACCACAGACCTGCAGCCGCTGTACGCCTTGACCCAGCTTCAGGAGCTTCAGCTATCCTTTTTAACGAATGTAAAGTCCATCGACTTTGTACAAAATATGCCTGCTCTACAAACACTTGATCTCGAAAACGTAAACTTCTCAAGCCTGGAGCCCTTGGCCGACAAGGCCTCCATTACTACACTACGTCTGGCTTCTCTAAGTCAGCTTGCTTCGGTAAAGGTCATAAACAGTCTGCCCTCTCTGCGAGAATTAACGTTGTCCGGTTACTACGAGAAAGCAGAAGCGCTGACATTGCCTAATGTGGGGCGAGTGGAAATTCCAAGCTCCTTTCTCACTGGGCTAAAGGCCCCGGCTACAACCAGTCTGACGCTCCGTGGCGGAAGCGGGGAATTGAACTTGGCTGCGCTGGGGAAATTCCCAAAACTGGAGCAACTCTCCCTCTGGGAGATCGATGAAATTACACGTCTTGGCGCCTTGGACGGTTTGCCCAGCCTAGAGACTCTAAACATTTACGACTCGTCACTATATAAGGAGAGCGATGCTTTATTTCGTTTGAAGCAAATCAAATCTCTGATGTGCTCCGAGTGTAGGTTGAATTTCGAGCAAAAATCGGCCACGGAGAACAGTGTGCTTGAACATTTGGCTTTAGAGCAGCCATATTTCAGCATAAATAACAACTCTGTCAATGAAGTTGACCAGATGATGCCTTACTTTGCCAACATGCCGGCTCTACGTTCCTTTACTCTGCAAGACAGCAATTTGTCTTCTCTCGAATTTATGAGTAACTGGCAGGCCATAGAAGAGCTTCATCTCGAGAACAATGCCATTTCCAATATCGAGACCCTAAGCCAGCTGCCTAATCTGCAAAAGGTATATCTATCCGGTAATTCCGTACAAAACAAATCCGTGCTTGGTACGGATGTGCATGTGTATTAATTACCGCTTGGGATGATGGAGTGAGGAGTTTTAGACTACTATAGTTATTGAAGTAAAGAGGAGCAAATGCTCCTCTTTACTGTTTTTCGCTAGAATATCTGTATGATCTGTTTATAGGCACTCCAGAAAAGGGTCTTGCAAAATGATTAGGGAAACGACCCTCGTATCAGGGATTCTGTAACAGTCAAGCCCTCATTCTCCTTCTCCTCGTCCCTTTACTTTTTATTCAGATCAGAGCGCTCGGATTGACCTCGCCAAAGATATGATACGGTGTTATCCCCTTTGCAAATAGGCTATCGATCAGCTTGACCAATTCTTCTGACGATAGATCTTTGTCGTTGCGTATCCAAAGACGAAACATAGATATTAATGTCGAAATGTAAAACTCAATGATATATGGTGCCAAGACATCATCTGTTGGAAAATCCACAATCAATCGCTCAAAGGGAATTTCTCTTTTCAAGCGTTCCACAAAATGAACAGAACCATAGTCTCCCAAAAGGGCCTTCAGAACTGAAATGTCCTCTGCATTTTCCAAGCATTGAAGTGCATCCTGGAACGTATGTGTAGAAAACTCTCTGCCTGCCATTTCCTCGTTAATGGATTTCAAAACACGCTCTTCAACGCAGTCCAACAACTCATAGATATCTGTAAAGTATTGATAAAATGTACTCCGATTATATCCTGATTGGTTAGCGATCTCTTGTATGGATATTTTTTCGATGGGTTTTCGACTATATAAATCACAGAATACATTTATAAATGTCTGCCTTGTTTTGTCCGTAATTTCAGGTTGCTTTTTCATTATTTGCCTCCGTCTGCTGTTCGATCAATTATACGACAGATATTAAAAATCTGATGGTTGATGATCGTAAAGTGAATCAATACAATAACATTATACAACATGTTGTTGGATCATCAATAAGGATTAAAATATTTTTTTCAGGAGGTAATATGAGAATTTTATTCTTTGGTAGAGGTGTCATATCGACCCAGTATGCTTGGGCTTTTGAAAAGGCAGGGCATACCGTTGAGTTTTACGTTAGAAAAGGGAGAAAAGAAACCCTCGGAAGTCATATAGCGCTTGAAATGTGGGACGCACGAAGAGGGAAACAGTTAATCCAAGAAAGCTGGAACATCAAACTGCATGAGGAGATAAGCCCAAATTACGATCTCATCATTGCGAGTGTCAACACGGAGCAACTTCCATCAGCAGCACAGCTCCTATCGACTGCCGCGGGTAACACCCCTATCCTAATATTCAATAATATTTGGCAGGATTTAAAATCATCGATCTTGCCCTTGTCTATGAACAATGTTGTCTTTGGGTTCCCAGGAGCAGGAGGCGGCATTGAGGACAATAAGCTTAGGGGCGGCTTTTTAAAAACGATATTTCTGGAAAAACCACGGGTAGGCACAGAACAGATAAACAACAAGGTCAAAGAACTATTTGAAAGCGCCCATTTTAAAATCAATTGGACAAAAGATATGCAAAGCTGGCTATGGAATCATTTTGCCATGAATGCGGCGATGGAGACCGAGGTGTTAAAACGAGGAAGTTTCCCAGCAGTCTTGAATCATAGTGACTCATTCGCAAATGTCGGTAAGAGTATGCGGGAAATGACCCCTGTACTTAAAGCAAGAGGCGCAAAGATGGACGCGATTACTCTACTGTTGACCAAGATCCCACCGGCACTTCTCAGCCTGCTGTTTAACAAGGTTATTCTTGCAAAGGGCAGCTTACCACGACTTTTCATTGAATACAACAATAGTAAAGCCGGTTTTGCGGTACTTGAAGTTGTGAGAGAAGCAAAAAAGTTAGGCATACCTTTACCACGTCTTACTGTGGCATTAGAAAACACTGAACAACACCAAGCTATTAAAAACTGATAAACTGAATGCCTTTCGCTGAATGAATGACTTCGGTTAAAACAATTATAGCCCGAGCTTTAGAAGCCTCGGGCAAATTAGCTATATTAAAACAGGTAAATGTAGCTTCAAAACACTACACCCTAACCAACATCGCTACACTCTCCACATGTACTGTATGCGGGAACATATCCACTGGCGTTACCTCAACCGTTCGATATCCGCCATCCTCCAGCACACGAAGATCACGTGCCAAGGTACTCGGATTACAACTCACGTACACCACGCGCTCCGGCTTCATTTCCAGAATCGTTTCCAGCAAACGTGGATCACAGCCCTTACGCGGAGGATCAACAACGATGACATCAGCTTCGATGCCTTGTTCTTTCCAACGCGGGATGACATCCTCAGATGCGCCGACTTCAAACTTCACGTTACGCATCTCGTTCAAGAGCGCATTGCTACGTGCATCCTCGATCGCTTCAGGCACGATCTCCACCCCGTACACCTGATCCGCATGTTGCGCGAGGAAAAGAGAAATCGTCCCGATGCCGCAATAGGCATCAATTACGGTTTCTTTGCCGGTCAGTCCGGCGTACTCTACCGTTTTCCCGTACAACACTTCCGTCTGCACCGGATTCACCTGGTAGAACGAACGCGGAGAGATCGCAAACTGCACATCGCCAATAAAGTCATAGATTACATCACGTCCCCAGAGAACGCGGGTCTCATCGCCAAAGATAACGTTGGTCTGTTTCTTGTTCACGTTCTGGCAGATGCTCGCGACATGCGGAATCGCTTCACGGATACTGCCAATCCATTCGTCTTTGTACGGAATGTCTCGACCATTCGTAACCAGAACGAGCATCATCTCGCCTGTACGGAACGCTTTCTTCACAACCACATGACGCAGCAGACCGCGGCCTGTCTCTTCGTTATATGCGCTAATTCCAAAATGACTACCGATCTCCTTCACCTTCGCAACCACTTCGTCGTTATGCTCATGCTGAATGAGGCAGCTCTTCATATCGATGATCCGATGGCTTCCTTTAGCGTAAAAGCCACCTACCAGACCACCCTCGGCTGCTCCAATCGGCACCTGTGCCTTATTCCGATACCGCCATGGTTCGTCCATACCCATCGTAGGCAGTACGCGAATGCCCTGTTCCGTATCTTCTTCGTTCATGACACCTTCAAGCCGCAAACGAATGCGATTACTTCCAATCATCTGTGCTTCAGAAGATGCTTGTCCAGGTTGAGTTGGCTGATTCTCATCCTGTACCAACCGCTCCTCCAGCTTCGCCTCACCAACTGAAGCGTCATTCTGCACACGTTGTTTTGCACTTTCTTCATCTTCCTGCACGTTGGATGCCAACGTCTCTGCATCCTCCACCATTACGTTCAGCTTGCCAATCCGCTGCAAATTATCGACCACCAACTGGCGCTTCCACGCAAGCTGTCCGGCATAGCTCATATGCTGGATCTGGCAGCCTCCGCACTGATCGTAGATCGGGCAAGGCGCGGACACACGATCCGGGCTGGCGTTCACGATCTCCAGTAACTTGGCGTAGCCATACTGCTTCTTGGTTTTCATCACGCGCACACGCACAGTTTCACCTGGAAGCGCACCCTGCACAAAGAGCGTATATCCATTCGCGCGACCTACGCCCTCACCGTCATGGTTCATGCCAATGATGTCGATGACAGTCTCTTCATTTTTGCTAACCGGAAGTCCTTCGATTGGTAAAGATTCACGCGCTCTCCCCTTTGGACGAACGGCAGAAAGAGATGCTCCTTGTGGGCGCACCTCTTTTCCTTGCTGACGTGGTGATGGACGAGATGATTGACTTGGCTGACGGGACGCTGAAGCGTTCCCTTGCCCCTGAGAGGCAGCCGAATTCCGGCGGTTTTTTCCACGACCGCTGCGGTTCGTATTAGACAACGTACATTCACTTCTTTCTTATTATATGGTATCACATCAAAAATAACGTTCCGAATTTCTTATGAACTTCAGAAACGTTATATCATCTTCGGATGGTGTTTTGCGACCTCTTTCGGTCATTTTCTCTAAAATAACGATGCTGTAATTCGTTAGATTCGCAGCTTAGGCGATTTCGCCATATTAAGGCTTTCTGAGTTCGTTAGCCGCCGACACCCGACCAAACTGCTATTTTCAGCACGGTAATCACATTCCAGTACCATCGAACAAGAACAGCGCTTTTTACTTTCACCGTTCAATATTCGCTGTTCGCTGTCACGTTAACTCAATCACCACAATGTACCCTCTATCAGCTCAACGCACGGTGACCACATGAGATTATACGCGATCCCACCCTACACGGCAACTGGAAAATCCACTTCCATCTCGCCTTACCACAGAGTTGAATCCAACTCTCCTCAACAGTTATGAGATAATGTGCAACCACTGCTGCTGCAGCATTGCTTTTCTGAGGCGATCAACATTGCTTTTCGCAAGCGACCCATATTGCCCCCAGCACCCATATTCTTAACGATACAACTGCAGATGATGCTTGAGGTTCGTAAATGTAGCTGGCAATGTGCCCCCCAACTCTCCATCCAGGTTCAATTGGACATATCCTGGCGACGTAACTTCCATATGACTCGTCTGGAAATGAACCACTTTCTTGTCGTTCAGATGCTCCCCACGCAGCGCGAGCGTTACGAGGCGGATCATATCGGCCAGATTACACTTGCGAACACCGATCACATCGAACAGACCATCATCAATGGTTGCACCTGGAGCCAACTTCTCGAAGCCCCCGACCGAATTGGTATTGGCGATGAGGAATAACATGAATTCGTCATGGATCTCTTCCTGACCATCGGCGCGAATAATCAGCTCCTGTGGAGACAGGCTCGCCATTTTCTCAATACCCTTCATATAATAGGCCAGTTGCCCAATCATCGTTTTCAGACGACTCGGTACTTCATAGGTCAGTTCAGTTAATGATCCGCCACCGGCGATGTTGATAAAATATTTATCATTTGCTTTGCCCAGATCGAGCGGACGAAGTTGCTGGTTAATGACCAGATCTACGTAATCTTCCCACTGTCTCGGAATGCCGAGTGCACGTGCAAAATCATTCGTTGTTCCCAAAGGAAACACACCCAGCGGAGGACGGTTCTCCCGCTCTGCCATACCGTTAATCACTTCGTACAACGTGCCATCTCCACCAGCAGCAATAATCATGTCATAGCCGCGTTCAATAGCGAGTTCAGCTTCGCGGGTTGCATCACCTTCGCCCGTTGTTGCATGACAAGAAGCTTCAATACCACCTTGATCCAAACGCTGCAAAATATCAGCCAGACGTTTCTTCATTTCTTCCCGGCCTGAGGTCGGATTATATATTAAGCGAGCTTTTTTCATCTCATACGCCACCTATTCCACATTATCCATGAGTCTAAACGACCTCATATTCTTACGTTGCATCAGTCCACAAAAGGGCATATTTTTTACACAATAATGAACTTCCGTTAATGTTGCTCTAATCTTTCGTCTTACCTATATCTATGCATCAGGAATTCCGTCTCATTCCAAAGCCTTTAACTCCTATCATATCATCAAATGTAAAGATGTCCTAGCCTGTAATCCATAAGTATATTTTTTCATATATGTACCCACTAATCCATCCATTATCCAATAAACCTCACACACCGATCCTGAATCTTCCCCACTACCTTTTATGTAAAATAGTCTCATTAATCAACCATTCTGCCCGCTTGGACAGGAATTAGTCTTCGATTTCGATGATCTTCATATGATTATGACATAGATATGTTACAAATTTACAATTCTTAAGATGAAAAGATAAATAACATAAACCTTTTTCCAATATAGTTTTAGTGAACCCTCAACTTAGCACCATATCATACCCTTGAAGGAGAAGTGTATATGAAAAAAATTGTGTTAATGCTCATGGTTTCGCTTATGGCATGTATTCCTTGGGTCACCGTTGTTGAAGCAGCAGAAATTAATCATGATCAGGTTGTCGGATTCCAGGAAGTCACACCAGTCACCGTAATGCAACAAGCAGCCAAGCGTTTTCAGCCGTTTTTGAAGGTCTATCATGGTTGTGTCCCTTTTCCCGCAGTCGATCAACAGGGCAATACCAGCGCTGGCTTGAATACGTCCGGGTCATCCAATGGGAACTGCAGCTCAAATACAGGGCAGATCTACTCCCGCTCCACATGGCACAATGGGGTATGGGCCATCATGTATTCGTGGTATTTCCCCAAAGACTCCCCTTCTGCCGGACTCGGCCATCGTCACGATTGGGAAGGAATCGTCGTGTGGGTCGATAATCCGGCAGCGGCCAATCCCCAAATCCTCTCCATCGCCTATTCCGGTCACGGCCAGTTTACCAAAGTTACACCGAGCAATACCAATACACAAGGTAGCCATCCGTTGATTTCCTATAATAGTACCTGGCCACTGAACCATGAGCTTAACGTTACTAATACTGTGGGTGGAACTCAGCCTTTGATCGGATGGGACGATCTGACTTCTGCGGCACGAAATGCACTCAACACGACGGACTTCGGTAGCGCGAACGTGCCTTTCAACGATAACAATTTCACGAACAATCTGAACAAGGCTTGGTTTAGGTAAAAAAATCCCCTTCAAGTGAACAGTCACTTGAGGGGGATTTCATGATGAAGTGATCGTATCACGATCGCTATAGGTTCAGGTGAAAACTTGCCGCAAGAAAACTCCTCGGAATATGGCTCTCTTTACTCGAAGTATCGGACGTTTTCGTCATCGTATCTCCGTCTCGCTTCAGCCAACCTCAAAATCCGATTTTTCGCCCTGCACGCAGCTGTTTATACCAGAAATATACAGTGCAGCCTACACAATAACCCAGCAGCGCCGCGCTTGCAGCCGCGAGAAGCATAACGGAGAATACATAACCTGCGATTACCCAGCCAAGCGAGAACGAGATGAGTGCCAGAGACAGGAAGAGCACGGCCAGAATATTGTTGAATCGCTGCAGCTCCACCGCCTGCATCTCTCTACCTTTACCAGTCAACACAGCTTTCCCAATGTGCACAAACAGATTAAGCTTGCCACTGGAAGCCAGACCAACCACCTGAATACTCCACAGCGCTCCCAGAACTACAATTGGATTAAACACAAACAAGAGTAAAACAAACAATACAATACCGACCTGATTTGCTTTCACATAACGCATGGGCACTTCCCGCATCTGTATATCTCCTTATCCCCATTTTATTAGTTGGTTTTATTCTAGTCGGTATGCAAGGAATGAGCAATACTTCATTTAAGGATAGTAAAATCTCTTTTCAGCACGTCCCAATGGGGAGTCGGGATGCCTGTTGTCTTTTTCCAATCGGTAAATGCATTATTTAATGCCTCAATCTCTCCAAAAGAACCCGCGACCAGCTTATGAACCGGAAGCATGCTATAGATCTTCAACAGAAGGTATAACATCCGTTGATGCTTGCGAATCATTTTAGCCTGAATCTCCGGTATAATCGTTATGCCCATAGCCTCAAGCACGCTGAAGCCCTCATCCATCGCCCCAATCATATGTTGGATTTGCTTTCTGTTCCCGTCCAACTTGATCAATTCGTGCTTCTCATTAAAGCTCACCGCATTAAGCATCAGAATGGGGATGATATGGCTTTTCAGCCAGGCATCAATATCGCTCAGAACATTCAACTTGTATTTCACATGTTGGAAAGCTTGATCCAGCAAAGGTTTAAAGTTGATATCACCGTCCAGACTGCCAATCACCATTTGTCCGCCACCTCCACCGACCGATAACATGCGGTCCTTTTCCCGCTTCCCTCCACTCACCTGAAATCCAAACGCGACCTGTTTTGCCACCTTGCTGTTTTCCTCCAAAAAGTTTTGCATGCTTCGCGCATCTGCGTTGTTTCCCACAATCACAATATTACTGCTCTGATTCTCTGCCAGAATAGGTAACACGGAAGAAAAATCGTTATATTTCATGACAACAAAAATCAGATCATATTGGTCATCCACTTCCAACGTTCTGGCTACCCGAACCTGATCAACTGTCGTTTTGAATTGAAAAATATGCCGGATGACGATTCCATCCTTCTCCAGTTCCTCTGCCCGCCTCCCTCTAGCCAGAACAGTAACATCATTGCCACCGCGCACCAGAACGTGCGCCAATTGACTTCCCAAAACACCTGCACCATACACTAATATTTTCATTGGTTATCCCTCTATTTTCATATTTTATCAATATTCGTTGCTTTATGAACATTTGTTGATAAAATAAGAGTAACAAAGCACCTACTGTGCTTCAATCGTTAAAATATCCGTTTTTGTTGAAAAATCAACGAATGATTCCTTATTGTTGAAAACCATCATAGGAGGGGCCATGGACAGACGAGTACTCAAGACACGAAAGGCGATAATCGAAGCTTTTGTGGGGTTACTGGAAGAACGGGATTTCGAGCAAATTACGATAAACGATATTGCTGATCGGGCTAATGTAAACCGAGGAACCATCTATTTGCATTACGCAGACAAGTTCGATTTGTTGGATCAATGCATTGAAACCTATTTGCAGCGGTTGTTGGATGCCTGTATGATCGAAAGCTCTACTACAACACCCGTTACGGCCAAGGATGCGCTGCTCAGAACTTTCCGTTATCTGGAACAGCATGCCTCTACCTATACCACACTTCTAACCAAAAAAGGTATTCCGGCATTCCGTAGTAAGTTGATGAAATTGTTGGTCCAGGGAGTGGAGGAACAGATGGATGCCTGTGGCATCCAGGAAGGTATGAAAAAAGAGGTTACCATACAGTTTCTTGCTTCCGCTGCTGTGGGCCTCCTGGAGTGGTGGATTATGAATTCCATGCCTTATCCGGCCGAGGAGATCGTTGACCAATTAATAAGTTTACTGGAGCTACATCTGCAATTGCACGCACCCATTAATGGATAAACTAATCCTTGTTAAGTGATCTACAACAAACAAAAAACCACGTCCTTTGACGTGGTTTGATTGTTTATGAAGCTATGGAGTTCAAATCAATTGATGCAACATTACTGCGAGCGATGTGACCACACACCTATGCCAAAACGATCACTTCAAGAAGAAGCTTTAACTTCATTACATCTCTCCAGCAAAATCTGGATCTGATGCTCCAGCCACTGCCCGAGCAATGGATGTGGCAACAGTGTCTCTCCACTGTACACATAGTTCAGTTCCTGCAGCCGACCCGGGATAACGTTCCTCGTGAAATAACCGGCACTCAAAAACAGCGGCGCCACAATGACTCGGTTCCCCCGCTCTTCGCTCCAATACTTCACTTTGTCGTACACACTCTCTGGATTCAACAATGCATAATCCGTATGGGCTACACCACTAACTTCCTGCACAAGCTCTGCAAGGGAAGAAATTCCGGCTTCCCAACGCTCGCGAAAACCATTATGAATACTCCCATGGCCTACCAGCAGAATCGTTTCTTCCTCCGGTTGCTGCGACAATAATCGGACTTTGTCCCACACCATTACGGCAATATCCGGATCGTTATCCACTGGATAACCGAAGTGAACCCGAGCCTTCACATCGAACGGTTCCAGATCCGTTTCGCGATCAGGTGTTTCCTTTGCACCAATGGCATATTCAATTTCATCCACATGTGTACTCCCGGACGAAACAAATAGAGGTACGACCAGAATATCGGTTACGCCTTGTGTTTCCAGTCGGTCGATACCGTCCTGGATCAGGCGTCCTTCCACAAGTTCAAGAAAACCGGCTTCAACCGGTAATGGAACAGGCAGATTCAACCGGGAGATCGCGTCATCGACGGATTCCACCCAGGTCTGCTCCTGTGAACCGTGACTGATGATGAGCACACCCGGCTTCTTCATGTTAGCGTCCCAGGCGTTCGAGCGTCATTTTATAACCATCATTGCCGTAATTCAGGCAGCGTTTCACACGTGAAATTGTAGCTGTACTCGCACCTGTCTCTGCTTCAATCTGGTTATACGTATTGCCTTTACCCAACATACGAGCCACTTCCAGCCGCTGGGACATGGATTGGATCTCGTTAACTGTGCAGAGGTCATCAAAGAAAACATAACACTCTTCAATATCTTTTAGCGTCAAAATAGCCTCGAATAGTTGTTCAATGCTTTTATCATTTAGCTTTTTCAGCTGCATTTCATCATCATCCCCTAGCGGTTACTGTGTACCTACATTGTACTCACACTGAGTTGGTATTTCAAGCGTTACCGATTTCACGCACTACAGAATAAAAATACATGTTACCGCTTACAAAAGGTACTATTGTCCTCGCCTCGCGCACATCAGACGAAATTACCGCGTTATTTCCCAGTTTTCACCTGTATATATCCGATTGCTTATGTAGGATTTCAACCCACTTAAATGTGACAATTTTGTGTCCAAACTTCATTTTCTCTTCGGGAACCTGCCATCATGCCATGCGCCCAAATCCGCAAATATCCCGTTTTCCGGGACACCCGCCTACGCCGTCTCTCCGCGAATGACATACAGTATAACAAAAGGGAGTTCCACAAGGGTCTATGATGTACATCTGTCATGCAACTCATGGAACGCAATTCCGAAATCCAACATAGAAGGAACGTGATCGTTCATGCCACAGCATTATTATCACCGCCAGCCACCACCAGGGCAGCGTCCGTCTTCTCATGCTCATCGACAGGCACATACTTCTGCCTATATGCCGCCCGGTGTGGTTCCGCGGTCTTTAAATGAAACTCAAATTCAACCGATGTATCCTGGCGTAGAACCACACTACCCGGGCTTTGGTGAAGTCGAGGCTTCTGCAGTCGTACCCTATGGGCAGGGTGTGTCTGGCGGGAACTTTTATGGAGGTGCAGCTCAGGTTGTTCCCCCAGCTCCGGTAACGGCGCCTGCTACTGGCAGTACCGGCTTTTCGTTAGCCAACATCGGTGAGTTAAAAGGAATGATCGACCGCTTCGGCGGTATTGATGGAATCATGAGTGGAATAGGCAAAATGCAGAAGGTCGTTGGTGGCATCCAGCAGATGGCTCCCATGATGAAACTTGTAATGGGCATTCTGCCTTTTGGAAAAGGAAAATCGAATAACAGCGCAGCTGATGCAGACTATGAAGAATATACGCCGCCCCGGAAACGCAAAAACAAACGTCGGAACAAAACAACGAATGCTACACGTCGCCGCAATACAACTCCAGTCCGCCGCAAATCCAATTCCACGAAGCGCCGTCCCAAAAGTCGCAAAGGTTAAGAAAATTCAGGCACCCCCTTACAGAAGGCGGGTGCCTTAACACCGTTCATCGGTAAACAAATAATTTTCAGGAACTTACGTTCTTATTTCTGTAATTTGAGGTATACTGAATAGTAACTAAAGGAGGCGGACCATGGAACTTATCAAAGACAAATACACTCCCGCATTAATCGATCGGACCGGCGAACAGTTGCGCCAATTCTACCCTAAGCTGGATACACAGCAATTTCATGAATTGGTTTTCGCTGAAGGCTGGGAACAGTTGGAATTCAAAGCGCGCATTCGCAGAATCACACTGGCTTTGACCCAGGTACTGCCGGACAATTATGAGGAAGCATTACATATTATCGAACAAGCCGCCCCGACGATGAGAGGCGTTGAATATCTATTTGTACCGGATTTTATTGAAGTGAACGGACTTGACCCAGAAGATTACGAGTTATCCATGAAGTATCTAACCCTCTTCACACCTTATTCCAGCTCAGAGTTCGCGGTACGTCCGTTTATTGAACATTATCCAATCCAAACGATGAAACATATGATGGCGTGGGCAGAAAGTGACAACGAGCATATCCGCAGACTTGCCAGTGAGGGCAGCCGGCCACGTTTGCCATGGGGTGCGAAACTCCAGAACTTTATCACTGATCCAACACCTGTACTTCCGATTCTGCATGCATTGAAACAGGACGAGTCCCTCTATGTTCGCAAAAGTGTCGCCAATCATCTGAATGACATCTCCAAGGACCACCCTGAACTGGTTATGGATCTGGCCACGACCTGGTACGGACAACATGTACACACAGACTGGATTGTCCGGCATGCCAGCAGGTCATTACTGAAGAAAGGACATCGCAAAGCACTAAGTCTTTTTGGTTATAACGAGCAGGATTCGATTCACATTGAGCAGCTCCAGCTTGTCCAGGATACGATTTCCATTGGCGAGGATCTTCATTTTTCATTTGATGTTGTTAATGAGAGCGGCGAGTCACAGATGCTGCGAATTGAATATGAGATGGGTTATATGAAGGCAAACGGCAAACAGGCCCCTAAACGATTCAAATGCTCCGATAAAATGTACCCGACAGGCAGAACCAAGGTAGCCACTAAACAATCGTTCAAAGTCATCACAACGAGAAAATACTATGCTGGACTGCATACGTTAACGATTGTTGTGAATGGCAAAGAGGCAGCAACGACTTCTTTTATCCTTGAAGTGGAGTAACAGGAAAAACCTCGTAAGTTATACACAGCTTATTGCTGCGGATTAGTTATTCACATGTGGATACATTTTTTTTCAAAACTTCTAATAGAAGAATCAGAAAGGCCACCTGGCAAACATCATCTCCCGACAGTTATTACTGCCCGAGATCATGGCCCAGTGGCCTTCTTCATATGTAATTCAAACTGCAATTCCCCTTACCCACCCTCACCGCTATCCAAAGACCTGCATATGGTCGTAACAATTAGAAAGATACACGATACATCCATGCTGCGCATTCTTGTAACAATATTGGGCTAAATGATGATGTGGGTTAGACATGGCCCAGCGTCTACCAGGTTTCCAACTTCCCGTTGGTGGGTTATGCTCGCTTCATTTGGATAGGGTTACCGACGCAGTTTTATTCCTCGATTAAGTCTATGGTCCAGTTCTTCTCCTGAATTTTAAAATCCAGTTCCCGATAGGATTTCGAAAGGCTATCCACTTTATGTTGAATATCTGCTATGTTCACGGTTCGCTCATACTTCACTTCAGAACGACTGTACCGATCCTGGCGAATGGACGCATTCTGCAAAACTTCGTTAAATGATGCTCTTTCTTGCATGATTCCATCCCGCTCTGCAAGGGCATCAGCAAGCGTAACTCCAGCAGTGAAGTCAGTCTGTGCATTGGTCTTATTAATTTTCTTAACCAATACCGTCAGGCTCCGGATCGTGTTCTCCAGGTCGATCATAAGCAACTGTGGGTCCTCTGCTGGCTGTTCACCTTCCTGAACTTTGACTACGCGTTCCAGACGTTGCTTGAGCTGAGCTATCTTCTTCTGCTCATCCGCTCGCAGTACAAGAGCCTCTGCCAATCTCATCGTATCCCATCCTTCCACAATGATATGTATGGATAATTCATCCAGATTCTATTCACTCACATATCGTTATATTTTACCTGTGGATACACGTTATTACAAGTTTATGTTACTAACATCTGATTACATTCGTTCTCACTTAAACCATCCTCGTTTCACAAACCAGGCCACCATGCTTCCACCAAGCACAAACATCAACAGCAGAACAGCACCATACCCAAATTTCCACTGAAGCTCAGGCATATAGGCAAAGTTCATGCCATAAATACCCGCGATCAGTGTGAGCGGCATAAATACAGTCGTGATCACCGTGAGTGTCTTCATGATCTGATTCATCCGGTTGGAGTTCAGGGAAATATAACTGTCGCGCAGGTCAGCGGTCATCTCCCGATCGGCTTCAATCATGTCCGTCAGCTTCAATAAGTGGTCATAGATATCAGTAAAATAAGCCGTATGTTCACCTGTTCGCTGCACATGCTGGGAGTTCACCACCCGATAGAGCAGATCCCGCATCGGTACTACAGTTCTTCTAAGCTTCAGCAATCGAGTCCGCAGATCAAACACCTGGTTCATCAAGTCTTCAACCGATTCTTGTCCACCCCGGTTCTCCAGTTCAGCCAGTTCATCCTCAATCGCAAATAAAGACGGAAAATAATGATCGACCAGCTTGTCCATCACCGTATAGGCTGCTGCCACCGGACCTCGCGCCCAGATGGTTCGTTCATGTGCATGGTGCAACAAGCGCTCCCACGCTTCATCCACTTCTTCCAATACGCCATGATGAAAAGACACGAGGAAGTTTGATCCGAGAAACAAGTCAACCTCCTCGGCTTCTAGTGTGGACGGGTTCAGTGCATGCAGTACAAGAAACTGCAGATTATCATAATAATCAAGCTTAGGCCGCTGCAACACATGCAGACAGTCCTCAATAGCTAAAGGGTGAAAATGAAAATATGTATCCAGCAAACGGCTTTCCTCTTCCGTCGGCTGGTTAAAATCGGCCCATACCCAGGCGTAATCGTTCAGATCCAGCTGTGTAAGTGGTACGTTAACGGAGACTTGATGTTCTCGTGTAATGGCGAGTGTACGAATCATAAATCAGATCACATCCTTGTCCTGTATCTTTACGTTATTGTACACAGGTGCCTTCAAACTCGACAACAAAAAAAGCCAACCCTGTTGGCTTCTCTCATTTCCCTATCCACAGTTCCCTGTATCCACAGGAATATCTTCTTTTGGTTTATCATTCCACGGATGGCTATCCACATATCCAGCCTGTCCACACGTTCATGCACAGGCGTCTCTTGATTTTGGTTGTATATTTATCCACATATCCCGATATTCACACAGTTATGAACAGATTGTCTGATAACTCCGAATTTTGTTCGGGATAACTTCTCTTTTTAGAAAATAATCCAGTACAATAATCCTGCCAGTGCCCCAGTAATCGGAATCGTAATGAACCACGTAATAATAATACGTCCAGCAAGTCCCCATTTCACCGCAGAGAAACGTTTCGCGGAGCCTACACCCAGAATAGCTGATGTGATCGCGTGCGTTGTACTAACTGGAAGGTGAAGCAACGTTGCTGTGAAAATAACGGATGCAGCTGACAGATCCGCCGCAAAACCGTTGATCGGTTCAATTTTAAAGATTTTGGTACCCATCGTTTTGATGATTTTCCAACCACCAATGGATGTACCCAGAGCCATCGCAGTTGCTGCTGAGATTTTAACCCACAGCGGAACATCCAGATTATCCTGCACACCTGCTGCAACCAGAGCAAAGGTAATAATCCCCATCGCTTTCTGTGCATCATTCGTACCATGCGTGAATGCTTGCAGTGCTGCCGTGAAAATCTGTACTGTACGGAAACCTTTGTTCACATTATGCGGACTGCGTTTGGCGAAAATATATTTGAGAATCGTCATGACCACATAACCAATGGCAAATGCGATCAGTGGTGATAATAACAAACCTCCGACGATATCAATGAATCCGCTCCATTTCACTTTATCAGATCCTGCGCCAACGAGCACGGCACCTGCAAGGGCTCCAATAAGTGCATGTGAGGAAGAAGACGGAATACCAAACCACCATGTAACCAGGTTCCAGATAATCGCTGAGATCAAGGTGACTATGACGACCTCTATCCCGTTATCCAGCGTGGTGGGGTCGGTCACACTCCCACCAATCGTCTTCGCAACGCCTGTGAACATCATCGCACCGACAAAGTTCATCACCGCTGCCATAAGAATAGCTCGACGCGGCGTCAGTGCTCGGGTTGAGACCGAAGTCGCAATGGCATTGGCCGTGTCGTGAAAACCGTTGATGAAGTCAAACGCCAGTGCAAGGAAGACGACTATACCCAATACCCAAATCGTTGTTTCCATTATTCTCTGGCTCCTTAAGAATTACGCATAATGATGGATTCAAGCACGTTCGCCACGTCTTCACAAGCATCCGTTGTTGTCTCAAGACGTTCGTAAATTTCCTTACGCTTGATCAATTCAATCGGATCAGACACGGTAGCGAAGAGATGTTTGATACACATGCGCAGCACTTCGTCGCCCTGGTTTTCCAGATCATTCAAACGAATGGTGTACTCACGGATCGCGAGCAATTTTTTCTGAGACAGCAGATGGATCGCCTTCTGAATTTCATAAGCCGATTGGCGCAAAATTTCAGCAAACTGTATGACGAACTCATCATCAGGATCTGTCAGTTGGTACATATAGAAACGGGAAGCCGTTGCTTCGAGTCCGTCCAATACGTCATCAAGTGTTGTTGTCAGCTCCATAATATCATCGCGTTCGATCGGCGTGATAAATGTTTTGTTGAGTTCTGTAATGATCGTATGCACGTAATCATCACATTTCGACTCGTACTTCTTCATTTCATTAGCAAAAAGAGTCACATCCTGAAGGTTGGAAACATGCTGGGAGAAATAATCTGCCGCTTGAACAACCGTATCTGCCATATTCTCCAGTGTCTCAAAAAATATATCCTTCTTCTTCTTAAGCTTCATAGCTCTATCCCCTTTACGAGAAAAATTGCCGACAACCGATGAAACATGAAATGACAACCTTTGATATCTTATCATATTTGTTTCATGGTTTGTACAAAAGGTGTGATCCTTTTTTATATTCTTATCACATTAATCTGAAATGAATCTTAATTATTTGGAATAATGGTAAATTCAAGTCAAGATTTTACACTGCGTTTACAATTCGACATCAAAATACAGAACCGACACGATTCTACTTTTTACGCTAAGGACAAATATAATGCCTTTTCGACGACAAATGGATACATGTTTCATTGTTTTCTTTCATTACATCCTTTTATTGCTGCACAGCGAGCTTCACATGACTGGAAAATTCCGGTTGATTGGGAACAATGCTGATAAAGGTTTTACCCGGCACAAGAGCAACTTCACTGCCACCCTGAACAAACCGTATAATATCTCCCTGCTTCTTCACCCACTGCCCACGAATCATCTTGCCCTTCTGAAACAACATGGCTTCCCCGCCCTGTTCCAAATTAACGGACAACCGACCTACACTATCGAGGACCTTGTGATCTGCACCTGCCACAATGATGTTCGCTGCACCAAGTTGAGTTTCATTATCCATATCCTGATCTGCCTTGCCATTCACCATTCTCATATATCGTCCGCTAACTTCATCATAATCATACGTCACCCGGTAACTATCCAATAAATAATGGATATCGAATTGCTTCACTGCCTCTCCTGCGGATGTCGCGCCTTCTTCATTATAGATGTATACCGGCGACTTGAAATCATGGCTGTAACCCTTGATATCTGACCCTTCTCTCAGCTTATCCGCTGAAGTATACAGATTATGAGGGGCTTTACGATCCGAGGAACGCCAGAAGTAAGGTCCACCATTCGAGATTTCATCCATATGCTGTTTCTGCTGCCTTTGCAAAATGGAATACGCCTCCGGACTGCCTCCGGCATGAACAAGGACCCCATCATAACTCTCGCCGAGCTCAATTAGATATGGACGTATACTGCGAACGGGTCCAACTGTCTCCGCACCGCCTTCACTCTGGAAGATGGCTATGAAGCGGGTAATGCCTCCCTCAGCGAGAACTTCAAGAATGATATCGGCTGAACTTAGACCCGATTGGGGCCGAGCTGCGGGTGCATTATTAATCATTACGGCGAGTGGTCGACGCGTAATCGCTTCATCTACAGGTAGACCTGTCAGAGGTGCTGTATAGAGAGACGTGTTGGATTCCTCCACGTGTTCTTCTTGTACAGGTGCAGGTGTCGGTTCTGGCTGAACTGGCATCTGCAACACCTCCTGGTTTTGGCAGGCAACAAGACTTAATGAGAGAATAAACAGAGATGCTGCCGATGCTGCTTTGTTCCATTTAAAAAGCTTCAATAGAGGACCTCCTGAACGATATGGCCTGGTTCTAAGTTGTGATATATGTCTCATGTGGGCAACCATTTCACGTATTTCTTTCCATTTAATCACACCCCATCCGATTTGTCTGCGCCTAGAAGGCCTTGATACAGCTTGAAATTCACATTTGAAACAGCATATAGCCAGAAAAATATGTCCTAAATGTGAACTTCTCAAACCTTACTTAAAATTTGAACTAGATTGTGATTTTAATCACAAACAAAACAACTTTTGAACTATACAATAAAGACATCAAAGGTGATCACTTAGAAAAAACAAAAACAACACACACTAGATTCCATGAAGGAGTGGTTTATATGTTCAGCACAAACCAATGGCTTAGAGAAAACAAAGTAGCAATGTGGATTTTAACAGTACTTCGGGTGTATATCGGTTATGATTGGATGACTCACGGATGGAGCAAATTGACTGGCGGATTCGAAGCTGGCGGGTTCTTGGCTGGTGCGGTAGAAAAAGCAACAGGTGATCACCCGGCTGTCCAAGCTTGGTGGGCAACGTTCCTTGAGAAATTCGCAGTACCAAACGCAGGACTCTTCGACTTCGTTATCCCATTGGGTGAATTCCTTGTAGGTTTGGGTCTCATCCTCGGTTGCTTCACTACACTAGCAGCACTGATGGCTATGGTCATGAACTTCGCGTTCCTCTTCTCGGGAACAGTAAGCACGAATGCTCAACTGGTTGTAATGGAAATCTTCCTTGTCGTTGCTGGTGCAAATGCAGGTAAAATCGGTCTGGATCACTGGGTACTGCCTTACCTTCGCGGATTGTTCACTCGTAACAACAAAGGTAATCTTCCTAAAGACACACCAACGATTAGCCCTACTCAAAAAACAGCTTAAGCAATCATTCATAGAATTCTCGGCCCTGCTCCCAATCCCCCTGGAGAGCAGGGCTTTTTACTTTTCAAAAATCTGCCCGAATGCCTGACTGACTTGCCCATCCACAGAAAATCGTATTATGATAAAATAAAGTTGAACTTCAAAGGAGTACACGATATGCCGACCCAACGACGTCTTGAAACCGATGCAGACTTCCAGGAAGCCATGAATATGAAGTATAAGGTTCGAGTTTTTAAAGATAATCACCAGATTGACTCGGGTGGCATTATTATCCGTTTTGACAGCAATACCGTAGTTGTACAATCCAGTGTCAGTGAACTTGCTTATCATTCCCGTACAGACTGTGAATTGTTCGAGATCCGCAAATAAAGATCTATTGCACGAATAAGTCTTCGTATTGAAAAAAGGTTACTGTATCCAATCAAGGGTGTACAGGAACCTTCTTTTGTTTATATATTGTAATTGTATGCATTAATACACGTTATGTTATCCGTATGAAACTGGCTTCAGGCACCATAATCAGGCTGTTGTCTGTTCCAAGTTACACGCCGTCTCCAAACTGCCAGCAGTTCAAACTGAGCGTTCCATAAGGATAAGACTGAAATAGACGCTTCGCTGATCGGGACATATCCGCTGTACCCATGGCGTAGAACAAAGGTGCAAGGTGTTCTGTACCATACGACGGAACTGCCGTACGTGCATGAGGGGCTTTTTTCTCATATTGAAACAGTTCTCTTGTGTTCCACTGCTGCAAGCGCTCCCCGATCCAGTTATCAAACTCCACCGCCCACTCTTGCGGTTCATCCGTATTGCCCAGCAATCGTAAATTGTGAACCGTTCCACCACTGCCAATGATCAGCACATCATCATGACGCAGCTGTTCCAGCATTCGGCCAATATCATACTGTTCCTGCGGCGTACGCAGCGAGTCTACAGATACAGCGATCACAGGGATATTAGCCTCGGGATACATATGGAGCAACGGTACCCATACGCCATGATCCAGCCCTCGGCCACGAATCGGCTGATGTGCCAGGTTGCTGCGGGTGAACAAAGCACATATCTCGTTCGCTAAATCTGGCTGCCCAGATGCAGGGTATTCCATCGTATACATCGTAGAAGGAAATCCGTAAAAATCATGCAAGGTCTGATGTGTATCATCCATCGTCACGGACGGTTCAGGACAATCCCAATGCGCCGTAAATACGACAATGGCTTTCGGAGCCGGCAGCCTGTCTCCAAGCTGGTTCAAGAATTGAGTGTAGTCATTGCTCTCCACCGCCAGAGCGGGAGAACCATGCGCAATGAAAAGTGCGGGTAATGTCATTGCTGCCAACCTCCAGACACGGATAGAATGCTTACTCCTCTATTTTACCCTTAAGAAGGCGCTTTTCCAAGCTGACATCCCCAAACAGTTGTAATCCTGCCACTTATATCATCCAGTGCTGCCAATCCTGCTCGATCTTCTGACGTTCGCCCAGCCACTCTCTGGTACGCGTAATTAGCTGTTCCCGCTCTTTACCTGAAGAGAAGGTATGATCGCCCTGGAAGATGATCTCCTTATCACAGCGGCCCTCTTGGCGCATCCAGAATACCTTTTGATACAGGAATGCGTAGTCTACAGGAATAATCTCATCTGACGTGCCATGCACGACGAGTACATCTCCGCTAAACTTAACTGCTTCCTGGAATGGCTGTTGTTCAGCAAGAGACTCGAAGAACGTTGGTGTGAATTTGTATCCCAGATAATCAGCCGCACCCAGTTTCACGCCTTCATCGTATACTTCCCGTCCCGTAATTTTCACGATATCATTGAATGGATAACCCACGGAGGACCACATCACCAGGTTTTTGACACGTTTGTCACGTACAGCCGTTAGTAATGCAACGGCACCACCCAGACTATGACCAATCAGCGTAACACGCGTAGGATCTACATCACTGCAATTCACCGCGTAATCCAGCACCGAACGAGTCTGCAGCACCATGGACTCCAGTCCCTCCGCTCCGTACTCCCCACTGCTCTCTCCGCAACCGATATAATCGAAACGCAGGACCAGATAACCGTCTTCAGCCAGCTCCCGTGCAGTCTTTACAAACAAACGGTCCACGCCGATCCGGCTACCAACGAAGCCGTGGCAGATGACCGCCAGAGGGACTCGCTGCTGACTCTTCTCCTCCTTGATATCTTTCACGACCGGATAATGAATCGTGGCTGTTAATTCTTCCTGTCCATGACGGATACTGATCTGACGTTCCATACCGATTTCCCCTTTCCACGCTTAGCCTGTTAACTTCCATTTATTAAATATATATAATCCGATAAGTTTAGTGTGTATTAAGATGTTATTCATATATTATCATCCCGTAACCTGCAAGTCAACGTAAGTAAAAACCTTTCTACGTCGACCACCAATCTACATTTTATCGGATAATAAGCACAAAAAAATGAGCCACGCTGATGACAGCTGGCCCGGATATCATTTGAAATTAAAACCAAGTGTTGCAGGATCGTTATTCGTAGCTTCTACGGAACATCTCGTGGGTCTCCACCCGTCCATTCCACTCATGCTCATGACCCGAATCACTATTGTCCCAGAAACTTCTTCCCTTCAAATTGCCATCTGTCAGTTCTTCTGCATACTCCGTATCCTCCAGATTCTCTTCAAAGGATACAACTTCGTCCACGACTCCACGGGAGTTGCTGTTCAGTAGCAGCTTTCGCGTCAATTCTGTTTGTTTATCCATAACAAGCACACTCCAATCTTGGATTTCTGTTGGAAATGCTACTATTGTGATGGAATCGGCTGCTCTTTATGCATACTTCACACAATCGTTAGATCTGTGAGGCATGAGGGTATTTTTTCACATGAACAGGGGAAAATAAACGAAAAAACATAGGCAGCATATGCCTCGGAATCCTTCTGCCGAAAGGAATGAATTCATGGAACATCTACTGGAATGGATTCAACATCACGGTAAACTGGTGCTGTTATGTACCTGTGTTATACTGGCCTGTGTATGGATATGGGCCAATCATGAGCAGCTTTTTTATAAGGAATGACTTTGCGAAACGAGAGCCCTTCCCGTATACTAAAATACCGTCAGGGTCTTCTGACAATTGGAAGATCAGAACGTGTGTAGACAGGGGGAGCAATCATTGGGGATTTCCTATAAGAAGCTTAAAGAAATACAGAATCGACAAATAACCGAGATGAGTCGAATGACACCTGAACATGTGAAACTGTATGACGAGATCAGCACCATTGCGCGTCATGCGCCAGCGGACGAGAGAACACAGGAAGAGTGGATACTCTCCGCAGGAAAAGCAATCGTACAGGCTCAGCGGGATAATAAACCCGCTCGCGAGTTATACGGACCTGATCTGGAACAAGACATCCATGCACAGCTCGGGATTACAAATACAGCACTGGAGAAGACGGCTGCCGTTGAGGTGGGTAAATCCAGTTCAACCCGCGGTAATAGTCCAACAGCTTCATCGAAAAAGAATGCCAACGCTGTAGAACCACAGCCAACTGAGAATCCAGAGCCTGTGAAACGGACACCAATGTGGTATGCCATGATCGCTTGGGCGGCTTTGTCTTTTGTCATGTTGATTCAAGGATGTGTGGGATTGTTCGTGGGTTGGACTGGCGGAGATACGGAGCCGTTCCAACACATCAGTCTGTTCTCTCTGATCGTTGCGGCAGTTGGCGGTATTGCATTGGTGGAGATGCTTCGCCGTCTTGCTGAAAGACCAGACGATGAAGGGGCGGACAGAAATAAGGTACCTAAAGTCAATATTCGGGGGATCGTCATCTACATCGTGGTCGTGGTACTCGTGCTGTTTGTCGGGTACCCCCTACGTGATAAACTTCCGGTATTTGCACTAGCTCCATGGTTGAGTGCGGTGATTGGCATTGTGGGGCTTGCCACGTTAAGGCCTTTATTCGGTCAGAAGAAAACAGCATAACACGTTATATAATTGATTAAGGGGCTTCACGAATTCGTGAGGTCTTTTTCCATTTGGAGCTGATTGCGATGTTTATTCCTTTACCCGGTGTCTCTCCAAACTCCCGCTTGAACATCCGGATAAAATAGTTCACTTCCATCCCTACGGTCTCTGCCGCCTCTCGTACACTTGCTCTTGGATGTTTGTCCATCCATTCTGAAGCCTTCCGCAAACGTAATCGTTGCATATATTGATGTCCTGTCACGCCATAATGATGATGAAATAATCGGTTTAGGTGCTGTACCGAATAACCCACTGCGTCAGCGATGTGCTTCAATAACAGGTCATCCTGGTAGTGTGTATTCATCAATGCTACTGCTCGGACGAGTGCATCCTTGCTCGGATCGGGCTCCCGATTAGAGTGTTTTACAGTGCCATCCTGTGCCCTAGATGATCCAATACATACGCTAGTAACATCAGATGGAATTTTCGATTGTGCTATATCTAAAATAAGCTGGTAGACGAGAGCTGATGTGTTCCACATCTCCGTTGCTCCTTGATCCAACGCGTGCCAAAGATTGGTCATGCGTGACCAGATGATTTCAAAACGGGAGATATGGCACGGCTCGTTCTGAAGCAAACCCGCGGATTGTAGTACCGATCCAGCCGATGTACCGCCAATACCGAGATAACCCAGTTCCCCTTTGGATTTGGAATGAGGTACATACTCATGCGCAACCTCGGGTTCCACGATGAATAACTGCCCTGCTCCCATCGTCCATGTCCCTTTTCCCGTTATCTTGAACTGCCCTTCACCACCGTGTGACAAAAACAACTGATACACCGGAAATCCATCCGGTCTATGCAGAACCTTCTCTTCCTGCGTGCCCACACAATACAGGTACAACGGCAACCGGGAATCCGGCAGGCCCGTCAAACGAAACGCAAGCATTCCATCATTCCTTTCGGCTCATAGGCTTTTAACTTATTCCTTCTATTATCCATTTGTTTGTCCTGTTGCAACAATGGTCTAAGGAACCTTTTTGGCGACAAGATTTTCATAAAGCAAGTTGCCGCGAGAACGTTAAACGGTATCTACGAGGGAATGATAAAGACTCCCTTTCCGTATGGAAAGGGAGTTAATGGATTCGAATTCCTAAAATTTAATTATCCATTATGAATTTCAACCGCGTTTGCCTATCTTAAAATCATGAACCCTGCGTAGTGGATAGCTCGTTTGTAGCAGATGGTTGAGTGCCATTACCGCCTGAAGTCCCCGCGCCCATATTGTCAGTTCCCTGACCAGTGCCAGAAGGAGCTGGCAAAATCTCAAATGTGCCTTCTGCATGGACAGATGTATATTTCGTCGGCTCACTCACCACTGAGACTACCAAAACTTTGTATTTTCCTGCTCCGAAAACTGCATCCTCTGAATCCTTGGCGGAAATTCCAATATCCACTGTTGCTAAAGGAGCACCACCTACACTAACATCTTTTAAAACTCTCCCAGTAGTTCCTGAGCTGCTCTCTTCTTTAATGATATACACATCGTAACGAGCAATGCCTACTTCATTTGGCTTAGTGAAAATTATATTAATGGAAGAAGCACTTACAGTTGTTTTTAGATCTATTACACTATTAACAGGCGTTGGTGCCTGTTTTTTTGCTTTAATCGTGAAAGGAGTCGACGTAGTCATACTTGATTCTCGTTTACCATCAGATGATTCGGACAAAATAACAATCTTGTATGCTCCAGCTTTGATCTCGTCACCATTACTATCGGATAAAGAAATAGGAAGTTCTGTAACTGTACTTGCAGAAACATCGAGTGAATTGCTGGATTTCGCAGTTTTTTTGGCCGCATTTAGATCGAAAGTTGTAGATGCAGGTACTACCATTAACACATAACGTCCAATGGCTTGATCAGGGACTGGTTTTGTATATGTCACTTTTACATCGGTAGCATTACCTGCAGCTTGCTCTTCTTTCTTAACTTCAACATCAGTGATTGCGACTTTCCCAACTTCACTAGTTACAGACAACCTAACATCATAATAGACCGTAGATAGAACATTCGAAATAGTACCGGTATTGCTCACCGCCAGTACAAATATACGATAGTCTTCATCATTTCGAATATCTGCGCCATCTGTCGTTCTTGCATTATTTAAAGTCAAAGTGTAGTTTCCGCTTCCTCCAGTTTTACTCTGGGGAATAAAATTAGGATTTCGATTCGCTTCTGCCAGATCAAATCCACTTACATTCGTTTTCTTTACTACAAACACACGGTAGTGATGAACGTTAGTCTCATTCGCCGATCTATTAAACGTCACACTTATGTCGCTACCATTGCCATTATCGCCAATATCCTTTGCTGTGATGCTTGTTGGTGCAGTCAATACAGCAGTTTTGGATAATGTGATTAATGAAGAATAACTAGACAGTGCATTCTGGCTAGCATTCCCACTGTTGCTCACCGATACAACAAATACACGATAACTCACACCTTCTTGGACTTTAGAACCGCTTGTATCATATGCATTCGGAAGCGTAACGGACAGGTTACCACCCGTTTTGTTCACCTGCGTATAGTAGTTCGACGCATTAGCTGCACTTAGTGTGAAGTTGCCCACATTACCGGAGCGAACAACGTATACTCGATATCCAGAGATTCTGGACTCATCCGCAGCTTTGTTGAACGAAACCCGCAGATCACGGCCATCACCGTTGTCACCAATATCCGCAACAGCCAGGTTGCTAATGACTCCCGCGTTACCGGTCGTTGTCAGTCTCAGAGCAGTGGAGGAAGCTGACAGCGCATTGGTGTATCCATTTTGCTGATTGCCCACCGCCATCACAAAGATGCGATAATCTTGCAGATTCGTTACGTTATAACCACTTGTGTCCTTCATGGATGAAGGCAAAGTCGTTGTAATGTTGTTACCTGTTTTATTCACCGTATAGTACAGACTGGAGGAAAGGTTACTTGCCGTTGTCAGATTGAAGCTGCTGGCAACCGAGTTACGCACCACAAAGACGCGATAATTCGCCACCTTGGACTCATCCGATGAACGGTTAAAGCTCACCTGAATATCACGACCATCTCCATAATCCGAGTTATCCTTCACCTGCGTAATTACTGGAGACGTTGCTGTGTTCACGGACAGTGTAAGTGAAGATGATGCTGCGGACAGTTTGCTGTCTGTTGTTGTATTAGTGCTTACCGACAAGATGTAAACCACATACGCTGTGCCGCTTTTAATCAATTCGCCAGAGGTATCCCGTGTCGAAGAGGTCAGCTGGCTTTTCACTGCGGTACTGTTTCCTTTGTATATGATCGTGGAGTTTGCACTGGACACTTTGTTCGCTGCAGCCAGATTGAATGCAGAAGAGTCCTTCGCTTTAACCACAAATGCACGATAATACGTAATGTTCGATGTCGTGCTCGGCTGCGTGAAGTTAATCTCCAGATCGCGGCCATCGCCATAGTCGCTAATATCTGCGGCACGCAGACTTGTAACTGCCTGTACTGTGGATTTCACAATATTGAGCTTCAAAGCCTGGGAAGACCAGTTCAATGCATTTTTATAATTATTGCTGCTGTTACCAACAGTCAGTACATACAGGCGATACGTTTCATTGCTATTGAGCAAATCCCCGTTCACGTCACGCGTCTGTGCATTAAGCGTCAGTTTTGGGTTGCTGCCATTCGGTGTAACAGATGTATAGTTCGCAGAAGGTACGGCAGTTGCTGAGGACTCCGTGAAGCTATTCACATCGCGTGTTTTTACCAGCATAATCCGGTAAGCAGATACCGCCTTCTCTGAAGTTGGACGTGTGAAGCTCACGGTCAAGTCACGACCGTCTCCGTTACTTCCGGATACCGAACCATAGATGTTCCAAGCAGCATATTGTGTCTCATCTACTGGAGGTGTTGCTGTTGTCTTAATATCTACACGCTGATTGCGTGAGTTCCAGAACACTTTTTCTCCAAAAGCTTCACTGACAAAACGAATTGGAACCATCGTGTTGCCCTTAATCGTGTTCGCAGGTACATCGAGCGATATCGCTTCCCCGTTGATGTATGCCGTTTTGGAACCAAGTTTCAAAGTAACTTCCTGATCATCGCGAGTTGCAACAATCGTTTTGGTTCTGTTCGTGTACTGTACCTTCGCATCCAATCCTTCAAAAATCGACCGAAGCGGAACCAGTACGCGTCCGCCTTTCATCACAGGTGCCTGAGCAGAGGATAACTCTGCATCATTAATATATATGCTGATTCTCGCAGCTGCATCCATAACCGACGTTGGAAGTGCGGACATCAGCATGGCCGATACAGCCAGCGCTGACATTACCTTCTTCACTTGTTTTCCTCCCGCTTTCCTCATATCCCATATCCCCATTCTCACAATTAGTTAACATCGAAATAGATTCGCTGTTCTTTTCATTAATTCCTGTATTTACCTGTGCACATCTAAGACGTTCAGATCAGCTCAAAAGTTTCCAGTTGTGCAAAATTTATTTTCGCAGAAAACTTCCTCTATCTTCCACCCTCCAAAAGTTAAAAATAACAGAAGAATTTGTCACCATTCCGCAACCACATCCTGCACCAATTGGGTTAATGTATAGTGACTAGTGAACAACACCTATCATTTTCTTAACTACGGGAGGTTCATATCTATGACATCATCGTTCCAATCTGCCAAACGTAAAGGCATGCGCACCTTCATTACAGCCACCGCCATCCTCATGCTGCTCCAAACGGCTGTCGCTCCCTTATCCGGAGTCGCTGCTGCCGCTTCTTCCAGTACAGAACCCAAAGTCACAACTGCCAGTTCAACAACGATATATAAAACATTTCAGTCCATGCTCTACAAAAAGAACGGCTTGCCTGCCGCGGATATTTATCTCGAATCTCATATCAATCAAGTCACCACTTATCATGCAACTCTGATGGTCTTACAACTGGAGAATGCCCGCAACAAGGCGTTAACAGCCATGACGGACCGTCTACTGGTGCCTAATGTTCAAGACAAGATGATCAAAGCCTACAAGTGGAATGATAGCTTCACCCAACTGATGAGCCGCACCAACGACGCCAGTCTGCGTGCACTGCTCCAGCAAGCACGGGATAGCGGTTATCGCCTGGTTATGTTGGAAGGCTCCCTCTATCCGATCATGAATTATATGGCTTTTCAGAAATATATCTCGTACGTGAAACCAGACATCAAACAATACATTAATATCATGGCAGTTGAAACCAGCAACCTTGCCGCCGATGATGGTGCACTGGTCATTGGCTATCAGGAGGTACTCAATCGCGCTATGAATCAGGAACGATTCCTGAACGAATATCCGAAGTCCAATCGGGTACAACAGGTAGAAAATCTGATGAATAACTATACCTTGTATACGTTTTATGGCCTGAATAATACGCCTTTATTTGACTATGAAACGAACAAAATGACAGCCAATGCCCAGAAAGGTTACAAAGCTGTCTTACAACGTAACTCCTCCGAAGACAGTGCCTTCCTGACCAAACTCGAAAAGTTCATGGACATCGTAACCGAAGCCAAATTCGAGAAAACGGCTACTGTCGAGAAATGGCTGGAGCAGAATGTACCTGTAAGCGACTATGCAAACTATTGAGTTAATCCGCTCCCACGGTTAACATCCGGTTCAAATTCAGGCTAAATCCCAACAGATAACCACAACAAAAACCGCCACAGGATTCGCTCCTGTGGCGGTTTCTTCTTGCTTTCAATTGTGAAACTGACTTAACCCGTCAGCGCTCTGTACTATTGAATCGGTTTGACCATATGATTATACTCATGTCCCCCGATGACAATTACATCGTCTTTGACATACCCCTGCCGTTCATAGAGCATTAGCGCACGGCCGTTGTCCCGTTCTACAATCAGGGATACCTGCGAGTGACCCAGCTCTCTTCCCTGCTGCTCAAAAGCAGCCATCAGGGCCCGGCCGATACCCTGCCCCTGATAAGCTTCACTTACCGAGAGAGTATCCAGATAATACTCACCCGGACGGGTTTCTTTGACCAATGCATACTTCTCTTCAAGGCTTCGTCCAGGGCGATTCAATATCGGCTGATCCAACTGATCTGCTTGACCGCCATCATAGGCTACGAGAATTCCCGCGACCAGCCCATCCTGCTCCATCACCGTTACGTGACGATAGCTAATCCGGTTGTTTGCCTGTACATAAAACGCCTGCAAAATCTGCATCGCCTTCTCATGGTCCGCCTCACCCGCAAGCGCGTATGCAATGTCTCCTATCGCCTGATACAGTAATGGAATGACCTGATCTGCATCTTCTATGCGCGCAGGTCTGATCAGAGGAGAGGCCTCGTGGTGATCTGCTTTCATATTTGTTTCACCTCCGATGGCATGCCTGTCTTGGAATAATTCATCAGATTAACATATTGAACAGATTCAAGTTTTTGTTCAGCTCGGTATAGGCGATACCTTTGCGGTTCATACGCTCAATGAGCGGTTGGTAATCTTCCTTGTACATCAGCTCAATGCCCACCAAGGCAGGGCCATTTTCCTTATCATGCTTTTTCGTATATTCAAACCGGGTGATATCATCATTCTTCCCTAGAACTTCCTCCAGGAATTCACGTAAAGCTCCTGCACGCTGTGGGAAATTAACCATGAAATAATATTTCAGACCTTCATAGATCAAGGAACGCTCCTTGATTTCCTGCATCCGGTCGATATCGTTGTTCCCGCCACTAATGACGCAGACCACCGTCTTGCCCACGATTTGCTCACGATATTGCTCAAGCGCCGCAACAGCCAAGGAACCGGCAGGCTCGACCACAATCGCATTTTCATTATATAACTCCAGAATAGTTGTGCAGGCTTTGCCTTCTGGCACTTTCACAATGTCATCAAGTATACTATTGCAGATATCAAAGGTGAGATCACCAACCCGTTTCACCGCTGCGCCATCCACGAATTTATCTATGTCATCCAACGTCACAACCTGTTTGCGGAACATCGCCTCACTCATGGAAGCTGCCCCAAGTGGCTCAACTCCAATGATGCGTGTCTCTGGACTCACGGTCTTCATGTAGGTTCCCACGCCGGCTGCCAGCCCTCCGCCACCAATCGTCACGAATACATAGTCGGCATTCTCATCGAGACTTTCCATGATTTCCATCGCTACCGTACCATTACCTGCAATAATCTTGGGTTGATCAAAAGGGTGGATGAACGTCATGCCCTGTTCGTCACATGCACGCATTGCTTCTGCGTATGCATCGTCATACGTATCTCCGATCAGCACCACTTCAACGTTATTGCCGCCAAAGCGTCTCACTTGCTTCACCTTCTGGTTCGGCGTTGTACTCGGCATGAAGATTTTGCCGTTAATTCCGAGCGCATTACAGCTAAAAGCAACACCCTGAGCGTGATTGCCCGCACTTGCACAGACAATACCCTTCTCCATCTCGGCTGGTGTCAGACTGCGAATCATATTATAGGCGCCTCGAATTTTGAACGAACGCACCACTTGAAGGTCTTCCCTTTTCAGATAGACATTACAGTTATATTTGGCCGACAATACAGCATCCCGCTGTAACGGCGTTCTAACAATGACCTCACGCAACACATGATGTGCGCGTACGATATCTTCCATGCCAACACTGGCACGACCGGGACTTGTGGTTCCCGTTGGTTCTTGTTCAACTGGTTTCATGTTGTCTCCACACTCCGCTTTTATGGTCTATATAAGTTGAACAACGTTTATTTACACTGAAACTACGATGACAGAACAACCTTCCAATCGCTGTTATCCCCAGATTTTTTTGATTCCCTTTTCCAAGGGAAAAATCCGGTGATAAAGGCGAACGCTCCGCTTTTTCAGGTTCTTTCTGTCCTCTTCGTTATCGTGTAAATGACTAATTCAACTTATCTAGCAATGTCGCGCACTGCTTTTCTTTGTATTGTATCACTTTTGATCTGTTCTTGCGCTTGAGCCCACTTCATTTATCATTCGTACAATTTCATCAATAATGACCTGAGGGTCTGTATACATAACCATATGCCCCGATTGATCCGCCCCAATCCATCTCGCATTAGACAGCTGGCTCACCGTCTGGCGATGCGCCGTGATAAGGGCGGGTCTGATTTTCCCCTCTCCCTTGCCCGGGTTCGTACCCGAGATCACGCTAACTTCCAGATCACCCAGAGCCGGAGGATGTTTCAGCAGCGCTGCCATGTCATCCAGAAACGTTTTGCCTTCCGCAAGCATCGTGCTAGCTGCCCGTACAGTGAAATCTTCCTTGAGATGATCCGCTGCCACATCGTCAGGCTGAACACTTCCAGCTTTGCTGCCAAGTTTCTTATATAAGCCAGTCCGCGCCATGATTGGAATAATGAAACCATTGATGGCAAAGCTCTTTTTAGTAAGCTTGGAAAAATACATTTCGCAATGCTCGTCTGATGGATCTACCAGGATAATGCCTCGTAATCTATTGCGATTTGCAGCCGCCGCAGCCCGTACGATCGGACCTCCCCAGCTATGTCCAACCAGAATGAATGGGCCCGGGCCCAGAGCTGTCAGCAGTTCCCCAAGGTCCCCTGCAATGCGTTCAAGGTTGCGGGGAGCCGAGTCGACATCACTTCTCCCCGCCCCTGCCCTGTCATACACAACAGCACGTGCATGCTCAGCAATAGCTGGTGCAACCAGTCCCCAGTTCGATCTGGAGGCGCCCATACCTGATTCAAACACTACCGTCAATTCTCCTGTTCCCCTGGACATATAATGTAGTTTGCGACCATCGCGGGTCTGAACAAACGCACTTGAACCAAATGTATGTGAGCTAGGGTTAGGATTCATATTCCCCTCCTGATTACGTGCATAGTCATCTATCACCGAATCTAATTGAAAATGATTATCAATTACTTCATTATAGAATAATCCATCCTTTACGACAACCATGTTGCTTCAGCAAAGTTACAGCCGTCCTGTCGTTTCTATCGCTTTCTGTTACGTTGCATGGATTATCCGCCTATCCCACCGTTCCTTTCTCCCTCTTTTTCTTTATGCAAAAAGAAAACCCGATCCATAATCGGATCGGGTAACTGTACCAGCCACTATGCGGCTGGCCCTCATATACACCTTCTTGTTGCTTTCTGCGCAGTTCCTGCACGGATTGCACAATTACTTAATCCCATGAAGGACAGATACTCGGTCTAAGGCTACTGCCCCTTATCCCCGAATACCATGATCCTTGTTGTTCAGCTGCTCCAGAAGTTCATTCATCGCTTCTTCCGTCATGGCCCCACCGCTAAACGCAACCAGTGCACGCAGTGGCATATATTTCATCATCGCATCCATCATATCTGCGTGATCACCAGCATCCTCACCACCGAACCCGCTGGCTTTCTGGAACTGTTGCAAAGCCTGTTCCAATAGCTTCTTATGCGCCGGATCACGCTGGATATCACCCAATGTACTATTACGCGTATAGGTTGGAAGGAATGTCGCTGTAGACTCTACATTCACACGTGTGTGCACATGAATGTCCCGTGAGGAGCTGCCTACCTGAATCTCGAACTCTCCGGTCTCCACATGCCAGTCCTTCATATCTACGTTGTAATAGGCGAATGAACGTTTGTTTAGTGTGAAGCTCACCACTTTGGACTCTCCAGGTTCAAGGGCCACCTTGGCAAATCCTTTTAATTCTCTCACCGGACGAATAACTGTGCTCTCTACATCCCTGACATACAGCTGTACTATCTCTTTGCCAGCGATATCTCCGGTATTGGTAACTCGAACATGTACATTCACTTCATCCTGATCCGTCAATTCTGTACGATTTACCTGCAGGTCAGCATATTCAAATGTTGTATAACTCAGTCCATAACCAAATGGAAACAGTGGCTCCAGCTCTTTTTTATCATAATAGCGGTAACCAACAAAGATGCCTTCCCGGTAATCAACACGATCCCCTTCACCCGGGAAATTCAGATAAGATGGATTATGACTGAGCTTGGCAGGGAACGTCTCTGCCAGTTTACCGGACGGGTTCACCTCTCCATACAACAGATCAGCTATCGCTCCACCAACGGCCTGTCCACCAAGATAAGCTTCAAGCACGGCTTGTACTTGAGGCAGCCAAGGCATCTCCACTGGAGATCCATTGCTCAGCACAACGACCACACGGGATTGAACCTTCGCAATCTCTTCGATCAGACGAATATGATTGTCAGGCAGACGCAGATGGGCACGATCATACCCTTCGGATTCATAACGATCCGGCAATCCAACGAACACCACGGCAGTATCAGCCGACTGCGCTGCCTGAATAGCCTCATGCATCAATGTTTCATCCACATCATCCGCTTCAATCCGATAACCTGGAGCATATGAGAAGGTTACACCTTCGCCAGCCACCTGGGTCATCTCTTCCACAATATCATCCACTTTGGTTGGATTAATGTGGGAACTGCCACCGCCCTGGAAGCGGGGTTTACGCGCAAATGCCCCAATTAACGCCACTTCGCCTTCACGCCCCAGCGGCAGGAGACCTTTTTCATTTTTCAGCAAAACCATACTCTCGGCTGCCACCTTGCGCGCAAGGTGGTGATGTTCGTCCTTATTATATGTAGCCCCATCTTGCTTTTGATCAACAGCATTAAAGATCAGCGTAAGCAAACGCTCCACCGCCCGATCCAGCTTGTCCAGCGGCAGTTGTCCGTTCTCTACAGCATCGATCACTTTACGCTCACCAATTCCACCACTTGTGGGCATCTCCAGTTCCAGTCCTGCTGCAAGGGCGTCTGCACGTTCATTGACCGCGCCCCAGTCGGATACCACAAGACCTTCGTGTCCCCATTCGTCTTTCAGGATATCCGTAAGCAACCATTCATTCTCACCAGCATACGTACCGTTCACCTTATTGTAGGAACACATCACCGTCCACGGTTGTCCATCCTTCACCGCACCTTCAAAGCTCGCCAGATAAATCTCGCGCAGCGTCCGTTCATCCACCACCGCATCAATCGACATGCGCCGTTCTTCCTGATTATTGACTGCAAAGTGTTTGAGAGATGTACCCACACCCTGGCTCTGCACACCCTGAATATGACCGGTAGCCATCTGCGTAGATAACAACGGATCTTCGGAAAAGTATTCAAAATTACGACCGCCCAGTGGGGAACGTTTAATATTTACACCCGGTCCAAGTAATACCGCTACATCCTCGGCCTGACACTCCTCCCCCAAGGCCACCCCGACCTGACGCGCCAGCTCCTTGTCCCATGAACTAGCCAGTCCTGCCGCAGAAGGGAAACAGGTTGCAGGCACGCTCGACGTCAGACCCAGATGATCCGCACTTCCATCCTGCTTGCGCAGCCCATGAGGTCCGTCCGTCACCATGATGGATGGAATGCCAAGACGCTCCACCCCTTTCAGATGCCAAAAGTCCAGTCCTGAGCACATACCCGCTTTTTCTTCCAGTGTCATCTGCTGTACCAGTTCCTTGATGTCACGTTCCACATTAACCCCTCCAGTTCATGATGTTGATGCATAGCTATATCACTAAGCATACAAGGTTATCTACCACACATTCAAATGTTTACCCGGTTAGTAACGGTTACATAACACCAGTCAATCATTTCTTCTTCCTAAAGATGATCAAAATAAAAAGGAAAAACAGCCCGATCTTCTCGATCAGGCTGTCTCTATACGTTTCATAACCGTCTATCCACCCAATTTACGCCTGTGTCTTAAACCAAGCTGCCGCGGCTTCTGCCTCGGTACGAGTCAACTGATGACCCTGACGCTCCCAATACGTGTTTACATCGGCACCTGCACCGCTCAGTAGCGAAGCAAGTTCCTCCGTTTCACGTCTTGGTACAATCGGATCGTTCTCGCCCGCACCAATGAACACAGGCAGACCTTTCAGATCCGGCAGTTCCAGTCCGCGCAGCGGTACCATCGGGTGATGCAGAATTGCACCTTTGAATACATCTGCTTGATGGAAGATCAAGCTTGCCGCAATGTTGGCCCCGTTAGAGTAACCCAGTGCATACACGTTGGACCGATCGAAACCGTATTCCACCGCAGCTGCATCGACAAAAGATCCCAGCTCTGCCGTACGAGCAATCAGATCTTCTTCATCAAAAACACCTTCGGCTAGACGGCGGAAGAAACGGGGCATCCCGTTCTCCGATACATTACCCCGCACCCCAAGTATGCCAGCTCCTGGTGCGATCATCTCCGCCAGACCGATCAGATCATTCTCGGTTCCGCCTGTGCCATGAAGCAACAGGATTGTTGGCGCATCCGGCTGAGCACCTGCTTTATAGATATGTTTCATTGTATTGGTTGTGGTCATGATTTGGACTCTCCTTTCCATTCACGTACTTCAATTCGTGGCAACAATTGTTCAATCTGCTCACGCTGTGGTTCATACCATTCAGGCAACATCAGTTTCTCACCCATGCTCTCTGCTGGTTCATCCCGTGCAAATCCCGGAGGATCCGTAGCCAGTTCGAACAGTATACCACCCGGCTCCCGGAAATACACAGCGTTGAAGTATTGACGGTCAATGACTGGCGTTGGATGATATCCGGATTGTTCAAGATCCTGCTGAATTTGTTCATGCTCCACGTAATCTTTGGCACGCCATGCAATATGGTGAACCGTTCCGGCTCCACCAATCCCGCGTTGGATGCCTGTGGACTGAATATCGATGATCTGACCGATATCGCCACTTGCCTGAAGACGAAGGAGTCCGTTCTCTTCACCGACTTGCTCCAGACCCAGTTTGCTCACCAGGACGTCCATGGTTTTTTCAGGAACGTGGCTGAACAATACAGCTCCGCCAAATCCTTTGATGGCATGCTCCGGTGTCACACCGTTGAAACTCCAGTTGCTTGGCTGACCGCCTTCACGCTCAACCAGTTCAAGCAACAGACCGCCTTTGTCGAAGAAACGAATGTACTGCTCACCAAATCTGGTTTTATTTTCATATGGAATGTCAAAGGAAGCAAGACGTTCTTTCCAGAAAGGCAGGCTTCCTACAGGAACCGCATATACGGTAACTCCCGTCTGACCGGAACCAATGACACCTCTTCTTGAATTTTGCTGTGGGAAAAAGGTAATGATTGTGCCCGGTGCACCCTGCTCGTTCCCGTAATACAAGTGATACACATCTGGTGCATCAAAGTTAATTGTTTTTTTCACCAGTCTGAGCGCCAACACACCTGCGTAAAAATCAACGTTTTTCTGTGCATCGTCAACAAAAGCTGTAATATGATGAATTCCTGAAGTTCTGAACATAATCTCCACTCCTTTGGTTTTAGTTGTATCATAGGTTGTTTTTGCTTCTTTTATTTGTTGTTCTTTGTTATTTATCTTTAAATTAAGATTCTTTAAATTTATATTAATCCATTGGACCTCAATATGCAAGCTTTTATTTTAAAATTAAGATTGAATATAAAAAACAGGCCCCGATCACTCCGGGAACCTGCTTAGCATTATAAAGATTGATTAGGTTGTTTCGTATTCCTCTATTACTTTTGTATTACTGCTTCTTAAACCAGTTTCATTCTTTTTGGTGGATTCACCAAATCTTTATGCTCGTATTCATCCTTGATGTCTCCGACAATCTCTTCAAGGATATCCTCCATCGTAACCATACCTACCGTAGCACCTGCCTCGTTTTTCACGGTGGCAATGTGTACACGGCTCTGCTGCATCTGGATCAGTACATCCTTAATTGGAGAACGCTCGGAAAAACTCGGCGTATTGTGAACAAATGTCTCCATATTGAAATCTCTGCCCGCAGCCACACTCGTCAGCATTTCTTTTGTATTAATAAAGCCAACAAAATGAGCCTGATCCCCATTTGCAATGACAGGGTATCGCGTGTATTCATGTCGATTTAGCGTCTCAATGATCTGATCAATCGGCATTTCCTTATTCAGAGTAACAATTTTATCTCTTGGAATCATAATCTCCTGAAGCAGACGCTCATCAAAAGCAAAAATGTTTTTGAGATAGTCCAGCTCCGTCTGGTTGATCTCGCCACTCTCGTAGCTCTGTGCCATGATCAGCTTCAGCTCTTCTTCGGAGTGAACGGTATCATGCCCGGCAGGTTTTACACCAAATATGCCAAGCAACAGACGAGCAGCTCCATTCAGCGCGTAGATGAATGGATTCATGATTTTACCGAACCAGTACAGTGGTGGTGCCAGCAACAGCGTCATTCTCTCTGCAAATTGAATCGCCAGTGTTTTCGGTGCCAATTCACCAATAACCACGTGCAGGAACGTAATGATCGCCAGAGCAATACCATAGGAAAGCACGGTAGATAACGCAGCCGGCACTTCCATTCGTTCAAACAACGGATGCAGCATTTTCTCAACGGTAGGTTCACCCAAGGCTCCCAATACCAGCGCCGTGATGGTAATCCCCAATTGACATGCCGACAGATAATAATCCAGGTTGTGCGCCACTTTTTTGGCCAGTACTGCCTTTTTGTTCCCTTCAGAGATCAATTGATCGATTCGGGACATCCGTACTTTAAGAATTGCAAATTCGGCTCCAACGAAAAAGGCTGTCAGACCTATAAATACGGCTACTAAAAATAAATTCAAGGCTATTATTCCGTCCAATGATTTCCCTCAGGTTGAGGGATTCACCTCCAAGTAAAATTTATATTAAGGTTGCTCAGACCACTCCGATGACAGAATAACCTTCCGACCGCTGTTATCCCAGATTTTTTAGATCCTTATATAAAAGGGGAAAATCCGGGATAAAGGCGGACGCTTCGCTTCTTCAGTCTATTCTGCCCTCTCCGTTATCGCAAAAACATTTAAATTTAAAAAATTTCCGGGTAAGATTACGCCAGATCGCTTGCAACTTCCTCAACCTGCGCGCCGCTCACTCGTTCCAGAAGAACTTGTTTGATGTGATAATTTTCGGTATCCACAACGGTCCAGACATAATCGCCGTGTTCTACCGTGTCGCCTTTTTCCACACCTACACCCTTCTGGTACTGAATCCATCCGGCCACGGTATCCATCTCTTCGTTTCCTTCAAAGCTAAGCCCGAACTGCCGCTCCACTTCATCCAAAAGTACCCGACCATTAATGAGATATTGATTCTCTCCGGTCTCCTGGATATCGGCCACCTCATCGGCATCGAATTCATCACGAATCTCACCGACCAGCTCCTCCAGGATATCCTCCATCGTAATAATTCCCGAAGTACCGCCGTATTCATCCACGACCACAGCCATGTGTACACGTTCCTGCTGCATTTTAATCATCGCATCCTGGATACTTGTAACTTCGGAAACGAATGGGATCTCACGAACGAACTCGCTTAGTTGATATGATCTTGCGGCTACCATGTCAGGCAAAATCTTTTTCACATTTACAACGCCGATGATGCGGTCCTTGTCCCCATCCTCGATGACAGGGTAACGTGAATAGTTATGTTCATCCAATATAGGAATAATATCGTCATAGGTCATATCCTGATCTAACGTCACCAGTTCCGTACGTGGTACCATGATGTCTTTGGCATCACGTTCGTCGAATACAAATACATTTTCCAGATATGAAAGCTTGGTCTTGTTGTTCTCGTCACCTTCATAACTCTGGTTCATGATGATTTTGATCTCGTCCTCCGAGTAGGCTTGATCATGTTTGGCAGGCTTTACACCGAATCCTCTCAGAAGAACACGTGAGGTTCCATTAAGCGCCCAGATGAATGGGTACATGATTTTACCAAACCAATATAGAGGCGGCGAGAGTAATAACGTCAGTTTTTCCGAAAACTGAATCGCCAATGTTTTGGGTGCCATCTCACCAACAACCACATGCAAAAACGTGACGAGGATAAAGGCAATCGCATAGGAAGCAATGGATGAGATCGAAGCAGGTACGTCTAAATAATTGAATACCGGGTATAACAATCTCTCAACCGTCGGTTTTCCGAGTGCTCCCAGTCCTAGAGCAGTGACCGTGATACCGAGCTGACAGGCTGACAGATAATAATCCAGGTCCGAGACAACTTTTTTGGCGAGTACAGCCTTTTTATTGCCCTCGGCAACCAGTTGATCTACTCTTGATGTACGAATTTTGACTACAGCGAACTCCGATGCTACGAAAAATGCAGTCAATGCAATCAAGATAATAAGTAAAGCGATATTCAATATGGTAATTATGTCCAATGATTTCCCCGATTCTCAGGGATTCACCTCCAGAGATAGTTACAGCGTGATCCGTTAACTGTGTTAACCATTCATCCGCTGTTAGTCTTTCAACACGACGTCTGCCTTATATAAAATCGATATCAATGATAATTTTTGTATAAGTTTTACGTTTGACCTTGTAAAATTACAAAACAGGAATTCAAGATGAAGTCAATGACTTGCAGAAACTTCTTCATTCAAATCGGGTTTACCCCTCATGCTGTCAATTGTTCCTCGCTTAACTCCACCTAGATTCGCCATTTGGACAATTTACAATATCGCCTACCCAATAGATATCCACCTCCCCTCTTACTCATTCCTGTTTCCGAAAAGTATACCATGTTTCCCGCTCAACCATCCAGTTGCACGTTATGGTTTGGAACAAGGTTACAGTATAATGTTCACAAATTAGTCTCTATGTATGTTACGTACTTTCTATAATATGATGGTTATTACCTCATAATGTGATAATCTTCACATGTTTAGTATAGTCCAATTTATAAAAATACTACCCTTTAGTTTTGGGCGTTAAACATGCGTGATCATCCTGATCCACTCCTAATTTGCGTCTTTCCCATGGCTTTCTCGTATGGACGAGTCCGGCCGTTTACACAAGATACATCTGTATACGCAGCAAAGAGCCCGCAGGATGCAAATACCTTTTCGGTATACATCTTTACGGGCTCTTGTATTTATTCTATACGAGTGCTTTGGCAGCAATGTCTGTCCGCTGATGTTTACCATCAAAACGGATACGCTCCGCCTGTGCATAGGCTTTGTTTCTAGCTTCGGCAATATCCGCACCAAGGCCAACTACGCCCAGGATTCGTCCACCATTCGTAACCCAGTCTCCCGCTTCACTACGCGCTGTACCTGCGTGGAATACCACAGCATCATCTACTTGGTTCAGTCCTTCAATGACTACACCTTTGGCATAAGGTCCCGGATATCCTCCTGAAGCAAGCACCACACATACTGCGGCTTCATCACTCCATTCAATCTCAATGTCAGCCAGCTTGCCATGAACGGTTGCCCAGAAGATATCGAACAAGTCGCTCTTCAGACGTGGCAATACAACCTGTGTTTCCGGATCCCCAAAACGTGCATTGAACTCAATGGTTTTGGGTTTGCCATCCGGCGAGATCATCAACCCGGCAAACAATACGCCTTGGAATGGACGCCCCTCGGATACCATTGCCTTGGCCGTTGGTTTGATGATCGTCTCCACGGCTTCTTCAATAATGGATGCAGGGATATGTGGCAATGGTGAGTATGTACCCATACCGCCTGTGTTTGGCCCCTGGTCATTGTCGAATACAGGTTTGTGATCCTGTGCTGCGGCCATCGGACGAACCGTCTCTCCATCAACAAAGGCCAGAATGGACATTTCCTGCCCTGCGAGGAATTCCTCGATGATCACTTTGGCTCCCGCTTCACCAAATACCTTCTCCACCATGATGCTGCGCAGAGCCTGATTAGCCTCATCACGGGAATAAGCTACCGTCACACCTTTACCCGCTGCCAGTCCATCTGCCTTGATGACAACCGGAATCGCTTGCTCATTCAGGTATGCTTGAGCCTGTTCGTAGTTATCGAATTTCTCATAGGCTGCGGTTGGAATGTTGTACTTGTGCAGCAGGTCCTTCATGAATGTTTTACTTCCTTCGATCTCTGCTGCATTGCGACGAGGTCCGAATACCGGAATACCTGTCGAATCAAATGCATCCACGATCCCATCTGCCAGCGGATCATCTGGACCAATAACCACTAATCCCACTTTAAGCTCTACAGCAAGAGCCGTTAGTTTATCAAATTCATTTACCGCAATGGCATGACACTCAGCGAGCTGAGCAATACCTGCATTTCCCGGTGCACAGTGAATCTTGTCTACCTTTGGACTCTTCGCCAGCGCCCAGATGATTGCATGCTCCCGGCCACCGCCGCCTACTACCAGAATATCCATTCGCTCTGTTCCCCCTCCGTGCATAACTGGATTTGTTACGCTACTGCGTATTGAACAATCTAAAAAAGAGGGGGTGTACCATAAGTCATAAGTATGACTGGCGACACCCCTTATTAAATCTTTTTTGCTCTAGTGTTTGAAGTGACGAACGCCTGTGAAGACCATGGCAATTCCGTATTCATTGGCTACTTTGATGGATTCTTCATCTTTGATCGAACCACCAGGTTGAATCACCGCTGTAATTCCGGCTTTTGCTGCCAGTTCCAGCGTATCACCCATTGGGAAAAACGCATCCGATGCCAGAATAGCACCTTTTGCTTGCTCGCCAGCTTGCTCAATCGCAATTTTGGCTGCACCCACACGATTCATTTGTCCAGCGCCCACACCTACCGTCATATCATTCGCAGCAAGTACAATCGCGTTGGATTTCACGTGTTTAACTACTTTCCAGCCAAACAACAGCTGTTTCAGTTCTTCTTCCGATGGCGCACGATCCGTAACCACGTTCAGCTCGCTCGCTTCAATGGAGTGAACATCAGACTGTTGCACGATCATGCCGCCGTCGATGGACGTAACCACGAATTGGCTCTCCCGTTTACGAGCAGCATTCAACTCACCTGTTTTGAGCAAACGAATGTTTTTCTTCTTCGTCAGGATATCGAGAGCCTCTTGTGTAAAGTCAGGAGCAAGCACGATTTCCAGGAAAATCTCGCTCAATTTAGATGCTGTATCGCTGTCGATAATGCGGTTCGCTGCCACAATGCCACCAAAGATAGACGTTGGATCTGCAGCATATGCCTTGCTGTAAGCTTCATAGATACTTGCGCCAATGCCCACGCCACATGGATTCATATGTTTAACCGCGACAACAGCCGGTTCTTCAAACTCTTTGACAATCTGCAATGCTGCGTTCGCATCGTTGATGTTATTGTAAGACAACTCTTTGCCATGCAATTGCTCGGCTGTTGTCAACGTATCTTGAGCAGCCAGCGGTTTGCGGTAGAATGCCGCTTGCTGGTGTGGATTTTCGCCGTAACGCAAATCCTGGAGTTTTTCGTAAGTAACCGTTAGACGCTCTGGCAACGGATCACCGTTCAGGTTGGAGAGATAGTCAGAAATAACTGCATCGTAAGCCGCTGTATGGCGGAACACTTTTGCCGCAAGCCGTTTGCGTGTTTCGAGAGTGGTATCTCCATTGCTGCGAACTTCTTCAAGCACCTTGCCGTAATCTGCTGTGTCAACAACGACACTAACAAAAGCATGGTTTTTGGCAGCAGAACGAAGCATGGTAGGACCACCAATATCGATGTTCTCGATCGCATCTTCGTACGTCACATCGGGTTTAGCGATAGTATCTTGGAAGGGGTACAGGTTCACGACAACAAGGTCGATATAATCCAGTCCGTTCTCTTCCATCTGGCGCTTATGCTCTTCGCTGTCACGAACAGCCAGCAACCCACCATGCACTGCCGGATGCAATGTTTTGACACGTCCGTCCATAATTTCCGGAAATCCGGTCACATCCGAAATTCCGATGACAGGTACGCCTTCCTTCGACAACAGGCTGCTTGTACCTCCTGTCGAAATAATCTCCACACCCATTTGCGACAGCTCGCGGCAAAAGTCCACGATGCCTGTTTTATCCCATACGCTGACCAGCGCTCTTTTGATACTCACAATATGCTCCTCCTTTAATGTCCCATGGCTTCGCGTTTCCTGACGAAACACAGCCGATTTATTTCCCGAGAAATATCACAAAATGCGTACCAAGTTTCGACTTCTGTTATATAAGTGGTATCAAACCGGTTTGTTAACAGTGACGTGACGCCCATTCAATTGAACCAAACCTTGAGCGAACCAAGATACCACTTCGGGGTATAACTGCTGTTCGGCCGCATGAATGGAACGGCTGATTGACTCAGGCGTATCCTTTGGCAAAATGGGAACCGGATGCTGGGCAATAATCGGTCCAGTATCCATGCCTCCGTCCACAAAATGCACGGTCACACCCGTAACTTTCACACCGTATTCGATAGCCTGTCCAATCGCATCCTTGCCTGCAAATGCCGGCAGCAAGGACGGATGAATGTTAATCAACCGCCCAGCGTAACGATCCACCACAACCGAAGTCAGCAATCTCATATATCCCGCAAGAACGACCAAGTCGATCTTTTTGGATTCAAGCACTTCCACGATCTCTGCCTCATAAGCTTCACGGGAAGCATAATTTTTCGGAGTAAACAGATGACAATCCACGCCTGCATCCTGTGCCCGCTGCACAACACGTGCAGACGGTTTATCACACACGAGCAGATCCACGGATGCATTCAGCCCACCGTTTCGTACTGCATCAACCAATGACTGAAAGTTGGTCCCTTCACCCGAGGCAAATACAGCTATGCGGTAGTTCGCCATTAAACATCCGCTCCTGTGAAGGTTACTCGCGCATCTCCTTCAGTAACACGGCCAATGATGTACGCTTCTTCACCAGATGCTTTCAATTGTTGCAGTGCTTCCGTTGCATCTGCTTCATTAACGACCAGTACAAGCCCAACACCCATGTTAAATGTGGTGAACATGTCACGGTTCGAGACAGATCCCTTTTCCTGTAACAGGTTGAAGATCGGCAGGATCGGCCAAGAGCCGTAGTTAATATCCACATTCACGTTGCTCGGCAACATACGTGGGATATTCTCGATGAAGCCACCACCTGTAATGTGTGCCATGCCTTTTACTTTTACCTTTTCCAGCAGGGACAACAGGGGTTTAACATAGATTTTCGTAGGTTCCAGCAGGGAATCCCCCAGCTTACCGCCCAGTTCCGCTACTTCATCATGCAGATCAAGTCCCGCATCTTCCAACAAAAGTCTGCGTACCAGCGAGAATCCGTTACTGTGTACACCGCTAGAGGCCAATCCAATCACAGTGTCGCCAGGGGCGATGGTTGTGCCGTTGATGATCTTTGCTTTGTCCACGATGCCCACCGTGAATCCGGCAATATCGTATTCGCCTTCACTGTACATGCCCGGCATCTCTGCCGTCTCGCCACCAATCAGCGCACAACCCGATTGATGACAGCCTTCAGCGATACCCGCAACAATAGCTTCGATCTTCTCAGGAATGACTTTGTCACATGCCAGATAGTCGAGGAAGAAGAGTGGTTCTGCACCCTGTACCACAATGTCGTTCACACACATGGCTACCGCGTCAATTCCGATGGTATCGTGACGGTCCATGGCAAATGCAATCTTCAGCTTGGTGCCTACGCCATCCGTACCCGATACAAGTACAGGCTCATCGTATTTATCTTTGTTCAAACCGAACAGGGCACCGAATCCACCCAGATCTGTCATCACTTCCGGACGGAAGGTACGCTTCACGTGTTTTTTCATCCGTTCAACCGCTTCATTACCTGCCGCGATATCGACGCCGGCCTTTTTATATGCTTCGGACACAACCATCACACCCTTCGTATCTTATAAAAATTGAACCAGCGTATTAACACGTACCTCTTCGATGACTGGACAACCTTTCGATTGCCGTTATCTCCAGCTTTTATCGTGTCTATGTTAAGTTCAACCTACCTATCCTTGCTCCATCTCTAACAGATGGTTTTGTACCAATTCAAACCCAGCCACGCCGAGCGTATTAAACTGACTATACTCTTCTATCGGGAGGTTACGAATGTACTCATCACCGCAGTATAAATGTCCGGCACACTGAAACACTTTCAGCTTTTCCTTTTCGGGCGTCAAAGGTGTGTTACCCACGATCCTCCACGATCCGTTTCGGATATTGGCCGGAGAAGTGAATATAACGTTGCTTCTACGGTTCCCATAAGAATAGAAGAGAAAATCGCCATCTTCCAACTTTTCGGTTTCGTCACGCTGAATGCTCATCACGCCGAACGAAAATGTCTTTTTAAAACGACCTTTAAGTGTGCATACCACCTGGCATACCGCAAATCGGCCATCCTTCATCGGAATCAAGAACACGTCACCTTCGTTATAACTCTTTCTCATCCGCATGCATTAACAGCTGCAACCGAATTTTTCTTCGCCGCCAAAGTCGAGGCGGGTTGGGTAATCATTATCAAAACATGCGAGGCAAAGCCCGCCCTTGGGATCATCCTGATTATCTCCCTGAATGGATGCAATCAGTCCATCGGGACTGAGGAACTCCAAGGAGTCCGCATTAATTTCACGACAGATTTCTTCCACCGACAGCTGTGAGGCGATCAATTCGCGGCTGTCCGGTGTATCAATGCCATAGAAACAAGGGTTTTTGAAAGGTGGCGATGTAATGCGTACATGAACTTCCGTTGCTCCTGCATCACGCAGCATGTTCACGATCCGCCGGGAGGTCGTTCCCCGTACGATGGAGTCGTCAATCATAACCACACGTTTGCCTTCCACAACGCGACGCACGGCGCTCAGCTTCATCTTCACGCCCTGCTCCCGCAATTCCTGACTTGGCTGGATAAATGTACGTCCGGTGTATTTGTTCTTGATCATACCCATCTCATACGGAATACCTGTCTGTTCAGCATATCCAATCGCCGCCGAGATGCTGGAATCTGGTACCCCCGTAACCAAGTCCGCATCCACAAACGACTCAATCGCCATGCGGCTTCCCATCCGTTTACGGGCAGCATGTTGGTTCGCACCATTCATATCACTATCCGGACGAGCAAAATATATATATTCCATCGCACATAATGCCTTGCGGTGTTTGTGATGATCGAAGCGATCTTCATGCAGTCCATCTGCATCCAACACAAGCAGTTCACCGGGTTCAATATCACGAATTAACTCTGCACCAATTGTTTCCAGCGCACACGTCTCGGATGCAAACAGATACGCATCTCCGAGCTTACCCATCGTGAGCGGACGAAGTCCGTGTGGATCGGAAGCTACGAGCAGCTTGTCATTGGTCATGATCAGAAACGCATAACCGCCAACAATGCGCTGGAATGCCTCTTTTGCCGCTTCCACAAGCCCTTTGGAGGAACGTGCAATCAGATGCGCAATAACCTCGGTATCACTTGTTGTTTGGAAAATGGAACCGCTCTGCTCCAGCTCACGCCGGATCGTTGGTGCATTCACAATGTTTCCGTTGGTTGCTACTGCCAAATCGCCATCACGGTATTTGAATACCAGTGGCTGTGCGTTCGTCAGTTTACTGTCACCACTTGTTGAATAACGGACATGTCCAATGGAAATATCCCCGGTTAACGTCTGCATCAGATCTTTGGTGAACACTTCTTTCACCAGACCCATGCCACGATGATAGTTAAACTGGCTGCCATCACTCACACACATGCCTGCACTTTCTTCGCCCCGATGTTGGAGCGCATGCAGTCCATAATAGGAGAGCGAAGCCGCATCAGGGTGTCTGTACACCCCGAACACGCCGCATTCTTCCTTCAGTTTGTCGAGTCCTTCCTTGCCGGACCCTTCATTATAATAATCGCCTGTCCACAACGGTCCTGTCATCAGTTCATGAGACATGGAATCGCATCCTCCCAGACCTGAGCCAAACCTCCTACAGGTTCGCTCACGGCTGATGTTCCGTTCAATTCAATCGTCAGGTTACTTCCTTCTACACGTCCAATCACAGCTACAGGTACACCACGCTCACGTACAAATGCTTCAAGTTTACCCGCTTGCTCTGGCGTAGCCGACAACAAGATACGGGATTGACTCTCACTGAACAGGGCGTGATCTGCACGCAGTGCAGTCTCCACATTCACCTGTGCTCCTACGTTACCGCTGATACAAGACTCTGCGAGTGCTACAGCCAAGCCACCTTCAGACAAGTCATGTGCAGAGCGAACGAGACCGGATTGAATAGCTTCCAGCACGGTTCCCAGCAACGCTTTTTCCGTTTGCAAATTCAGTTCTGGTGGACGACCTTCCGTTTGACCATGAACCGCGTATTGCAGCTCGCTACCGCCTAGTTCAGCTTTTGTCTCACCGAGGAGGATGATCACATCACCTTCGGATTTGAATGCTTGTGTCGTGATATGATCCGTATCATGAACGAGACCTACCATACCGACAACTGGCGTTGGATAGATGGAGCCTTTGGCGTTTTCGTTATACAGACTTACGTTACCACCGATTACCGGTGTATCCAGCACACGGCAAGCTTCTGCCATACCGTCTACCGCTTTCTCCATTTGCCAGAAAATATCCGGCTTCTCCGGGTTACCAAAGTTCAGGTTGTCCGTAATTGCCAGTGGCTCTGCACCAGAACATACAATGTTACGCGCAGCTTCACTCACGGCAATCCGTCCGCCAACTTCAGGATCAAGATACACATAACGTCCGTTACAGTCCGTTGTCATTGCGAGACCTTTGCGTGTGCCACGAATCGTAACTACAGCCGCATCCGAACCTGGACGAACAGCAGTGCTTGTACGCACCATGTAGTCGTATTGATCATAAATCCATTTTTTACTTGCTACTGTTGGTGAAGCCAGCACTTGTTTCAGCGCTCCGCCGAGATCCGACACTTCGTCGTAACGAAGCGTGTCGATGGAAGCACTTTGCTCGTAGTAGGCAGGTACAGAAGAAGGTTTGTCATAGACTGGACATTCGTCAACCAAAGCCGTTACCGGCATATCTCCGACCACTTCGCCGTGGTGGATCAATTTCAGACGGCCGTCATCCGTTACTTTACCAACTTTGGCACAGATTACGCCCCAACGTTCAAAGATTTCCATCGCCTGCGCCTCATCCTTCGGCTCAACAACGAACAACATCCGTTCTTGGGACTCAGACAACATCATCTCGTAAGGGGTCATGCCTTCTTCACGCTGTGGTACCTGATCCAGATACAGTTCCAGACCGTTACCCGCTTTACTTGCCATCTCTGCACTCGAACATGTCAGACCCGCAGCACCCATATCCTGAATTCCGAGCACGATGCCCGTGTCGATCAATTCCAGACAAGATTCCATCACCAGTTTCTCCATAAACGGGTCACCGACCTGAACCGCTGTCCGTTGGGACTCGGATTCTTCCGTCAGTTCAACCGATGCAAAGGTTGCTCCATGAATACCATCGCGGCCTGTCGGTGGCCCAACATAATAGACTGGGTTACCTACACCTTTAGCTACACCGCGCTGGATCTTGTCATGATCAATCAGACCCACACACATGGCGTTAACCAGCGGATTGCCTTCATAGCTCTCATCAAACATCACTTCGCCACCAACGGTAGGAATACCGATACAGTTACCGTATCCAGCAATACCCGCTACCACATGTTCGAACAAATATTTAACGCGATCACTCTCCAGCTTACCGAAACGCAGGGAGTTCAGTATTGCTACCGGTCTTGCACCCATGGAGAAAATATCACGGATAATGCCGCCCACACCTGTTGCCGCACCTTGATAAGGCTCAACCGCGGAAGGATGGTTATGGCTTTCAATTTTGAATACAACGGCCTGGTTATCACCGATATCCACGATACCGGCACCTTCACCAGGTCCCATCAGGACACGTGGTCCAGTGGTTGGGAAACGGCGCAGCAATGGCTTGGAGTTTTTATAAGCACAATGCTCAGACCACATTACACTGAACACACCAATTTCCGTGTAGTTTGGCTTGCGGCCCATGAACTCACAGATCAGCTCATACTCGCTGTCAGATACGCCCATTTGTGCGTAAAGTTTATGTTCTGCGACCTGTTCTGCTGTTGGTTCCTTAGCGGATAGCTGCTGCGTCATGCCGATCCCTCCATGCTTTCAAAATAGATGTAAACATACGTTTGCCGTCTTCCGAACCAAACAGTGAATCCACTGCACGCTCTGGATGCGGCATCATGCCGACCACGTTTCCAGCCTCGTTACAAACTCCTGCAATATCACCCAAGGAACCGTTAGGGTTGGTACCATACGTAAATACGATCTGGTTGTTCGCTTGCAGACTCGCGAGCGTCTCCTCGTCGCAATAATAGTTGCCTTCGCCGTGAGCAATCGGGATGATAATCTCTTCACCGGGTGCATAGTCACGTGTAAATGGTGTATCTGCATTCGCCACTTTCAATACCGTATCGTGACAACGGAATTTCAGGGAAGTATTACGAATCAATGCACCTGGAAGCAATCCCGCTTCCGTCAGGATCTGGAATCCGTTGCAAATACCCAAAATATATTTACCTTGTTCAGCAGCTTTCGCTACCTCGTTCATTACCGGTGCAAAGCGGGAAATTGCTCCGCAACGCAAGTAGTCACCATAAGAGAAACCACCCGGAACTAAAATACAATCATAAGCCGAAAGATCTGTAGCCGTGTGCCATACATAATCAACCTCTTGTCCAATCGCATCTTCCACTGCCTTGTAACAGTCGATGTCACAGTTGGAGCCAGGGAACACAAGAACTGCAAATTTCATGAGATTAACCCTCCAATTCGTAGCGGTAATCTTCAACAACGGTGTTGGCCAGCAGCTTTTCACACATGACTTTCAAACGTTTCTCCGCTTCCGCACGATCTGTTGTATCCAGGTTCAGTTCCATGACTTTACCGATCCGTACACTTTCCACTTCGTTGAATCCCATTGAATGCAGGGCTCCTTGAACAGCTACGCCTTGCGGGTCGAGTACGCTTTGCTTAATAGTGACATATACGGTTGCTTTGATCATGATCCTTATGTTCCTCCTCAGTAATGAACGGGATAAATGCTTTATGCTGTTAAAAAAGGGGTGTGGAGCTTGCTCCGGGGCGGATTGTTCTTTCCGGTCGCTTGTTGTCCCCAGGTTTTTTGGATTGTTTTGGCCCGCTTTGCGGTCAAAACCCGGGGACAAAGGCGAACGCTTCGCTCCTTTAAGAACAATTCCGCCCCTCCGCTAGTCCATGCGACGTTTTTTTAAAGGCCTAAACCTTTTACATTGCACGGTGTGTAATGGTCTAGACTGACCATTACGTGGAAACGGTGAATGGTCTTTACGTTACATGAGTAACTATACTGTTTTACTATTTATAGACTTCCTGTTTAATAGAAGTCTTTGTTCTTTAATTGCCTCACCCACCAGTTTGAACACTGGCGGAGGGAAAGATTTGAGCTAGAGAAACGAAGTGCTCGCCTTTGCAACCGGAATGTTTCCTTTTGAAAAAAGGATACGATCAGAACATTCCGGGGGCAACAGCGATCGAAAGCCAAACTTTCCCGTAGCTCGCGCTCAAACGTTAAACTTTATTATTTCGTTAAACGATTATAAATATCGACGTATCTTGCGGTTGTTGCTTCAACTACCTCTTGCGGGAGTGGATCAGGTTTGCTGTTCTTGTCCCAATCGGTTCCAGCGAGATAGGTGCGCACTGGCTCTTTATCCATGCTGTCAATCTCGATGTCGAGTTCATAATTCTCTTTGGCCCAGAAGCGTGAAGCATCTGGCGTGAAGATTTCGTCAATCAGGATCACCTTGCCGTCCACGATACCGAACTCGAATTTGCAGTCTGCCAGAATGATGCCACGCTGATCACAGTAATCACGGGCGAATTCGTACAGTCGCAGGCTTTTTTCCTGAAGCTCAACTGCGAGTGCGTCTCCCACCAGTTCTTTCATGCGATCCATTGGGATGTCTTCATCATGACCAACATCGTTTTTGGCTGCCGGGGTGAAAATGGGAACTTCGAGTTTGGCGTTCTTGCGAAGTCCGTCAGGCAGTTTAATGCCATTCACTTCACCGCTCGTCTCGTATTGTCTCCATCCACCACCAGTGATGTATCCACGCACAACACATTCAATATCAATGCGTTCTGCTTTGCGGGTTACCATGATGCGGTCTTTGAGCAATTCTGGGTCTGTGACGAGATCACCCAATTGATTCACATCGGTATGAACCACGTGATTCTCCATCATGCTGCCTGTCAGTTCAAACCAGAAACTGCTGAGTTTGTTCAGTACGTTTCCTTTCTCGGGAACTGCCGGGTCCAGCACGTAATCAAAAGCCGAGATTCGGTCGGTAACCACGATCAGAAAATGTTCACCCAGATCGTACAATTCACGTACTTTTCCTTTATATAACAGAGGTGCTTTAACGAGATCTGCCGCAGTGGACAGTGCCATGGGCTCACCTTCTTTCAGGAGATGTAAAATATAAGTTCAATTCCCCTCATCACGCGGGCCACTCCGAATGCAGAACAACCTTTCGATCGCTGTTATTCCCGGATTTTTTAATCTTACTTTCAAAGGGTTAAAATCCGGGAATAAAGGCGAACACTTCGTTTCTCCAGGTTTTTTCTACCTTCTCCGTTCCAGCGTGAACACATAATCAACCTATACTTTAGTTAGAAAAACTTGTTCCAAGCTTGATAAAGGCGCAGCGTATGCTTCCGAAGTAGCTTTCTATCAGAAACGTTTAGGTTCGCTTCTTCAGCTTATTTCTGTCCTCTGCGTTCCCTGCAAAACCATCATTCTGCGCTATAGCCTTATGGGAGTTATATATTAATCGTTCAAGCCGAGCTTTTTGAAGATGGTGTCTACGTGCTTCAGATGCCATGACGGGTTGAATGCATCTGCGATTTCTTCTGCGTTCAACACTTCGGTGATTTCCGGTGTGGATTTCACGATATCCTGGAACTGACGTTGTTCTTCCCATGCTTGCATCGCACGTGGTTGAACGGTATCGTATGCTTGCTCGCGGCTGAAACCTTTGTCGATCAGCTTTGTCATGATGCGACCGGAGAATGGTACCCCGTAGGTGCGCTCCATGTTGCGTTTCATGTTTTCAGGGAAAACCGTCAGGTTCTTCACGATGTTACCAAAACGATTCAGCATGTAGTTCAGCAGCATCGTTGCATCCGGCAGAATGATACGTTCTACGGAAGAGTGCGAGATGTCGCGTTCATGCCAGAGCGTTACGTTCTCGTATGCCGATACCATATGTCCGCGAATGACGCGGGACAAGCCAGAGATGTTTTCACTACCAATTGGGTTACGCTTGTGCGGCATTGCTGAAGATCCTTTTTGACCTTTTGCAAAAGCTTCTTCCACTTCACGGAACTCACTCTTCTGCAGTGCACGTACCTCTGTAGCAAACTTGTCCAAGGACGTTGCGATCAACGCCAGTGTAGCCATATATTCTGCGTGACGGTCACGTTGCAATGTTTGAGTCGAGATTGGCGCTGGCTTTGTGCCCAGCTTCTCGCAGACAAACTCTTCAACAAACGGATCGATGTTCGCGTATGTTCCTACTGCGCCTGAGATTTTGCCGTATTGTACATTGTCTGCTGCATGACGGAAACGCTCCAGGTTCCGTTTCATCTCTTCATGCCACAACGCCATTTTCAGACCAAATGTTGTTGGCTCCGCATGCACCCCGTGTGTACGTCCCATCATTGGTGTGTGCTGATAAGCCAGTGCTTTTTCACGAAGAATTTCAATGAAATTCACGATATCCTTTTCCAGAATCTCATTCGCTTGACGCAGTACATAACCCAGAGCCGTATCCACGACATCTGTGGAAGTCAGTCCGTAGTGCACCCATTTCCGCTCCGCACCCAGACTTTCAGATACCGTACGTGTAAATGCGATAACGTCATGACGTGTTTCCTTTTCAATCTCATAGATGCGGTCGATGTCAAAAGATGCGTTCTGACGAAGCAATGCTGCTTCTTCCTTAGGGATTACACCCAGTTCGGCCCACGCCTCACATGCACAAATTTCAACTTCCAGCCACGATTGGAATTTGTTCTCTTCGGTCCAGATGGCTCTCATTTCGGGTCTGCTATAACGTTCAATCATGAATTTGTATTCCTCCAGAGGTTAGTTTGTTCTATCCATTGCAATCCTTCTTCAACATCCTGACAAAGCAGATTCACATGCCCCATCTTACGTCCTGTTTTTGCTTCGGTTTTACCATATATGTGAAGCTTGGGAATCACACCGAGGTCTATCGCTTCTACATCAGGTTGCCCTGTTCTTGCGATAATGCCTTCCAGATGTTCTCCAAGCACATTGACCATAACAACCGGACTCAATAACGAAGTGTCACCGAGTGGTAATCCGCAGATGGCACGGATATGTTGTTCGAACTGAGAAGTCGCACAAGCTTCCATCGTATAGTGACCGGAATTATGTGGTCTTGGTGCCAGTTCGTTGACGTACAGTCTTCCATCCGACGCTACAAACAGTTCCACAGCCAGCAGCCCAACAGCCTTCATCGATTCTGCTACCGCTGCTGCCAGCTTTTGCGCTTCAATCTGGATATCTGCGGCAACTCTAGCCGGTACAATTGAAGCATGCAAAATGTTATTCACATGAATGTTCTCCGCAGGCGGGAACGTTTTGATCTCCCCATTTGTACTACGCGCAACAACGACCGAAATCTCGCATTCGAACTTAATGAATTGTTCCAACACCAGTTCCGCACCAGTAGCCGCAAGCTCTTCGTACGAAGCCACAGCCTCATTCGCTTCCCGAATTACACGCTGGCCTTTGCCATCGTAACCTCCAGTCACCGTCTTCAGTACACATGGCACGCCAAGTTCACTTACAGCAGCAAGCATCGTATCCCCACTCGTGATCTCCCGATAAGGTGCAACTCTTACTCCAGCGGCTTCAATTGCACGTTTTTCACGTAATCGATGTTGTGTGGTGTATAGTAGCGCACTTCCTTGCGGAACGTAGGACTCACGTTCGAGCAGCCCAGCGACTTCTGCATCCACATTTTCGAATTCATACGTAATAACATCGCATTGCCGAGCCAGTTCAAGTGCAGCTTTGGCATCGTCATAATCAGCTTCAATCTGACGAGCAACTTGACCACAAGGTGCATCCGCAGCGGGATCAAGAGTAACGAATCGATACCCCATTGCCGTTCCTGCGAGCGTAATCATACGTCCCAGCTGTCCGCCTCCAAGAATGCCAATGGTTGTTTTCCCCGGTAGCAGAACATTTTTCAGCTCTCCTGCTATACCGGATTGGTTCCCTGTACTACTCATAGTTCTTCACTGCTTTCGAGTACTTCTTGTTTGATACGCTCTCGGCGAGCTTCAGAGCGACGTTGGACATCCGGGTCAAAAGCTCCGATCATCTGAGCTGCCAGCAATCCGGCATTCGTTGCCCCTGCCTTGCCAATCGCTACAGTTGCGACGGGAATACCACCAGGCATCTGAACAATGGACAACAAGGAATCGAGACCGTTCAATGCTTTGGATTGAACCGGTACGCCAATGACTGGAAGCATCGTTTTGGAAGCGACCATACCGGGTAGATGTGCTGCCCCGCCTGCACCTGCAATGATCACCTTGAATCCTCGATCAATTGCTTGCTCTGCGTATTCAAACATCAAATCCGGTGTACGATGGGCGGAGACCACCTTTTTCTCATAACCAATCTCCAGCTCGTCCAGCACCTCGCACGCATGTTTCATCGTTTCCCAATCCGACTTGCTGCCCATAATTACAGCGACTTGCAGTGACATGAATACATCCAACTCCCGTCTGAGCTTTTTTGATTACATCAGGTATTAATGAATTCATTTTACGTGTGAAATGAAAAAATCCGCTACCCGCGAAAACATCACATTTTCTCCGGACACCGGACTCTAAGAAATACGTATCCCTCATTTGGGCATGCCAAAAGGGGGCTTGCTGTCCGCATCTAGTTGCATGCGACTCTCAGCCGTATCTCCTCGTAGTCCGGAAATTTACGGTTCCCGGGTAGATACTTCCGGGCCCTATTCCCGGCGTTATACGAGCAAATATCTATCAAACTATCTTCGTTCATTTTTGTAATCTCTTATTACATATTTCGTTCCTACTCGACCTTATTCTTACCTGATCGACACATCTAACATTCTAACAATCCCCTACAGCTAATGTCAACTTAAAGACGAACATTTAACATATTGACAAATATAATGTTCGGGAATTGCTTCTTTAAATTCGCTCAGCCATCCATTTCATCCCATAAAAGAAAGCCGGCTCCTCTTCAATCTCTCGAAGACAACCGGCTCCCTGCTTTTCAGTGCGTGCACACTTCATCCATTATTTTACGACAAGTACTGGAACCTGAGCATGCTGCACCACATTGTGACTGACACTACCCAGGACAAATTCCCGAATTCCACCAAGTCCACGACTACCAATAATAATGATATCAGAATCATTTTCTTTGGCAAAATCAAGCAACACTTCGGCTGCCGCCCCTTGAATCAGATCCACATTGGCCGTTACACCAGCAGCCTGAATTCGTTCTTTCGCTTCATCTGTCGTTTGCACCGCCAGATTGTAGTAGTCATTATTAAGTGAAGGTGGCAGTGGCGCCAACCCCTCACCGATGAATACACGCGGGAAATCAAAAGCATGAATGACATCCAGTACAGCATTCGGGGACACTTTGGCTAGCTCAATTGCACGATCAAGTGCTTTATTTGAAGCTTTGGAACCATCATAAGCCACTAATATTTTAGAAAATAACATGTGAATCCCGTCCCTTCCTTTATATGTAGAGCACGCGAAGCAAGCTTCGGTCTAACATCCAATAAACTAACATAGCATATAACTTCTTAAACGTTCCGGAGCCACAATGAACCATTTATACGAAAGAATTTACATATGAAACCTGTGAACGATTACGCGTGTGTTTCAAGTGTTCATTGAATAAAGTAACCATAGATTACCGCATTCAGGAACAACAACAACGGAATGCCAATGGTGAAGCTGGGATGTTTGGTCTTATGCCTTTTCCGATACATCGCGATCCAGACTCCCAAAGCACCGCCAATAAACGCAAGCAAGAATAACGTTCGTTCAGGTGTACGGTCACGACGCTGTTGTGCACGCCTCTTATCATCCGACATCACCAGATAACCAACTACATTAATAAATAAAAACCACAATATAAGTCCGGTTTGCATATAATTCTAGCGATCCCCCTGTCCCGGGACATCTCCCTGTCTCCATTATAGTCCTCATCAGAGACATGTTCAACGCACCAGGTAGGGAACCGCAAATTTGTGTAAAATGCTTCATCGCCCTGACCTAGGACTCCTGTTTTGGAATACCGTTCAGACTTGGTGCTCTTTTGGCTGCTTTGTCCGGGCGCACAGCGATACTCTCTTCCCGAATACTGTCTTTGTTTTGCTGGTTATGGATTTTCTCTGGTTTGTTATGCGGCATATAGGTATCACCTCCTTGGCTTACGTTGCCTGAAAACGGAGGATCTTATACGACTTTACAAGTATGAATAGAAAAGTCTCAATCAGTTTATTTGGAGTAAATAAGTAAATCATTCACATGGTTCGTAGTGCACGAGGTACGACCTCAACTACCTCAAGCGTGTTACTTTCCCTTTTTCTCCATAGCCGCCTTCAGCAAATCTCCAAGGTTAGACCCAATGGACTCCTGTTTCGCATATTGTTTTACCAGCTTTTGCTGATCGCGTTTGTTCACATGCTGTTTGTCCTTATCCAACGTTTCTGTAATACCACAAGGTAGACATTGTACGTATAACCCCGCCTTGCCTTCTTTGATTTCCATCTTTTTGTGGCACTGCGCACAACGACGATTGGACAATCTTTTCTCTGCCGAACGACGATATCCACAGTCCTCGGTAGGACATACAAGAAACTTGCCTCGCTTGCCTTTCTTCTCCAACAACCGTGCGTTACAGTCCGGGCAATGGCTATTGGACACATTATGTGGCTTGTACTCTGCTTTGCTGCCTTTTACCGTAGACACTAGCTCTTTCGCCATTGAACGAATACTATCCAGGAACGGTCCTGGTTTCCCTTGCCCACGTGCAATTCGTTCCAACTCAGCCTCCCAGCGAGCAGTCAGATCCGGTGTACGAAGCTGCGGAGCAGCCAGTTCAATCAACTGTTTTCCTTTGCCAGTCGGGTGCATGCTGTTGCCTTGACGATCTATTGTATCGGAACTGACCAGCTTCTCGATAATATCCGCACGTGTAGCCGGAGTACCGAGTCCATGCTTTTCCATCTGGGAAAGCAAAGCAGCTTCGGTATACCGTTTGGGCGGCATCGTCCGTCCACTTTTAATATGACAACGCTGAACCGTCACGGACTGTCCTTGCTGCACATCTGGCAAAAGCGCACGCTCATGGTCTGCTGCATCATCAGTACGGTCATCGTCATCATCGCTGTAATCGCCGCCGTATACTTCACGCCATCCGCTTTCTTTCACCGTTGTACCTTTGACATGGAAGGAATCATTCCCCACCTGCACCGTGATTGCAACGGAATCGTACTTCGCTGCCGGATAGAACAGGCTGATAAAACGACGTACGATCAGATCGTACAATTTGCGTTCCTCCGGGTTCAATTGATTCAGAAGTACCGTTTGCTCCGTGGGGATAATGGCATGGTGATCGGTCACTTTGCTGTCATCCACAATACGTTTGGTGATATTCAGATTTTTGCGCAGCAAAGGACGTGCCAGAGACGCATAAGGTCCAATGGCTACACTGTCCAGACGTTCTTTCAATGTAGCTGTCATGTCGGCAGTCAGGTACCGGCTGTCCGTACGTGGGTACGTCACAAGTTTGTGCTGTTCATACAGACGTTGCAGGACATTTGATGTTTGCTTTGCCGAGAAACCATATTTCCGGTTGGCATCCCGTTGCAGTTCTGTCAGGTCATATGCCAATGGATGCGGCTCTACTTTCTCGCTTTTCTTCACCTGGGCAATCGTGCCCTTGCGCCCGTCTACCCGCTTCTTCAATTCTTGCATTTCTTGAGGGTTGAAAATGCGTGAATCTCCCCCTGCTGCCCGCCAAACAGCCTGAAAATCGCCCAAATCTGCCGTTAACGTCTCATATTCCTGCGAGCGGAACCCATTAATTTCATTTTCTCTATCCATAATCATGCCCAAGGTCGGAGTTTGGACCCGTCCAGCAGACAACTGTGCATTGAAACGAACGGTTAGCGCACGGGTCACGTTAAGTCCAATCATCCAGTCGGCCTCGGCCCGGCAACGTGCTGATTCATAGAGACGGTCGAACTGACTGCCTGGCTTCAGCGAAGCAAATCCGTCTTTGATCGCCTTATCTGTCTGGGACGAAATCCACAGACGTTTGAACGATTTTTTCCACCCCGCCATCTGCATGATCCAACGGGCCAGCAATTCTCCCTCACGGGCCGCATCCGTAGCAATGACCAGCTCACCTACATCCTGACGTTTCATCAACTGCTGGACGGCTTTATATTGATGGTTGGTCTCTTTAAGTACCTTCAGTTTCGTACGTTCTGGCAGAATTGGCAGGTCCTCCAGATTCCATGTTGCATACTTCTTGTCGTAATCCTCCGGTTCAGCTAATCCAACCAGATGTCCAAGCGCCCAGGTAACGATATATTTCGGGCCTTCCATATAACTTTTATGTTTATCACGTGCACCCATAACTCTGGCTATTTCGCGTGCCACAGACGGTTTTTCTGCGAGTACCAATGTCTTCAATTCATATCTCTTCCTCTCTGGTAGAACGTTATGTCTCTTTTATTCCTATCTTTTCATTATATCATTTCACACGAAAGGTATGCTCTGTCATCTCTACTTCCTAATCTACTCGTATCCTGTAACCTCATGTTTAATCAATATATCGAATAGATGTCATATTTACTCACATTATAATAATTAATAGTTTTTCTGAGCTCACGTAAATAGAAGCATGAATAAGGTTTTATACTGATCAATATTGATGTATACGTTTTTTTGGATAAATATAAACATTGTAAGATTACCTGACATGACTATACAATGTGTCAAAAGCATAGAAACAGAATCGCTGCTAGCACACATCAATGAGACACAGGAAGGGAGCGTGGATGCATGACTTATCATGGATCTGTATTGAAAAAAAGTGGGACTTTGTTACTGGCGGGAGCTGTTGTTGCCACAACATGGGGAGGAACGGTGCCTTCGGCATCAGCCGCAACGGCAACGCCTACGAGTAAAACAATAGTAGCTGCTGTATCCAAAGGAAAAGCGCCTGTTACTCCGGCAGCATTTGTTCAGGCCATGGAAGAAGCGGCAACACTTGCAGGTGTTCCTTTTACCATGGACAAATTCTCCGGCACAACCGTACAACGTAAAGATGCTGCGGTTGCCTTGCAACAATGGCTCAAGCTGGATTCGACTACCGAATCATTTAAGGATGTCCCGGATGAAGCCACTTTCGCAGGTGCTGTTGGTGCATTAAATACCGCAGGGTTAATGAAAGGTTATACCGATTCCCTCTTCCTTCCAAAAGCTGTACTTACCGAGAATGACCTATCCATACTGAAAGACCGCATTTATAACTACATAAAACCGTTTGTCTTGGAGGAAGCAACCATTATGGATCTCCAGGCCGCAATGACGCAAGGAAAACTGACATCAAAAGAACTGGTTCAGAAATATCTGGACCGCATTGAAAAATACGATGATCAAGGCGTGAGCATAAATGCCGTATTAACTCTGAACCCGGATGCACTCCAAATTGCGGAGCAATTGGATGAAGAACGTGCAGCCCAAGGTGCTCGCGGGCCTCTGCATGGCGTTCCGATTTTGGTGAAAGACAATTTTGATACCAATGACATGCCGACAACCGCAGGCTGTATCTGTCTGAAAGATTCCATTCCTGCTCACGATGCTGAACAAGTGAAGAAACTCAAAGCAGCTGGCGCCATTATTTTGGGCAAAACAAACCTACATGAATTCGCATTTGGCATCACGACATCCAGCTCATTGGGTGGACAAACACTTAACCCTTACGCCCTGGACCATTATCCAGGTGGCTCAAGCGGTGGAACAGGTGCTGCCATTGCATCTAACTTTGCCGCAGCCGGCATGGGTACAGACACTGGCGGTTCAATCCGAATCCCATCCAGCTTCAACAGCCTTGTGGGTATGCGCCCAACCATCGGACTGTCTAGCCGTGAAGGCATTATTCCATTGGCTTTGACACAGGATGTCGGTGGACCAATGGCTCGTACCGTAAGTGATGCCGCAATCATGCTGGATGCTACAGCCGGCTATGACAAAAAAGATGTCGCTACAGCTTACGCGGTTGGGAAAATCCCCTCCAGCTACACTGATTTCTTGGATGTAAACGGGTTGAAAGGTGCACGCATCGGTGTGGCCACAGAACTCATCCCAAGTACCAAAGCTGAAGAAAAAGCCGTTGCTGACGTAATCAACACAGCTGTGGAAGAATTGAAGTCACTTGGCGCTACCGCAGTTCCAATTTCTATCCCGAACTTGGCCGAGATCAACAAATACCCAAGCCTTAGTGGATATGAATTCAAGTTCCAGCTGAATGACTATCTGGAATCATTGGGTGCAGATGCTCCATATCACAGTCTGTCCGAGATCATCGCTTCCGGAGAGTTTGATAAGTCTCAGGAGCAATCCATGAAAACTCGGGATGCACGCCAAACATTGGAGACTACCGAATACAAGGACATCGTTCTGAAACGCACCCAAGTTACACGTGAGTCCCTGCTGAAAGTTATGGCAGATAATAACCTGGATGCCATCATCTATCCTACGTCCACACAAGCCGCTGGTGTTATTGGCGAAGCACAAAACTCCGGTGGTAACAACCGTTTGAGTCCATTCTCCGGCTTCCCGGCGGTCACGGTTCCTGCTGGTTTCACAACCGATGGTCTGCCTGTAGGCATGGAATTCCTGGGCCGTGCTTTTGATGAAGGAACTTTGATCAAGCTAGCGTACAGCTACGAACAAGGAACTCACCACCGTCAAGCCCCAAAACTTACGCCGTAAAATATTTATGGGATTAAGCATTTCCTGTTAACACAAAAACAGATGCATTCATATCATTTTATTCAAACGAGTTATCTCAATAAAGAGACCACCCTCTTCATGATTGTATGAAGTCTGGGTGATCTCTTTTATTTCCTTTGTCTAATTTGATGTTGCAAATTCTCGTATGTTATCCATTACTGAACTTTGTCCGGTACGCCCCATCTCAGTACCAGACCTGCGTACGTCAGACCACCGCCAAAGCCAAAGAGAGCTACGCTCTGTCCTTCTTTCAATTTTCCTTCATCCACTGCAAGCTGTAAAGCAAGCGGAATGGAAGCAGCCGATGTGTTCCCACGATACTCGACACTGGTTAACGTACGTTCCAAAGGAACAGGACCACGTTCGCAAACAGCTTCAATCATTCTCATATTTGCACTATGCGGGACAAACCAGTCAATCTGGTCAGGGCTTAATTCAGCTTTTGTTATCAGCTTATCCAATTGCTCTGGGATCGTCCGTACAGCCCACTTATAAATCTCTCTGCCATTCTGGACAAGACATCCCTCACCCTGTAAAGGCACACCATTCATCTCAGAAGATAAGCCAGTCTTATAGAGATGTACACCGCCTTCTCCATGTGTACCTGATACGGCTGCCATAAAGTCACCTTCAGCACCCGATGATCTCTCCACCAAGAGGGCCCCCGCTCCATCACCAAACAGTACACAAGTTGTACGGTCTGTATAATCCGTAATTTTGGATAATGTCTCTGCTCCAATAACCAGTACTTTGCGGTACATTCCACTGGTCACCAGACTGTCAGCAAGCTGTAGTCCGTAGGTAAAACCTGCGCATGCAGCATTTAAATCCAGTACACCCGTGTGTGAGATCTTAAGATTAGCCTGTACTCTGGATGCCGTACTTGGGAAAGCATATTCAGGTGTACTTGTAGCCACAAGGATCATATCCACATCTTCTACACTCACATCATAACGACGTATCATATCTTCTACAGCCTTCGTAGCCAGGTCAGATACATATTGATCATCAGCTGCAATTCGCCGTTCTCTCATGCCTGTACGTTGCACAATCCATTCGTCACTAGTCTCCACTAATTTCTCCAGATCAGCATTCGTTAATATTCGATCCGGTACATACGTCCCCATTGCCGTGATGGTTGCCTTTGATTGATGATTCATACCGGTAGTCACCTCACTTGTTTTTTATCATTATAGCACTAAGTCTTAGTAGTTGGTACTAATCTTTTTATAATCTTTACTCAATTTATACTTGGAATCAGCATTACTTTTATCCGCTTGAAGAGATGTTTCTGAACCATTACCCTATTTACGAGCTTTCTAAAGACACTTTGTCCTTATATAAGGGTTACATCAGTCGAATTAAAAATTTCAGGTTAAGGTGAACCTCAATAACGGGGATGGGGGATTGACATTTCTGCTAGCTACGTTTGAAGAAACGGATACAAAATCATATAAAAAACAGGTTATCGCAATATCGACAACCTGTTCCATAATTATAATAGTGGGGTTATGAACTTCACTTCCGGAAACCGACTATCGGGTCCATTCATTAAGATTCCACCCTTTTCTTTCAGATACATATCAAAGAAATCCAGCATATAGGAATTAATAATGAAATTCGCTCTATCGGGCGCAATCTTCCCTGTAATACCCAGAATTTTGAAAATTGGAGAAATGAACTGCACGTCTGTAAAATTTAAATGCTCCGCATTATCGATATATAGAACTTGTCCCCCTGCGGCAACTGTTTTACGCATCCGATCAAGCTCCAACTTTTTGTCTTTCCTTTCTTGATCCACCCACTCTCTTGTATTACCCATACGCTCAAGTTCAACATCCGTGTAGACTCGGTGATCGATCAACATTTTTAATTTTTCGTATCCACTTTCCGAGTTCATGAACAAAATCGGCTTCCGCAGGCCCTCTTTGTCATGCAGACCATAAAGTCCTCCATCAAGGTCTATCCCAGCTTTTATTCGTGGATCGTATGAAGCATCATAGGCCGTCGCTCCTCCAATGGAATGACCGAACACTCCTATATGACCCACATCCACCTTCCCTTTTAGCTGACTTGGAATTTTCCCCGATTGAATCAGTTCGAATTGGTCCAGCACAAACACCACATCGTCGGTTAACACTTTTCCCAACTTGTCACGGTTTTCTCTTTCTGTTCTGTAATCATGTTCGGGTGAAAACAAATCGCTGGTTGTGCTGGTCGTGATTTGACCGTCCGGAAACTCGGTTGCGAATGTATTATAGGTGTGGTCGATCACTGCCACGATATATCCGTGACTCGCCAGATTTTCGGCTTGTGACGTGTGAAGAAACCTGGAGGAACCAAAACCGGGATTTGCAAGAATCAGTGGGTATGAGGCCTGAGCCGAAGAGACTTCAGTCGCCAAGTAAGCATGACTGGATACATACTTCAGGTGTTGAAAAGTAAACCCGGGGAGACCATAATTCTCCGCCATATAAGATAAGATTCGGGGATTAGGGATAAATGGAGTATACTTCCCAGTGCCAGCTTCAGCCGGATACCACACCTGAACCATTAATTCTCTCTTGCCTGTCTCTGATTTCCCGAATGTCTCCTCCTGGTTTGGATCGACGAAATGAAAGACTTGTGTGCCTACTTTTAACTTGCCAGTTGGTGCTGGAAGGTCAAAAACCGGAAACACATAGTGGAAACAGACTGTTGCGATCAGCCCAATTGCAATAAAAAGGGGACCAAGCACTCTAGGAATTCGGGAGGCTGGCCACACTCCTTTCTGCGTTCGAACAACTTTTATAAGAGAAAACATGAACATCAGGGTCGTAAATCCGTATAAGAATACAAGCTGAATCCTGTATCCTTCAGCTAGAAAATGTATCACTAAAATAATAAAGCCGACTCCGCTTGTCATGAGCAAAGCTGTTCTTCGTATACGTTGATTGGGAATGAACAAAAATGCCAATAAACATACACTAGAGAAGAATAATAGGATTTCAAATAACCTCACGGCAACTCCCCCTGAAATTCAACCCCATCGATGGATAGGATTAGTATACAGGAGCCACTGAGTTGATAATATTGATCTATCTTGCAATTGCCTTACAATCGTGTAAGTGAAGTGAGAGGGTCATAAGAAACAGCCCAACAAATGTGAGCTGTTCCTCTTTCATAGATCAAATTAGATAAACAAAAACAAAAAAAGACACACTCGATATCATCAAGTGTGTCTTTAGATTGCTTGGCGGCGTCCTACTCTCCCAGGACCCTGCGGTCCAAGTACCATCGGCGCTAGAGGGCTTAACGGTCGTGTTCGGGATGGGTACGTGTGGAACCCCTCCGCCATCGCCACCAAACGCATAGCTTAATTAACATTTCAGAGTTGTTGTTCTCTGAAAACTAGATTCGAAACGAAACACGCGAATTATCACTTGCTATTGGATAAGCCCTCGACCGATTAGTACTGGTCAGCTCCATGCATTGCTGCACTTCCACCCCCAGCCTATCTACCTCGTCGTCTTCAAGGGGTCTTACATACTGGGAAATCTCATCTTGAGGGGGGCTTCACGCTTAGATGCTTTCAGCGTTTATCCCGTCCGTACATAGCTACCCAGCGGTGCTCCTGGCGGAACAACTGGTACACCAGCGGTACGTCCATCCCGGTCCTCTCGTACTAAGGACAGCTCCTCTCAAATTTCCTACGCCCACGACAGATAGGGACCGAACTGTCTCACGACGTTCTGAACCCAGCTCGCGTACCGCTTTAATGGGCGAACAGCCCAACCCTTGGGACCTACTTCAGCCCCAGGATGCGATGAGCCGACATCGAGGTGCCAAACCTCCCCGTCGATGTGGACTCTTGGGGGAGATAAGCCTGTTATCCCCAGGGTAGCTTTTATCCGTTGAGCGATGGCCCTTCCATGCGGTACCACCGGATCACTAAGCCCGACTTTCGTCCCTGCTCGACTTGTAGGTCTCGCAGTCAAGCTCCCTTATGCCTTTGCACTCTTCGAATGATTTCCAACCATTCTGAGGGAACCTTTGGGCGCCTCCGTTACTCTTTAGGAGGCGACCGCCCCAGTCAAACTGCCCACCTGACACTGTCCCCGCACCGGATTACGGTACCAGGTTAGAACCTAGATACGATCAGGGTGGTATCCCAACGTTGCCTCCACACAAGCTGGCGCTCATGCTTCAAAGGCTCCCACCTATCCTGTACAGATCGTACCCAAATTCAATATCAAGCTGCAGTAAAGCTCCATGGGGTCTTTCCGTCTTGTCGCGGGTAACCTGCATCTTCACAGGTATTAAAATTTCACCGGATCTCTCGTTGAGACAGCGCCCAAGTCGTTACGCCATTCGTGCGGGTCAGAATTTACCTGACAAGGAATTTCGCTACCTTAGGACCGTTATAGTTACGGCCGCCGTTTACTGGGGCTTCGGTTCACAGCTTCGGGATTACTCCCTAACCACTCCCCTTAACCTTCCAGCACCGGGCAGGCGTCAGCCCGTATACTTCGCCTTACGGCTTCGCACAGACCTGTGTTTTTGCTAAACAGTCGCTTGGGCCTTTTCACTGCGGCCCCCTCGTGCTATTCACACTACCGGGGCACCCCTTCTCCCGAAGTTACGGGGTCATTTTGCCGAGTTCCTTAACGAGAGTTCTTCCGCGCGCCTTAGAATACTCTTCTCGCCTACCTGTGTCGGTTTGCGGTACGGGCACCATCACCTGGCTAGAGGCTTTTCTTGGCAGTGTGAGATCATGACCTTCGCTACTATAATTTTCGCTCCCCATCACAGCTCAGCCTTACAATGTGCGGATTTGCCTACACATCAGCCTTACTGCTTAGACGGACATCCATCAGTCCGCGTCACTACCCTACTGCGTCCCCCCATTGCTCATAACGGCTTACGGTGGTACAGGAATTTCGACCTGTTGTCCTTCGACTACGCCTTTCGGCCTCGCCTTAGGTCCCGACTTACCCTGAGCGGACGAGCCTTCCTCAGGAACCCTTAGGCTTTCGGCGGATCAGATTCTCACTGATCTTTTCGTTACTCATACCGGCATTCTCACTTGTATAATGTCCAGCGCTCCTTACGGTACACCTTCAACCCTTATACAACGCTCCCCTACCCCTGATGCAAAGCATCAAGCCATAGCTTCGGTGGTGTGTTTAGCCCCGTTACATTTTCGGCGCAGAGTCACTCGACCAGTGAGCTATTACGCACTCTTTCAATGGTGGCTGCTTCTAAGCCAACATCCTGGTTGTCTGTGCAACTCCACATCCTTTCCCACTTAACACACACTTGGGGACCTTAGCTGATGGTCTGGGCTGTTTCCCTTTTGACAATGGATCTTAGCACTCACTGTCTGACTCCCGGAAGTAAGTCTATGGCATTCGGAGTTTGACTGAGCTTGGTAACCCTTGCGGGCCCCGCACCCAATCAGTGCTCTACCTCCACGACTCTGTTTTCCGAGGCTAGCCCTAAAGCTATTTCGGGGAGAACCAGCTATCTCCGAGTTCGATTGGAATTTCTCCGCTACCCCCACCTCATCCCCGCATTTTTCAACATGCGTGGGTTCGGGCCTCCAGTGCGTGTTACCGCACCTTCACCCTGGACAGGGGTAGATCACCCGGTTTCGGGTCTACGTCCACGTACTATGTCGCCCTATTCAGACTCGCTTTCGCTGCGGCTCCGGCTCTTCACCTTAACCTTGCACGGGAACGTAACTCGCCGGTTCATTCTACAAAAGGCACGCCATCACCCCTAAAACGGGCTCTGACTTTTTGTAAGCACACGGTTTCAGGTTCTATTTCACTCCCCTTCCGGGGTGCTTTTCACCTTTCCCTCACGGTACTGCTTCACTATCGGTCGCTAGGAAGTATTTAGCCTTGGCAGATGGTCCTGCCGGATTCATACGGGGTTTCACGTGCCCCGCACTACTCGGGATCCGTCTCGGAGGGAACAGACTTTCAACTACAGGGCTTTTACCTTCTTTGGCGGGCCTTTCCAGACCTCTTCGCTTAACCGGTTCCTTTGTAACTCCATGTGAGACGTCCCACAACCCCAAAGAGCAAGCTCTCTGGTTTGGGCTTCTCCGCGTTCGCTCGCCGCTACTGACGGAATCACTATTGTTTTCTCTTCCTCAGGGTACTTAGATGTTTCAGTTCCCCTGGTATGCCTCTACACAACCTATGTATTCAGTTGTGAGTAACTGGAAATTACCCCAGCTGGGTTTCCCCATTCGGACACCCCCGGATCAAAGCTTGCTTACAGCTCCCCGAGGCAGTTTCGTTGTTCGCCACGTCCTTCATCGGCTCCTAGCGCCTAGGCATCCTCCGTGTGCTCTTAGTAGCTTAACCATTGCGCTCGTGTTCGAGCTGTCGCTTCCCTTGTTTTGGACTACGTCCAAAGCCAAAAGTCACTCCATTTCGATCACTCGCTCCAGCAATCTACCGTTTTTATTGAAACTTGTTTAACACAAGTTCAGCTAAAAAGGAATGTTCTAATTCGCGTTTGTTTCGTTTCGATATCTAGTTTTCAAAGAACAAGCTCCATGCAAAAGCAAGCTGTTTGAGAGTTTGAGCTCTCAAAACCGAACAACGAGTGAGTTAAAAGCTTTACGAAGTAAAGCTCGCTTCGGAAGCATGCTTCCTGAAGACTTATATTTGAATGTTTCCGTTGCAGGAAACGATTCTCCATAGAAAGGAGGTGATCCAGCCGCACCTTCCGATACGGCTACCTTGTTACGACTTCACCCCAATCATCTATCCCACCTTCGGCGGCTGGCTCCTTGCGGTTACCCCACCGACTTCGGGTGTTATAAACTCTCGTGGTGTGACGGGCGGTGTGTACAAGACCCGGGAACGTATTCACCGCGGCATGCTGATCCGCGATTACTAGCAATTCCGACTTCATGCAGGCGAGTTGCAGCCTGCAATCCGAACTGAGACCGGCTTTGTTGGGATTGGCTCCATCTCGCGATTTCGCAGCCCGTTGTACCGGCCATTGTAGTACGTGTGTAGCCCAGGTCATAAGGGGCATGATGATTTGACGTCATCCCCACCTTCCTCCGGTTTGTCACCGGCAGTCTATCTAGAGTGCCCACCCGAAGTGCTGGCAACTAAATATAAGGGTTGCGCTCGTTGCGGGACTTAACCCAACATCTCACGACACGAGCTGACGACAACCATGCACCACCTGTCTCCTCTGTCCCGAAGGAAAGATACATCTCTGCATCGATCAGAGGGATGTCAAGACCTGGTAAGGTTCTTCGCGTTGCTTCGAATTAAACCACATACTCCACTGCTTGTGCGGGTCCCCGTCAATTCCTTTGAGTTTCAGTCTTGCGACCGTACTCCCCAGGCGGAGTGCTTAATGTGTTAACTTCGGCACCAAGGGTATCGAAACCCCTAACACCTAGCACTCATCGTTTACGGCGTGGACTACCAGGGTATCTAATCCTGTTTGCTCCCCACGCTTTCGCGCCTCAGCGTCAGTTACAGCCCAGAGAGTCGCCTTCGCCACTGGTGTTCCTCCACATATCTACGCATTTCACCGCTACACGTGGAATTCCACTCTCCTCTTCTGCACTCAAGTCACCCAGTTTCCAGTGCGATCCGGGGTTGAGCCCCGGGATTAAACACCAGACTTAAATGACCGCCTGCGCGCGCTTTACGCCCAATAATTCCGGACAACGCTTGCCCCCTACGTATTACCGCGGCTGCTGGCACGTAGTTAGCCGGGGCTTTCTTCTCAGGTACCGTCACCTTGAGAGCAGTTACTCTCCCAAGCGTTCTTCCCTGGCAACAGAGCTTTACGATCCGAAAACCTTCATCACTCACGCGGCATTGCTCCGTCAGGCTTTCGCCCATTGCGGAAGATTCCCTACTGCTGCCTCCCGTAGGAGTCTGGGCCGTGTCTCAGTCCCAGTGTGGCCGATCACCCTCTCAGGTCGGCTACGCATCGTCGCCTTGGTGAGCCGTTACCTCACCAACTAGCTAATGCGCCGCAGGCCCATCCCCAAGTGACAGATTGCTCCGTCTTTCCAGTTTCCTTCAGGCGAAGAAAACAATTATTCGGTATTAGCTACCGTTTCCGGTAGTTGTCCCAAACTTGAGGGCAGGTTGCCTACGTGTTACTCACCCGTCCGCCGCTAAGTATCAAGGAAGCAAGCTTCCTATCAACTCCGCTCGACTTGCATGTATTAGGCATGCCGCCAGCGTTCGTCCTGAGCCAGGATCAAACTCTCCAATAAAGTATTGAAAAGAGCGATAAGCTCATTTTGAATCTGACGAGATTAAAAATCTCATTTGTGCTCCAGTCGATCCAAGCCAAAGCTTGTCTCAACTTTCGCGTTCATTCTGCAAGCAGAATGTTTACTCACTCGTTGTTCAGTTTTCAAAGATCAAACTTGTTTCGTTACCGAATGTTGTTCTCTTCAGCAACTCTTATATAATATCATGTCCGAACCAACTTTGCAAGCTCTTTTTTTAAGTTTCTTTCGAAGCTTATTTCAACCGCTTGCCGCACCGTGTATCTCGTGTTTTTTTGGCCGGAAATAGAATATACCATGTACAGATACGGAACGCAAGTCTTTTTTCGAAAAACATTAAATCTTATAAAATAAGTTCCCTGCTGTCCTTTTAGCAAGTATCTCCTTATTATCGACCAGATGATACATCCGGTTATAAATTTTAATGAATCGGAGTAATAGAGAAACACATATTGTATACAGTACAGACTCATCACGTTATAGAAACTTATTAACCGATGATTTCATTGGATAAACAACCGACAAATCATAGATCATTATATTCTTTCCTTCTATATAGAAGGAAAACATTTTTCAAATTCATTTTTCCCAAAAAAAGAATATAAAAAAAGCGAAAGCCCAGGGTCTAAATCCCGTGGCTTCCGCTTCTTCATTTATAGGATAGCAAACGTATCTGAGATATTTCTTCGTTACACCTAACGAACCCTACTCCCCGCCAATAAATACGTATCGGCAAACTACAATGAGCGCCAAAATCCACATAAGCCAGTGAATTTTCACTTTACGCTCTGTTACCAAGTTACTGAACACCGCCAAAATCACATAAGATACGATACCTGCGGAGATCCCGTTTGCGATTCCACCTGTGAAAGGCATCAATACAATGGTAAGGAACGCAGGGAAAGCTTGCAGGAAATCATCCCACTCAATGCTGCGCACTTGACTCATCATAAGCACACCCACGATGATCAATGCCGGAGCCGTCGCAGCGGATGGAACAACAAGCGCAAGAGGCGCGATAAACAGAGCCAAAATGAACAACAAACCTGTCGTTACCGAAGTCAGTCCTGTACGTCCACCTGCCTCAACACCTGAAGCACTTTCAACGTATGCCGTAATGGTACTTGTACCCAGTGCAGCACCTGCGCTGACACCAACTGCATCGACGAGCATCGCTTTACCGATGGTTTTCTCGCCTTTTTTCTTGTCCTTCATAATGCCCATACGCGTTGCAGTACCTACCATCGTACCGAACGTGTCGAACAATTCAACGAAGGTAAAGATAAAGATGATTTCGAACAATCCCAGACTGATGGCACCTTTTAAATCCAGCTGTCCAACCGCCAGATCACTGAAGTTAGGCAACCAGCTTGCGCCCGAAAGACCACTCAGATTTGTAACACCCATCGGAATACCAATTAACGTTGTTACTACGATCCCGATTAGCAGAGCGCCTTTAACACGCATAACCATCAGTATAGCAATAAGGAGCAAACCAATCAGTGCAAGTAATGCATCGTGATGCGTTATAAAGTTACCCAATGAAAGATTAAAGCTGCTGCCTGGAATCGGCTGGCTCAGATCTGCGTCTGGCGCAACATTCACCGTTACAGCCACGAGATTAGCAAGTTTGAAACCGATAATCGTAATAAAGAGACCGATACCAACCGTAATGGCCATTTTGATCGACTGCGGTACTGCAACAAGCAACATTTGCCGAATCTTGGTCACGGTCAGAATAATGAACACGATACCGGAAAGGAATACCGCTCCGAGAGCAGCTTGCCAAGTAATCGCTCCATTCGAACTTAGAACGACAGTCATGAAGTACGCATTCAATCCCATACCTGGTGCGAGCGCAATCGGAATATTCACGAACAATCCCATAATAATAGTCATTAATCCGGCGCCGACGGCTGTTGCAAAGAATACTGCATTATCCGACATCCCCGCACCGGCTTGTCCCAAGAACAACGTATTCACAAAAAGAATGTAAGCCATTGTCATAAACGTAGTGAGACCCGCAACAATCTCCGTTCTAACGTTTGTTCCGTTTTCTTTTAATTTAAAGAAACGATCCATAATTACTAACTCCCCCTTAGAGATGTTGAAGCCATATTGAAAAACGACAAATGACCCTGATGAAGATTCTTCACCCAGGGTTCAGCTGACAAGGAGTGGCATGATGCCTTTACTAAGAACAAAAAAAATTCTAATGTGCGTGATGTCCCCGCAATCATGTAGAATTCATGTGCTTAGCCTTCTCCTCTTCGTAGCCAGATCATTAGGGTGATCTCGTAGAGACTCCCGGGCCAATCCCCAGGATTATACGAATAAGTATGCGCTATTTGTTTGTTTCCCATCACTATTTTAGGAGGGCAGTATGTTTTTGTCAATGAGAAAAACGAATATTAATCTCACCCTTGTATAATATCGTTCGTATTATTTAACAGATTGAACCAGTTCAGCGGTTTACAACCCAATTGAATGCGCTTTTTTCGATGAAATCTCAATGGGATATGTCCATTCTTTCAGGCTGAAAGTTCCACAGGATAACATAAAAAGCTAACCTGATCAAAGAGCAGAAGCGCTCTAATCAGGCTAGCTTATGTTTCTGATGCGTTTTTAGCAATGAGGTGAATGATGATCTAGGAATAACGATGTCTCGTATTCCGAAGGCATATACTCATTAGGTATATGGAGCAATTTGCGACATGTTCCGGAGAATTTTTTTTGCCGGATCAGTCCTATGTTAATTAGATCTCTGTCTGCGGAGTATCCTGTATCTCTTGTTGTTCCTGATTCGCGTTTGTTGTTGTGTCAGAGGATAACTCCTGGTTTCTGGTCTGATCGGAAGAAGCATCCGCTGCCTCTAAATTCGTAAATGGAAAGTCCCCCGAACCGGAAGCCAGATCTTGCACACCTGAACCGCATCCTGCCAGCATCACCATCAGAAATGCACTTCCAATGCCCATCTTCCATTTGCTCATATAGTCGGTTTTACGCATACATTCAATCTCCTTTCAGTAGGCATATAGCTCTTAGTATGTACTTATTGTACAGGCTGGACCTGAAAGGATCATGAAGTGAACTTTAAAATGGGATTAATTTTGAGAGTGTACTATTTGTAAAAAAAGTACCCAATGAAAACTTGATCACAATATTCTTCTTATAAAAAAAAGCCCTTTTATTTGCGAAATACCGCAGATAAAAGAGCATTTTTATAATCTATCGTTCAGAGTCTATACCCTATTCCCACTCGATTGTTGCAGGTGGTTTGGATGTTACGTCATAAACGATACGGTTTACGTTATCAACTTCGTTAACAATCCGTACGGAGATTTTCTCCAGCACATCCCAAGGAATACGTGCCCAGTCCGCAGTCATACCGTCGATGGATGTTACTGCACGAATACCCACAGTGTAGGAATACGTACGTGCATCACCCATAACGCCAACACTCTTCATGTTCGGCAGGGCAGTGAAGTACTGCCAGATTTCGCGGTCAAGACCGGCTTTGGCAATCTCTTCACGCAGGATGTAGTCTGAATCACGAACAATTTTAAGTTTCTCTTCAGTAACCTCACCTAGAACACGGATCGCAAGACCCGGACCAGGGAACGGCTGACGGTGTACAATTTCGTCCGGCAGGCCACACTCGGTACCGACTTTACGTACTTCATCCTTGAACAACGTGCTCAGTGGCTCGATCAGTTTGAAGTTCATGTCTTCAGGCAGACCGCCCACGTTGTGGTGGGATTTGATGGTCTGTGCAGTCGCTGTACCACTTTCTACGATGTCCGTGTACAGTGTACCTTGTGCCAGGAATGCAAAGTCATCGAACTGCTTGGACTCTTCGTCAAATACGTAAATAAACTCGTTACCGATGATTTTACGTTTTTGTTCTGGATCATCCACGCCAGCCAGTTTGGACATGAAACGCTCTTGTGCATCAATTTTGACAACTTTCATGTCGAATTTGCCAACAAACGTCTCCATTACACTTTCTGCTTCGCCTTTACGCAACAGACCATGGTCGATAAACATACATGTCAGTTGATCACCAATGGCTCTGTGAAGTAATGCAGCTACAACGGAAGAATCTACACCGCCGCTAAGCGCACACAGTACTTTACTGTCGCCCACTTTTTCACGAATGTCTTTGATGGTGTCATCGATGAATGTCTCCATCGTCCAGTTGCCTTCGCAACCACAGATTTCGAACAGGAAGTTACGAATCATGTCGTTACCGCGAACAGAGTGACGTACCTCAGGGTGGAACTGAACAGCATACAATTTACGCTCATCGTCACTCATGGCAGCGATTGGCGCACTTTCCGTGCCTGCATCCAGTTTGAAACCTGGAGGAAGTGTAACCACGTGGTCACCGTGACTCATCCATACCGTATGTTCGCCTTCAATGCCTTTTGCCAGTGTAGATCCCGCAGCAAACTCAAGGTCTGCTTTACCGTACTCTCGCTTCTCGGAACGTTCTACTTTACCTTCGAGCTGTTGGGCCATAAGCTGCATCCCGTAGCAGATACCGAAGATTGGCAAGCCCAGGTCATAGACACCTGGGTCCACGTGTGGAGCATTCTCAGCGTATACGCTGGACGGCCCACCTGAAAATACGATTCCTTTTGGTGCCATTTCTGCGATCTTTTCCGCCGGTGTGTTATACGGCAAAAGCTCGCTGTATACGCCAAGATCCCGGATTCTTCTGGCGATTAACTGGTTGTATTGGCCCCCAAAGTCAAGGACAACCACAATCTCATTCTGCTTATTCATAACCGTGCCTCCCTCAATTCAATGAAACTAATTATACGCAACGACAAAACATACCGTCAAGGAAAGGCGAAACTCCTTTTTTCGACATATCAAAACAGGATTACCAAATGCCTCTAAATATGAAATTCCGAATAGAAAAGCTTGGCAGCAAGATGCTGGTTCAAGTGTATGATCGTGGAAAGACGCCTCGTTCGCAGCGCAGCGCGAAAGGCGTCTTATGTATGGCATGCAGCGATGAACCAAACGCTGCATTTAAAAACAGTGCGCCAGCAATGGCGATCTTCATCTGCCCACAAGCTACCCTCAAGCGGCCAAGCTTTATTGGAAATCGATAGCGATTGTATGCTTTGGTGTAACGTTGTAACATCCTTGTGTTACAACGCCTGTAAGCGCCGGGCCAGACGAAGTGCCCGGCGCAGGAAGTCCAGACTGTCCGCGCGCAGCGGACGGTCTGGACCGTACAGCAGCCGTTCCCAGTCGGCTGCAAACCGCGCGATGTCCGCGCCGTCCGCGCCTGCGGCCAAAGCCGGTGACGCTGCATATTCACGCAGCGTCATATCCGGCGGCCGCGGGCCGTACCGGCGCGCGAGCGCGGACCAGACCGGAGCGGCGGCACCCAGCAGCCGCTCGCGGTCTGGAAAGCTGCTGCGCGGCCACGCCAGCAGCAGCCCTAACCGCAGCGCGGGGCGTAGCCGCCGCATGCGGACCAGAGCAGCGGCGCCCAGCAAGGCCGCTGCCACAAGGGCTGCCGCGAGCCATGGCTCCGCGGCAATGGCCCGTGCGCGGGCGAGCAGCCATGCGCCCGCGTTAGCCAATCCGCCGATCATATACGGCGGATTCTCCGCAACAGGCTGTGGTTCGGTGAGCGCTGCGACATTTTCGCCCGCGCCTTGCGCCATGGTGAAACCCGGCGTGGCCTCAAACGGCATCCAGCCTGCACCCGGAAAATACACCTCTACCCAGGAATGTGCATCTCCCTGTGAAATCACATACTGACTGGGCACATCCGGGTCAGCAACTCCGGAGCCAAAACCTTTAACCCAGCGTGCGGGGATACCTTCCGAACGAAGTAACACAATCATGGCTGTGGAGAAATGATTGCAATACCCCTGCCGGGTGACGAATAGAAAATCGTCCACAAAGTCTGTTCCTCGCGGTGGCATACGGGTATCCAACGTATACTCGGCATGAGCAGCCAGATAAGTCTTGACGGCCTGCACAGCGTCATACCGGGTCTCACTGCCTTGAATAACTTCCTTGGCGAGCGTCTGCACTCGACCAGGGAGTGACGTAGGCAATTGCAGATAGTCCCTCCGAATGGCTGCCGGATCTTTCTCTTTATTCGTTTCCTCAAGCAGACGTAACTGTTCAGGTGTTGCGACAGGAACCATGACATCTGCCGAATAATTTTTAACTATCTTATCGTTTCCGGAGCCTGTGAGCCACAATGTTGCCGAATCTCGATTAGACAGCAAGGAAAACATGTTTTCCTGATTATCCTTGTTCTTGTCCTGGAACGATACGTTGACCGGTATGCCCCCGGTAAAGAGTGGATTTGGTCCTTTCCACTCTCGCTGCATCGTAACGGTTTGGCGAATGCGACTCCAATAGGTTGGATTCTCCCAACCATCAGCACGCAGCATTCCGGATGGACTTGCCGTTTCGAAGCTTTGACCCGGATCACTCCAAGTACTACCGTTATAATATGAACGGGTCTCCCCTCGCCAATACGTCACTTTTGGACTCTTTGCTATAAAAAAGATGGAGTTCCCCTGCACCAACGGTGCTCCCATAGGCGCGTCCGCTGTGCTATATCCCGTGACTGCCGTTGCAGCAGGGATACTACTGTGCTTTGTATAACCTGCCCAGCGAGCTATGCGTTCACCCATCTGTTCCAGAGATATGCGTTCCGGTTGAGGAATGGAAGCAAACTGGCCAGGTAACGCTGATAAAAACACCATACCTGCAGATGCAACGATAGTTACTGCACTCCAACGGCCATAGGGGCTGCCGCGATAACTCGGAGTAGTGACTGCTGCATTGAGACGTAATAGCTGGAGCAGAGCCTGAATAAGAAAAGTCCATAGGACAGACCGCATTACAGAAGCATACACATCCAGCCCCGCAAAAGATTCAAGCAAAAGCAAATAGAGCAGCGTTGCACTGCCAAACAGCATAACACTTCGACGTAACAACACAAGGGATTGCACAGAAGCCATGAGCATGCTCCAGCCGCACATCATGAACAAACCTCTCGTTTCTGTACTAATCGAGTGAAATCGCCAGTTATTTATAAAAGTGTCCTTATCCGCTGAAAATATCCCCGGATAAGCGATCGCCCAACGGACAGGATCACTTCCTCCGTACATCAGGCATAAAGCAGCGAGTGCAATGAATAATCGGATCAGCACTCCGGTGATCCATCCTGTACGAATTAACCCCGCGAGCAACAATGCTCCCGTTAATCCCGCCATTACGGACAAGAACCGTTCACTGCCCTGCTGACCTGATGATGTAACAGGATATATCCACTCCAGAGACAGTATTAGTAAAATGGCCGAAATAACAATTTTGTACAGGACAGGTACGCTCACATATCCCTCATCCTTTATGTCCGTCACTGAATTCTGGTTCACAGCTTTATATACGGAATGGGCCGATTCTATTCTCGTACGGTCCGTTGACTCTAAGTCGGCCACAGTGGAATTGGGTTGCTGGTTACCATTACGCTCCCACATCCGTTACCTCCACCTTTCCCAATGAAGATAACGCAATGTCTGTAACCGCGTGGATCGGCACCCCGCTGTGACGAAGCCGTTCCAAACTTAAGCTGTCATATCCCAATCCATTCATCAATCTATCCGTTGATCCTAATTCGCTCTGGTTCGCTTCAGTCAATTGCACCTCTACACGATAACCCGACCCGATTGCAGTTATGATCCATTCGGCCAGAACCTGATCCATCTTACCTGTGAGAACCACAATTCGCGAACCGCTCGCCAGTCCATCCAACATCTCCGTTCGGAGTGAAACAGACACAGATTGTGCTTTGGATATTCGTGCCCCCGCTAGTCTGTCCAGTCCATGATTCTCATCATCTGCAAGGAATGACCCATGTTGCCATTGATCTTGTGCACCATGGGTCTTATCTCCGCCTTCCATCCACAGATGATAAGGAATGTCATCCCGCTCAGCGGTATGAATCCAGCTGGCTGCTGCACGAACCACTCGTTCAAAAGCAGGTGCATCCATGTTCTCCCGTTGTTTTACGTCATAACCTGACGCGCCTTCATACACAAGGATGCCGAGCGAAGCTAAATCCGTGGTATCAGGCAGAAAGGTCTGAAGTTTTCCCGTTTTGGCTGTACTTTTCCAATGAACACGTCCCAGGGGGTCACCCTGCTGATATTCACGGAACTCCGGGCTACGGTTACCCTGGCTATTTCTTCGCTCCGACAGAGTCCCTTCGATCATCGCTGCGAATTCTACCGAATCCCCCTTCCCCCAAGCCGTTGCTTGAGGAACAACAATCAGGGGAGTACCTCCTTCGGTCTCTGCAGAGAGGGTATTCCAGCCAAACATATCACCCCAGTACAATCTGCCCGTATCCCATCTGTAGACTCCTCTGCGTAAACCGGAACATTCATATTGATAGGAAAATTGTCGCCGTGTTCCCGGGAAAATCAATTTGCGATGAACACCTGCAGGTGTGTTCTCACACAGAACGATCCATAACAATGGAATACGGCAATTGAATTCCAGTTCGACAAGAACCCGTACCTGCTCGCCTGCCTCAATCCGGTTCGTGTGTATTGTCCGACGGATGTGAATACACCGTGGTCTGAACCAATGGAGAAGCAAACCTCCTGTGAACATCAAGAAAGCTATAATGGATAGAAACAACGCCGCTTTGCCCCCATGCCACTGATACAAGGAAGCGAAAGCAACTACCAAGACAGCACTCACCATCCGTTGTCCCAGCGCAGTCATTGCCTCCGTCCCCTTCCCTGTGATGCCATCTGTACAGGTACCGGGACCGATGACAATGCTTCTTCAATGACTTGTACTTGTCCCCAAACCTCCGCTCTGTTCTGGGCCTTCAATTGAACACGGTGGGAAAGGACAGGCACAGCTACCTCTTTCACATCATCCGGAATGACATAACTGCGTCCTTGAAGATAGGCAAATGACTGCGCGGCAGCCATCCAGGCCAGTGTTCCACGCGGACTGATGCCCAGTCTGACCGCCGGAAGGCTGCGAGAGGCTACAGCAACGGCCACCAGATACTGTTTGACGACCGGGTCAACATGTACCTGTTTGACTTCACGCTGCATGGCTACGACCTCTTCAGCAAGCAGGACAGGGCGAAGTTCATCAAGCGCTTCTCTACTTTGCATACGGGTTAACAATTCCAATTCCTGTTCCGGATCGGGATACCCCAGTCCAATTCTCATGATAAATCGATCCAGCTGCGCTTCAGGCAGACGGTACGTACCCTCGAACTGTAACGGGTTCTGTGTCGCCAGCAGAAAGAACGGGCGTGGCAAGGCGTAGGTTGTGCCATCAACCGTAATACGCCGTTCCTCCATTGCCTCCAGCAGGGCAGACTGAGTGCGTGGTGAAGCGCGATTTATTTCATCAGCCAGGACAACGTTGGACATGACAGGTCCGGGCCGAAACTTGAATTCAGCTGTATGTGGATGATAGATTGAAGTGCCCGTAACATCTGCCGGCATGACATCGGACGTGAATTGAATCCGGCCCATGGAGCAGTCCAGTGCAGAAGCAACGGCACGAACCAGCATCGTTTTCCCGGTACCCGGCACATCTTCCAGAAGTACATGCCCCCCACTGAGCATTGCAGTGAGGACATAACGAATCTCTGTTTTTTTGCCAATAATCACACTCTCAACACGCTTCATGACCCTGTTTAACAATTCAACAGCATGTTCATGTTCCATTCGGATATAAGACATTTCTCCTGATCTCCTTCCGTTCATCAGCATTCCTGAACCATAGTAATCTATGATTCAGTGTTGCCCGGAAGTAGAGAGAATAGTCCTGCAAGAATGACTTTCTTCAGATCATTTTATACTTAAATATGTTATTCATTGCCGAAATGGATCTGGAAACGCCCGCCTTTACCGTCCACTCTGCTTCATTACTGGTTAAGGAATTCACCCTCAACCCCATCTGCTCCAGTAACTCACGTAATGGAACCCAGATGGTTCCACCATGACTCTGTACTGCCCCCGTTTCAATTGCCCCTGTTGTTGTCAGTGTTCCGCTCACACTGTCTGCATGAATCGTTCTTTCTTTCCATACTGCTATGGCTGTCCTTGTTTCAGAGTCCCAGCGAGTGCTGCCCCCGAATTTTTTCATAAAAGTACGCAAAGGCACCATGATTCGCTGACCCTCCATGCGGAACTCACCCGGTTGCAAGGTAGCCGCAGCCAATCCCACCTCTACCTTCAGCTTCTTGTTTGCAAGCCATAACGTCGCGTTCGCTTCTACATGCTCTGCGATCCAGGCCTTTCCCGGCGCCTTGCGGGCCTTATACTTACCATCTGGATGTACACGGAATTGAACTGGTTGATCCGTACTCTTTATGGTGTCAAAACGATATCCATGATCACGATAATATTTGATAATACCCGGAAGTGCTTTTACCGTTTCAGCATGTGCACCACCGTCATGCATCAGGACAATGACCGAACGTGCTCCCGCAGGTACTTTGGTCGAATTGCTGAGGATCTCTTTGGCCGGAACACCTTTACGCTTGGAATCCCCACTGTCGACGTTCCAGTCCATGACGGTGTATCCACCCAGTTGGAGCAAATCAAAATAACTCTGGTCAAAATGCCCGTAGGTACCGCCTGGTGCCCGCACCAGATTCGGACGGAAACCGGTTATACGCTCCAGCACTTCCTCTGTCTGCTTGATCTGTTTCCAGAACACTTTAAAATCACTGTACAATTGTTCGTATTGATGATTAAACGTATGATTGCCCAAAGCATGTCCATCCTCCACTAGCCCCCGGATTAACTCGGGATAACGCTCTGCCTGCTCACCCAGCACAAAAAATGTAGCCAACACCTTCTCCTTACGCAAAATATCCAATACTTCACGGGTATGGTTACCCGGTCCATCGTCAAAACTCAGATAGACTACCTTGTCTTGAGTATTCTTATCTTCCGGGATTGGATCACCTGAGCCGGAAGCAGAAGATGCATAAGCCGTGCCTGCATATACAGCAAATGCACATAACAATATCGTAATTCGCACGAGAATGACATACCATTGTCCAGATAAAAACGTATGTATGGTTGTTGCAGAGTTTCCCCCTAATTCCTTGATTGTGAATTCCGGTCTCTGTACCATTTACGAATCGCCCTCCACCGTCTCTAGTGAATTTGCTGATAGACTTCAGCAGATTTGTTAGAATTATATGGAGGCTACATTGAAAAAAGACGTGATTTTGTTTAATATTTTTTCACAATTTGCTATCTAGCCTGATTGATTCTTAGCTTCAGATTAGGTAGCATAATGGACAGGCAGAACACATTAAAACACCTTGGAGAGTATTCATGCTCCCACCCCGTATTCAGGAGAGTGAAATCTATTGGAATTGCTTGAGAAGATCCAACATCTGTTTGGGTCCTACGGATACAGCGTATTGTTTTTTGGCTTGTTGCTTGAATTCATCGCACTTCCCTTTCCTGGTGAAACAACGATGGCTTACGCAGGGTTTCTCTCCTACAAGGGGCATCTCGACTTTGGAATCCTCACCATACTGGCTTTTCTGGGAACAACGATTGGCATGACCATCACTTATTTTATTGGAGCCAAAGCAGGACTGCCCTTTATAACACGATACGGAAAATGGTTTCTGCTGAAGCAGGACAAACTCGATAAAACGCAAAAGTGGTTCGCCAAGTATGGTAATGCCTTAATCTTCATCGGTTATTTCATTCCGGGTGTAAGGCATTTCACCGGATATTTTGCGGGCATAGCTGCTGTTCCCTTTCGTAAATTCGCTCTCTATGCCTATTCAGGCGCACTGTTCTGGGTCGTGCTGTTTCTGGGTATTGGCAAAATATTCGGCCCCCAATGGAATGCCGTATTCCATCTGGCTCACCAATATGCAGCATATATCGTGGGAGGAATCGGCCTATTGCTTATCGTAGCCGTGCTTTATCGTTACCGCAAAGCATGGACAGCAAGATCCACCGTATCCAAGCCAGCCCCTGTTCGACAAAGACAAAAGTAAATTCGGACAAACGTCCACCTATAAAAGTAAGGAGCTGCGAGTCTTCGCAGCTCCTTTTTTTTTCGTTTATACGAACAGTGTAAGAACGAATCATTCTTTTATTTTTTTGTGATAATCCGAATTCATCCCGGTCATACTAACTTGCAAATATAGGGTATATAGGGAGGCGAAGGCATGAGTGCATCGGTGCAGAACCATCAGGACCAGAAGAAGATCTCTCCGAATCTGAATGACAATACCCAATATTGCAAACAAGTGATGGGGAACAGCAACGACTTGATGATCCGACCTCTGCAATGTTTGCACAAATGGCCTGCTGTCATGTTGTACATCGATGGATTGGTGGATGTGAACATTCTGAATCACTCCATCATGGAATCGTTGTTGCAAAAGCGTGATCTCCCTGAATTCTCCGCAGACGATGAACATCTCAGCTACCTTCAGAATGATATTCTGATCGCCAGTGATGTATTGCTGGTGGACGATATGGAGGAGGTAATGAATGCACTTCTTTCGGGATCGGCTATCCTACTACTCGAAGGATCTGTACGTGGATTAAAGATTGGCGCAGCAGGCTGGGAAGATAGATCCGTTGGAGAACCTGTCTCCCAAACCGTCGTTCGCGGACCAATGGAGGGATTCAACGAAAACCTGCGGACCAATACCTCATTAATTCGCAAACGAATCCGTAATCCTCATCTCTGGATTGAAGAAAGAGAAATCGGCAGGGTCACCAAGACCCGGGTTGCCGTGCTCTATCTGGAGCATATCGTGGATCAGGAAATTGTAAAAGAACTGCGTCGAAGACTCGATGAAATCGATATCGATAGCATCCTTGAGAGTGGTTATATCGAGGAACTGGTACAAGACAAGACGGGGACGATCTTTCCCACGGTTTACAACAGTGAAAGACCTGATACCGTGTCTGCCGCTTTGCTTGAAGGGCGTGTTGCAATCATTGTGGACGGGACACCTTTTGTATTGCTCGTTCCTGCCTTGTTTGTTCATTTCTTTCAGTCTCCAGAAGACTATTATCAACGAGCCGATATCAGTACGCTGATTCGAATGATCCGATATCTAGCCTTTTTTATTGCCCTGCTTGCCCCATCCTTTTATATTGCCATTACCACGTTCCATCAGGAGATGTTGCCTACCAATCTTCTCATCAGTCTGGCAGCACAGCGAGAAGGCGTACCTTTCCCCGCCTTTATTGAAGCCTTACTTATGGAGCTAACCTATGAGATTTTGCGGGAAGCAGGCATACGGATTCCCAAGACGGTGGGTCAAGCCGTATCCATTGTCGGTACGCTTGTCATTGGTCAGGCAGCGGTAGATGCTGGGGTTGTATCCGCTGCGATGGTCATCATCGTATCCATCACTGCGATCTCCAGTTATGTTATTCCGGAAAACGGACTGTCCATCTCTGTACGTATTCTGCGATTTGTATTGATGATACTTGCGGCAGCATTTGGTTTCTATGGCATCCTGATCGTGCTGTTAATTACCGTAACTCACCTCTGCAGCTTGCGTTCTTTCGGGGTGTCCTACATGTCTCCATTTGCACCTTTTATTCAGAAAGATCTTAAAGACACGATCTTTCGTGTGCCTTGGTCCCATATGAGAACTCGCCCACTCTCTACTCATGCAACCAATGAAGTCAGACAGTCCACCAAAAAAACGAAGCGGTAGAAATTCGGTAAGGAGTGCACATCCATGAACAGATGCTTACGCTTAATTTTATCCTTTGCCCTTCTGCTTCCTCTCCTTACCGGATGCTGGGATCGCCAGGAACTGAATGAACTTGGCATTATGCTGGGTCTCGGTGTGGACAAAGATGGCGATATGATCAAAGTGAGTGCTCAGGTCGTTGTTCCAAATGAGGTATCTTCCAAGGCAGGAGGAGGCAAAGGCACCCCGGTTACGCAGTATCAAGCATCTGCTGCCACTTTGTTCGAAGCGATTCAGAAATTAACGGAGACCAGTCCACGCCGCATATTCATGGCGCATATCCGCGTACTGGTATTTGGCGAGGAATATGCGCGAAAAGATGGAATATACGACGTTATCGAAGCGCTAATGCGTGAACCTACGGCTCGACCTGATTATTACGTTATGGTAGCAAAGAATACAACGGCCTCCCATGTCCTTGATGTGCTTACACCTTTAGAAAATATTCCTGCGGAAAAGTTGTTTAATTCCTTGGATGTATCCGCCAAGACCTGGTCCCCTACTACCACGGTAACCGGGGATGAATTAATGGATTTCATGATATCTCCCGGCATCCAGCCTGTCATTACGGGTGTAGAAATCCTCGGTAACCAAGAACAAAGTGGTAATAAAGAGAATATAGCCACCATCCGGTCACCAGCCCGCCTTAATACAACGGGGCTAAGTGTATTCCGGAAAGACAAGCTGATTGGCTGGTTAACAGAGGATGAATCCAAAGGCTACAATTACATTCGTGATAATGTAGAATCTACTGTCAGCCACATGCCTTGTCGCAAGAAGGGCAACGTGACATTTAAGACACTCCGCACCACAACGAAGAGAAAAGCCAAAATCGTAAATGGCAAACCTGTCATCAACATTGATATCAAGAATGTCTCCTCCATAGGCGCAGTTGAATGTGGAATACGGATCGGTTCAATGAAAGTTCTCAAAGAGCTGGAATCCGATAGTGAAGAACGGTTAATTGAACTGATGCAGGAATCTGTGCATTCAGTAAGACGTAAGTTTCATGTCGATATATTTGGTTTTGGACAGGAAGTGTACCATGCAGATCCCAAGTTCTTCAAGAAGATAGAGAATGACTGGGATAAATATTTCGAAGAACTGGATATCAAGTACAAAGCCAATGTGCAGATTAAACGTGTCGGTACACTGGATGATTCATTCAAAGATGAACTGAAGGAGTGAGGAAGCATGTTGCTTACATTGGCGGTTATCTTCGTAGCAGTAATTATTGGCTGGGTTGATCTGCCTGGCCTCATTCGCCGGAAGGAGTGGAGAGAAACGGCTGTATACAGTGCAATGCTTCTCACAGCTACATTCTTCGGTGTTATTGCATCTAATTTGTGGGAGTTCCCCAGTCCCCTGTATATCATTATGTGGATCTATGATCCCGTGAACCATTTATTAGCACGCTTGACTGGAACTTAGGTGAAGAGGGAGGGTATATCATGCTCGAAAAGGGACGGATCGGTACAAGACAATTGTCCACCCTTACATTTATGTTAGTGGTAGGTGATATGATGCTGATCTATCCTTCCGTCATCACGTCCTATGCCAAACAAGATGCGTGGATATGTGCTCTTATTGGCGTTCCGCTCGGAATGGCTCTCATGGCGTTGATATTGAAATTGGGCACGATGCATCCAGGGAAAAACCTGGTGCAGATCTCCCGAGATATTCTGGGGTTTTGGCCAGGCACCTTTTTGTCGTGCTTTTACTTGTTCTTCTTCATGATTGGCACATCCACACATACCCGGGAAGTCGGTGATTTCATGACGTCCCAAATATTTCAATACACCCCTATTCGTGTCATCATTCTTATTTTTGTGATTGCCATCGGATGGGGGGTATATCACGGCTTGGAGACCATCGCGAGAACAAGTGAACTGCTCATGCCCCTCGTTATACTGTTTATCGTGATACTCGCCTTCTGTCTTTTGCCACAGGTTAGTACCAGTAAACTGGAGCCCATATCGGATACTGGTGTTGTCTCCATATCGCAAGGAATCCTTGTGAGTATCATATATCCTGTCGGAGAAACCATTCCCATTTTGATGATTCTTCCCCATGTCGCAAACAGTCGCCATCGTATGCGTGACATCGTTATCACAGCAGGTTTCGGTAATTTGATCCTTGCCATTCTTGTTAGCATATCCATGCTCGTACTCGGCCCCTTTCTAACCCAACACAATATATATGCTTCGTTTATTTTGTCTCAAAAGATTAGTATCGGCGGTTTCTTCGAACGAATCGAGGTTATCATGGCTTGCTCATGGCTCATTTCTACCTATTTCAAAGCGATGATCTATTTATACGCTTTTATTGTCGGATGCGCAGAACTCTTCAAACTAAAGGAATTTAAAATGCTCATTCTACCATCAACACTTCTCGTTTATGGAATGGCCAATCTCGTTGCGCCCAGCCTGACATTTATTATCATCACCATCGTTCCGTACTGGGTGGATTGGGACACCACGCTAGGTATCATTCTTCCGGGTATGCTGGTTCTCATAGCGTTAGTGAAATCCCGCAGAACATCCCGTTCACAACCTCAGCCAACTACTGAAGGATAATTCGTAGGGAATTGAGGAAAATTATCCCTCATGGGAAGGAGCGAAAGGAAATGTTGATGAACGAAAAACTTACGATTCGACAGTTCACCTTGCTCACCTTTCTGGTTATGGTTGGAGATATGATCCTGATCTACCCCTCCCTCGTTACCGCAGTAGGCAAGCAGGACGCCTGGTTCTGTTCTCTGATTGGTCTGCCGATCGGTGTTGGCATCATGTGGGTCCTGTACAAGCTACATCGAACACATCCCCAGTTGTCTCTTTTTGAAATCTGTAACCAATTACTTGGGACCTGGGTAGGTTCCATGTTATCAGTTGCCTATCTATTTTATTTCGCCATAGGTGCAGCCATATGTGTCCGTGAAGTCGGTGACTTCATGACGACGCAAATATATCTGAAAACTCCCATTCGGGTCATTATTCTGATGATCATTTGTTCCCTGGCTTGGGGACTTATTCATGGTTTTCGTACGATGGGGCTGAGCGCAGAACTATTAACTCCCATCGTTGTGGTGTTTATTCTTTTTCTCTTTTTGGGGCTCCTGCCTCAAGCCAAAAGTGCAAATCTGCAGCCGTATTTCAGTACGCCCTGGATACATCTTGTAGAGTCTAGCATACGCGCAGCGTTCACTTCCTTTGGCGAACTTATCATTCTCTCTGTGTTTCTTCCGTATGTACAAACAGGATTTCATTTCAAAAGGGATTTTCTACTGGCTACCCTCTTTGGGGGAGTACTGTTAAGCCTGTTACTGCTTCTGTCACTTATGGTGATGGGACACACACTTACGCAGCACAGCATCTATATCTCATACGCCCTTTCACAGAAGATTAATATAGGTAATTTCTTTGAACGAATTGAGGCCTTCATGGCTATCGCCTGGTTAATTTCTACCTATTTCAAAAGTCTGTTATATCTATTCGCCTTTGTGTTGGGAACAGCACAATTATTTCGGTTAAAGACATATAAGCCTCTCATTTTGCCTTCGTCCTTGTTATTATTCGCCCTAGGCGTGCTGATCGCTCCAAATGTTATTTTCTATACAGATACGATCATGCCTGCTTGGGTAGACTGGGATATCACTGTCAGCTTTATCATCCCACTGTTCCTCTTACTGGTTTATCGCATTCGTTCCCGTAAGAGTAAACCCATCCCCTCATGAATCGGATAACATCTGAAGCTGACGAACAAATTGTATTATAAAAGGATATACAAAAGGCTGTGTACATGGCAACTTCCATGAACACAGCCTTTATATTAAGGGTACATATATGCTGTGAAAGCAGTATTATATAGCCTTCAAAGCCTCAAGCGCAGCCTCGATATGTCCTTTGACCCGAACTTTGGACCAGTCCTTGATCAACTTCCCCTCTTCATCAATCAGAAAAGTGGAGCGAACCATACCCATGTACTCCTTGCCATACATTTTCTTCAGCTGCCATACACCGTATTGCTCGGCTACAACGTGCTCTTCATCCGACAACAAGGCAAACGGCAGTCCATATTTGGCGATAAACTTGTCATGCTGTTTCATCGGATCGGTGCTGATTCCGAGAATGACCGTGTTCAGCCCTTCAAATTCAGCATGTCGATCCCGGAAATCACAAGCCTGTTGTGTACAGGACGAGGTCATATCTTTGGGATAAAAATAAAGCAGCACCCGCTGTCCGCGGTAATCCGAAAGCTTTACTGATTCTCCCGTACTAGACGGAAGCTCAAAATTCGGTGCCAATTCGCCTACTTTTAACGTCATGTCAGTTCCTCCCTAATCTCCCCCATGAATTGCTATAGGGCGTTATTATGAACCTGCTCCGCGATACCGCTTCACGCCAAAATTCCACAAAAGCAAGCCCATGGAGCCAAACACCAATCCCATCACAGGTGTAAGCAGCGCCATGCGATGCATCTCGGACCTTTCCAGGAACAAGGCTGCGGGATAGATGCCCACAAAGGCAAACGGAATGATCCAGGTTAACAGCACCTGAATGGCACGGTTGTAGATCGTTACCGGATAACGCCCATACCCTTGGATGTTATACATCAATGGCAGGATACCTGTTGGCGCGTCCGAATAAAAGGATAGTGAAGTCAACGTAGTATAGATGCCGGCATAGATCATGACTGAGCTGAGTGCCAATATAATTAAGGCAGGGATATGCCACCACTCCAGCATCAGACCCATCTCTGCTCCGCTAAAGATCATGATGATCAAGCCGATAAACGAGCCCACCAGTGCAGGCGGATCTACATTTTCAAGCAAGATCTGGAACAAATTATGTGCGGGGCGTGTCAGGATACGATCCATCTCTCCTTTGACGATGTACCGCTCACTGAATCCCCACAGATTGATAAAACAACTAAAAATGCCATAGGGCACCATAAAATATCCATAAACAAAGAGCACTTCACTCTCACTCCAGCCGCCCAGGTTATCCGTATGACGGAAGACCACAAAGATAAAGATCAGGTTGGTTGCCTGGAACAGCAGATCCGATAGGATCTCCACCCAGAAATCAGCACGGTACGTGAGTCGTGTTTTCATGTAATTCTTCAAATATTCCCAGATCAGACCCATATAGTACATATCTGTTATCCCCCTTGCACGAACAGACGCTTGCGCGCCTTACGCCAGATCAATACCATCGGAAGCAGCAGTACGGCAAACCAGAACACCTGAATACCGAGTACACTCCAGATGGCGGTACCTTCCACTCTTCCAGTGAAGACGGAACCGGGCAGATACGTAATGGCCTGAAAAGGCAATACTTTCATCACCGCGGACATCCAGCCTGGATACAGGCTGATCGGGATGATTAGACCAGAGAACAAATCAACCACGACGCGTTTCATACGCATCATGCCTTCATTGTTTTCCACAAAAAATGCCGCTAGTCCCGTGATCACATTAATCTGGGAATTAATGAGGAAACTGAAGAACAGCATGACGAGAAAGCCAATCCACGCCGATGGGGCCGTAGGCAATTCAACCGGGAACAGCAAAATGGCGATGAGCATCCCCGGAATCATGAGCAGCAGGAAGCGGAAAATACCTTCCCCAAGCCCTTGCATCATTTTGACCATAACGTAATTGATCGGCCTGATGAATTGAATCGCAATGGAGCCATCCCGTATATCTGCGGCAATCTCCCGGTCCAGGTTGTTAAAGTAAAACGCACGTGCCATCCAGGATACAGCGATGTAAGTGGTCATCTGCGCTGCCGTGAAGCCGCCGAGTTCACCACTGCTGCCGTAAATGGCTTGCCAGGTAAAGTAATACACGCCGATATTCAGCGTATATATCAAAATGCCGGAGTAATAATTCACCCGGTATGCCAGCATCGTTAGAAAACGGATGCGCATAAAATCAATAAATGCACTATTCATCTCAGGATACACCCACCGCTTCTTTCCCTGCTCCCACAATCTCGGGACGCTCGGCGGAACCGGATTGGTAAATACTGCGCACAATCTCATCCGTGTTGATCTCGATAATCTGAATATCGGTAATATCCGCTTGTCCAACAACACGTCCGAGTACATCCGAAACGTTCAGTTCCAGCGGAATCCATACGGATGCGGACAGTTCATTCTCAACCGTCCAACGTACAGGCAACGCAGCAGTCCATTCCTGCATCTGACTGATGTTGTGAGCTGAACCAAACTTGAAGCGGATCTCCCGCTCCTTACCCCACTGGGACTTGAGATGATCCAGACCTCCATCATAAATGATGTTGCCTGCATCAAGCATGATCACCCGGGAGCACAGTGCCTCAATGTCCTGCAAATCATGGGTTGTGAGCAGAATGGTCGTTCCATGCTCCTTGTTCATGTCTTTCAAGAAATCCCGAATTTCCGACTTCACCACAATATCCAAACCAATAGTTGGCTCGTCCAGAAAAACAATACTTGGGTTATGCAATAATGCTGCAACTAACTCGCAGCGCATACGCTGACCAAGACTGAGCTTCCGTACCGGACGACTTAGCAGATCCTGAAGCTGTAATCGCTCAACCAGTTCATCCAGCCGTTTACGGAAATCGACCTCTCCGACACGATATACTTTGCGCAATAAATGGAAGGATTCGATAACGCCAATATCCCACCACAATTGACTGCGCTGACCAAAAACAACACCAATATTCTGTACAAACTTCTCCCGTTCCTGATACGGAACATAGCCACCAACCGATATTTGCCCTGAAGTAGGCACCAAAATGCCGGTCAACATCTTGATTGTTGTTGATTTACCGGCACCGTTCTCCCCAATATATCCGCATATTTCGCCTTGCGGAATCTGAAATGAAATATCATTTACAGCCAATACCTCTTGGTATTGACGTGCAAACAGGTCCTGGAACGCGCCCTTCAGCCCACCTCGGCTTTTCTGGACGCTAAACGACTTGCGCAAATCTTTGACATCAATCGCCAGCATGATTATACCTCACTTGGATTTTGTTGAAATTGCTTGTAGCCCAAAAAGAAATTATAATGGTATCAGTCAAAATTCAGCAAGCTTTAAAATAGTCTGGAGCCGCGTTCCTCCCCTTATGTTGGGAAAAGACGTGTACGGAAAGCTCCGACTAGATCTTACTTGAATACTCGAACTCGTTTTTTTATTTCATCTCAAATACAAAGGAGAGCTAGCATGACCAGAAAGACGAAGAGAACCATATGGATTTCTCTTGCCGCCTTCGTGTTGATTATTGGAGGAGCAGCGGCATATTATTTCGGTTCTATTCTCAATCAGTTGGACGGTTTGGCAAAAGACGGTGACGAATCACCATTCGCAGGTATCGAGAATGTGGAGAAAGTAAATACTCCTGACCCACCCAAATGGGAAGGTACAGAAACGGTAAATATTCTCGTTATGGGTGTCGATGCGCGCGGATTGAAAAAAGGTGAAGTTCCCCGCTCCGACAGCATGATGGTTGTATCGCTCGACCCACTTACCAAAAAAATCAATCTGTTCTCCATTCTGCGCGACACTTACGTCAATATTGACGGATATGGCAAGGAACGGATCAACACTGCCATCACCCATGGTCCTAATGCAGCGATGCAAGCTGCCGGCGACCTGCTCGGCATTCCTGTACAGTATTATGTGTATACGGATTTCCAGGGATTCATCAAATTGGTGGATGCCGTTGGCGGTGTTGATTTTGATGTGGAGAAAGACATGCACTATACAAGTAAAGCAGACAATAACGAATACGATATTGATCTCAAAAAAGGATATCAGCATCTGGATGGCGAGACAGCGCTCATGTACGTTCGTTTCCGTCATGATGCAATGTCTGATTTCGCTCGGTCCGAGCGTCAGCGTGAATTGCTGAAAGCTGTAACAGCGAAAATGCAGTCAACAACTACCATTGCCAAACTGCCTTCCATACTGGAACAGGTTAATCCTTATGTGGATACAAATCTGACACTCTCCGATATGTGGAAGCTGGGTGGCCTCGGTTACCAGAGCAGCATGAACGGCAGTGAGCAGATTCCGCCAATGAACCTGCTGAAAGAAGAACGTACAGCAGGCGGTGCGCAAGTATTGACGGTTACCAATGAAGAGAAATTGAAGCAGCATATTCAGGATATTATTCACCCGCCTGCTACAACGGATGATAGTACGACCAGTACCGAAGATAAAACAGCCAGTGGTGACGATCAAAAGTCAGAACAACCGGCTCAGTAACCTAAACATGCAGAGGGCAGCCATTACGCTGCCCTCTCGTTGTGCCCGGCTATACTATTATGAGAAAATCATCATATCTTTCTGTGGCTTGTTAATTTATCATATTTTGAATTACGAAAGGAAGTTATCTTATGAAACCATCACGTTCCCGTTCCGAACTTCTATACGCAGAAGCACTTGAGCATATTGTAGGAGGTGTTAACAGCCCTTCACGCTCGTTCAAAGCCGTTGGTGGCGGTGCACCTGTATTTATGAAAAAAGCCCAAGGCGCCCACTTCTGGGATGTCGATGACAACCGTTATATTGATTATCTGGCCGCTTACGGTCCGATTGTTACAGGACATGCCCACCCGCATATTACGCAGGCCATTACGGAAGCAGCAGCAAATGGTGTACTGTACGGTACCCCAACAGAGCTTGAGATCAAGCTCGCCAAAATGCTGAAGGAAGCTATTCCTTCCATGGATAAAGTGCGTTTTGTAAACTCCGGTACGGAGGCGGTCATGACTACGATTCGGGTCGCTCGTGCCTACACCAAACGCAACAAGATCGTAAAATTCGCCGGATGTTACCATGGTCACTCCGATCTGGTGCTTGTCGCTGCCGGTTCAGGCCCGTCCACGCTCGGAATTCCTGACAGCGCGGGAGTTCCAGCCAGTATTGCACAAGAAGTCATTACTGTGCCCTACAATGATCTGGAAGCCCTGAAGGATGCTTTGGAGCGCTGGGGTGATGATGTTGCCGCGGTCATGGTTGAACCGATCGTTGGTAACTTTGGTATGGTTATGCCGGAACCTGGCTTCCTGGAAGGCCTCTGTGCCATGACACGGGCTAACGGCTCACTGGTTATCTATGACGAGGTCATTACGGCTTTCCGTTTCCATTACGGTTCTACTCAGACGTATGCCGGACTCGATAACCATGCAGAGATTGAACCGGATCTGACGGCTCTTGGTAAAATTATTGGTGGTGGCCTGCCCATCGGTGCTTACGGCGGACGCAAACATGTTATGGAGCAGGTTGCTCCGCTCGGCCCTGCTTATCAGGCGGGAACGATGGCTGGTAACCCTGCATCCATCTCGGCTGGTATCGCGTGTCTGGAGGTCCTGCAAGGCGCGGGTGTATATGAAGAGATGGAACGTCTTGCTATCGACCTGACAGCGGGTCTGCAAGCTTCTGCTGACCGTCATGGGATTGCACTGACGATCAACCGGATTCGTGGTGCATTCTCCACCCATTTCTGTAATCACCCAGTTACGAACTACGATCATGCTCAAGACACGGATGGAGAGCTGTTCGCTTCCTTCTTCCGTCACATGCTGGACCGTGGCATTAACCTGGCTCCATCCAAATATGAGGCCTGGTTCCTGACCACGGCTCATACAGACGAGGATGTTCAGGCTACATTGGAAGCTGCAGAAGCTTCCTTCAAAGCGATGGCTCAGGAATAAATTAGATTATTTCCATCAACGATGTAGCGTACAAGCTACATCGTTGATGGATAACAACTCATGGAAAAGGCGTCCAACAAGTGATCAACTTGTGTGGACGCCTTTTGTTATATACAGACAGTGGTGAGTGGCCAATACGACTAGATAGATGCTAAGTGTAACAACTATATGCGTTTTGTTGTAATGGCCTTGCTGTTATAGCTTTGTCTTTATCTCTGCCTGATCTGAAGTTTCAAAATTTCCTCCCGGATCTTCCTCATCCCTTCCTCAATTCGCTGCTTCGGCACATTGGAGATGTTCAAGCGCAGCATCTGATCCTGATGCACCTGATATGTTCTCTCCGGATAATACCGTTCTGTCGTATCAACGATGACTCCTCGCTTTTGAAGCCGGGACAGCAGAACACGAAGCGGCATATCACCCGCCAAAGGTAATACGGTATGCTCCCCTCCTGTTCGAGGAGCGTCCATAAACGGAGCAAAGTCTGGATATGAGTCCAGTTGCTCATGTACCTTTTGCATCCGGGCAGCATAGCGGTTACGAATCACTTTCCTGTGATGAGCGAACATTCCACTGTGGACATAGATCTCCAGAGCAGCTTGAGACAGAACGGAAGTGTCGATATCGAGCATTTTTTTGTAAGTCCCAAAAGATTGAATTAGTGGTGAGGGCAGAACAGCTACACCAATGCGCAAGCCTGGAAACAAAATTTTGGAGTAACTCTTCAGATAGATGACCCGACCTTCGGTATCATAGGACCATAGCGGGTCCTGTTTCGTATTGTCCTCCAGATCAGCCAGATAATCGTCCTCTATCAGATAGACATCGTACCGCTGTGCAAGCCGGATCAGTCTCTTCTTGTCAGCAACAGTCAACGATGTGCCAATCGGATTGTGAAAGCGCGGCATGACATAGAAAAACTTAATATCTTCCTCAGCGAACTGACGTTCAAGCGATGCCCAGTCCAGCCCATCCAGGGCACGTCTCACACCGGCAATCGGCACATTTAATCCACTCAGTAGCGAGGGCATATTGTGATAGGTCGGTAGTTCAAGCAATACTTTTCTCTTTCCATTGGGAAAAGGCATTAATGCAAGTACAGCCAGCGCCTGTTGCACACCTGATGTGATAAAGAACTGCTCTGTTCTCGCAAACACCTGATAATCCGCAAACTGCTTCTGCAACAGCAGAATTAGCGAAGGTAATCCCTGATCCGTGCCATACATGAATAACTCTGCCTGTTTCTTCTCCATCGCCTGATCCACACAATGACGAAAGTCTGCATAAGGGAACACCCTTGGATCGGGAGCAGCCGAAGCGAAGTCCAACGCCCCCTGCCAGTCCATGTCCTGAGCACCTGTCCCGTTCTGTACGGCATAATAACCGGATTGAGGTATGGCGTACACCAAATGACGTTGCTCCAGCCACTCATATGCACGAATTGCTGTACTTACACTGCATTGATATTGTTCTGCTACAACTCGAACTGCTGGCAGTCGAATGCCCTTATCTGCCCACTGGCGACGATCCTGCTGGTGCATCTGTTCCTGAATCCATTGCTTTAACGCTTCGGCAATCACTTCGTATTTTCTCACTGCACCCATCCCTCTCCCACAATTGTACCGTTACAGTTCATCCTTTTATCTATTGTAGCACGATGCACCTGGCAGTATATTGAATAAGGCCAGCACATGCCTTCGAACCTGACATTATTCAGGATATTGAAAAATAAAGAGCTATGACTACTGTATTGGAGGAGCATTCATGAACACAACACACACTCGGGGATACGCTTATATCGCAGCTATACTATACGCGGCTATTATAGGTCTATCTTTTCTATTTGTTAAAATGACCGTCACTGTTGCACATCCCATTGATGTGCTTGCCCATCGATTCGCTCTGTCGCTGATCGTTGTCAGCATTCCTGTCATTTTGGGTTGGATCAAGATCCGACTGAGCCTTCGTGATCTGTGGCGAATCATTCCACTGGGGCTGTTATCTCCCGTCTTATTTTTTGCCTTTCAAGCCTTTGGACTTGTCTCTTCCAACTCATCGGAAGCGGGTATTATTCAGGCCATGGCCCCTGTATTCACACTCGTTCTCGCTTCAGTCTTCCTGAAAGAACGCACATCCACGATGCAGAAGCTGTTCCTGCTACTGTCTGTCGCTGGAGTGGTCTTTATTTTCATAATGCAAGGAAGTGGCATGTCTATAGGTAACCTGAAGGGTATTGCATTATTGCTACTCTCCACGGTCTGTTTTGCAGGGTATGGCGTGCTTGCAAGACCATTAACCCAGAAGTATAAACCAATGGAATTAACCTGGGTCACACTGATGGTTGGCTGTATTGTATTTAACGCAGCTTCCCTGATCCGCCATGCGTCCAGCGGCTCCATGATGGATTACATCAAACCACTGGGAGATGCATCCTATCTGGGTGCACTCGCTTATCTGGCGATCCTCTCCACCATGATCTCCACCCTGCTTGCGAGCTATGCCCTGACCCATCTGGAGGCTTCCCAAATGAGTGTATTCAGCAATCTGTCCACGCTCATCTCTATTGTAGGAGGGGCATGGATTCTGCATGAACCAGTGGGTAGCTACCACTATATTGGTGCATTGTTGATTATCGCTGGTGTGCTTGGCACCAATATGAGCGGTCGCAAACATAGGCTGGTCAGTGGAATCAAAGCGTGATATAATTCTGGAAATTGTAAACATTTGTTATCCGCGATGATGAAGAGAAGTACATATGTCAGGATGCTACAGAGAGCCGGCGGCTGGTGGGAGTCGGTGCATCGGATATGTGGAAATGGGCTTCGGAGTTCCAAGTTGAACAAAGTCTGTATCCTTTCCTAGGAATACACACTTTCAGTAGGCGAGGCGGCATGTCCAGCCGTTATCCATGGACAGGATATCGATAGGCATGGAAGCTCATAAAAGAGCTCCCGGTAGATACCTCATCCGTATCCCTCAAGTGGGCCGCAACAGAGCGGCCAATGAAGGTGGGACCGCGAGGCACAAGCTTCGTCCTTTATTCTGTTCCCAACCGGGGAATGGGATAAAAGACGAAGCTTTTTTGATTTTTTTGCAGGCTGAAAGGAGGTGATGGTCGTGGAAGACGGCTGGTGGCGACAGCTCAACGTTGAAAAATCACAAAACCAAAGGAGAATAAACCATGAACAAAAACAAGGATATTATTTTGACAGGAGATCGGACTACCGGACAACTTCATCTCGGCCATTACGTAGGCAGCCTGCGCAGTCGGGTGCAATTGCAGGAAGAGTACAAAACCTATATTTTACTGGCAGATGTTCAGGCACTCACCACCCACTATGATCAACCTGGCCTGATTGCAGATAGTGTTCATCAAGTCACGCTTGATTACCTCGCCGTAGGCATTGATCCGAACAAAGCTACCCTGTTCATTCAATCCATGATTCCGGAAATTGCGGAATTGACTGTGATCTTCTCCATGTTTGTTACCGTCAATACACTCCGGCATAATCCGACCATCAAGAGCGAAGCACGTGATCGCGGATATACCGACCTGTACTACGGATTTCTCGGATATCCGGTCAGTCAGGCTGCTGATATTGCATTCTGTAAAGCCACCCTTGTTCCGGCAGGGGAAGATCAGATTCCTCACATTGAGACAGCACGAAAATTGGTTCGCCGGTTCAACGAGTTATACGCTCCCATTCTCCCCGAACCCCGCATTTTGACCGGAGAGCGGCTTGGGGGACTGGATGGCGTTGGTAAGATGAGCAAAAGCATGGGCAATGCGATCTCATTAAATGCAAGTCCTGAAGATGTAAAAGCCAAATTGATCAAGGCCAAGACTGATCCTGCCCGCATCCATCGTTCTGATCCAGGACACCCGGATATCTGCCCTGTTTTTGCCTATCATCAGCTTTTCCGCAAGGAGAACGCAGACGAAATACATGCCAGTTGCAGTCAGGGGCGGATTGGATGCAAAGATTGTAAACAGATCGCAGGTGAAGCCATCAATGATCTGCTTGCTCCTTTTCGCGAACGACGGAATTATTATGAACAGCGTGATGATCAAGTGAAAGAGATTCTTATCGAGGGTACCCGTGAGGCCAGGAAAGCGGCCCGGGAAACGATGTTAGAGGTAAGAGAAGCCATGGGTATTCGTTATTTCAACTGACGGTATGAAGCGCCCCAATCACGTTAACACTGCTGAGGACAGTCTATTGGGAAAAGGGGACCCCTCAGCATGAAACGAACACAGCCTTCTTTTTTACAAGCTATGATGTTGATCATGTTGTCCGTTGGCTTGATCAGCCATGTTCTGATTATTCCTGCCCTTTTGGCTGCGGCCAAAAGGGATTCTTGGATTTCCGTCCTGCTATCAGCCGGACCATTTCTGATATTTGCGCTAATGCTCGCCTATGTCTCTCGTTTCCTACAGCATCAAACCCTGCATGATTGGTTAACCTCCCGTCTCGGGAAGCCCATTGGCATGTTATTTCGAGTTGGTAACAGTCTCTTTTTTCTAAGCGTAATCTTTTTCACACTGCATGATACCACGGCTTGGGCTAAAACGAACTATCTGACCGAAACGCCCGTGTTGGTAACCAGTATTGCCCTGATGTCTCTCTGTGCCTACGCTGCGTATAAAGGTATTCGCTCGCTGGCCTTTACCGCAGGGTTAGTCCTGCCACTAGTTGTCTTGTTAGGTTTCTATGTTGCTATCGTAAATACCCAGTACAAGGACTACAGTCGTCTGTTGCCCGTTCTTGAACATGGATGGCATCCTATTCTTAATGGCATGGTCTACAGTCTTGCAGGCATGTTTGAACTGCTGTTCATCTGGTACATCCAGCCTCATCTCACCAAACGTATACGTGTATGGCAGTATCTGATGCTCGCACTCATTCTTGTAGGACTGACTGTCGGCCCACTCATTGGGGCGATTGTGGAATTCGATCCTTTTGAGGCTGCCAAAATGAGATATCCCGCCTTTGAAGAATGGCGAATTGCCTCTCTGGGCAAATACATTGCCCAGACCGACTTCTTTTCAATCTACCAATGGCTGGCAGGTGCATTCACCCGAATTAGTCTTGCCATGTATATTGTAGTTGAAATATGGAATATTAAGAGCTCTACCAAAAGGCTTATCAGTTGTATCTCGTTGGGTGTCTTCTTTATCCTGACCATGTTGTATCCTATGGATGATATGACCTTCGAAAAGCTTCTGGTCGAATACATATTTCCGTTCAATCTCGTGTATCTGAGCGGACTTGCGATTATCGCGACGACGGTTGCCTTTATCCATTCACGCCATCAGAGGAGGAAACATCATGGAGCATCAAGCGATTGACACCACGTCCCATGAAACACTGCTTGCCTCTTTGAAAGAGCAATTCAATCCATGTGCAGATGTCGTTATTCAGACCTTTCCTGTTAAAGACGAATCTGATCAGCCCGTAATTCTGCTTTATTGTGACGGTCTCGTCGACGGTAAACAAATTAACCAATTTATCATTCCCCGTCTGGAACAGCACTCCCTGATCATTGAGGAATCACATCCCAAAGAACTCGGCTTAACATTGAATCCGTTGGATGACCTCAAAGATACTAACAAGCTTAATATGTTGATATTTAGTGGACAACTATTGATCATTTTCGGTAATGGTGTACAGTCCTGCAGTGTAGATATTGCTGATATCCCGGGACGCAGTCCCGAAGAATCAGCCATTGAAACATCAGTTAAAGGCCCGCGCGATGGATTCACCGAAGAACTCACTACCAACGTGGCCCTTATACGCAAACGAATGAAAACATCTTCGATGTGTTATGAGAAATATGTCAAAGGCGGACGTACTCAAACTGCCATTGGACTTGTATATGTAAAAGATATTATTAATCCAGACATTCTAAAAGAAGCACGACACAATCTGGATCAGATTGAGATCGATGGCATTCTGGGAACCTCGATCATGGAGCGGGCTGTCATGGGAGGGGTTCGGAGCATCTTTCCGCTCACGGATAACACTGAACGTCCTGATTTTGTTGTCGATTCCCTGTTAAATGGACGGTTTGCCGTTCTTATTGAAGGCTCTCCTGTAGCGGTCATCGCGCCAACTACACTTTTCAATCAATTGAAATCTCCTGAAGACGAAAGTACACCCTTTTTCATCGTTACTTTCGAACGAATTTTGCGTATATCCGGACTGCTGATTGCCTGTTTCTTCCCAGCCTTCTATATCGGCCTGACCAGTTTCAATGTGGAACAGATCCCACTACCTCTCTTGGCTACAATTGCTGGTACTCGAATGGGCCTGCCCATGCCGGTGACGCTGGAAGCGTTCCTGATGATCTTTATGTTTGAGCTATTCAACGAAGCAGGGCGTAGATTACCACGTGCGTTGGGGCAAACGGTCAGCGTTGTTGGCGGGCTTATTATTGGGGATGCCGCTATTCGTGCAGGGATTACTTCTCCCACCATAATAGTCACGGTTGCGATCTCGGTCATCTCTAGTTATATTCTCGTGAATACTGTGCTAAGCGGGGCTACTGCCCATGTTCGGATCGGGATGTTACTCGTCTCTTCAATTCTTGGATTGTTCGGTTTTATGATCGGACTATTCGCCCTGTTGGTGCATCTCGTATCGTTGGAGTGTTATGGCGTATCCTATCTGTCACCTGTATCTCCTTACATTCCCGGAGACTTCACTCAGGCCGTATCCATGCCACCTTCCATGAAAAGAACCAAGCGCCCAGAAGCACTTCATACACAGGATTCTACCCGCCGGAGGAAACGTCCGTGAAACGATGGGTATCCATAAGCGGCCTTCTTATATGCTGCTTGATCCTGCTAACGGGGTGCTGGGATTCCAAAGAGGTGCAAAGTATAAACTTCATTACGGCGATAGGAATTGATTATGTAGACAACCGGTATATTGCGTATGCCCAACTGATTGACTTCTCCAGTATTGCAAAACAGGAAACACCAACTTCCCGGGAGACAAGGGATATCTGGATTGGACGGGGCGAAGGTACAACACTGAGTATGGCTATTAACGACTTGTATGAAACGTCACAGCAGCAAACGCTCTGGACTCATGTTAAAGCTATTGTTTTATCGAAAAATGCTCTCGACGGGAAGCTGGAGGATATATTTAACACGTTGCTGCATTCAGGTCAACTGAGATATACACCCTGGATTTACGCGACAGAACATAACATTCCGGACGTGCTCTCCCCTTCTGCGCTGCTGAACCAATCCGCCCAGACCATTGAGTTATTTGAGCCCATGAGGCTATACAAACAGCATTCCGGTTACGAACCAATCCGGCTCCATCAGCTTCTTGATGGACTACGGGAGCCAGCTTCCGTTGTTCTTTTACCCTCGGTTTCAACAAGGAACGAGACTTGGTTCAACGGGGATAAAACTCCCCCCCTTGTTAGAATGGATGGATTTTATGTTATTTCCAAAGGAACAAGTCAGGGTAGAGTTGCAGGAGCAGACGCGGACGGTACACGATACGTAAATTATGAGCGCGTACATCAGTACCCACTATACGTATATGGGAATGGTCGAAAGACTCCTGATTTAACCCTGATGCTTCGTGATCCCAAGACTAGAATCAAGGCAAGGAAACAAGGAGATGGCGTCACATTTGATCTGGTTACCTCGGTCAAAAGTTCCATCACCGAAGACCATGGAGCCCCGCGCACGCCTCAGGCCATGGAACAAGAAGCGGAGAAACAAATCGAATCCCAAATCCGAGATACGTTCGAAAAAACCAAGTCACGCATGATTGATTCATACGGTCTTGTGGAACACTTATATCGCCACAACCTTCCCTTATGGAAACAGGAAGTCTACAACCGGGCGGACCCACTCCAACGTTTTAAGCTTGGAAAAGTGGAGGTTCACGTGGATATCCTTAATGCGAGCACGTATAAATACAGCGAATAAATGAAGAAAAAGAAGCCCCGTGCCTGCATTGGATGCAAGGTTACGGGGCTTCTTACCATCTCCAACTGCTGTCGATTGGGGAAGTTATCCTAATGGATACGCCATGACACTCATCAAAGCCAATTCAGGCTGGGTCGTATCCAAACGACTGTACTGGACGATAACGGGGATATTGCTGGAAACCGTAATCGCATAAGGCACGCCCGGCGGAATAGACTGCTCCCCGGATCGTAGCGATGCAGTGCGAATATGCTTCGTCCTTCTCGCTGGCACTTCAGCGACCATACCTTCGAGTGGTTCTCTGTCTTCAAAGTAAATCGTGATGTGCAGCTCCGCATCCGTGGCACTGGTGTTCAGTACACAGATGCTCTCATGACTCTCCAATGTGCCCCGGCTCTCCGGGGGAATGTAACCATCCGGAATGACCCAGTAGGTGTGACCTGTAGCTACTGAAACGTTCTTACGGGCAGATGTGCCTGATTCTGTCTGGTCAGGTGTCATTGAAATACATCCTCCTTTTTTGCGATTGCAATATAGGTTAAAAATCTGGTGGGCTCGCACGACAGTCGCTTCGGCGGGCGGATCGGGCTGTGGGCCGCTGTTGGCTCGGGATTTCTATTCAATTCCCCCCTCAGCAGGGGAAATCCCGCTCCAAAGGCGGACGCTTCGCTCCCTCTACCCGATTCCGCCCTCCTCCGCTGCTACGCTCGCCGGACTGATTTAAAAGATTATTGCCTTCGCTCTTTCGCTGGGCAACTTTTGCTGGCTCGTTACTTCGTTTAACTCGCTTTGCATAAATACGGACGAACAGGACTTAAAATCCTGCGGGAACTTATCCACTAGTGCAATAGAATTAGAACCTTTACAACTGTGATGATTACTCGCCTACCGCAGATACATCTGCAGCGGTTGCAATTGCAACTCGCGGATGGCTTCTGCCACCTGCTGGGCAAGGCGGCGGGCACCGCGTTCCTGAAAATGCGTGTTATCCTCCACGCCTGAGGGGAAGTTCACATACTCGCCTGGCAGCACCCACATAAAGTCGTCCTTGGTGCCTTCAACGCCCGCCTGTTCGAACAGAAGACGGCTGCGCTCAGCCAGATCAATCAGCGGAACACCTTCCTCTTCTGCAAGCTCACGAACGGCGATGATATAATCGCCATGTGTATCATTCAATGTGCCATCATCCGCAAAATAGCGACGATGCACGGGGGTTATGAGCACCGGACGAGCCTTGGCTTCACGGGCAGCATCGATATACTTTTTCAGATATTCCTTATATGTTGTGAATGGGTCGGTCCCACGTTCAGGGTCCGGCTTCTCATCGTTATGTCCAAATTGAATAAACAGAAAATCTTCGGGCTTAATTAGCTCCAGAATGGCCCTGAGCCTGCCTTCATTCATAAAGCTGCGGGAACTGCGCCCTGACTGGGCGTGATTATCTACTGCCACATCATGTTTGAACTGTGCTGGAAATAACTGGCCCCAACCGCAATACGGATATCCACTTTCCGGCTGATCTGTTACGGTTGAATCCCCGGCAAGAAATACGGTCATGGTCTGATTCGCAAGAGTAATCTCCAAAGCATTAATTCTCGGTGCAGGACCGGAGAATGACAGACGAAGTCTGCCGCCGCGAACAACGACCGAGAATCGCATCTCTGCAAATTGCCCGGGAAGTGTACGAATGGTTGGCAGTACAAGCCTGCCCTCACCAGCTTTCACACGGGTCACTGTCTCAGCCAATTCATCACCTGCAACAAGTAAAACTTGATAGGTTCCATCGGGAACATCCACGATGAAGGATGCTTTAAGTGGAATACAGAAGCCCGAACGCAATCGGGCAGACATGGTTGTCTGCCCCGGATGGTTATGATGTTGTTTCGTGGGATCCGACACATCGTCATCACTAATGCGTTGTTTCTCATACACCAGAGATCCTGCTTCGAATCCGTATCCTCCGCGTTCCTCATATGCGGTTGTTGCAGTTACTTTCAGATAATCCCCTGTCTCATCTGCTCTTCCCGAGTCCGGTCCAAAGTTAAACTTCCAGCTGGTCACGGAAACTGCCTGGCCCTCTGCCGCTGCCTCCATGGCAACGGCCTGACTACCTTGAGCTTTATTCAAAAGCGATACCCTCCTTGGTTAACTTTCGTAAACGTTCATTCGGGCGAAGATACGAAGATACAGTAATCTGGCTTATCCTTTCAATCCGCTGGTGCTCATCCCTTGAACAATTTGTTTTTGGAAGATGAAGAACACAGCTACAACCGGAACCAGACTGACGATGGACATCGCGAACATTGCGCCCCAGTTGGAAGCAGATTCGCTATCCAGGAACATTTTCAGCGCCATCGACACGGTGTATTTATCAGGCGAGTTCAGGTACAATACCGGACCGAGCAGATCCTCCCATCTCCAATAGAAGGAGAAGATGGCTGCAGTCGCCAGAGAAGACTTGATCAGCGGCATAATAATCTGAATATACAGTCTGAACTTGTTACACCCATCGATGGTTGCAGCCTCATCCAGCTCCTTCGGAATCGTTCGAATGAACTGTACCATCAGGAAGATGAAAAATGGCATTCCGAAAAATGTAGGTACAACGATTGGCAAGATAGTGTTCAGCCAGCCGAGCTTCGTGAAAATGATGTACTGAGGAACCAATACCACATCATGTGGCAGCATCAGCGTCAACATCATTAAGGAGAACCAGAACGTGCGTCCCTTGAAGTTAAGTCTGGCAAAACCAAAAGCGATCAGCGATGACGATATTACGGCACCGATCGTGGAAATAACCACGATTACAAGTGAGTTGGTGATGTAATCCATAAACGGTCTTCCAGCTGTGCCTTTCCAGCCATCCACATAGTTGCTCCAGATCCACTCCGCAGGAAACAGGGTATCCGCTGTGACAAAAATCGTACGGCTTTCCTTGAATGAACTAAATAGCATCCATAGGACGGGATAGAGCATCAGGAGGGCAAGAGCTGCAACGAACAGGTGATAAATGGGCCATTTTACATTTCTCCAAACCATCGTTACTTCCCTCCTTCAGATTCGTAGAACACCCAGTACTTGGATGTCAGGAACACAGCTACCGTGAGTATACCGATCATGATTAGCATGATCCAGGCCATTGCCGAAGCATAACCCATGTTGTTAAACATAAACGCCTGACGGAACAGATACAGGGAGTACAGCATCGTACCGTCCATTGGACCACCTTCGCCTTTGGAGATAATATAGGCAGGTACAAACGTCATGAATGCACCAATCGTCTGCATAATCATATTGAACAGGACGATCGGGCTAAGTAGTGGCAAGGTGATGCTGAAAAATTTCCGTATAGGGTTCGCGCCATCCACACCTGCTGCCTCGTACATCTCAGTAGGGATATTTTTGAGACCAGCCAGGAAGATCAGCATGGACGAACCAAACTGCCACACAGACAGTGAGATGAGCATAACCAAGGATGCATTCGGGTCACCAAACCAGCTTATAGGCCCAATCCCGATTGCCGTTAGAGCACTGTTGATAACACCCTCATTACTGAAGAGGTTACGCCACATAATGGATACGGCCACACTACCACCGATAATGGATGGCAGGTAATACAACGTCCGGTACGTTCCAATCATACGAGAGCCAGTGTTCAGGACCATCGCTACGAAGAGGGCAAAGATCAATCTTAACGGTACCCCAATGAATACATACAGAAACGTCACTTTAACCGAATTCCAATATTTCGGGTCATCAAAAAACATTTTGGTGTAGTTATCAAGCCCAATCCACCGTGGAGAAGTGAACAAATTATAACTCGTGAACGACATATATAAGGACACAAACATGGGGATGAGTGTGAAGCCCAGGAATCCAATAATAAACGGGCTTATGAACGCATATCCAGTTAAGTTTCTACGTAACGACGAATACTGCCTCAATGGAACGAACCTCCTTCATGGATCAGCTTGCTCCCTCATCCTGGCTTCGGTCATCTGGACGGGGAAAGGCCCTCGCATTTGCGAGTAGCCCCATTCCCGACCATCCCTGAAGTAGGATGAGCAAGCCATCATTCAACTGTTATTTATTGTTCGCAAGAACAGATTCGGCGTTCTTGCGGAATGTCTCTGCTGCTTGTTCAGGTGTAATTTTGCCAAAGTTCAACTCTTCAACCACATCTGCTAGGGAAGAGATTACTTCAGGTGAACCAACCGGTGGCGGAGAACTCATTGGTGAAGCCTTAGGCTCCATGGCTGCTACGAATTCAAAGACTTGTTTCGTGGCGTCACTCAGCTCAGGTGCGATAGCTTCTTTGATTGCTCCGGAGATTGGTACACCACGCTCACCTTTGATCAGTTTGTTGGCTTCCACGTCATTCACCCAGAAATCAATGAATTTAGCCGCTTCTTCCTTCACTTTGGAGTTGGACGTTACACCCCAATACATACTTGGTTGCATATATAGTCCTTTTTCCATATCCGGTCCTGGCATTGGGGCGATTTCGAGCGGACGGTTCGCTACCTGTTGCAAGGCTACGAACTGGTTGGACCACTGCCATACGCCAATTCCTTTTTCCTTCACGAGATCCGATTCCTCAATAATGCCTTTGGTTTGGTTGGCTACATCCGGTGTAGGTGCTGCGCCCTGTTCAATCATGCGGCGCATAAGTCCGAAGAATTCAACAAACAATTGGTCATCATCATAACCAAGACCTGTGCCTTCCGCATTGTATAGCGACAACCCTTTGGTACGTAGGAAGTAATGGAAGAAAATATCCGGAGCTACGCCTCCATCCAGATACAGACCTTTATCTGCGGCTTGTTTACCGAGTGCTTCGTACGACTCCCAAGTCATATTGTCAGGAATTGCATCTGCGCCTGCTTTTTTAAGCAATGCCGGATCATATTGGAAGCCCAGAACGTTAACACCGGCAGGTACACCGTATTGTTTACCGTTAATTACACCTGTGCTGATAACATTCTCGGACACATCGTCCACTTTGATCTGGTTGCCAAGATAAGGCGCTAGATCCTCAAGCTGACCATTCTGTGCATATTGACTGATGTAGGAAATATCCATCTGAACGATGTCAGGCAACTGATTTGCCGCTGCTTGTGGTGCGAGCTTTTTCCAGTAGTCATCAAATGAAGCATATTCCACGTCGATTTTGACATTCGGGTTTTTCGATTTATACAGGTCGATGACCTTCTGTGTATATTCATGCCTTGCATCCGAGCCCCACCAAGCGATCCGCAGGGTAACTGAGTCATCTCCAGATGCTCCTTCAGTTCCTCCACCTGAGCTACATGCCGCTGTAAACACGAGCAAAGCAGCCATCATCAGGAATATTGCCTTTTTCACCATGCCAATCTCCCCTTTTATGTTGATATGGTTGTGTGAACGAGTTATCCTTTTATTTCTGATAACGCTTTCACAAACTTGTTAATGTCATTTTCGCAAATGTACGACCATAGTTGAATACACAAAACCGTCTAGTTGGTTCAAAAAACAGAGGAGGACAACAGCCTCCTCTCGTCGCTGTTCGTCCTCCTCAGACATGAATTACATGATTGGTAGTCCATTGTTATATGCCGATCCTACGGAATTCCGTAGGTGTCATCCCAGTCCACTTTTTGAACACCTGACTGAAATATTGTGAATTCCCGCCGAATCCGAACAATTCAGCAAGCTCAAATACTTTCACATCCCCGCCTCTGCGAATATGGTCACATGCGCGTTCAATGCGCAGACGATTCACGTAGTTGGAAAAATTCTCGCCTGTGACTTTTTTGAAAATCTTACCCAAATAATCCGGATTCATATACAACATTTGATGAGCAACTCCATTGAGTGAGAGATCCGCCTCTCCATAATGACGATCCACGATATCCATCATCTTCTCCACGGCTGAAGACTGGCGGCTGATATGGTTTTTGTAATAACCGGAAGTTAATCGGGCTGTACTGCTTGCAACAAAAGATTTCAAACCGGATAACGTATCGATATGAGGCAATTCTGCCATACGCTGGGTGAATTCCGTTGCCTCCTCAGGTGGACAAACATGAACCATCGCCGAGTAGAGCTGCACTACATAAGAGCGAGTCACCTCGATTTCCAGCTGCTGACGTGATAGTAGATCAAACAGACGCTCCACCTCTACCGCTGTTTCCTCGGTATTTCCCGATTTGATCAACTGACACAGTTGCTCGGCATCCTGTTCTACATGCAATCCGTCGCATTCTCCCGCCAATACCAGATCATTCTTCGTAATCAGCTTGCCTTCACCGATAAAGAAGCGATGGTTCAGATACTGCAACGCCTCACGAAACAACCGCCGGGACTGAATCATTCGATCTGCTTCACTCAGCGCAGCGGTCACTTCCAATTTATATAGTCTGGTAAATGCAGCCCGAACCTCTTCAATACTTTCTTTCAGTCCAGCCGGATCAGCTGAATCCGCGAGCAGAATGAGGAGTTTACCTTCAATGGTTGTGCTTAACAGGACATGTGGGAGCAGGTCACTGGCAATGTTTTTGATCGCAAATAAGTGGCTGTAATCATGTTCATCTACAATTCGGAACAACAGTAACCGAACTGCGTTCTCTTCAAGCTCCAGATCAAACAGCTCCTGATAATACTCCAGATCAACCGGCCCATAGGTGCGGTTGGTCATGAACTCCAGCAGAAATTGCTCCTTCACATGTGGAAGGACTCGCTGCAATCGCTGTTTCATCTCCCCTGCAACATTCTCCTTCACCTGGGCATCCTGATGTTCCTGCAACAGTTCAGTTAATGCATCATGGATCTGATTCTCGTTACAGGGCTTGAGCAAATAATGCTTCACACCATATTGCATCGCTCTGCGGGCATACTCGAACTCCTTATAGCCGGATAACATAATGAAACGTACACCCGGGTATGCTTCAGATGCCTTCTCTATGAGTCCGAGACCATCCAGACCCGGCATGGAAATATCCGTAATGATAATATCGGGCCTCGACTGTCCGATTTTATCCAATGCTTCGATCCCGTTCCTCGCCGTATCCACCAATTCCGTACCTGCCGCGGCCCAATCGACCACTTGGGAAATCCCCTCCAGAATGACACGTTCATCATCTACGAGCATCACTTTGTACATCGTCATCGTCCTCTCTGATCCAAGGTATGCTGATCGATACTACAGTTCCTGATCCGGGCTTGCTGCTCATCACCATTCCACCTTCATCGCCGAAGGTCAGTCTGATTCGTTCCTGGATGTTAGATAACCCAATGCCCTGTCCTCTTGTCTGAATACGTCCTTCGTGTAGTTGTTCCAGGAATTCCGGTGTCATCCCCGGACCGTCGTCCTCGACTTCAATAATCACCTTATCTCCATCTGCTCTCGCCCGAATACGGATCCGGCAAGGGTCAATGCTTGGTTCAAGTGCATAATGTATGGCGTTTTCCACCAAAGGCTGTAATGTTAACTTCGGTATCCGCGCCGTTCCTACCTCTGGGGCAATTTCCATGTCGAAATCCAGTCTTTCCTCAAAACGAGTGCGCTGAATCGTCACGTAACTGCGGACAATGTCCAGCTCTCTTTCCAGCGTAATCCACTTCTCGGACATATTCACAGAGCTACGCAGCAGGAATCCGAGAGCCTCAACCATTTCCGAGATCTGTCGTTGCTTCTGTACTTTAGCCAGCCAGTTAATCGATTCCAGCGTGTTGTAGAGAAAATGTGGATTAATCTGAGCCTGAAGCGCTTTCAATTCAGTCTCACGAATCACCAGTTGCTTGGCATAATTCTCATCAATCAATTCACGTATCCGTTGAAGCATCATCTTGAATGTGCGATGCAGCAGCCCAACCTCATTCTGTGGAGATATCGGAACATTTCCGAGAGCAGCCTCCTCCAGCTTATCCAGATCGCCTTTTTCGATATTACGCATCTTCTTGATCAACTGCGCAATCGGATGGGTAATACTGCGAGAGAATCTCGCTCCAATGATAAGCGCCGCCAGAAAAATCATGATGAAAATCACCGTGACCAACTGTTTGACAAACTGGATCTGTTTAAACATCTGGTCAAACGGGGTTGTGTACAAATAGGTCCAATCCGTATAGGAAGAATGAGCACGAGCTACAAAGTGTCTCCCTTGCTCTAACATGGCAATCCCATAGGGCTGGGTGCGCTTCAGTTCAGACTCAATCTCAGCTTCACTGACCGACGATTCTGTTGGATAGATCACTTCTTTTCCATCCGTAATGAGTAATTGGGAGTCCTCAGCCGGTTCTTGCATCTGGTCCTGTACAATTCGGTCCAGCCGTACGCGGATGATCAGTGTGCCGAGGTCTTCCAATGTAAATGCTCCCCCAATAAAGGATTTCACCTGCCGGACCGACAAGAGTCGGGACTGTTTATCCCCACTGGTATGCCAGGCATTGGAGCCCGAGTATTGCTGTCCCAGTGCAACCAGTTCTTTTTGCTTCGACTCCGAAATTCCCTCCCGATTGCCTGCGGCCATGACGTTATTATCATTATCGATAAATAGCATGGAATAGACGTACTTCTCAGAACCCGCATAAGCAACCAATCGATTGGTAATTTTCTTGCGCAGACCATTTCTCTCATATCCCGTCTCGGCCTTTTCAAGTTGAAGCAAATATTGTTGGAGCGGCTCGTCTGACATCACCTTGAAGGAGAGATTGGAAACTTCACGTAGTTGATTCTCAATACCTACCGAGGACATATTGAGGACCTGCGATGATTTCTCATAGATCTGACGGTCATAGATACTGAACACATATCGGAGTACGGACGCATAAAACGTAAAGCTGATCAACATCAAAAGTCCGATGAGAAGAATCGTTTTGTGATGAATCGGCAGTGTTGTGAAAGCGTTCTTAATTTTGTTCATCCTAAGCGCTCCTTTGGCTTGCGAGGGGTGCCTGTCATCCTATGCATTAGTGGTTTTATTGTAAGTTATTTTCATATTTACACATCCGTTGGTCATCTGACAAGATATATTTATGCAACATTTTAGGTCATTAGAGAAGGTATACATCTGTGTCAGCAACTCAAAAAGAACACAAAACAGCCAGAATACCTTGAACAGATCAAGGTATTCTGGCTGTTGAATAACATCAGGTTAAAGCATGAAATACAATTTACGGATTAACAAAAACAGTTTTCAGCTTCGCTACATATTGCACATCAAAGCCAAGACCTTCAGCCACCATGGCAAGTGGTACATATGTTTTGGACTCTTTGCCTACCTTATTCAGGAATGCAGGTGTATCCACAGTAACCGATGCTCCATTTACCTTCACAGCATTGGCACCAATCTTCACAGCAACCTTTCGGTCTCCATATGTAATGGTTGCGGTTGAAGTTTTGTTATCCCACACTGTAGTAGCACCGACCGCATTCACGATGTCTTGGATCGCCACAAAGTTTTTGCCGTTACGGATAATCGGTTTGTACGGTGTATTCAATGTTTTGCCACTCACAATAATGTTCATCGGCTCACCTGTCGCAGGTGCAGTCAGCTTGGTGTAGTCGCCCCAGATCGTTTTGGAAAATACTTCGGCAATGGCCGCATATCCAAATTGGTTCGGGTGGAAATCACGATCTTTGATCATATGTGTCATCGTGCCTTCACCACCAACAAACTCCTTGGCCACGTGTGCGACTTTGACATCAGTACCCTGAGCAGTGAATTGTGCTGCAATGCCATCAATGGTCTGTGTGAAACCTTGGGATGCCTCCATCAGTTTGGCATAGATTGCCTTGCCTGCTACTTCCGGCATCGGTTGATACTGGTCGGCGATGACAATTGTAGCCGTCGGATTAATTTCATGGATATCATTAATCGTTGCACTAACATTGGCTGTATATGTTGCGAGTAATTCTTTTACCTTCGCTTGCAGATCCTGATCACTCAGTTTGTCTGCTGTACCGAGAAGCTCAGATACATCATTTCCCCCAATGGTAATTGCAACCAGATTGGCCTGTGCTACGCTCTCACGGATTGCAGCAGTATTGGCTCCGATCTGTCCCGCTCTTGGATCAGGAAGAGTTGGTTGAATGGCTTCTGAAGTCAGCGTTTTTCCATCCTTAATTGCAGTAGTAAAGTTTTTCAGGCCACTGGTTTTCAATCCGGCGATCCCGTAGTTGTCCACCTGTGTACGTCCATGCAGCAAACCTTGCTCATGCAAACGTTCTACATAACCATAAGACAATTCTTTTGTGTTGGGCTCATAACCTACCGTTATGGAATCTCCCAATGTGACGATGCGGAACTCCTTGGTTACAGCTACTGCATCTTTCTTCGCTGTCAGCGAAGTCTCATTTGTGCCCGCTGGCAATACACCGGTTTTGGTGTCAGCCGCGTGTGCAGGCAATGCAGAAGATGTGAAGAGCAACATTCCTGCCAACATGCTTACCGTTAAACCGGCAGCTGTATTTTCCCATATACGTTTACGCTTCATTCAGGTAACACTCCTTCTCGCAAATCTATAATAATTTACACTAATATAGTGTACATCGGTCATTCCAATGACATAGGTTCGTGTTACTCTATTCTATCATTTTAAAGTAGGCGTTGTCCTCTCTGCTGAGAACACACATGAAATAACAGACCCCCTAAAGGGGAGCCTGTTACTGGTTAAGCTCAGCTATGACGTTCACTGATTAGTTAAGATTGCGGCTTATTCGAGTCCTCAGAATTTGAATGACCCTTGTCGCTCTCCGGTTTGTTCCCGGCAGCTCGCTCCAGATATCGATCATAACGATCATCCACTTCACGTGCCATCTTCCGGTACTTTAACGTTTCCTCGACAATTGGATCACGTTCTGTCTGGATTCGCACTTCATACTTGGGAGGAATCAGCTGGCGTTCACGCTGATCGGTGTCGCCGGACTCTTCCATGTCCCCTTCCGTCAGCATATCACTGAGCCGTCGTTCCAGTTCTTTGGATTCATCCATTGTTCTCGCTCCTTTAATTAAAGTCATACATGCGTTAAATATTGCTATTGTACTTTCACTTCGTATACAGAATCATCTTCCGATCGCTGTTATCCCCAGATTTCTTTGATTCCCTTTTCCAAGGAAGAAATCAGGTGATAAAGGCGAGCACTTCGTTTCTTCAAATGCTTTCTGTCCCCTCCGTTAATGTACAATTACAGGTTATTAAAGCATCAATGAGTTGAACTAACTCACTCCAACCCGGTAGCCTTCGCTTCCTTCAGCACATCCGTCAGTGCATCATGGATTTTGCCATTGCTGGCAACGACATGATTCACAGACAGTTGGTAAGGCGTTCCGATGGTATCGGTCACCTTGCCGCCGGATTCTTCAACCAGCAGCGCACCTGCGGCAATATCCCACGGTTTCAATCCAACTTCGGTGTAGGCGCTGAGGCGTCCTGCGGCAACATATGCCAGATGAAGAGCGGCAGATCCGCCTGCACGCAAGTTACGGACTTGCGGAGCAAGCGCCTGCACAGCTGCCATGTTCAGTGGCAACGCAAAGGTTGTGTCTGCCGGGAATCCAACCGCAATCAGGCTCTGAGCCAGTTCTTGTTCACCAGATACAAGCATCCGGTTTCCGTGAACATATGCCCCTTTCCCTTTTTCCGCAACAAACATTTCATCACGGGAAGGGTCGTAGATCACGCCAACAATGACTTCACCATTGTGAGCCAATGCGATGGACACCGAATAAAACGGGAATCCGTGTACAAAGTTCGTCGTTCCGTCCACAGGATCAACAATCCACAGGAACTCTTCTTCCTCGGCCTCTTTCAGTGCTTTTGCCGAAGCTTCCGGTCCCGGTTCTACGCCTTCTTCACCCAGAATGGCATGGTGGGGAAAATGCGTAAGAATCAGGCGGCGGATCATCTGTTCCGCTCCTTTATCCACTTCGGTCACCAGATCTTGGGGTGAATATTTGGTGCCAAGTTCAGCTACCGTCCCAAGACGGCTTTTGATCCATTCGCCAGCTTTGGAAGCTGCATTAATGGCAACGGCAGTATAGCTTTTGCTTGTCACGACATAAGGTGTCTTTTCCTTCTCATTCAAAGCGTTCACTCTACTTTCTATATCAATCTACGAAAAGTTGAAATACTTGTTAAAAGTATACGCCCCACAGGTCGTAAAGTTTCTCGTTGCCCAGGCCCCTTTTGGCACTACGGATGAATGATGACGGTAGACTCGTCCACCCACTCCACACCCTCTTCATGATAGAATGCCAGCTTCTGCATCAGTTGCACAAGAGCCTCATCCTTGCGTTTAGCCTCAATCATCACGTCAAGTCTTGGGGTGTCTGCTGCGATATGACGCAAGAAATCGAGCACAGGCTCTACCTCCACACCATCGGCATGACCTCGCAGATCCTTCTCACTCTTTGGACTGGAGACATGGATTTTGGGTGGCAATGGCTGATCAGCCGGTGAATCTGCCTGGGCAAGCGGTGACTGCCAGGTCTTTAGAATATCAGGCCACAGATCCCATGCCTGTTCTCCTTCGTTGTTCACCCAATGGTGATGGATATCCAGTACCATGGGCAATCCCAAGCGCTGGCACACGGCAAGTGTCTCAGGCGCATTGAACGTTTTGTCATCATTTTCGAGTGTGAGCCGCTCCTGAATGTCCCGATCCAGCTTCAAAAAGTTTTCTTCAAAACGAAGCGCCGCTGAAGGCTTGTCCCCGTATGCACCACCAATATGTATATTGTTCTTGGCAGTGGCATTCAGCCCCATGGCATCCAGCATCCGAACATGATGACGAAGGTCGCGAATCGAGTTGCGCAGAACTTGCTCGCGGGGGGTACTAAGTACGGTAAAATGATCTGGATGAAAGGACACACGCATATGATTTTCCTTCACAAAATCACCAATGGCCGCAAAGTCCTGCTTCAGTGCCGGGAACGGGTCCCAGTCATTCAGATCCTCGTGTGTTGCCAGTGGAATCAATTTGGAAGAGAAGCGATATACATGAATATGGCTGCCCTTGTTGTGCCTGAGCAAACGTAATGTATTGTGCAGGTTCTCAGCTGCAATCCGTTCGAGCTTGCGGATCGCTGCTTCCCTGTCACCGATTTTGTTAAAACTCGACATGGTCATGGTCCGGGAAGGCGAGGCATTCTCTATAAGCACGGACATGGCCACGTAACCAAAGCGTACGAGCATGAATCTCTTCCTCTCTATTAGGGCGGAGAACCCGCACGGCATTCAGCCGTCAGGATGTACCGTCACTGTATATAACCAAGTTTTACCCTAAAAGAGTGACCATAATCGTATTCTGGCAAATCCGTCCTTCCGACCCGCACTTACAGTCAACAACTATTCCTGTGCTTGCTCTCCAAAGAACATCTCATCCGCAAGGGCAGTCTGAATGCGTGATTCTTCCTCAGTCAATTTGCGGATGAGTTGCATCTCCACCTCAGTTACCTCTTGCCCCTGGAAGTTGATCTCCGCAATGGAAACCACGATCTTGACGATGGCTACAGCCACGTTATCCGGTGTGTATGCAATCACTTTCTGGCCGGTAGGAAATACCCGGAAGCCCTGTTTGACCATTTTGCCGCGTCCGTATTCAAGCAGTTCGAACAGCTCCTGCTCATTCTTGAACTTGCATACGGAATTGAATTCAGTCTGAAATCCCATGCATATCCCTCCTGATCTTGTGGTCGCAGGCTACGCCTGTACGCCGTTCTCGTAATTCAGTGCCTGCTTACGGTTGTAACGCTCCAGTGCCAGCTCAATCATGCGATCCAGCAGTTCGGCATACGATACACCTGTCTCACGCCAAAGAAGTGGATACATGCTGTACGGTGTGAAACCAGGCATGGTGTTGACTTCATTAATAAGCAAAGCGCCGTCATTTTTCCGAATGAAGAAGTCCGCACGTGAAATACCGTTACCTTCAATCGCACGGAACGCCTGCAAAGCTGCCTCGCGAATGCGATCTGCGGCCTCTGGGTCCAGTGGAGCTGGAATCAGCATCTGTGATTGACCATCAATATACTTGGCTGCATAGTCATAATACTCACCGGAGGATACGATCTCACCTGGAACGGAAGCCATGGGCTCGTCATTACCGAGGACACTGACTTCAACCTCGCGTGCTTCAACGAACTCCTCAATGACAACCTTCGTATCATACCGAAGTGCGAACTCAACAGCTGTCTTCAGTTCATCGCGGTTACGTGCTTTGGAGATGCCTACACTGGAGCCCAGATTGGCCGGTTTGATAAAACAAGGATACCCCAGCTGATCTTCGACCTGTACGATCATTTCGTGCTCAGTCTGCTTCCATTGTGTCGCGTTAAAATACGTAAAGGCACATTGGTCAATGCCAGCCTGTGCAAACAGCTTTTTCATGACCACTTTGTCCATGCCGCCAGCCGAAGCGAGTACACCCGCACCTACATATGGCATATCCGCCATCTCGAACATGCCCTGAATGGTGCCATCCTCTCCAAACGTACCATGCAGCAGAGGGAACATCACGTCCAGCGCTTCTGCTCCGCCATACAAACGACCAAACAGGGCATTCAGCGCATCCTGCGTTCCACCCGCCGATTGCTCCAGCTTCAGATCTTCAATCTGCGCGAACGGCGCATGCATGACAGGTCCTTTTTTCCATGTCCCCTGCTTGGAGATATAAAAAGGAACCAGTTCATACTTTTCATAATCAAATGCGTTTGTTACAGCAAACGCCGTTTGCAGCGACACCTCATGCTCGCCCGATTTTCCGCCGTACACGACGCCTACTTTTAATTTATCCATACTCATGTGTACCCTCCGATTATCTGTGCCTGATGCTGTCATGTTTGCATGCTCAGCACCCTTGTTATTCTGCTTGCGTTATCTGATCTTATTTTACACGGAACTGAATGTCTGCGTCACCGCATCCCGAAAATCTTTCGTCATCAAAACTCATCTGCAATATGAAAAAGCCGGTATACCGTCCGCTCCGTCCAAGCGTAAGAATCCCGGTAATCCCAAAATCGGTGACGGCTGCTAACCGTATGTGCGTTAACAAGCGGCATACCGCCCGCATCAAACGCGGTCACAACGGTGCTGTGCTGAAATCGTCCATCTCCATCCCAATCGTAGAGAATAACATCGCCGAGCATCAGCTGCTCAGGACGCTCCACTTCTGTCGCGGTCAGACCCCAGCTGCTGCCTGACAAATAACGCTCCAGACTGTTGGAAACTGCCCAACTGTAACTCCACATTTCGGAGCCGTTCACATACCCTTTATACCACCAGCCGGCTTCTCTTCTACCAGTATAGTGGATGGGTGCGCCCCCTGCAAAGAGACATTGGGACACGTAATTGGTACAATCCACATCAAATTCCTCAAATGCCGGATTGCCCGCATTCCACCACCGATCTGCATAGGCAACTGCCAGATCTCTGCGATATGACTGTTGCCGTGAGCTTCTTCCTTGACCCAACACTTCCCGATTCAGCAGCGGCCGATTCATCGCCTGTACAAAATCAGCTTGTTGAAACGGACGTCCTTCCCCAGCAGGGCGACGCTCCGGCACTTCTCGCTCAACCCGTCCAATGATCCATCCACCACTCTGCCTCAGAAAGGTTAACCGCTCCCGCTCAATCCGGTCCTCCCGGTGGGTGATCCCGCTCTTCTCGTAGAACAGTCTGCTGTACAATTGTACATCCACCACCGCTTCTTCCTGACCATCCATAAGCGTGCGCACAAGCTTGGCGCTGGTCTCGCTGCGAAGAGGCACGGCGCGGCGCTTACGATACCATTCGTCCAGCCTTGCCATACGCTCTCCCCGTTCCACCACAAAGTCAGGATCGGTAACGATCCGTTCGCTGGTCTGTGGACGGTAGTCGATCTCACAGCGATTGTACTGGTTCACGTAAGTATATAAGGCACTCTTCCATTCCCGTTCCAAGCCTATGTCCCCCTTTGGCATGAGTTCTGTCTGGAATATTTCATTGCGTATATAAACTCCTACTATTCATATGAAAGGGTCTTCGGTTGTATGTACACGGCTCAGGAGGGAGATTCGAAATTCGGCAAATACAGGTACACAAGATATCTTATTCCTGCTCGCTTCACGAAAACGCCTTCATCGCTCCAAAAGCTTGCTTGATCAGGCAAAAAGACCTTTACGTACGGAGGTGAAAACGGTATACTTAAAACTAAAGTTATGATTATGAAATTACGTTTCATCTGATGAAACTAACGAACAAGAACACGGAACGATGAAGGCCTGTTCTTCACCTAAATGAACGTTTTCTTCATCTCACCGACACATCCCAAGGAGGTACATGTATGTCAGCAAAGAATCATTTCTCCGCCGCTCGCAGTCTTGAGGTTGGAGGCAAGTCTTACCGCTACTACAGTCTCGATGCTCTTCAGGAAAACGGCCACGGCGATCTTTCCAGGCTTCCTTTCTCCATTAAAGTGTTGCTTGAAGCAGCAATTCGTCAATTCGACGGACGTGCTATCACCGAAGAACACGTAAAACAACTGACCGGCTGGGCAGATGGCCGTGACAATAACAAGGAAATTCCATTCATCCCTGCACGTATCGTTCTGCAGGATTTCACCGGTGTACCGGTTGTCGTTGACCTCGCTGCAATGCGTGATACTGTGAAAAAAGCAGGCGGCGATCCAAAACAGATCAACCCGCTCGTACCCGTCGATCTTGTTATCGACCACTCCGTTATGGTTGATGCTTTTGGTACCAACGATGCACTTGATTACAATATCAAAGTTGAGTTTGAGCGTAATGAAGAGCGTTACCGCTTCTTGCGTTGGGCGCAAACGGCATTCAACAACTTCCGTGCCGTTCCACCATCCACAGGGATCGTTCACCAGGTTAACCTGGAGTATCTGGCTTCCGTGGCAGCAACCAAAACCGTGGACGGCGAAACCGTTGTATTCCCGGATTCCCTCGTAGGTACAGACTCCCACACCACCATGATCAACGGACTTGGCGTTGTTGGTTGGGGTGTTGGTGGTATTGAGGCCGAAGCAGGTATGCTGGGCCAACCGCTTTATTTTGTAACACCGGACGTTATCGGTTTCAAACTGACAGGCAGCCTGAGCGAAGGCGCAACAGCAACGGATCTTGCACTCACCGTTACCCAATTGCTTCGTAAAAAAGGTGTTGTTGGTAAATTCGTAGAATTCTACGGACCAGGTCTTGCCAACATCGGTCTGGCTGACCGTGCAACAGTAGCCAACATGGCACCAGAATATGGCGCAACAATCGGTTTCTTCCCTGTTGATAGTGAAACGTTGAACTATCTGCGTAACACTGGCCGTCCTGACGAGCAGGTAGAATTGGTTGAAGCTTATTACAAAGCTCAAGGCATGTTCCGTACTTCAAGCACCGTTGATCCTGAATTCACAGATGTGATTGAACTGGATCTCGGCTCTGTTGTACCAAGTCTTGCCGGACCAAAACGTCCACAGGATCGCATCGAGCTGACACAAATGAAAGAAAGCTTCAACAGCATCATTCGCACACCTGTAGATAAAGGCGGCTACGGTCTGAGCGATGAGAAAATCGAACAATCCGTACCTGTGAAGCATCCGGACGGTTCCAACAGTGAACTGAAGGCAGGCGCTGTTGTGATCGCGGCGATCACAAGTTGTACGAACACTTCGAATCCAAGTGTTATGGTTGGAGCGGGACTACTGGCGAAAAAAGCAGTTGAACGCGGCCTGACCAAACCAGGATATGTGAAAAGCAGTCTGACACCAGGTTCCCTTGTGGTTACCGAGTACCTGGAAAAAGCAGGTCTGATCACGTATCTCGACAAACTCGGATTCAACGTTGCCGGCTACGGTTGTGCAACGTGCATCGGTAACTCCGGCCCACTGCCGGACGAAGTGAGCGAAGCTATTGCTGAGAACGATATGACCGTAGCGGCTGTATTGTCCGGTAACCGTAACTTTGAAGGCCGTGTGCATGCACAGGTTAAAGCCAACTACCTGGCATCACCACCACTCGTTGTGGCGTATGCACTTGCGGGTACCGTGAATATTGACTTTGAAACCGATCCAATCGGTTATGATACGAACAATGAGCCTGTGTTCCTGAAAGACCTCTGGCCTACTTCCGAGGAAATCAAGGATACCATCGCAAGTTCCCTGAACGCTCAGATGTTCCGCAACAAGTACGAGAATGTATTTACAGCCAATGAGCGTTGGAATTCAATTTCTGTACCGGAAGGTGAATTGTACGAGTGGGATCCGAACTCCACATACATTCAGAATCCTCCGTTCTTCCAAGAGCTTGGCGACAAGTTGAACGATATCGCAGATATCCGTTCTGCACGTGTTATGGCATTGCTTGCGGATTCCGTAACAACGGATCACATCTCGCCAGCAGGTAATATTGCACCATCCAGCCCAGCTGGACTGTACCTGAAAGAACATGGCGTAGAGCGCAAAGACTTCAACTCGTACGGTTCACGCCGTGGTAACCATGAAGTCATGATGCGTGGTACGTTTGCTAACATTCGTATTCGTAACCAGGTGGCTCCGGGTACTGAGGGCGGCATTACGAAGTACCTGCCAACAGACGAAGAAATGTCCATCTACGATGCTTCCATGAAGTATCAGGATGAAGGACAGAACCTGATCGTTATCGCTGGTAAAGAGTATGGTACAGGAAGCTCCCGTGACTGGGCGGCAAAAGGAACATTCCTGCTCGGCGTCAAAGCCGTTATCGCAGAAAGCTTCGAGCGGATTCACCGTAGTAACCTGGTCGGCATGGGCGTAATGCCATTGCAATTCCAGGAAGGTCACGGCTGGTCCAGCCTTGGTCTGAACGGACGTGAAACGTACGACATTACTGGCCTCAGCAATGACGTGAAGCCAGGACAAGAGTTGAAAGTTACCGTAACTCGTGAAGACGGTACACAGTTCGAATTCCCTGTCATCGCTCGTTTGGACAGCATGGTTGACGTGGATTACTACCATAACGGCGGTATCCTGCAAACCGTATTGCGTCAAATGATGAAAAAAGCTTAATGATATAAATCATTAATGCGATGAAGTTATACAAAAAAGCTCCCCATTACGTGCAATCAGCACGTGGCGGGGAGCTTTTTTGGCTTTGCTTTTTATAATCGGGGTATGGTTAAAAATCAATCTTCAAGCCAACTTCCGAATCATCAGGTGGCTCAGCTATACGATATATACCTCTGCAGTTTAATTTCTCTACGTTAATCCAGTCTACAAACTCATCTCCGCCATAACTACGTCCAAAAATAGCATATTCCAACTTACCCTCATAATTAATGGACTCCACGTATTCTGTGAATGGATGTTTCCCCTCTATACTCTGCAAAAAATCTGAAAATTGAATTCTCCACTCTTCCATCTTCTCTGCATATTGATCGGGGACATAATAGTAGAATCCATCTGGCGTATAATACGAAATTTTCATTATCATCTTGCAGACCCCCTATTAGTATGTCGGGTAACGGTCTAGAGTTTTAAGATCTCTATACCTTCTTTTAGAAATGATGAGACAAGCGTATGATATTCAATTTCACATGCTAATTCCTCTTTGGTTTTATGTATCAGATAGTAGGAATATTTCTGCATCAACTCATGCTCGTTTAACTCAACGGGAAGGTTAATAATCTCAACGTCTTCCGAATTAAAATGATAACGATACCCTCTTTCTGACCTTCCTACGTTCATCACTGTTTGGATGACCAATAATTCATCACGTGTGACATTATTTATTAAAGCCGATCTTCTCTCTTCCATACCAAGTATGATCTCTTCAGCCTGTTGATCAATCTTAGCTTCAGCAATTTCGGTTTCAATTTGCATAATGGCTTTCATGGTTCCTGCTAGTTCTTTAGCTAATGAATACAATGTATATCCTCCTTTTTTGTAAGGAATAGGTACTAACGCATCATCTCTACTCTACCTCATTTGCGATGTTACTCGCAAAGTTCACTGATCCTATCCTAAATTCGATACCTTATGAAACAACAAAAAAACTCCCCGTAACGTGCAATCTGCACAGTGATGGAGAGCCTTTGTTTTCAGTATGTGTGTTCTCCGTTGCTTCAAGACCAACTGCCTTTTAATGCCCAATGTGATGTGATGCTTGATCTAACAGTTGAATCGTACCCATGATCAGAAACAAACATGACAGAGCTATTAACGAGCCACCGATCCATCTCGACGCGATCACTCGCTCCGTAATCTGTTTCTCCGAAGCATCTGTTACCTTGTGTGGATACACGAGAAACATTAGCCCTGCGCTAATGAAGATTGCAGCTATTATAATCAAGTTGTTCCCCTCCTTACACGTGACTTTCCTTAGAATTTAACTTTTTCGTCGTCACGCGGGATTCTCCTCCCGACAACACCTTTTTCAGACCCATAGCCATAGTGAAAACAATATATCCAATCAAGCCGCCGAGTGTATTAAGCATCAGATCATCCACATCAAATATTCCCATCCCCGTCAACAACTGTGTCACTTCATAACCCAAACTGAGCAGCAGGGACAGCAGGAGTACCTTTACTCCAGAGAATAACTTGTTGCCCGTCAACACAGGGATGAAGATGCCCAGTGGAATAAAGGCCCATATATTGCCTACCAGATGGATTGCGGTGCCCGGACGATGTAACGACAGACTGTTCCAGTCTCGTGAAATTTCCTGAAATGGCGTCAGGTTGACAGTTCGTGTATGGATCAGATCCGGTTGTTGCAAGAACGCCATCAGTCGAACCTTCACGATGCCAAAATCGACCGGGCTTCCTTTGAACAGGATCAGCTTCGTAAGTAGATATACATAGATAATGAAAACGGCAATCCAAAGGATGTAATGTTTGTTTTTCTTCTGGTTGTTGTGCTTCATGCTGCTGCTCCTCCTCCTTTGTGCTGCCCTGTTATTTCTTTACGGTGACAATGACGCCATCCATGTTATCACCCGAGATTTCAGTTTGGCCTTGCTCAGGTATGTAAACGGTCGTATCTCGGGTGGCTCCATAGTAGCGAATATGATACGCCTCACCCTCTACCTCCACATTAATGTTCTCTTTCTCTTTTAGCAAATCCAAATACTCTTCCAGCACCAGATTATTCTTATACATGACAGCACTGTGCGGCAGCCCTACATATCGAAAGTGCCATGGTTCATACTGTATTCCCGTGATGCGCACTTTATCCTTCGGATAACGCAAAACAAATCCGTATTTCCATGCATTCTTCTCCAGCCAGGCTCCCTCTGGTGCTTCATTCATAGCAGCCAATGTGGAACCGACATCCAGGGATAACCCGAGATTGTGCTCACTGTGACCGGCAGGCAGTGCATAGTCTTCACCCTTTTCCTGATACAGCTCGTCCTGCTTCGCAAAGTCCCTGTACCCGCTGCTGACAAGAAAATATCGGACTCCCTCTTCGCCTGCTGCTTCAACCATCTTCCGAAACTCCTGTGCCACCTGCCGGGATAACATGATTTTCCGATCCATTATTCCATATCCACGAAGCAGATCATCCTCATCCGCCACATATACAATATCCGATTTAACCCCTTCCTCATGAACGGGGTATTGCTTATTAACCAGTAACAAATTGCCCTTATGTACCTGATCCTGAATATTTCCCGTGACAGATACCGTATAACCTGCGGGATTTTCACACGTATTCTGAATCTCGATAGGTAGCTCATCCTTTTGATGAATCCATCCTGGTGATTGTGTAACGATATATCCGATCAAAACGATACATATTAAAAAGCCCCACTTCTTCATGCTTGTTCCTCCTTTTACCTCATACATCAAGGATAGACAAAACAAGTTAAAGAAAAAGCAGGGCATTTTTAAAGTTTTTCTTAAATTTGACGTCGAACCTCATTGCAATAGGGGCAAACGAACTTCAAATAATGTCCGTACCACATCACTCTGGGCTGAAATTGTACCGTCATGCTGTTCCACGATATTACGTGCTATGAATAAGCCGAGGCCTGTCCCACCCTCCTGAGGGGTTCTGGCACGATCTCCGGTATAATACATATCGAAAATATGTGGCAATTCCTCTGGACGAATATGTCCGCCATAGTTAATCACCTGAATGATAACCTGTTCCGCATCACGATATCCGTTAATATCCACGTACATGCCGTCCTTGCCGTGCCGTGCAGCGTTAATCAGCAGATTCTCGAACACACGAGCCAGCAACTCGCCATCACCAGAGATGGTAAGGTCAGTGTCTATTTTCAAGCGGGTGACCAGTTGGTTCTTTTCAAATACAGGATAGAGCTCTTCGTTCATCTGTTTCAGCAATTCACTAAGATCCAGTGGAGCCTTATTGATCGGTAGCATGCCATAATTCATGCGGGTAATTTCGAACAAATCATCAATCAGCTTCTCCAGACGCTGTGATTTGGTGAATGCAATCGACGTAAAATGCCGAACCTGTTCCTCTGTCAGCTGATCATCCTTCATAAGGAGATCCAGATAGCCCAGCACGGAGGTTAACGGTGTACGCAGATCATGCGCAAGGTTTACGATGAGCTGGTCTTTGCTGTTCTCGGCAAAGTCACCTCGTTCCATCGCCTCCCGCAGCTTCTGGCTTGCCATATTCATACCCTCCGCAATCGAACCCAATTCATCCTTGGACGAAATCTGAACACGATGCTGAAAGTCTCCGTTCGCTAAGTGATTAATGCCTGTGGAAATCTCTTTGAAATACGTGACATAGGGTCTCGTAAACAAGTAGAAAAATAAAATCGCAAGCGGGATGAAGAGCAGCATAAAGACATATAAATCGCCAATACTTCTCATGATATTTCGATATTCCGCCAGCGGATCTTCCATCCGCACACCTGAATAATACAACTGCAAGAGCCTGTACACGATAAATGTTACAGCGCCAGAAGACAGCATGCTTAGACCGAGCAGCATAATCATCGTTGTGCGAAAGCTTCTGCGTTTAGTCATTGAACGTGTACCCCACGCCCCAGATCGTTTTGATAAACTTGTTCTTGTCCACATCTTCTCCGAGCTTCTTGCGCAGCGTCCGAATATGTACCATAACGGTATTGCCACTTTCGAAATAAGCCTCTCCCCACACCTTTTCAAAAATGCTTTCTGCGCTGAAGACCTGTTTTGGATTGCTCGCGAGCAACACTAAAATATCAAATTCCTTCGGTGTTAACTCCAGCGGTTTACCGTAAAGCGTCACGCTATGCTGTTCAGGTATAATGACAAGTCCGCCCTTTTCCAGAATCGAGCGCTGAACCGCCGCTGTGGACTGGCTGAATTGCAATGAGCGACGCAATTGAGAATTCACGCGTGCTACAAGCTCCATCGGGTTAAATGGTTTGGTCATATAATCATCGGCACCCATTACCAGCCCCGTAATTTTATCCATATCCGAGGTTTTGGCACTCAGGAAAATGATCGGAAAATGATGCTGCTCCCGTATTTTGCGGGTCACCTCGTACCCGTCCATACCCGGCATCATAATGTCCAGTACGGCCAAATCAATGGCATGTGTCTGAATCGCCTGTAGTGCCGACTGTCCGTCAGATGCCTTGACGGTATGATAGCCTTCTTTTTGTAAATGTAAAGCCACCAGATCTGCGATCTCTACCTCATCGTCCGCAATCAGAATCGTAATTCGCTTCATTGCTTATTTCACTCCTATATGGGATGCTGGGCAATATAACACCTATGAATCTAACAGATAAGTACCAGATAAACAATTGAAAGCAATGTTATAACCATAAATGAAAGGAAACCCTAACTATGAAACTGGAGCGTTTGTTAGCCATCGTTGTACTGCTTATCAACCGGGGGCGGTTACAGGCCAAAGACCTGGCCGATATGTTTGAAGTTTCCATTCGTACGATCTATCGGGATATCGACACATTGGGACAAGCCGGAATTCCGGTCGTGACCTATCAGGGAGCAAGCGGAGGCATCGGCCTAGCGGAAGGGTATCGTCTGGATCGCAATCTGTTAACCGATAAGGATCTTGTTTCCATCGTCACCGCCCTGCGCAGTATATCGACCTCACATACAAATGCTGCACGTGAACTGTTGGTGGAAAAGCTAAGCAGTATCGTCCCGGAAGCCAAAAATGAAGATTTTCAGGCCAGCACGCACCGATTCATCGTGGATCATTCAACGTGGACACACCCTGAAGCGCTGCAACAAAAATTAAAAGTCATTGATCAGGGAATCGATCAACTACAATGCATTTATTTCGCCTATTGCAGCGCCGAAGGTGCACAGACCTATCGTACAGTTGAACCCCACACGCTTGTACTGAAGAGGCACGCGTGGTATCTGTATGCTTTTTGCCATGAACGAAATGAATTCCGCATGTTCAAGCTGGTTCGTATGAAAGACGTCTCTCTTACTACAGAGCACTATGAACGAAAATCCATCAACCTTCAAGACCGGCCGTGGCAGCAGGAATGGAGCCGGCCAGACAACCAGATTGGGATTACCCTGAGATTCCATGCCCGTATCCGTCATCTTGCGGAGGAATGGTTCGGTATTGAAAATGTATTGCCTGACAGGAACGGGTATTATATCAGCCAGGTCGCTTTTCCAGAAGATAACTGGCTGTACGGCTTCATCTTGGGCTTTGGGGCGGATGTTGAGGTCCTGGAACCGTTGCATATTCGGGATAACGTGTGTCGTATAGCCGAACAAATTGTTCAAAATTATAAAACCTCCGATCAAACCTGACAGACAGTTGTCCAGTTCCTCCCCGTATACTTCAAATATGTTCAGGTTGAAGTTGCATATATACCCAAGGAGGAATGAAAGATGAATGTTACGGTATGTCAAAGCTGCGGTATGCCACTCACCACCCCTGCACAATTCGGAACGGAAGCAGATGGAAGCACAACCCGCGAATACTGTATCTATTGTTACAAAGAGGGCGAGTTCGCGCAGCCCGGTATTTCACTGGAAGGCATGACGGAGATGTGCACCGCCATTCTGAAGGACGAGGGCATGGATGAGGAATCCGCTCGTTCGATGCTGCGTAATCAGCTTCCTTTTTTGAAACGTTGGCGCACGAATACAACGGATCAACACGAAGTATCTCCAGCTGAAAACTCTGTCACTTCCGCTATACCAGGTCAGGTTACAACAACTCAATCGTTATCTGCCCAGCCCGTTCGTTATGTCACCCTTCCGGGCAAACGCCTGGCCGGCATATCCGCCCGCACAACCAATGCCATTGAGATTAGTGGCAAAGGCTGTATTCAGGGACTCTGGAACAATTATTTTGCCTCAGAGCACCTCCCTGCACCCGAAGCTGCCCGCTATGGCTGTTACACGGATTACACCGATGGCATAACCGGAGAGTACACCATACTGGTAGGGCATGAGGTCAGTTCGGAGGAGTCATTACCTGAAGGATTGGACGACATTCTGCTCCCGCCTGCAACTTACGCCGTATTCACTTCCAGAAAAGGGCCAATGGCAGAGGTTGTTAGTGAAGCATGGGGAGCCGTGTGGGCATGGGAGAAACAAATCGATCGTACGTTCACCGGGGATTTTGAATTGTATGATGAACGCAGCCTGAATCCCGAAAGTGTACAAGTGGATATATACATCGCTGTTCGCCAAAGTAGATAAAAGTAGTACGATATACATCTCAGTCAGAATCAAAGTTAGTTCGCATCCTTCTTCATATCACGCAAGCTGTCGAGTACACTCGGCAGCTTTTTTGTTATATCCGGAACTACATTACTCCCTAAACAACCCGACCATGGTACCAAGTTAGTTAGCATGCTTTGCATCATTTAACCAGATAATATGCCTCATATGCGGGTACCATTGACTTCCTTAAAATTGGGACTATTCGCATAACAACCGATTCGATCTTCCCATGTACACCCTCTCATATCAGGTCCTTTACTCCTGAATTTCCCTAAAAACGTTTACATCTCCTTAAAACCGGGTAAAATCACTACAATCCAATTGGAATTACGCTTTAAACTCTTCTATTTCGTCTAACAAGTCACATGTACCTATATGCGCACCTGGCATGGTAACCAGTCGAAATACATAATTCGAAAAAACGCATCAAAGGAGGAACCAAGATGATCCGCATGCCTATTCAGCAAATGATCCCGTACCATCACCAATATCCGCGCAACACGGCGACCACTGCTCCTAAAAAGGAGAATGAGAACACTCAAGGTCTATCCTTTCATGAAATTCTACAGCAAAAAATGGCGAAGAAAAATGCTTCTCCTTCCCTTAGATAAAAATGGACACCGGACCCTATTCGAGTCCGCTTATCAACCGTCTTTCCGCAGCTTGGCGGAAGGGCGGTTATTGGCGTTGAGCAATAAACAACTGTACAGTCCTCAGTCATGTTTCTATAATGGTTTTAAATATCTACGAGATCCATGACATATACGAACTGTAAAAGGGGACTTAGCACATGATCACCATTGGTTGTTTTCACGCTCATTATTCCAACATTGCCTTAATTAAAGAGACGCTTGCTCCTTATGAAGTTGAATTAGTCCATTACGTCGATCCAGGTCTGGACCGCCTTAAACATGACGCTGACTTTTCCGAGGTCGTCATTCACGAGAAAGTAGCCCAGACGCTCCAATGGATCGCTAAGTGTCATGCCGATGCCATTCTGGTCACGTGTACCCTGTTTGCGACAGTACTGGAGCAGGAAGCCACACAGGTCCCTGTGCCTGTGATCGGCATAGATGATCCGTTATTGCAGGAGATGCGGCGAGTAACAGGAGATTACATAATCGCATTCACCAACCCGGCAACCGTTGAAGGATCGATGGCACGGTTGAATCAGGCATTACAGCAAGAGGATGAGAATGGGCAACTACACGTTGCCAAGACATCTCAGACGGATGCGGTGTGCATCCCTGGGACATTTGAGTTGATTATGCGTGGAGATCAGCAAGGATATCTCACAGCGGTACGTGAGGGATTACAGCAGATTGCTGAGCAGCATCCGGGTAAAACGGTAGTGGCAGCCCAACTGTCTATGGCTCCCGCAGCTGCACAGGTCACAATAGATCGCGGTATTCCAATCCATAGCCCGCTGGCATTGCTTGCGACGTATTTGGAGAAGAATTTGGGCGTGGCTCGACAGTAGATGCATCAAACAATTAATTGATACAAATTGGATGTGCTCCTGTGATCTTGTTAAGAGTTAGTAGCATAAATATAATTATGTTTAATTTATTATTTACATAAATACATATTAATCCTATTTTTTTAAAATAATAATTAAATATACATAATTTAGGTGTACAAACCTAGGGTTATATGATAAATTTAGATTGTTATAATTTAACAAATTACTCAGAGGGTGAGGTTTTACATTGAAATTATTGCGTTTATCGAAGTTACTGTTGGTTTGCTGTCTATGCCTATTACTTATTCCTACCAGTGCTTTCGCTTCTGCAGAGAATAAAACTGTGAAATTGGATATAACTTTATTAAAGCAGGGTATTCCTTATGAAGTAATAGAATCCTGGAGCCCTGAGTTTAAGAAAAGTCTTTCGAAAGAAGATGGATCAATTGAAGTAGTGGCTCATGAAAAAGCCTCAGCACCTGAATTCAACGGAGAGGTTGGACCACTTGGAAATATCAAGGATGATCAATTTGACTATTATATAACCATAGTTCGAACTGATAATGTTAATAATCGTGAGCGGTTTATGGTTGCATTAACAGGAAAGTGGAAATCAATGCCTTTTTGGCGCTTATCTGATGCTTATGGCGCTTCTTTTGATAAAGAAATTTGGAGAACAGTTCCAGGTTCTGGGTATTATGAAGATAAAGTCAAGTATAGCGGAAACTCTACGTTTACAACTTTAGGAAGTGGACGTAATTTCTCATATACTGGTGAGAATGGTGTTGGATTCAATGCTGATCTCAAAGGGGGCATTATTATAACAGAACAGGTTGCCTCTGCCGTCTTTACAATAGAACATAAAAAGCAAGGAAATCAAAGTGGTCTATCTCAAATACAATCCAATTACTACCACATTAAAGGTACGGGCAGTGTAGGATTGAGTTTTGGAGCTCTAGAGGTTAGCTTCTCAGGCTCTGCTGATAATGATTCCAGAGGTACACTTAAAAATTTTAATTATTAATAAAGTCTTTGTTAAATATGTTTATGTAATAAAAGGTAGAATAAATTTAAATTCACAAAAGAGAACGATATAACAATCGTTCTCTTTTACACATTTCACTCAAAAAGAGAGGTGAATAAATTAATGCGATTTTTATATATTCTTATCTTGTTCCTAGTCGGTATGGGTTCTTCCGCACTTCTACATGCTAGTAATCTTAAACTTTCTGATGGCGTGCTGTTTGTCATCGCAGGTATCCTATTTCAGATTTGGCGTAAGTTGGATTGAATCCAAGAGTTACGGTGAAGCGGGTTTGGCCTTGTCCAAACTTTAATCAATATTTATAATTTAAAGCTTCAAAAACCTTCATCACTTGGCTTCCTTAGGAGCGTGTCCGATATTCCTCGGCCTTTTCCCGCATCCCGGCAGCTACAGCCTCATTCTCGGACAATCCTTTATCAGCGGCAAAGGCACGAATGTCCTGCGTAATGCGCATGCTACAGAACTTTGGTCCGCACATGGAGCAGAAATGAGCTTCTTTGGCCCCTTCTGCTGGCAGAGTCTCATCATGGTAGGACAACGCACGTTCAGGGTCCAGTGACAGGTTGAACTGGTCACGCCAACGGAACTCGAACCGCGCTTTGGACAATGCGTCATCGCGGCGTTGAGCACGTGGATGGCCTTTCGCCAGATCGGCGGCATGAGCTGCGATCTTGTAGGCGATAACCCCTTCGCGCACATCGTCCTTGTTGGGCAGGCCCAAATGTTCTTTTGGCGTAACATAACAGAGCATCGACGTGCCGAACCAGCCAATCATGGCTGCCCCAATGGCAGACGTGATGTGATCATATCCTGGCGCAATGTCGGTCGTTAGCGGCCCCAGTGTGTAGAAAGGTGCTTCTTTACAGATCTCCATCTGTAGATCCACATTCTCTTTGATCTTGTGCATCGGCACATGACCCGGGCCTTCGATCATCACCTGCACATCATGCTTCCATGCGATCTGCGTCAGTTCCCCGAGCGTAGCCAGTTCTGCCATCTGAGCTTCGTCATTGGCATCGTAGATACTGCCTGGACGAAGTCCATCTCCCAGCGAAAACGCCACATCATACCTTTTCATAATCTCGCAGATTTCTTCAAAATGAGTGTACAAAAAATTCTCCTGATGATGCGCCAGACACCATGCTGCCATAATGGACCCGCCCCGGGACACAATGCCTGTCATCCGTTTGGCCGTCATCGGGATATAACGCAGCAGTACACCTGCATGAATCGTAAAGTAGTCCACGCCTTGCTCTGCCTGCTCTATGAGTGTGTCACGGTACAACTCCCAGGTCAGCGCCTCCGCTTCGCCATTCACCTTCTCCAGCGCTTGATACAGCGGTACCGTACCAATCGGCACAGGAGAATTACGAATGATCCATTCCCGGGTCGTATGAATGTTTTTGCCTGTGGACAGATCCATCACGGTATCCGATCCCCAGCGTACTGCCCAAGTCATCTTCTCCACCTCTTCCTCGATGGAAGAGGATACGGCAGAGTTCCCTATGTTGGCATTGATCTTCACGTGAAAATGACGACCGATCAACATCGGCTCACTCTCCGGGTGATTGATGTTGGATGGCAGAATGGCCCGTCCACTCGCCAGCTCCTGACGTACAAATTCCGGTTCCACGCCCTCACGAATGGCGGCGAATTCCATCTCTGCCGTAATGACTCCCTGTCTCGCGTAGTGCATCTGGGTCACACAGCGTCCTGGCTGTGCCCGCAGCGGTTTGCCACGTAATCCGGGGTACTCTTCGGCGCCGGCTCTCTTCCCTCCGGGCTTCAGTCCGTTATCCTCCGGTTTAACCGTACGGCCCCGATAAGCTTCAACATCGCCGCGCTCTGTGATCCAACGGGTGCGCAGGGCTGGCAGACCTGCACGGATATCCGCATGAAATGCGGGATCGGTCATGGGGCCGCTCGTATCGTAGACACGCAGCGGTTCGTTATGCTCCACCCCTTGGGGAGTATTCGTGTCATGAAGGGCTATCTCACGCTCCGGTACAGCAATGTCCGACCGTGAGCCCTGAATGTAGACTTTGCGGCTGCCCGGAAAGGGCTGAACCCGTCCGGCCGCTCCTGTTTCTTTTTCCACCTGCTGACCGTTATGTTCCTGTTCCATCGCTTGTTGTCCCGTTTGATTTCCTGTACTCATGTTCGATTGTCTCCTCCTCAGTGTTCATCGCTTGTTTGGTTGGTATCGTCATTAGCTCGCTTACGTACCTGTCCCAAATCATGCGCAATGCAGAGAAGAAAGAGCGATCCTACGCCAGACCAGAGGGAGACATTATTCATGTACAGTTAACGACAGAACGGAGGCTACCACAGATCATGGATCTATGGTGACTTCTCTCTCATCATCCAAGCCCACTTTCGCAGGTTATTGAAAAAGAAGTCGATGGAGTACGTGCTATATCGCCCGTTCACTGTATATAAAAAAGCCGGTCCCCGAAGGAACCGACTTTTATGTCCATCACCAATAATGCACCTTCATGCGGCTCCTAAACGGAGCCCTACAAGGGTCACATCATATGGTGGTTGTGGTCATATCGCCGATTACTTCCCTACGCTGGTATGATCCAGATCAGGTGCAAAGGGTCCGGAATCTCATGCGATTCCGTCTCAGTCCGGACAATTCGGACTCCCCCAGTAACGTTAAAAGTTGCGGCATACATAAGCCGCCGTTCATATTCAATGAAGCTGACCCCGATGGGCAGTCCATTACAGAGTAGCGCAACCGGAACATAAAAACAACCTTTATATTCCAGAACACCAACTCAATTTGGAAAAAAACTTACATCAGCATCAGGATAACATGAGCCCCATCTGCGTAGCAGCATCCTTCAACACAGGTGCGTATTCATGCAATGTCTCCTGCGAAAGTCGGCTGACAGGCCCTGAGACCGAGAGAGCAGCTGCAATATTGCCTCGGCGATCCATAATCGGTACAGATACCGCGGCAGCTCCCGGCTCACGCTCCTCATAACTCGTCGCATATCCGTTATCCCGGATATCTCCCATTTGCGCCAAATACACCGCGGGATCAATAAACACCGGCCATTCCGGCCCGTTCATCAGTTCTTCACGATCCTCGTCCGTGGCAAACGCCATCAAAACTTTGCTGGAAGCGCCCACAGACAGCGGGAGTCTAACACCCACTGGAGCGACTCGGCGGATCGCCTGATCACTTTGCACAGCTTGAATCCGTATCCTTTCACTCCCATCACGCAAGTACAGACTTACCGTCTCCCCCAATCGATCTCTCAGTCGCTCCATCGCAGGCAGCAGCAGAATAGCGGGATCATCACTGCGGGACATATGAGCTGACAGCTCCCAGATTCGGATGCCAAGTCGGTACTTCTCTGTTGCTGCATCGCGGATCACGAACCCTCGATCCTCCAGCGTAGCCATCAAACGGTGCACTGTACTTTTGTGCAGGCCAATCTGGCTGGCAATTTCGGTGAGTCCCAGATCACTGCGTGTGGTAAAACATAATAATATATCCAGCGCCCGTTCCACAGCCCGGACGGTTAACTTTCGATCTTCCATGGCATAATGCCCTCCTCATGTTTCATCACATGAAACTTGGTTACATAAATTATATGAGAAACGGTCTCATCTGTAAACCAAAAAGAGCCAAAATTAAAATAGGCCAACGTGTAAATTTTTCCTTTTTATAAGACTTAATCCCCTGTAATTTACACACTAAGGTAATGTTACCCATATATCTTAAGAACTATATAACAATTGCGTAACAAATGCCCTCAATCAATTGACTTTGACTATATTGGAACATACGATAAAGATATATTACATTAAGATATCGCTCTGAAGCAGGCTCTGAAATCGACGCAATTCTCTTTTCATGTCGTTGTTATCTTCAACTGAACTTCAAAGGAGGGGCATTCATGTATCCAACATCCCAGAGCGAAGCCCCGCTGCAAACAAAAGTGTCCGATCTGCCCTCTTCCCTATCACCGAGGCTGATTCGGTTCAAACATATTATCGTAGCGCTGCTGCTCTCCGTTGTATTTTTTCTACTGTTTTGTTTTATTGCACTGCATGGTTATATCGCATGGGTATTATCCAATCCTACTGTAGCGCCGGTCTTCTCCAATCCGATGCAAGCCAAGAACATGAAGTACGAAGACATCACGTTCCCGGCAGCAGATGGCAGCCGGACGATGCAGGGATGGTATATACCTGCTGACAATGCTGCAAGCAAAACGATTATTTTCAGTCACGGCTATGGTGCCAATCGTGAAGAAACATGGGTTCCCATGTATGACCTGGCACACTATGCTCATCAACTTGGGTTCAACGTGGTCATGTTCGATTATGGCTTCGCCTCACAGGTGAACAAAGCTGTAGCAACAGGTGGCAAAGCTGAGTCACAGCAATTGCTCGGTGCGATCCAGTTCGCCAAGCAACGTGGTGCGCAGGAACTGGTTGTCTGGGGCTTCTCGATGGGTGCCGGTACAGCGTTACAAACCGGACTGATTACGAAGGAAGTGGATGCAATGATTCTGGACAGTGCGTTCCTGCTGGAGCCAGATACACTGTACCACAACATTCACAACCAGATCGATCTGCCACGTCAGCCTACACTGGAGATCATGAAGCTGTTGTTCCCTGTTCTGAATGGTACCGGATTACAACAGATTCCATACCAGGAAGTGAAAAAGGAAGATTATCCGTTCCCGATTTTCTTCATCCATGGTACAGAGGACGAGAAGGCACCTTATCCAATTGCGGAGCAACTCGCCGCCAACCAGACCAATCCGTACTCCGATGTATGGATTGTCCAGGATGCGCATCATGAGTTGATCTTCCGGGAGCATCCAAAGGAATATCTGCGTCGTGTCTCAACTTTCCTCAGTCATGTAACGAAAACAAGCAGTGACGATGTGCAGAACACGAATAATGGACAATAACCAAATTTTAATCATTGAATTTTTTCCAGAGCCCTCAGGGGCTCTTTTTTTGTACTCATAGGACAACAAGCTCGCGGAATATACTCTTGTGACGCATGAACAGACGGTCTGCATGCAATGAATTTCATCTGAAGGAGGTTCAACATAGATGAACTGGTATGGATATGGTCACCTGCTGCCTCTGCGGACATTGGAGGAAATTCGTTTCTGGAAAGAGCAAGAGAAAGAACATACACTCGTCATCCGTGCCCTGGTTCCTGATCTGGAGCCCCCATACGTCAAGCTGCTGGAGGAATGGGAGGTTACCTTTGCAAACAGTGAGCGAGTAGCCAATCAGCTTTTAAAACAACTATTGCCCGCAACCCATCCACCTGCTCCCTACATGGTTCGTTGTATCGATCAACTTGTGCTGGCAGCTCGGCAGCAATCGAGAGAGTTCATCAAACAGCTGTATGTTCTTCTGGAACAAAGCGCTGCTGTGCAAGCTGTTCCGCTTGCCAAAGTACTCATTCTGCATTTTATCCGCGAATCGGAGTATTTTCTGGGCGTATTGGATACGCTTGGCCAACCGGGCATCTTGCGTGAAACGGATTCGGAGCCATCACTTTTTCTGGAAAATGCGCTTCATACGTCAGGGTCCGGAAGCGTCCATCGCCAAGCTTCAGAAGCTCCAACTTCTCCAGAGGGGAATGTAAATGCACCTGCTGCTTCAGCTCAGATCCAATCTGCAACCGTTCAACCGCCTTCTACCGGAACAACACAAGCCACACCCAGCACTACAGCACCTCCCGTAAAAGAAAAGCCGGTTCCCATTGGAGGGCACACACTGCCCCCTCTTCCCTATGCGTACAATGCGCTGGAGCCACATATTGATGAGCTGACGATGCGTATCCATCATGACAAACACCATCAATCTTATGTGGACGGATTAAATGTAGCAGAGAAGAAGCTGGCGGAATCGCGAAAAAAGAATAATTTTGAACTCATCAAACATTGGGAACGTGAACTCGCCTTCAACGGGGCTGGCCACTACCTGCATACGATCTTCTGGACGATTATGAATCCTGCTGGCGGCGGCAAACCTTCCGGTATGCTGGCAGAGCAGATCAAGCGAGATTTCGGAAGTTATGAAGCGTTTAAGAATCAATTCACAGAAGCCGCGAATAAAGTGGAAGGCAGTGGCTGGGCGATGCTTGTCTGGAGCCCGAGAGCACATCGTTTGGAGATTTTGCAGGCGGAAAAACACCAGAACCTGTCCCAGTCCGATATCGTACCGCTCCTGCCACTGGATGTGTGGGAACATGCCTACTATCTGAAACATCAGAATGAACGCAAAAAATATATCGAGGATTGGTGGAACGTTGTCTACTGGCCCGCTGTTGCGGAGCGTTACGAAACGGCACGCAAGTTGTTGTGGCCGCCTTATTAAGCTTGGGGTTAGATCGATTAGAGAAAAAAGAGATATCTCCAGCCGAATGACTGAAAGATATCTCTTTTTGGTGTATACAAAAAAGCAAGCCTCCTGTAAAAAGAGACTTGCTTGTATTTTGAGAGACTTCCTATTTCTAAATGTTCACTTAAGAAGCACAGCCCTCGCACGCCACATAGTTGTCGCCAACCTGTTTGCTAATGGAGATCAGATCGCCCAGCTTGATATCAGACTCATCTGTAAACTCCAGATCGGCTATACGTGCAACGATCAGTGCAGCAGCCTCTTCCTTGCTTGTTGCCATTTGGCTGAACTCGGATTTTTCGCCTGTTGATACAACCTCATATAAATACGTATATCTCAATGTGTCCATCCTAACACTCTCCTTCCGAAATCACATCATATCATCTCTATTAACCAATTCCAAGCCCTAGTAAAAAGTGTTAATCGTAGCGTAGCTTCATCTGCTCAGCTGTCACGCGTACTTCTTCAGAACCAACGCTAAGCACCCTGCTGGTCTCCGCCTGCGGATAGCGATCGCGCAGTGTGCGAACCAAAGCCGCAGTATATGCCGCAGCTGAAGGTACACCTGCCAATTCTTTCAGACTTGCCATCGTGCCAGGCTGAGCATCGGGATATCCTTCACTCGCCCCGCCTGCTGCATGCTGATAGAATTGTCGCACGGCCGCTGCCAATTGATCTCCCTGACCTTCCACAATAATAAAAGCAGTAATAATATACGCCTTTGCTTGTCTACGCTGGGCAATACCACAGAATTTTAGGCCACCTACACTGACATCATAATCTCCCGGGCAAAAAGCACCCTGAACCTCACCAGTTTGCGCCTGATTCGACCACGGCGTTAGCGACTCGGCAATAATCGAAGCCATCTCCCGGAAATCATCATGAATATTGATGGCATGTCCGGGATTAGGCAGAATCAGTGACACATTAACTACCCCTGGGTTCAAGGGTACTGCCGCTCCACCGGAAGGCCGAACACAGACCGCTGTACCTTGGCTTCTAATCTGTTCCATCGCTTCTACAGCCTGTGGCAACCTGCGGTCACGCAGACCCGCTACAAAGGCAGCTGGGTGTCTCCATATATGTGCAACAGGTAGATGCCCTGCCCCAACCCGCCTGCACATAACTTCTTCCCAAGCAAAAGCTTCGAGTACACTACTCCCTTGTCGCATGAGTGGTGTCTCCCAGATTTGCAGACGCAATGTAGCCTGTTGATCTGCCTGTAGTCCCTTTTCCGGCTGAACCGGTTGATCTGAATGGGAAGGTACACTCATCGTTCCATTACCTCCGGCTTAACGAATTCATATGTATCCAGTATATAGGAATGACAACACATATATAAATAAGCCGGTTCCCAGGGAACACGGCTTATTTATATCACATCCTATGGCTTAGAAACTACTGCTTCCAAAACCAAAGGAACTTACACATCCGGCTTGTCCAGCGTGTGGACATACCTGATCTTAATCTTTCACCAAAGACAAGAACTCCGCACGTTGTGCCGGATTCTCACGGAAAGAACCACGTACAGCAGACGTTACCGTCTTGCTTCCCGGTTTCTTCACGCCGCGGGAACACATGCACAAGTGCTCGCCTTCCACAACGACCATAACTCCATGAGGTTCAACGGCCTCTGTCAGAATGTCAGCAATCTGTGAAGTAATACGTTCCTGAACTTGAAGGCGACGTGTTACTGCTTCGACCAGACGAGCCATTTTGCTCAGACCAACGATCTTGCCGCTTGGTACATAGCCAATGTGTACCTTGCCGAAGAACGGCGCCATATGGTGCTCACACTGACTGTAGTAGACAATATCCTTAACGATAACCAGTTCTTCATGATTCTCGTCAAACGTAACACCGAGCACATCGCGTGGATCTACTTCATAACCACCAAAAATTTCTTCATACATTCGGGTCACACGTGCAGGCGTTTCAAGCAGCCCTTCACGTGTACTATCTTCCCCGATCAATTTCAGGATCTGCTCTACATGATACTCGATCTTTTCCCGATTGTCGGATACTTTTGAATTCAAATAATCTTTAACGCCAGCCACTGCCAAACGCCTCCTTTCGAACCACTACTGTAAGAGGTTGTTCAAAAAGTCCGACCCAACTTTTTGAACACGCACTTTAAGCAGTTATTCCCTGCTATTATTTTCGGCGGCCCGAACTTTTACGCGCAGGATGCTGTTGCGGCTGAGGCATTTTCGCTCCTGGCTGCTGATTCTTCATCATCTGCTGGGCACGCTGCATTTGCTTGCCATTCAGGTTGTAGCCCATTTGCTTCGCCATTTTCTGAAGCATGTCCGGATTGCTTTGCATTTTCTCAAGTTGTTTACGCAAGTAGAACACCCCGATGAAAAATCCCCCGACCAGACCAACAATCAATGTAATAATCGGTATAACAATATCCATCTCTTAGACACCTCTGTATGCATTCTAAAAAGCCTGATAATCCGTGTCACTTCATGATGTTAAGCGCACATGTTGCAAACCTGACACAGACCGGATTTCCTGAAAGTATCATAGCATTTCCGCACGCCTTGAGCAAACGGATTTTCCAGTTGAACCGCACACAAGCTACGTCATGACAGCTTCAATGAAAACGGTTGTATGCTGAGCCAGATCGATTTCAACCACATCCAGAGAATAACGCGTACTTCCGCGTGCCACCCTGATTACAGGTCTGCCGGGCAATCCCCGATGTTGACGCACAATGACTCCAGTCTCTTTGGTGGACAGTCGTACCGCTGTACCATTGGGATACACGGATACACTCTTGTTGAACTCAATCAGAATGTCCCGATCGAGCTTTGTACCAGACAACGCCATCATCTCTTCACAGGCCTCATGTGGCATCAAACTGTCCTTGGATAAACCATTAATGAGATTATCATAGATATTAGCCACACTAACGATTCTCGCAAACAGATGAATGTCACTCCCTTTGATTCCCCTCGGCATGCCTGTACCATCTACATGCTCATGATGTTGCAGGGCCGTATGGGCGACCAACAGACTGAACTCCCGTTTGTTCTTAATCACTTCAAATCCACGCCATGTATGGTGCAGCGAAGAATTTGCAGCAGAGCCACTGCCAGGAGGTTCCCCCACTTTGCCAATATCATGCAATAATGCCCCCACAGCAAGGTCCTTCAGTTGATTATAATTGAGTCCCATATTCAGTCCGATGACCGAAGACAACAAACATACATTCATCGCATGAACATACTGTGCATTGTCTTTGGTACGAATATCGGTGAGCTGCACAAGCATTTCACGCCCGTTCAGTACATCATTCAGCAACTTCTCTATACTGAGGGCAACCTTTCTCGGACTCCAATCTTTCCCGGATCGAATGGATTCGAGTGTGACACTCATTTCGTTAATTATTGCCCGTTTCGTGGTTTCATCCAGAATGTCTTCTGCATCCACATCTTTATACGCTTCATCCTGGATGTATAACATGGTCACGCCAATACGCTTCAGCGTATTGACCATGTATACGGTGAGCTGGACTCCGGCAGACAGCAGTACCGTGCCGTTACTGGAATATACCGTCTTGCCCAGAAGCTCCCCCGCTTCCACGCTCTCCACGTTTACATACTTCATGAACGTCCCCCGCTCTTACGATAGCTGCTCCAATGCGAGCAATTGCTCCTTGGTTTGCAGACCGCCTACATAACCCACCAGGGTACCGTCTTTACCACTGATACGGTGACAGGGAATAATAATCGGAATCGGATTCTTGCTAATGGCGTCCAGAACTGCACGAACAGCCTTGGGTCTGCCGATGATTTCCGCAACCTGTTGGTGTGATGAGGCCTCTCCATAAGATATATCGGACAGTACTTGCCATACTTGTAGCTGGAATGGTGTTCCAAGCCGTTCAAGCTGCAAGTCGAACGTTTTTCTCTCCCCTGCAAAATACTCCTTTAACTGTTTTGCAGCTTCGCTGAGCTTCTCTTCATTCTTCTCATATCGATACTCGCCAATCCAGATGCGGGCCCATTGTTGCAGATGAGCTTCCCGTACGTGAAAGGCGCCAAAATCAATATGACACAGCCCTTCATCCGTCGCGCATAACGTAAGAGTACCAATCGGTGTCAGTACCTCATCGTAGTATACGGGCTTGCCATGAAGACCCGTAACGGCTGAAGGTTTCCACGCTGCGGCTTCCGGTTTGTCAGGCTGTGCAGACTGCTCACTACCCGGTTCAATCCCAGCTTCCATTTTCAAATCCTGTTGTAACGCACGTAAAGCATTGTTCTCGTTGTTCTGTTCCTCTGGCTGCTTCTCACTCACTTGCCCAGCCTGTGGCTGTTTGGGTAAGGTCTCGGACGAACTCAGTCGCTCCTCGGCCTTCTGCAGCATGCTTAGTACGTTCCCATCTTGTTCGTTAGCGGCAGCTTCCCCAATTGCTCTCATGGCGTCTTCTCCTCCAATTCTGCTTAACGCCCAGGCTGCGGTTCCCCGCAACTCGGGGCGCGGATCACGTTTTAATACTTCTGTAAGTTTGGGTACAGCACTTTTGTCTTTGAAATTGCCCAGGGCAATAACGGCGTTGCGTTGAATCGGCTTCTTGCCCCGCCAAGCGGCGGAACTCTGACCGAAACGTTCCTTGAATTCCCGGTTACCAATGTCCAGTAGTGGTAGCAACAACGGCTTCACAATCTCCGGATCAGGGTGAAATTCGGGATGGTGATCCCAGTTCTTGCCCCGGTTCTTCGGACATACGATCTGACACGTGTCACAACCGTACAGCCGGTTGCCTATTTTCAGCATAAATTCTTCATCCACGAACCCTTTCGTCTGGGTTACAAAAGAAATACAACGCTGTGAATTCAACTGCCCCGGCCCCTCCAATGCTCCTGTAGGACAGGCATCGATACATTTTGTACATTCACCGCAGTCTTCGGTCACAGGTGTGTCTGGTTGAAAAGGAATATTCGTTACCAGTTCTCCGAGAAAAATCCATGAACCAAATTTGGGTGATATAATGGCACAGTTTTTGGCACTAAAACCAATCCCCGCACGCTGGGACACCGCACGATCCACCAATGCTCCAGTGTCTACCATGCTTTCGATCATGGCTTCAGGTACGCGTTCCTTTATAAAATTGACCAGCTTGTCCATCGCTGCACGCAGGACCTGATGATAGTCCTGACCCCAAGCCGAACGGGCAAAAATACCTCGATACGCACCAGGCTCCGATTTCGGCGGATTCACCATTTTGGATGGGTATGCCACGGCTATTGCAATGAGTGAAGCAGGCTCGCCATCTTTTAAGGCGGGGTGCACCCTTTTTTCAATATCCGGCTCTTCAAAACCTGAAGCATACCCTTTATCCCGCGACTGCTCCAGCAGCGACTTCAGGGAAACAAAAGGATCAGCCGAAGCAAATCCGATATCATCAATGCCCAGTCCGGGGCCAGCTGCCTTGATCTCCTGTTTTAACCTCTCCCATACAGAGGCATCCTGTGCTGCCCCGGTCTGTACGCTCGTCATTTCTCTTCCCTCTCTTCTTCCGACACTTATTCCGTAAATAGTGAACGCCCGCCTCACGGTAAGAGGACAGGCGTTAATTTCTATATATGCCTTACATATTTGAATTCAAACGGAACGAGTCTATATGGTTTAACGCAAAATGCAGTCTGAAGTTGTTGTCCTGTAAGCATTTTACAATTTCTTCAATTCAGAAAACGGCCAGAAAATAAATTCAGCCTTGCCTACAATCTGGTCGGATGTAATACTGCCAAACACTCGGCTATCCTTACTTTTGCCTTCATGACGATTATCCCCCATCACGAAGAAATGATCCGGTTCCAGTGTGATTGGGCCAAAATCAGGGTCCTGCACCTCAATATCGGTGTACGTCTCCGCTTGTTGCTCACCGTTCACATATAGATGGTGATCCCTAACTTCAATTGTATCTCCCGGAAGTCCAACGATCCGTTTCACCAGAAAATCCTTCTTCTCCACACCTTCACTTGGATCACGAAGTACGATCACATCTGATCGGGAAGGAGTACCCAGATGGTATACGATTTTGTTGACGAAAAGGCGATCTCGCTCAACCAGTGTCGGCTGCATGGACTGTCCCTTGACCATTGACAGATTAAACACAAACAGGTTCAGCAGCATCATGATTACAAAAGCAACAACAATCGTTTTGACCCAGTCCCACAGCTCGACAACCCAGGATTTTCCCGGTTGTTCAGGCTTTGACGGTTCATTTCGTTGCTCGGAAGTCACATGTTCCATTGAATGATGATTGGAATTCAAAGGGACACCTCATTTATTAAATAGTTGAATTAAACTTGTAACCTGATGACCACACTCCCTTTCAGTCTACTTCATTTGGGAGAGTGAAACAATTGGTTATGAGCACCAGTACCTTCGTTATCGTGAATACAGCCGGGATAATCGCGTTAATTTAAACAGAATTCGGAGACTCCGAAACATGTTCAGAAAATGAGGAAACCAGAGGAATATGACGTGAAGAACAATCATATAAATAGAAAGGCACATCCCCCACGTTCTTACACGTTAAAGAGATATGCCTAATATGAAATGAAAATCTTTTTTTTATTTCTTTTTAAACATGCAAACTAAGCTTTGGACAAAATACTAAGAGTCTGGAAAGCGCTCATAATCTGATTGGCACCGTAACCCATTGCTTCATATAGAGGCATGGCTACTTTGTTGTGCTCATCACCCGCCACCCATACTTGGCTGACTTTACGCTGCTGGAACCGCTGTTCCATAGCCTCGACAAGTGTTTTGCCGACTCCACGGCGACGATAGTCTGGATGTACCGCAATACGGTAGATACAACCCTGGTTGTGATCAATCGTACCGATCAAAGCGCCGACGAGGTCTCCCTCTTCTTCCGCAACCATGATCAGGTCAGAATCCCATGACAATTGACGGGCAAACGGGCCCATCGTGTTCTCATAACACTCTTCCGATAGTGCAACCTGGAGAAGCTCCGTCATCTGGCTTGCATCACTCAACTGAAAGGAACGAACGTGCATGTCTTAAATCTCCCTTTTCGTTAGCTTAGATGAGGTTTTTTACAAAAAGGGAATCCCTTTTTACCAAAAACCCAATGTTCATATAATGACAAAAAACGAGAAAATACCGCTTCTTCGTCAATTAAACCATACTTTTCTCCATAAAACACGCATTTTCTTTTGAAAGCGCTTAATTGTAACCGTTTACAATAGGATATTAAACTTTTCATCCATTTAAACGCCTTATAACACATAAATAGTTGCATAAAGGGTAAAATATGTTTGTTATCTCTGGCCCATCATTAGATCAACGCCTCGGGGGACTTAATAAACAAAAATGTTGCTTAATTAGCTCGAATGCGGTTTAATATTAGTGGCAAGGGTATTATTACATATGTACCTGTTTTCAAAAAAAACTAAAATCTCAGGAGGTATTTCATTATGACTTTTCAATTACCAGCACTTCCTTACGCTAACGACGCACTGGAACCACATATCGATGCAAAAACGATGGAAATCCACCACGATCGCCATCACAATACTTATGTAACCAACTTGAATGCAGCTCTGGAAAGCGCTCCTGAACTGCAAGAAAAAAGCTTGGAAGATCTGATCGCTAACCTTGACAGCGTACCAGAAGGCATCCGCACAGCGGTTCGCAACAATGGTGGTGGACATGCTAACCACAGCTTGTTCTGGGAAATCATCGGACCTAACGGCGGCGGCGCTCCTACAGGCGATATCGCAGCAGCTATCGATAGCGAACTGGGTGGCTTTGATAAATTCAAAGAAGATTTCGCTAAAGCAGCTACAACTCGTTTCGGTTCCGGCTGGGCTTGGCTCGTAGTTGGCAAAGATGGCAAATTGTCCATCACTAGTACACCTAACCAAGACAGCCCTCTCTTCGAAGGTCTGACTCCGGTTCTGGGTCTGGATGTATGGGAGCACGCTTACTACCTGAACTACCAAAACAAACGTCCTGACTACATCGCCGCTTTCTGGAATGTAATCAACTGGGATGAAGTGAACAAACGTTACGCTTCTGCAAAATAAGACTGTTTTAGTATGCAACAGTTAACATAAAAGAGAGCCTGATTCGGTCGTCGTGACCGTGATCAGGCTCTCTTTTTGCTATCGCTATAGTTAATGGGTGTTTTGTTTCTAACGAACCCAGGACCCGCTATTGCTCCATATTTCATCATATCGCGAACCTAACAAATCTCAGAGTAGCTATTTCCCCAAATACGAGCTTTGATTCGCATTTTTTGTTGATTTGGCTAAGATAACGTCACTCAGGTTCGTTAGAATCTATAATTGTGGTATATCCACATAATAAGACCTCTGGGGTTCGTTAGCTTCCCCATTTAATCCTTCACTTGATCATACGCACCGGCAAAATAACTGCTGATCAGCTTCAGAAAGATATTCGGGAATGCCATCTTGTCCATGTCTTCCGGTCCGATCCAGCGGTAGGTCAAGCCATCGCCTTTACCAGTCAGTGTCGGAGTGCTCAGCGCTAGGTCACTAACATCAGATGTTGCCAACATCTCTCCCTCGTTAAGCGATGTTGCGATGTTCTGCGTATTAGGCGTGCCTGGCTCCGATGAATGCGTTATGTCTGACTCAGGTGACACAGCTGATGATGAGGCTGTGCCCTCCTTTGTTGCCGCCTGTGCATCGTAGGCGGCTCTGGCTTCCGCTGCGATTAGCGGAAGCTCACTGCTCTGGTCCTGCTCGGTACACTTGTACACCTGCAGGCTCCAGACAATATGACTGAACACATGCTCCGCATGGGTAGCCAGCCCTTCCGGGCGGGCAGCGAAGCCTTCCGCCCACAGACTGCCGGCCAGCACTGCCATGGCCGGCTCATCCGCCAGCGGCGCCGCCTTCTTGCTGGCTGCGGCGGGCGCCGCGAGCACATGCGGCAGCTCCCACATGCGGGCCAATAGGCCCGTGTCTGGGCGCTGGCGCACAAGCACTTGGCCGCGATGAGCACCGCGGCCCTCCACAATCGCGACCAGCCGCTGCTCAGGGCGCGGCGGCTTCGCCTTGGTCTTGACCGGCAGTGTAAGCTCTCTTCCGGCAATACGGCCGGAACATTGCTCCATGACCGGGCAAGTCAGACAGTGCGGCGCTTTGGGTGTACATACCAGCGCGCCAAGCTCCATCAGCGCCTGATTGAAATCACGCGCCCGCCCTTCCGGAATGAGCTCTCCTGCGAGCTCTTCCATCAACACCCGGGTGCTGCCCTTCATAATGTCCTCATCGATGAGGAAGTATCGGGACAGTACCCGCATGACATTGCCATCTACCGCAGGTTGCGGCTGGTTGAAGGCAATGCTGAGAATGGCCCCGGCCGTGTAGGGGCCAACCCCTTTTAATGCAAAGACAGCAGGCTTGTCCTGCGGCATCTCGCCTTCGTGCAGCTCCATGACTTGTCTCGCGGCTGCCTGAAGATTACGTGCACGGGAGTAATAACCGAGTCCCTCCCAATTTTTCAACACATCCTCTTCGGGTGCTTCCGCCAACGCCTGTACGGTCGGAAAATTCCCGATAAAACGATTGAAATACGGAATTACCGTATCCACCCGAGTCTGCTGAAGCATAATCTCCGATACCCATGTAAAATACGGATTGTTGTGGCGCCGCCACGGCAAATCCCGTCGGTTGATCATATACCAGTCCAGCAAATTCACGCTGAAATGTTGTTTCTGTTCCTGTAAACCCATATTTCCGTCCTCTCCTATTACCAAGCTAACTACTTTTCCATCTGCTCCACGATCGCAAAGGCCGCTGCCAATTCCGTCTGATGTGTAATGCTCAAATGAATGTCATATTGCTTATCATATGGCAACTGCAGACGTTCCCAGGCTTGACTGGACAACGAGGCCACTGGACGTCCTGTCCCATCAGGCAGCACTTCAATGTCAGTGAAGCCCATTATGCCACCAATACCGCAGCCAAATGCCTTGGACACCGCTTCTTTCGCTGCAAATCGACCGGATACAAACTCCGTCATCCGCTTCCCTCGACGAACTGCGATCTCCCGCTCTGCTGACGTTAAAATTCGTTTTATGAAAGCTTCCGCATGGCGACCGGACAGCAGCTTCCGCATACGTCCAATCTCCAGCACATCATTGCCTATGCCATATATCATCAACGCTTCACCCGCTTAATCTTTTATACTGTAAGAGGTTGTTCAAAAGTTCCACCTTCTTGGTACTGAAAACCGCTCTTTTTGAACATGCATTGTAAAAGATCTCCATTCAATCACATGATCCGTAACTCTCCGAACACGTATTCTATTGTAGCAGGAGGGGCGATCAGAAGCGAGTACCTATCCGCATTACCATATATGCTAAAATATGAATCAGGAATCGTCTGAAATTCTTAGGAGGTCTGAATAATGCCCATAACTTTTGAATTGCCCACTGACGTAGATGCGATCATTCGCGGAGACTTTTTCCCTGCACAACAACCCGCTCAAGGTGTCATCATTCTGGCTCACGGATACAAAGGCTTCAAAGACTGGGGTATGTTCCCCTGCGCAGCTGCACAGCTAAGCCAGACGCATCATGTGCTGACCTTTAATTTCTCTCACAACGGTATCGGCGAATATCTGGAGCAATTCTCTGAACTTGAAAAGTTCGCAGTGAATACCTACAGCCGGGAGCTTTCCGATCTGGCCCTGGTACTGGAATATGTGGCTACACAACCTGAACTCACTGGACTTCCTGTATACCTGGTTGGCCATAGCCGCGGTGCAGGCGTAAGTCTCGTCTATGCACTGGATCACCCCGAGCAGGTGGCAGGTGTCATCTCCTGGAATGGCGTAACCAATCTGGATCTCTTTACAGCGGAGCAAAAAGAAGAAATGCGTACGCATGGCCGCAGCCATGTCGTTAACGGACGAACAGGCCAGCAGATGCCACTGGACGTGGCTATTCTGGAAGACCTGGACAAGCATAGCGAACGTTACGCTATCATTGACCGTTTGGCTTCTTCACCTGTGCGAGTCGCACTCATTCAGGGAACAGAAGATCCCCAACGTCTGCGGGACGGTTCTGCCGCACTTGTGCAAGCACGCCCTGATATCCCGTGGCACCAGATTAATGAGGGAAACCACACCTTCAACACCGTTCACCCATTTAAAGAAACCACTCCGCAACTGGAGCAAGCCATCACCCAAACCCTGCAACAGATCAAAGACTGGAATAGCTAACACATCTTTAATATAGTAGTCACCTGGATTTTTGCGGTTTCTCGTTCCACATAACAAAAAGAGTCACTGCGTGAGCAGTGACTCTTTTTGCATTCCCTATATAACGATCATGTTCATCCACCCGTATTAGATACCAGGAATGGCATTACGTTTGTGATGTGTGCGCGTATAGAACGCTTCGAGGCGCTCTTGTGCAGCCGGATCGATCTGTTTGCCTTCGAGATAGTCGCTGTTCGCTTCATACGAAATTCCCAGCTCATCTTCGTCCGTCTGACCTTCCCACAGCCCTGCCGATGGTGCTTTGTCCAAAATAGCTTGTGGCACGTTAAGATATGCTGCCAGCTGGCGCACCTGACGTTTGTTCAGGGTGCTTAGTGGCGTGATATCCACAGCGCCATCGCCCCATTTGGTATAGAAACCCGTGATAGCTTCGGACGCGTGATCCGTACCTACAACAAGCAGGTTTTCTTCAAACGATAGTGCATATTGCATAACCATACGAGTTCTCGCCTTAACATTACCTTTGCCTTGGTGAGTCATATGGCGTGGGCTGCCCAAGGATTTGAACCCTTGCTCCACTTCCAGCGCAATCTCGTTCACTGCATCTTCGATATTGGTTTCCACGACATGCTTCAGATCGTATGCTTTGGCTACAGCGTAGCTGTGATCGATATCGGATTGTTCACCATAAGGTTGGAACACACCAAGCGTTTTGTACTCTTGGTTGTTCTCTTGCGTAAGCTCGTCCGTTGCTTTTTTGCACAACGCCGCAGCCACTGCACTGTCGATACCGCCGCTGATCGCAATCAGCAAGCCCTTGGCACCCGCATTTTTCACATACGTCTTCAGAAAATCAACACGCTTGCGTACTTCCTCTTCCTCATTAATGCTTGGTTTAACCTTCAATTCAGCGATGATCTGTTGTTGCAAACTCATCGTTCACACACCCCGTTTCTAAATGAATGAAATTTGATGTCCAGCTTGAAAGGTCCGAATGGTTCAATAACCTTATCTATCCAAAATGAAACGCCCCGGCATCGGTGATCCGAAGGGCGGGGCGTTCTATTGGAGCGAATTAACGGCAGTAACGGTCAAATGCACTTTTGAGATCAGCCGCAATATCCTCTGCAGAACGGTCTTCCACTTGATGACGCTCGATAAAGTGAACGAGTTCTCCGTCTTTCATCAGAGCGATGGACGGTGAAGATGGAGGATACGGTGCAAAGAATTCACGTGCTTTTGCAGTGGCTTCTTTGTCCTGACCAGCAAATACAGTGTACAGGTGATCCGGTGTAATATCGTGCTGAAGTGCTTGGGACACACCTGGGCGACATTGACCCGCGGCACATCCGCAGACAGAGTTAATGACAACCAGCGTTGTTCCTTTTGCATCCGGAAGACTTGCTTCCACTTCTTCAGGAGTACGCAACTCCTGGATTCCCAGACGAGTTAAATCATCCCGCATCGGTTGAACCATATCTTTCATGTATTGATCAAATGACATCGACATTCGGTTTCACTCCTTATAAATGGTTGTTCTATGATCTCGATCGAATTAAAGGCCAATAAACTCTCCAAAACAACGTTACATTCATATCGAACATTATGGATGTAATGATGTGCTATTCCTATTATACATCCATAAGCAATGAAAGCAAGATTCAGAAACCGCCTGCGGAAAGGCTTCTTCCATAATATTATGTCTCAATGTCTGGCAAAATATGCTGAATGACTAACGTTCAAATGCCACTTTGAAGGTCGTGCCCTGGCCTTCCTCCGATTCCACAGTAATGGTTCCGTTATGTCGCTCCACAATACTCAGGCACATGGACAATCCAAGTCCGGTCCCCTTGGCTTTTGTCGTATAGAAAGGTTCAAACAGCTTTTCCTTCTTCACCCTGGGTAGACCAGGCCCTGTGTCTCGTACACACAGTTCGACCTTATCATCCACTATCCGCGTCTCCAGCGTAAGCACGCCCTTCTCATTCATGGCTTCCATCCCGTTACGGGCCAGGTTCAACACCACCTGTTTGATTTCCTTAGAATTGAGATGCAGCTTCGGCACATTATGGGCCAACATGAGTTCTATACTCTGACCACGCAGGTTCGCATCCGCCCATAACAACGGACTGAGTTCATGTATGATATCGTGAAGCTGGGATTCTTCTTTCTCGGCAATACGATTCTGAGCCAAAGACAAAAAATCATTAATGATACTGTTGGCCCGGTCCAGCTCTTCCAGAACGATCCGGTAATAGTGATCGAGGGAATCAGGACTCTTTTCCTGCATAAGTTGAAGAAAACCCCGCACAACCGCCATTGGATTACGCACTTCATGCGTAATGCTTGCAGCCATCTGCCCCACCAGACTGAGACGATCCACATTATCCAGTTCACTTCGCAACATCTCAAGCTCCGTGATATCCTGAATGATTAGCATGGCTCCTGTAACTTCTCTCGCAGATTCTGTTGAAAAGGCATAAATCGGTACGGTTCGGGACTGAAATACGTGTGCACCGTAACGAACGGTCAACCCACTAATCTCACCATGAACGACGGCTCTGCGAATGCTTTTATCCATCTTATCCGCCTGACCTTGTTCAACAAATTGACTGGCAGGCTGTCCAATGAGATCAGGTGTGGAGGTACAAGGTAGCTGCTCCCTTGCGGTATGCTCCATCATCTCATTGACAAACATCACTGTGCCTTGTTTATCTACAGTGGCAATGGAGAGAGGCACTGCGTCCAGAATCTGATGAAGTTTCTCCGTTTCGGCTATGTATCGATGGTGGACTTCCGAGAGATGCTGCTCCAGCCCGCGATAGTGCTTCATCCGTTCCAGCCATAGCAGACTCAGACTGCCCGCAACAATGGCTCCAGCGGTATACCCAAGTGCTGTAAGTATCATGTAGGTCGCAGAGTACGTGGATTCATTCTGGAGGGATGCGATCCATAACAGACTCGTTACAACCAGTTCCATTGTAATCAGGATGATGAGGATCGCCATTTTGCGTGAAGGTGTATTATGCTTGAATCGTTTGGCAGACAACCATACAATAGGATAGAGAAGAATGCCCGTATGAAGGAGAAATCCGTACAGCTCATAGGGATGCGCAAAAAGAAAATAGAAGAGAATATGTAGAATGGACAGCGTTACGCCTATAGCGGACTTACAATACAAAATAACAAGTATTACAGGTACGATGCTTAATGATATGGGTACAGCCACCGGGCTTGCATAGAGCGCAAACAGCAGACACAATAACATGCTCAGGGCACTTGTCACAGCAAAACTGGTATGAACGGTTCCGTCATGTTCCATTCTGGCAATAACCCGCTTGGAGAGTACCAAACGGAATAAGGGAATCAGAAATACCGCCGACCCTGCCAGCAGTACTTGTAAAAGCATGTCCTTTAACGCAACCACAATGCCATCTCCTCCTCTGCCTGCACATTCCCTCATGTATTTCTGATTAAAACATAGGCGACAGTATAATACAATATATCCCTTAAGACTGCACAATAGAACTGCTCATAACTCCATTATATTTCAGAAAAAGCCAGGAGTAGACACATTTTACGTAAAACAGACAAAATCAATGAAAAAAGAGGGTAATAACATATGTATGATGTCATTGTAATTGGTGGTGGATCTGCGGGCCTGATGGCTTGCGTTGCTGCTGCCGAGCATGGAGCCTCCGTGCTTCTGCTGGATAAAGGAGATCAACTGGGTCGTAAACTCGGCATCTCTGGCGGAGGTCGATGCAATGTAACCAATGCCAAGGAAACGGATGAACTCATCCGACATATTCCCGGTAATGGACGCTTTTTATATAGTTCGTTTCAGAATCTGGACAACCAGGGAATCATGCGTTTCTTCGAGAATCTCGGAATTGCCCTGAAAGAAGAAGACAACGGCAGAATGTTTCCTGTAACCGATAAAGCGAAAACAGTTGTGGATGCGCTGGTAGGCAAGATTGTCTCCCTCGGCGTTGAGATTCGCACCAAAGAACCGGTCAAGGAAATTATTCAGAATGGTCAGCAGATACAAGGTGTTAAATTGATATCCGGTAAAACCATTCTTGGACGCTCTGTCATCATCGCTACCGGCGGCAAATCCGTACCTCAAACTGGATCTACCGGAGACGGTTATCCCTGGGCTGAGGCTGCGGGTCACACCATTACAGAATTATATCCAACCGAAGTGCCCATTGTGTCTGGGGAGAGTTGGATTCAGTCCAAAGAACTGCAAGGTTTGTCTTTAAGGGATATCGCTCTATCCGTAGTGGATGCCAAAGGAAAAACAGTCATCTCTCATCGCGGGGATATGATCTTCACGCATTTTGGAGTGTCTGGACCGGTTGCACTGCGCTGCAGCCAATTTATCCGCAAGGTACAGATGAAGACTGGAAACCCACAGGTCATTATGAGCATTGATCTGTTCCCGGAGCTGTCCCCAGGTGCATTGGAAGCACAGGTGCAACAGGTATTGGAAAAAGAATCCCGCAAGGCTGTCAAAAACATTTTAAAAACATGGGTTCCTGAACGTATGATTCCCTTAATGATGAAACGGGCAGAGATCAGCGATGACCTTACGTTCCACCATTTTCCCAAAGGTATGTTAAGCAACTTGTGCGGGCTAATGAAGGCTTTTACCTTCCGTGCAGACGGAACAAGATCGCTCAAAGAAGCCTTTGTTACTGGGGGAGGAATCCACTTAAAGGAGATATACCCAAAAACAATGGAATCCAAGCTGCTGCCTGGACTATTCTTTTGCGGTGAAGTTTTGGATATTCACGGCTACACTGGAGGGTACAATATCACCGCTGCATTCTCCACAGGATATACGGCTGGCATGCATGCAGCTGAATATAAACACGCTAAATTATAATAGAGGTTGTTCAAAAGTCCGCTTTTGATTACGAATCATGCCTAATGGCATCATCAGCGATGAATTGCTTCAGATGCCAAAACCCCCGATATCCACATCTGTGGAAGATCGGGGGTTTTGGGCATTGTTCCATTTTAGAAAAATTGGCTCGAACTGCTCTTAGCTTGTGATGCTTCTATGCTTTCACACTGCCTGAAAATCCATCAGCCGAATCATCGTATGTCGGGTCATCGCTATAGTTATGTCTGCCTTGCTCCGTCTGGCTTCCCTGGTTTCCGTTTGCATAACCCTCATTCCAGTCTTCATTCACGAGATGAGCCGGAATTGATATATTCTGAAACTGATCCAGCTCTTCCGTCTGTGAGGCAAATACGGCACTTCCTCCATGAGATTGTACAATCTCTACGGCAGACTGAGGATCTTGGCGATCTGTAGGGATGTACAATTCCAGCGGGCCGGACTGATATGGCTTATATCCCAATTCCTCCAAGGTTGCCCTTGCGGCATTCAACGCTGAATCGTCTGAAAAGTGCACCTGTAGTTCGCTATTATCCATCATCGTCTCTTCCTCCTTGCTACAGCTAATCTCTCATCATCCATGGATGAGATTATTCTTCTATAGCATGGTCAGTTATAGCGCACGATATGCTCCGAATTAGAAAGGAATTCCTTTAGCCACGGGTAAGCCGAACCCATCCGGCAATAGACAACACACAAAGTCCGAAGGCCACCGCACCTGCAGCTGTCAGAATACCGACGATCCAGCCGAGCCAGGCCAATCCCAGCGTGAATCCCATAAGAATACCAATCGGGATGAACAACATCCGAACCATCATTGAACCCGCAAGATGCAGCGCCTCCGAATCATACGTTATGAGCTGAGCATAGTCCGAGGTTGCAAAAACATCCCAGGAACGATAAAACATCACCGTCAACATGATGATTAATAACGCACACACAATGACATTGACCGGAAAAGGTGGCAAGGCAACTGCTGCGATGGATAGTCCGCCAAGCTGCAGATACAATTTCATCGTGGCCGAGTTCCTGAAAAATGCCTTGAACGCAATCTCCGCTGTCCGATTCGCGATGGAACGATTGCGTAACAGTTTACGCGGTTTGCGGAAGATGATGGACCGTGTTCGTGGGGCTTTCGGCTTGCTCACCGCCCGGCTTAACATTAGAGCTGTAAGCTGCAGCCTGCTCCGCAGATCCTCCCGCACATCCCCTTCAAACGTTCCCTTCATCAATAGCCTCATCTGTCCAACTGTAATTAGAAGAAGCATGATAATTACGATTCCAAAACTGATTTTCCACGTCTGTCCATGCATCCATGATGTCGCATGAATGGTCATGTAACCTATGCCAACGACGAGAGGGATCATCTGAATCCAACGCCGCCATCCTGTATGTCGAACCTTCGTCATATGTAGTGTTATGGCTTGGAATGAAGCTACTGCACCAAACCAGACAGCCATAAGTGCAATCTGGAGATTCGACATCTCATAGACACGGGACCACAGGGGTGCGGTTAGCGCTGTAATCAGGATCATTTTGCCCAGATGTTGCAGACAGGACCGGTAGAGCCCTTGTCTCATTAACGTGCGCATCCACAACGGCCTTGATTTCAGAAACAATACATCCGCTTCCTCCACAAATATCAACACACCACCGGTAAGCATAACGACGTCAATCAGCCCAGTCAGTACGGGAAGCGGTAATCCTGTCGCCCATGCAGGAAGCGGTTTGGTCCACAGACTCGTGTACCATCCAATTAGATAGAGCAGACCCGGAACAAGCAGGTATACCCACACTGTCCAATCCACGACGAGTCTGAGATTTTTCATCTGTTCCCTGAAGTGCTCTTTGCGTCTTCGTCTGTATAAACGAAGTGGGGTATAACGCTGGGAAGTTTCCATTCTCTCTCACCCTCTCTCTATCTAAGACGTCAGTACATCAAAACAATCAAACAAAGAGGCTTCCGGCAATCCTGCCGCTTCACGGATCTCATCCAATGTTCCCTCGGCAGCAGATCTGCCCGAAGCAATCAGAATAAACCGGTCGCAGATTCGTTCAGCGGTATCCAGCACATGCGTAGACATGAGCACACCCGCGCCGCGGCGACGTTCATCATCTAGTAATTTCAGAAAATCCTTGGTTGCACGAGGGTCCAACCCGATGAACGGCTCGTCCACAATATAGATATCCGGTGAAGACAGAAATCCGATCATCAACATCATTTTCTGCCGCATGCCCTTTGAGAAACTGGCTGGAAGATCATTTCGAACATGGTCCATCCCGAAACGAATCAACAGTTCCTCCGCTCTGGCAACAAAAGCTTCTTCCTCCATTTCATATGCCGCTGCCGCCAGATCAAGATGTTCCCATAGGGTCATATATTCGTAAAAAACCGGTTGCTCCGGGATATAGGCATAACGACCATCTCCTCCAATCGTCACTTCATAGTTCGCATGTTCCAGAAGACCAAGAAGCGTTTTGATTGTGGTACTTTTGCCCGCACCATTTGGTCCGATAATACCTACCAGTTCTCCTCGCGCCACACTCATTCGAATATTGCGTATGGTCGATTGTCCCGGCTCGTATCCTGCCTCGGTAATATGTACGTCCAATATGGACTCTTGTACTTCCTTGCTTTTATATTCCATTCCCATATTATTCACTCCCTGTTCTGATCAGGTGTTTAACTCGTTCTTTATGTTTTATTGTAATCTATATTCGTTGAACTAAAGACCAGTTACACTGCACACTCCGATGACAGAACAACCTTCCGATCGCTGTTATCCCCCGATTTTTTGAATCAATTTGACAAGGTGAAAATCGGGGGATAAAGGCGAACGCTCCACTTCTTCAGGTTCTTTCTGTCCTCTACGTTCTCGTGTAAATTTCCGCAATAAAATAAAGCAATAAATCATAGTAACGTATGACTTATTGCTTACTATTATATTTCATTTTCAGTAACACAGTATGTACGAATAATCGAGACCAGTTCTTCAAATGTGTACTTGTGGTTCACCATATCGACAGTTAAGTCCTCAGCAAAAGTTTGATCCATTTTAAGATACACATTGTTATAACGCAGGAAGATTACCAGTGCGGTAAAAGCCGTTCTTTTATTGGCATTATGAAAAGGGTGATTTTGGCCCAAAGATTGAAAAATCGCAGCAGATTTTTCATATATAGATGGGTAGGCTTCGTTACCAAAAGCTGATGATTGCGCTCTTATAATCGCGGATTCAAGCAGACCAGAGTCTTTAACTCCAATCTGCTCTCCAGGACTGTAACGCTTAATCATAGCGACATTGATCGCAATAACCTCTTGTATGCTCAAATACCGGGTCATGCTCATCTATCCTTGAGACCTTTCAAAGTTTGATCGTATTCACCTATCACATCAGCTAATGTATCCATAAAATCACTACTGATTCCGTTAGGCAAATTGACTTTTGTAGACTTCTTAATAATAATTTCCCCGTTAGACTGATTTACCTCAATTTGAACCATGTCACCTTGTTCAAGACCAATTTGTTTGAAGGCATCCGTCATGGTTAATCCAAGACTATTACCAAATTTCGTTACTTTTCGTTCCATTTCACTCACCCTATTCATTCATTTCCCTCCTTAGTTATACTATTCAACTGTTATAACAATTATACTGAAATCCTTGTCCATTTGCATATTATTTCGAATTTTGAAAAGCATAAAAAAGAAGCAGGGGTTCCGGAGCCCCTGCTTCTTCATATTACAGTGAAAATCTCATATTACCGATTTGTCTCCACCACAGATGTAGTTTCACTCTCTGCATCCGCATCCACGTTCAGACCCAGATCCAAGCTTCCACGGCTTTCATTCGTAAAGTTACTGCTCGTGTTGCGATCGCTGTCTTTCACGCTGTTAGTGCGATCAGATTGAGCCGTCGTTGCACTCTCGCCTTCGGCTTTCGCGTTCAGACCCAGATCCAAGCTTCCATGACTTTCATTAGCAAAGTTACTGCCCGTGGTACGCTCACGGTCGTTCAAGCTTTTGTTGCGTTCAGTTTGAGTCATTGTTGCACTCTCACCTTCTGCTTTCGCGTTCAGACCCAGATCCAAGCTTCCACGGCTTTCATTCGTAAAGTTACTGCTCGTGTTGCGATCGCTGTCTTTCACGCTGTTAGTGCGATCAGATTGAGCCGTCGTTGCACTCTCGCCTTCGGCTTTGGCGTTCAGACCCAGATCCAGCGCACCACGGCTTTCGTTCGCGAAATTACTGCTTGAGTTACGCCCACGGTCATTCACGCTGTTGTTGCGTTCAGTTTGAGTCATTGTTACACTCTCACCTTCCGCTTTGGCGTTCAGACCCAGATCAAGTGCTCCACGGCTTTCACTCGCGTAGCTGCTGCTGTCGGTACGCTCACGGTCGTTCACGCTGTTGTTGCGTTCAGTTTGAGTCATTGTTGCACTCTCTCCTTCGGCTTTGGCGTTCAGACCCAGATCAAGTGCTCCACGGCTTTCACTCGCGTAGCTGCTGCTGTCGGTACGCTCACGGTCGTTCACGCTGTTGTTGCGTTCAGTTTGAGCTACTGTAGCACTCTCACCTTCCGCTTTCACGTTCAGACCGAGATCCAGCGCTCCACGACTTTCGCTCGCATAGCTGCTGTTTACGCTCCGATCATCGCCGCCTCGTGAATAGTCGCTCATCGTTGTACCTTCTCCCGACACATTGGCATTCAAGCCAAGGCCCAGCTTGCCAGAACTGCTACGCTGAGCAGTGTGGTCAGAAGAACGATCATTGTATCGGTTCGTGCTCTCTGAGGATAAGCCGGCATTGAGTCCAAGATCCAAATTCAATGCTCCGCTTACACTGGAGGAACCTCCGTAACTTCCATTGTTACCGTAACCTGTGTCACGGTGTCCTGACAGAAGAGATCCCAACTCCAGACGCAAACCTGCATTCAAATCCAGATTGCCACTGCTGTTATTGCTATAGCTATCTGCGTAAGTTGCCTGCGAAGCTCCCAGCAATCCAGCCACCAACGTACCCGACAATACCGACAATTTTACCCAACGATTCACTTTTTTCATGATTATATACACTCCTTCTCAATTTTGGTTGAATTAACGCCATTGTTATTGAGAGAAAGAGGTATATTGCGGCGGCCGCCCAGGCGGTGCCTGTGACCATTGACTGAACCCATCGAGCCGTTCCATTCGGAAGGCAAAATCATAATCTGGTGTAACCAGACCTGTTGTTGCTCCCGGAAGTGCAGCGGCTGGAGCGGTTGCTCCACCTCCAGTTACACCGGACGAACCGGAGCTTGTCCCTGCGGAAGCATTAACTGCTCCGGGAGAAGTTGCCGCAACAGACCAACTTGTTGGTCGTTCTGTGCGAGGCTGCAATGGAGATGCTGCATTATCATCATCTTGTTTCGAATTGGCTTCCGGGTTACTCCGCACTTGTTCGGTGACAGATGGTTTAGCAGAGTTCTGATCCACGAGGAATAACTCGTTATCAGATAAATCTGCATTGACATCGGAATCCTGCGTCAGATCGGTTCCGTCAACAGGCAATGCCTGCGGGACAACAGGTTGTTCTGGACGTACTCCTGGTTCCGGGGTGACCTCAATCACGTTGCCCGTAACCTGAACTGCGTCCTGCCCTTCCACGTTGTTCTGTGATGAAACAGGATCTGCGAGTGCACTCGTATTGGAAGTTTTAACATTCGGTGTTTTGACGACCGGCTGTTGTTCCGGAGTGACTACAGGCAGTTCCGGCTTCACACTTGGAATCTCCACCTTCTCCTGATCAGGATTGAGTTCAGCGGATACGTCTACAACAGGAACTTCTGCTTTCACAGAAGGTAGCTGGACATTCCCCTTACTCAGATCCACTCGGGATGAAGAGATATTGACCGAAGTAACCTCGGGTACATCCACCTTCACGGAAGGTAATTCAACCTTACCCTGCCGAAGGTCAGTTTTCACAGCAGACGTCTCTGCCTTGATTACCTCGGGTACCTCTGCGGTAACCCCGGGCAAGGAAGCTGTACCTTCGTTCAGATTCACCTGACTGCTTGATACATCGGCTTTGATCACCGGTGTATCCGCGTGTACAGACGGCAGTTCAACGGTTCCCTTCTTCGCATCAATCCCAATCTCTGATGTTCCGGCCGATCCAAGCGGTGTATCTACTTTCAGCTCAGATACACTCAGCTTACCTGTGGATTCATTCGCTTTGATCGACGGAACTTCAACATCCAGTAGTGGTGTGGATACCGATACCGACAGAGTCAGATTCAACCCGCCATCCGAATCACGTGAAAACAAATTCAGCGACAATCCGCTGGACGGTTTTTCAGAAGATACCTGAGCCTCGTCTGCGTATACATGTGACGATCCAATCCCCAGCATCAAAGTCCCGGCGAGTATTGCCAATGGTATGCTTCCAAGACGCACAATCGATCTTGGTAACTTTACATTCAAGTTGCTTCACCCCCTTTCCGCTAATGCGTTGGTGGGACAAGGCATATGAGTTTTCCCCTAGGAATAATTAGAATACAGGGATTTCTGCCTGTTCCTCATTAAACGTGAAGGCGTTTACTCAAACGCCTTTTAATCATAAATTTAAAATTTGAAGTAAATTCAAACCTTCATTTCAACTGTTCTAACCTGAGCAGACTCGGCCTGTTTTCAGTCGCCTGCAATCATGGTCTTGGCTGCAATGGAGCCATTCAGATCGGCTTTTTCCCCGCTACGTTTCATCAAATAAATCAAACCAAGCAGGGTCAGCAAAATGCCTGAACAGACAAAAGCCGGCACTACACCGAATGAGGTGACCATGAATCCACCTACCACCGGGCCCATAATATTACTGGCTGTCATCACGCTGCCTACCGTTCCAAATACCCTGCCTGTCATCGCCTCAGGTGTCTGTTCCTGCAACAGGATCTGAAAGGGTACAATGGCAAACCCAATTCCGACACCTGCCAGGGCAAAGAGGGATACTAACAACAGATTGGCACCTAGCCCGGCGTGCGGCCAAATCCCAACAATAACTCCGGCTCCGCCGATAACCAGACCCATGAGTATGGTACCTAGACCCATTTTCAAAACATGCCCTGCATGCTTCCACTTCCGCACACTCATCGCTGCAATTAATGTACCTAAGCCACTTGCTGCCACGCACCATCCCAGCAGATCACTTGAAATTCCGGGAAGCTGTCTGAATAACACCACAGTCTGTGAATCGGCAAATTGCAGAAAAAGTATGGCTGAAGCAAGCAAGATCAGAGACGTTCCTACATGAGGGAGAGATGCGAGCATTCGGATACCCTCCAGTGTTTCTTTCCAAAAAGAGTCTTTTGGGTGGTTGCGAACATCCTCAGTTGGCTCTTCCTCTACTTCTGTTACGTTATGAATTGCGGTTTGGATCACTCGAGTTCCAGGAATCCACAATAAAATGATGCCGGAGATCAGAAAAGACGCTGAATCGAGAACAAAACACCAGGTAATGCCAAAAGCGGCTACCAGCAGTCCACCAAGTGCTGGACCAATAATTTTGGACATCTGTTCGATCACCGAGCTGATGGATACAGCTTGCGCAAGTTGTTCTCGAGGTACAATCTCCTTCAGCTTTCCGTTTTTGGCCGGAGAGAATATGACATCAAACAGGGATTTGAGGACAAGCAGTATGTAGACGTGCCAGATCTGGTCAGCAAAAATTAACGCACCCACGATGATAATTCTTGCACCATCAGCTACAATCATCAGCCATTTACGGTTCAGACGATCTGCAAGCGTGCCTGCGAATGGCCCTGTCAACAGAATGGGTAGTGCAGCGGAAAGTGTGACAAATGTAATCTCCCAAGGCGTTGCATTCCAACGGATACCCACGAGGGTCAGGATTGCGAGCAGATGCAGCCAATCACCCAGATTGGAAATGGCCTGTGCCACCATCAATGTTACAAAAGATCGGTTATTCTTCAGCGGTCGTTGCCCTTCAAACGTTAAATCACTTGTCACCCTTCTTCTCCTCCATTATCTTCCAATTCATAGTATAAACTCATTATATAGCGCAGCCCTTGACTCGACCTCCTGCCAGAGGCGGAGAAAAAGCGACATCTGAAGGATGATTTTTCAGCATGATGAATGATCAAATTTTAAATGCTAAAAATGCAAATCTTGTGACATATCGCATGTTTTTCGTAGAAATAGAAGTTTACAATTAAACCATGGCGACAACCTGAATCGTCAAACATAACTAACCAACTCATATAAGTTGAAATACTCTTTTACATGAACAGCATAACGATGGGGATAACAGTGATTGGAAGGTTGTTCTGTCCTCATAGTGGTAGGTTGTAACTTCATCATTTCAACTTATAAACTAATCTGAAAAGGCGGGATCAGCATGCTGGAATTACAAGAAATCGGAACCGAACGTTCACTTCATCTGTACCGCACCTTGGCCCAGACATTCAAGAGCGTGAATGAACACGCTGTATCCGGAAGCAAAGTGCATGGCTTCAACCCCACCGCATATGGGGTGCTCGAAGTGTTATATATGAAAGGAGCTCAGCCGATTCAACAGGTTGGTGCACAACTTCTGCTGCAAAGTGGTAATGTGACCTATGTGATTGATAAGCTGGAGCAAAAAGGATTGTTACACCGCAAACATTGTCCGCAAGACAGACGTATCATCTTTGTGGAACTGACCGAAGAAGGACAGCGCACCATGGATGACATCTATCCAGGCTATGCGTTGAAGATTGATCGGGCTGTAAGTGGACTAAGTGAGGAAGACAAGGAATTGTTGTCCGAACTCTTGGGAAGGCTTGCACATTCTGCAGACCGTTTATCAGCAAGCAGCTAGAGCGTATCTTCAAACCTGCCGTAAGCCAGAGCGTAACTGAATGTTCTGGAGCAGACATGGAGCAGGAGCGCTAACGAACCTGTGACGTCTTATTCAGGGTTTGAAGCGCTCGCAGCATTTTAAGGAATCTGACACACGCTATCCTTGAAAAAACAGCCGTTTACAACGTGTTTTTCAGGTGATTTCGGGAAATAACGTGTCTCATGTTCCTAACAATTAAAAAAGAGCAGCAGAAGGTCAAATAAGACGTCCTCGGTTCCTTAGAAATTCGTCTGGACGATTCACCAGGATCAGCCAGCCTTTACTTCAAAATGCTTTAGACCCGGACATTCCCCAACGTATCACTTGCCTGAGTTTGAAGATACACTCTAGTCCACTGCACATGTGCCATCAACAAAAATAACCGGATTTGCCTGACATCGGCGAATCCGGTTTTTTATATGTTTGTAATATATATATCTTCTTTTTACTTTGAGCCTTGTGGCTGCGGTGGAGCATCTGCATCTTCGGGTACAATTAAACGTTTGCGTAGAGCAAGCGTCGTTACCCACGAGATCAGTGCAATGACAAACATAATCACAAACAGGGAATGCAAGCTTCCTTCCAGCACGTTACGTAGCAGCGCCCATTTATCATCTGATAGGGCTGCATCCGTATGTGGTGCAAGCAGTTCGTTCAGATCACTCTCCGATATTCCAGCCTCAGCCAGATTCTGCTCACTGGATAACGTCGAGATTCGATAGTTCAACCAAGTGCCAAAAGCCGCTGCACCAATCGTCTGTCCCAATGTACGCATGAATGTATGCAGTGCCGTGGAGGAGCCACGTTCCTTATACCCTACAGACGACTGCGCAATAATGGTGAAGATCGTGAATGCAAACCCGAAGCCGAGACCATAAATAAAGGTCAATATAAATAGCACAGCCTGCGGGGATGTCCCGCCAACCAGAAAGAGTCCACCCGATCCAATTGCAATACCGGTTAACCCAATCAATGCGGTCATACGTGATCCAATTTTCATCAATAGACGGCCTGCCATCACACTACCAATGAGCCAACCCACCGACATCGGCGCGAGCAGCAGCCCGGATTCCGTCGCATTACCTCCCCGAACCCCCTGCACCCAGAGCGGCAAATAACTGGTCAGGCCGATCATCAAAGTACTGGTCAGCAGTCCGGCGATATTCGCCACACGGATGTCCCGAATTCGGAACAAATGTAGTGGAACCATAGGGGCCTGAGCTCTTTTTTCCACCACAAAAAATAAAATAATAAACAGAGCGGCGACCACACTCAGCACAACAATCAACGGAGAACTCCAGGCATAATACTGCCCACCCGCCGACAGGACAAACAACAATGCGGTAATACCCACCGTGAAGGTCAGTGCACCGACATAATCAATCTTGGCCGTACGTGGAGAGATATCTTCCTTCAGATAACGAAATACAAACCACATCGCAAGCAGACCAAACGGCACATTAAAACCAAAGATCCACTGCCAGCCGAGATTATCTACAAAATAACCGCCAAGCAACGGTCCCGCCAGAGAGGAAATGCCCCACACGGAGCTAATCCAGCCCTGGATTTTGCCACGTTCTTCAATAGCGTAGATGTCCCCAATAATCGTAAATGTAACAGGAACTACCGCACCCGCACCAATCCCTTGAATAGCACGGAAAATAATCAATTGCTCCATGTTCTGCGACAGACAGCACAAGAGTGAACCCAGTAAAAATAACGCACAGCCAATCAGAAATACAGGCTTTCGTCCATACAAGTCACTGATTTTACCGAAAATGGGCGTACTCACTGCCATCGTCAACAGGTATGCGGTGAAAATCCAGCTCAGCAGCTGTACACTCCCCAGCTCACTGACAATGGTCGGCCCCGCCGGACCAATTACGGTGCCTTCAATCGCTGACAGAAATGTCGCGAGCAACAGCCCTGTCAAGATGAAACTGCGCTTCAAACCTCCAGTTGCATTCACACAAACCCTTCTCTCTTTGTTCTCTATATAATTGGTGCTTCTCCAGCTTTGTTCTGTTTCTTCGTTTACGTGTAAATTCAAAAACAATTATATATTGTCTCTTTTATTTACCTCGCTTGCGAAGGAACTCATCATACAACATGGAATACATCACCATATCCTTGTATCCGGTGGACGTATGTTGCACCTGTCGCAGCAATCCTTCACGCGTGAAGCCACGGTTTGTCAGGAACTCGCCAGACGCCAGATTACGCGGATCAACCAGCGCTTCGATTCGATTAAGACCCATGGTCTCATACCCAAAGGGCAGCAATGCAGAGAATGCCTCCGTCATATAACCGTGGCGCCAATAATCACGTCCCAGCTCATAACCGATCTCACCCCGGAATGCGCCTTCAAGCTGCCATGTGTTAAAGCCACAACTGCCGATGAGCTTGCCTGTTTCTTTGAGTTCGATCCCCCACCGGATCGCATCCTCTTCTCCTGCCATTTGGTTGAGCAGTCCAATCATGTCCGCCGCTTCGCTTGTCCCAATCATGGGTGCAAGATTCATGTAACGGGTCACCTCGCGATCTGACCAGCATGCGAACATCTGGGCCGCATCCCGGCGACGCATTTTACGCAGACGAAGCCGCGCAGTCTCCATTTCGGGAATTCTTCCTTTGCATTTATACATATAAAGACACTCCGATCCGATCTATCTCCGCAGACCATAATATTCACTAGTCATCTAATCATAACCTGCGCCGAATGGCAACTGTTCAGTCATGGATACACGTCAAAAAACCGGGCCAATTTCGCTCCCGGTCTTGTTGTACGTATGGATCAATTCAAGTTTGAGTGAATTACGGAATCATGGCTTGTCCAAATGAATTTTAAGCTTTGGACGTTTTCTTGCCCTTCCCCAGTAATTCATCGCTAACCCGGCCAAACACAGCCGTGATTTCCTTGAATTCTTCGATGCCAGTCCCGGTTAGGCTCCATTGGTCCCCGTGGGCGGTCAGGAAATTCTCCTGTGTCAGGTGTTCAAGCTCCTGCTTGATCTCCCGCTCTCCAACGCGATATCCCCTTTCTTCCAATAGGGGCAGTGCCTCGCTAACGTTCAAGTCCTGATTTTGCGCGAAATATAGTAGATGAATCCGTACAAAAAGATTCTGTACCTCTGCATGCATAAGCCAAGCTCCTTCCCGGGTTATAGCCCTCCGTGGTTGCTAAGTAATTACCCCACGTAAGAAGCTGAGAAACAGGAGGATTCTTCAGGTATTCCCTTCCCTTTCCGAAATCCTCCGCTTGACTAACCGCATCCTCTGCACTATCTTGAAAATAAGTACCATTTTGCTCGGGAGGGTGATTTACCATGTTTCAAGCTGTTTCCTATGAAGGAACACGAAGTGAGCAGCACACCGCCGTCCTGGGACAGTTAAGTGCTCTGATCCGCGATGAACCTAGTGCGATTGCCAATCTGGCGAACGCTGCTGCGCTGCTCAATGTATTCATGACCGACACCAATTGGGTCGGCTTCTATCTGTATGATGGAAAAGAACTGGTCCTCGGGCCATTCCAAGGACTGCCTGCCTGTATCCGAATTCCACTGGGACGTGGTGTATGTGGCACATCTGCTGCGGAAAAACGTACCCTGGTCGTTGACGATGTTCATGCCTTCCCAGGCCACATTGCCTGTGATGCAGCATCGAACAGTGAGATTGTCGTACCTATTATCAAAAACGGCGAACTGTACGGGGTACTGGATATCGACAGCCCGATCAAAAACCGTTTTGACGACGAAGACCGCGTCTTCCTGGAGAAAGCCATAAACCTGCTCACAGAGCAGTTGGAGGCAATACCCCTATAGGAAATGATGATTAAGGTGATCGGAGCCTCATCACATACGATGATGAAGAATCCGTAATAACAAAGAGCGCAGTCCTCTCAGAGGTCTGCGCTCTTTGTTATCCATTCTGATTCACACCCATGTTCTTGCTCGCCCATGTTACTTTATGCATCTAGGATAAATCATGTTCCGCTTTAATCATCATCCCGTCCCGCAGGAATTCAGCCAGCCTCGGGTGGTAACCATCATACATCTGACGGAAATTTTTATGCTCTACATACAGATTGGCCAAATCCCGATAGATCTCGGCGGTGGGTGTATAATAACCTTTGATCCATTCAAGATGCCTGCCGATAATCCGTTGTACTTTTGCACTACCGGGTTCCAATCCATCCTCAATGGCCTGTTGCAAGTCCAGATGAACTTGATCAATTTTCGCCTGGGAATCCAGATAATCTTCTTTCGATTTTATCTCCTGGTCAGACTTATGAACACCCTCTGTCTGCACATGGTTCATATCATTATTGACTACAGGGTCAGAACCCGATTCATTCAGCAACTGGTGACGCCCCTTTTTTACAAAACCGATATAAAGATCATGTTCATCAATTTCATGTTCACCTTGCAAATGAGAGATCGTTTTGTCCAGTGTCTGAATCAATCCATGCAAACGAAGTGCCTTCTCCAGAATATCAATGCGATGCTGCTTCATGATACGTATGACATCCTGAGGATTATCCCGGAGCATCGGGGCAATCTCATTCTCCTTCATACCTACTTCCTTACAGAAAAGGATTTGCTGGAGTCTCAACAATTCCTGCTTTTCATAATAGATGTCCTCATCTACATCCCCAAATGCCGGATTCAGAAGACCTGTCTCCGCATACTGACTCAGCTCGTTCAGACTTACGCCTGACATTCCAGATACGTCAACCATGGAATATGCCATTTGAATACACCTCCTGCCTGTCCTGCAACTCCAGAGTTCAGGCTTAATTCATAATGCATTGTATTTGAATAATGAGAGAATATAAGACTTTCGGCAATGCTGTACCGTTTCATTCCGCTCGTGCTATGGATGGGTACATCATGCTTCGGTGATATGAGCGGCGTTTAGACAGTTAAGTTACGGTTTGTTAACTATGTTATACCCGTCTCATCAGATGTGAACCCGCAGTCAGTGAAGAATCCGTATGTATTTTTAAAACTTTTTCCATGATCTTCAATTAAAAAAATCCTGTGCCACTATTCTGGCACAGGAGCGTGTAGTTATATTTCCTTAACATACGGTATATTGAATAAAATAATGGAAGAAAGTTATCCTTTGTTAAACATGACAAACTTCAATTCTGTCATTTCTTCTACTGCGTATTTTACACCTTCACGCCCAATCCCACTTTGTTTCACCCCACCATAGGGCATGTGATCGACTCGGAACGTGGGAATATCATTAATAATAACTCCGCCTGCTTCGATCTGATCGACTGCATGGAGGGCGGTATGAATATCGTTTGTAAATACGCCTGCCTGAAGCCCGTATATCGAATCGTTAACATGTTCAATACCCTCTTCAACGGAATCTACCGTATTGATCACAACGATGGGTGCAAACACTTCCTGACAGGATACCTTGGCATCACGTGGAACGTTAATCAGTACCGTGGGACGCAGAACGCCTCCTTCAGCTTGACAGCCTGCTGCCACTTCAGCCCCGGCCTGTTTGGCTTCTTCAATCCAGTCGAGTGTACGCTGTACATCCTTGGAGGTAATCAGCGCAGAGACCACCGTATCCGGGCTCAGCGGGTCTCCGACCACCACTTGTTTTGCCGCTTCAGCGAAACGCCGGATGAATTCTTCCGAGATGTCACGATGTACGTAGATTCGCTGTAGCGAGATACATACCTGTCCCTGATACGTGAAAGCACCGGTCACACATCGAGGAACCACTTTTTCCAGGTCTGCGTCCTTATCCACAATCACCGCTGCATTCGACCCTAGCTCCAATGTCACGCGTTTGAGTCCTGCTTTGCTACGAATACTCGTACCTACTGCTGGACTGCCTGTAAACGTAATATGAGCAACACAGGGGTGCCCCACAAGCACATCACCAATCGTTTTGCCATCACCGCTCACCACGTTCAGTGCACCATCCGGCAATCCGGCTTCCTGAAGCAGATTAGCGATGTAATAGGAGGACAGAGGTGTCTGCTCCGCGGGTTTGAGAACAATTGTATTACCTGCTGCCAGCGCTGGGCCTACCTTATGTGCTACCAGATTCATTGGAAAATTAAACGGTGTAATCGCACCGATGACACCTAGAGGTTGCCGCATCGTATAACCGATACGCCCTTCTCCACCTTTGGCTGCATCCATCGGAACCGTCTCTCCGGTCAGCCGCTTGGCTTCTTCGGCGGCAAAACGATACGTTTCCACCGTCCGGTCAACCTCGGCCAGTGCTGCCGTAATTGGCTTCGCCGCTTCAAGAGCAATGATTCGCGCTGCTTCTTCCTTGCGTTCTTCAAGCATGGAGGACAACTTGTACAGAATATCTGCACGCTGATGTGCAGGCATCTGGCGCATTGCCTTCCCAGCTTGAACCGCAGCTGCAACAGCAGCCTCCGCTTCCTCGGCTGAAGCCGACGAGACTTCTGCCAGCGTTTCCCCGGAATATGGCGCTTGAAGTGCTTTATAATCTACGGATTCGGTCGGTTTGCCACCGATAAACAGATGTTGTTTTTTCATATGCTGCATCCTCCATCCTTATAGAAACTAAAAGTTCAGTTCAATTTATATAATCTATTTATACACTATTTCCGTGCCATCAACCCACTACGGTGTTCAGCAATCATAGCTTGTAACGTGCCTGATGAGCCATTGTGGCGATCTTGAGCTACTGCATTATAAAGGATTTCACAACCTATTTAACCGTCAGGACGGGGCATTCTGCATGCTTTAACACACCATGACTGACACTGCCCACGATCATCTCTGCGAGCATGCCTTTCCCGCCTGTACCCATCACAATCATTCCACAATCTCGTTCACGCGCCACACGGCAGATCTCATTAACGGGATCACCTGCAATCAGCAGTGTCTCATATGCAATGTCCCTTCCGGACAACTGTCTGGTCACCGGTTCTATAATGTGTTGCCCTTCTTCGGCAATCCGAGCTTCCAGATCAACACCCAATGCAGGTTCATTGATAGAGATAGCCGGATTAACATGCACGATCAACAGACTTGCGGGTTGTTTCATATCTTCAGCTAGGATCATTGCTTGTTCCAAAGCCTTATGCGCATGTTCCGAACCATCAACAGCAACTAATATATGTTTCAGCATTGCAATCCCTCCTGTGAATTAATGAGATGTAATAGCGGAATCAATATCCCGCAGATGATGACGGCGTACCAGCAGTACCACGACACCAATCAGAACCATTAATGCGCCAAAATAAAACGGCGTTTCCGGCAGGAACCACTCGGACAATTTACCTGCAAGCCATGGAGCAAGTGCACCACCCAGGAAACGAACGAAGCTGTATGCAGCAGAAGCAACAGAACGCTCCACAGGTGCAGCTTCCATAACAGCCGTTGTAATCAACGTATTGTTAATTCCAAGGAAAATCCCCGCTACAATGACTGCAACAATAACGGTAGTTGGTGAACCCATCACCGTACCAATAGCCATAACAACAAGATCAATCGCGAACAGCGTAAGCATGACACTCATGGACGGAACTGATCCAAATCGACGTTGTAATCTTGGTGCGACGAATACCGACGTAATCGCCAGCATCAGTCCCCAGCCAAAGAATACATAACCCAACCCGTGCTCATCCAGATTCATGACATATGGTGAATAAGCCATCAAGGTAAAGAATCCAAAGTTATACAGGAAGGCGGTAATCGCCAATGTTTTCAGTGAAGGATAACTTAATGCTTTGAACGGATCGGATAACGAACTGCGTGTTTTCGGTTTGGCCATCTTGGGCAACATAAATGTAATGCTGATAAAGGCAATCGCCATCAAGACAGCCACCCCATAGAACGGGCCGCGCCAAGAGATGGAACCTAGCTCACCACCAAGCAGCGGACCAACCGCAATCCCGAGACCAAGTGCTGCTTCGTACAAAATAATGGCCTTGGCTGTCCCTGACGTGGACAGTCCAACAATGGCAGATAACGCCGTTGCAATGAACAAGGCATTACCAAGTCCCCAACCGCCACGGTAACCAACCAGTGCACCTACCGTGTCTGAGGTACCGCCAAGGAACGAGAAGATAATAATCAGCAATATCCCGCTGAGCAACGTCCACTTCACACCAATTCGGCTGGATACAACCCCTGTAATCAGCATCGCTACCCCGGTTACAGCGTTATAACTGGTAAATAGCAGCGACACCTGGCTTTTGGAAGCATGCAGCTGATCTGCAATCGCGGGCAGAATTGGGTCAACCAGACCCAGACCCATAAAGGATATGATACATGCAAAGGCGACCGCCCATACCGCTCGCGGTTGAGATAGCAGGCCCCCACGTGATGACGGCAATTCGTCCGGTAATGATGGCTCTCTTTTCATACATAATTCCTCCTGTGAATAATTTATGTGGTTAAGCTTTATATTTGAAAATTACGTGAAAAACCATGAAAATTTCTATTCATTTTCAGAATTAGAGGTAACAAAACGGCACAAATGACACCGGAACATCCGGTGTTTGTACAGGATCGCCACAGGCACTATGGTGCTCCCTCCGTGTAGCGATTATGTGTATACAGTTTTGTTTATTAATATTGGATGCTAATTCGATTAGCCATCTTCATCACCCTTCGGATCATGTGCCTTTAACTTCTGAATACCGCTCCGAACGCGTTCACGCAGCTCTTCCAGTTCAGTCTGTACGGCATGTATGCTCTGAAGTTTCTGCTCAATCAGTTGCAACTGCCCATCCAGCGTTGTTTCCATCGTGGTGAGCTTCTCGATTCTTTCTCTTACTTCGGTCGTCTGCTGGTAGTCAAAACGTTGTTCGTTCAAGGCATCTGCCGTTGCCACATAGGTATGTAGCTCCTGAAGGGAGAATCCAAGTACCTCTTTGGCGCGAACCACCTTCTTCAGATAATCGATATCCTCCCGAGTGTACAACCGCGTCCCGCCATCTGTCCGCTGAGGTGAAGGCATGACACCAATCTCTTCATAATACCGAATGGTTCGCTTGGTCAAACCGCATTCCTTGGCTACGTCGTCGATTTTATATAAACTCATTTCCCTCACCTCATTCATATGTCTATAATGTTATGTATATAATTATATATAATATTAACGTTAACGTCAACGTTAGATTCCATCCCTGAATTCTTAGTGAGTTTAACAGCGTGTTCGTTTCTCCAATTTCAACAAAAAAAAAGACCCGCTTCACTCGCGAGTCTTCCTCTCAACACTATTCATTCACTTTACCTTAACCGTTCTGCTCATTCTGTTGCTGTTGTGCACGCTGCATTTGCTTCAGACGGCCTTCCACTCTGGTAAACAGTCGGAACGTATAGAACCCTGTAGCAACCAGACTCAGCACCAAAGCTCGTACATCTGTAAGCCAGAAACCGATAATGCCGAATATCGTAATGATCACTCCAAATTGCATCATCAGATTGGCGCTATAACTTTGCGCTTCGTCCCACAACTCGGGATTACTCATTGCACGCGGGGTCCGATAACCATATATTCCGTTAATCATTTTCGGTGGTTTTTTGAACACCATTAACCCCAGAATGAAATAACACACTCCAATGATGATCCCAACTATTGCTCCTGTCAACACATTCTCCCCTTCACTGTTGTCTTCCATAGACCTGCTTACACTGACACTCCGATGACAGAATAACCTGCCGATGTAGCTTCGCTTCCTCAGGTTATCTCTGTCCTCTCCATTCTCGTGTAAATGTCCAGTTAGACTTATCTACATAAAAATATAAAAACGGCTCTACGTATATACGAAGAGCCGCCTGGATCGTTTCGTAAACTTAGATATTCTTCACACGAAGTACACGCATGGCGTTCAGGACAGCAAGCACTGTGACACCAACATCAGAGAATACCGCTTCCCACATGGTGGCTATGCCGAACACACCAAGTAGCAGGAAGATTGCCTTAACCCCCAGAGCAAACGCGATATTTTGCCATACGATCATGCGTGTACGCTTTGCAATGCGGATCGCACTCGCTAGTTTCGACGGTTCATCTGTCATGATGACCACATCTGCCGCTTCAATCGCGGCATCCGAGCCGAGTCCACCCATTGCCACGCCCACGTCGGCGCGCGCCAGCACAGGTGTATCGTTGATACCATCACCGACAAACACTATTTTTTCCTTCGGAGATTTGGCCGCTTCCAATTGCTCCAGTCGTTCGACTTTATCCTGTGGCAACAATTCAGCGTAGACCTCATCCACACCCAGCTCGCGTCCTACCGCTTCACCCACGGCTTTGGCATCTCCTGTCAACATGACCGTTTTGCGGATGCCAAGCTTCTTCAGCGCCTGAATAGCAGCAGCTGCATCATCCTTCACTTCATCGGCAATGATCAGATGACCAACATACGTGCCAGCTTCAGCAACGTGGACTATCGTTCCAGCCGTATCTGGTGTGGTATAGGATATACCTGCCTGCTCCATTAATTTGGCGTTACCTGCCAGCACTTCCCGACCATCCACACTCACCTTGATCCCGTGTCCGGCAACTTCATCATAACCTTCCACACCTTGTGTAGGAATCGCTTTGGCCCAAGCTGCGCGAATGGATTCGGCAATCGGATGATTGGAGTTTGCTTCGGCAATGGCTGCCAGCTTCATTAGTTCTTCTTCCGTGCGTCCGCCTTCGGGGCGAATGGCTGTTACTTTGAATACACCTTTGGTTAGTGTACCCGTTTTATCAAAAACGACGACTTTCACATCGTTCAATGCTTCAAGATAGTTACTGCCTTTGACAAGAATCCCGTTACGTGAAGCCGCTCCGATACCACCAAAGAATCCAAGTGGAATAGAAACGACCAGCGCACAAGGACATGAGATAACCAGGAAGACCAATGCACGATAGATCCAGTCGGCAAATGTTGCACCACTAAGTATCAACGGCGGAACAAATGCAATCACAGCTGCAAGGATCACAACAACCGGTGTGTAATAACGGGCGAATTTACTAATAAAATGCTCTGTTTTCGCTTTTCGGCTGCTCGCGTTCTGCACCAGGTCCAAAATCTTGGATACCGTTGATTCACCAAACGTTTTGGTCACTTCAATCGTCAACATACCATTTTTGTTCACAAATCCACTCAGTACATCACTTCCGGACTCCAGCTCACGTGGTACGGATTCCCCTGTCAGAGCAGAAGTGTCCACCATGGAACGCCCAGCTTGAACGATACCATCCAGTGGTACTCGCTCTCCTGCTTTCACGACAATACGATCACCGATCCGTACGTCTTCCGGAGATACCCGCCGTGTCTCGTCACCCGAACCCGTCAGAATATTCGCATAGTCCGGGCGAATGTCCATCAGTGACTGAATCGACTTGCGTGACCGATTAACCGCCATGCCCTGAAACAGCTCTCCCAGCTGATAGAAGAGCATGACCGCTACCCCTTCCGGATACTCTCCAATGGCAAAGGCACCCAGGGTAGCGACGGACATGAGGAAGTATTCATCGAACACCTGACCACGAATGATGTTTTTGGACGCCTGAAGCACGATGTCTCCCCCGGCAATCAGATAAGCGAGCGCATATAGAGTAAATTGCGCCCAGCCCTCCAGCGGGGACCAGATTGCGGCTGCGAGCAACACAGAACCGGCAGCAAGACGAGCAAGCAACACTTTGGTCTGTCCTGCACCATGTTCATGTGAATGGCCTGCATGGGCATCATCATGGGTATGGCTGTGATCATGCCCATGTCCGGCATGACTTCCGTGCTCATGTGCGTGGCCCTGCGAATCTCCATGATCATGAGTATGCGAGTGTTTGCCATGTGAATGTGAATGTCCATGATTAGGTCCGGTATGGTCATGACTGTAGTTATCCGCACCAGCTGCACTCCCTGTATGGGTGTGCACATGTCCGTTCACTTGTTTTCCTTTTTCCGAAATGCGAATATGAGGCTCCAGCCGAAGCACTTTGCGTTTTGCTTCTTCCACTACCTGTTCATCCAAGTCGGAAGTGGTGTGTAGCGATAATGTTTTGGTAACAAAATTAACAGAGCATTCGTTAATGCCCTTAATTTTTTTGACGCCATTCTCGATCTTCAATGCGCAGTTCGCACAATCCAGCCCATCAAGCAGCAGTTCCCTTTTCACCTGTTCCTGTCCGGTTCCCATGTGAATTCTCCCCTTTGCAGTACAAAAACAATGTTATATTTCAATTGTATTCAATATATGAGCACTCATTCATATGTTTAGTTACCCCTATTATATGCACGCCTAAACATGAGTGTCAACAATCGTTGTTGATTTTTCATACAGATTATGCTAATAGTAATCATTTCGCTTTAGGCGTGTTTTGGATATAATAGAGCTATAGTTGTTAACATAGGCGGTGATAGGAAATGGAACAACCGGTTAAAGCACCAAGCGAATGTGATGCAGCCTGCTCGGGTACTGAAGCCGACGTGCAGACGATTCGCACTTCACTCATGGATCGGGAGACGTCTTCCGAGATGGCAGATTGGTTCAAGGCATTCAGCGACCCCACACGTCTACGTATTATTGATGCGCTGTTACAGAAGGAATTATGTGTTCATGACCTGACGGTTCTGCTCGACATGGGACAGTCGGCCATTTCACACCAGCTGCGTTCACTCCGCAACATGCGGATCGTCAAGCGGCGCAAGGAAGGCAAGACCGTGTACTACTCTCTGGATGATGCTCATATTGAGCAGATTTTCCTGCAAACACTCCAACATATTAAACACAGCTAGGCAGCAGCCAAGCTTGTTCATGCAGAAGAACCCCCGCCTCTCGGCTGTATGCCGATGGACGGGGGTTCTTCTAGGTAAGGGTACCGTTTTATACAGAATGCAAAGTGACTATTCCTTCCGATTACCGATCAGTTGGAGAGCATGCCACTTCGGTTATAAAAGATTGTTCTTGTTTGGATCGTACAAGCCGGATCTGTCCTTGAACCAGTTGAAGATATGTGATACACATACTTTCAGCACTGCGTATCCTGGAACAGCGAGCAAAATGCCTACGACTCCAAACAGATTACCTGAAGTCAGGATGACAAAGATAATCGTGATGGGATGGATCTTCAACGTTTTGCCCATGATCTGTGGTGAGATGAATTTACCTTCGATTAACTGCACAATCGTCCATACGGCAACCATCTTCAACAGCATCACCGGCGAAGTGACGAGTGCCACGATCAACGCAGGTGTAATCGCAATTGCTGGTCCCAGATACGGAACAACACTCGTGAATGATGCGATAATTGCAAGAATCAGTGCATAATCCAGACCAATGACCATATAACCGATGTAGAGCAAGATACCGATGCAGAAGCTGACGATAATCTGTCCACGAATGAATGAACTGATCTGGTGATTGATGTCTTCCAGTACATGCATTGCGCCCGTACGGCTCTTGATCGGCAGGAAAGACAGAATTTTCGCTGGCAGCTTCTTGCCGTCTTTCAGCAAATAGAACAGGATAAACGGAACCGTTACGATAGACAACACGGTCTCCGTGAAGGCTCCGAGGAACCCGCCCAATTTGGTCCAGGTCGAGTTCAGAATTTCAGTAGCCTTTTGGGAGATTGTTCCCCACCAGTCCTGCGAATTCAGGTTCACCGTTTCCTGGAACTGACCGAACAATTTACTGCCCGTAAGCTCCTCAAACTGCTGTTTTACCGTCTCACTGTACGTTGGAAAGTTTTCAATTAGTCCTACAATCTGGTTACGTACAACTGGAATGACTGCCAGCACAACGACCGTCAGAATGCCTCCAATTGCAAGATACAGGATCAGAATGGACCAGCCGCGCTTAATTTTCCACCTCTCCATCACATCCACAATCGGATTCAGCAGATAATAGAGTATGCCTGACAGAATGATCGGTAACACAATCGTCTTGATGAGTACTGCGAGCGGATGAAGAACAAAGGATACTTTGGTCAGAACCATCACGTTCAGTCCCACCAACAGCAGAATCAGCAGAAATAGCACAAACTTGTTGTTAAGAAAAAATCGCTTGAACCGCTCCGGCCAAACGCGGGGTTGCTCAGGTTGCTCCATAGGCGTGTCGTCCTCTCTTATGACGCTTAATCAAAACTAAACTATAAAGCTAGATAAATGCCCCACACACGAATAAAAAAGTACCTTGTACAAGCCAACATATGTATAACACTCTGGATTTATACGTATGGTGCCGATTAACCGTTTCAAATTAAACCGATAAAGTCATTTTACCCCAAAATGAGTCTTCTGCCCCACACGAATCATTTGCAAATTCTCCCTATTCAAAAACGGCTCGCCTCACTGGGAGACGAACCGTAAATTTATAGCTCTAGCCTTCCATTAAGCCAGCTTTAACGCTGAAAATGGAGATTAGGCTCTTCCCGCCAATTGTGCGATTAACTCATAGGAATGCAGACGTGCCTTATGATCATAGATCATCGACGTAATAATCAGCTCATCTGCCTGCGTCTGCCGGATGAAGGATTCCAGCTGTCCACGTACCGTTTCTGGCGAACCATTCACAGCTGCTTTCAGTGTCTGCTCAACACCAGCTTTCTCACGATCCGTCCATTTGTCTTCCATCTCTGCCGGAGGCTGTACCAATCCCGTTGTGCCACGAATAATGTTCAGGAACTGCTGTTGCATCGTTGTACCCAGCCATGCTGCTTCTTCGTCTGTATCCGCAACAACAGCATTGACACCAACAATCACATGTGGCTCCTTCAAGCTTTCTGATGGTTGGAAGTTGTTTCGATACGTCTCTAATGCAATCCGGGTATAATCGGGCGAGAAGTGGCTGGCAAAAGCAAACGGCAATCCCAGCTGACCTGCCAGACGTGCACTGAAATCACTGGACCCCAAGAGGTAAATTGGAATATTCAATCCTTCTCCAGGAACTGCGCGAACAGGCGCATGATAAGATGTCGCCGAAGCATCAAAGTATGCTCTTAGTTCTGCCAACAGCTCAGGGAAATCTTCCCCACTGTTCAGATCTTTGCGCAGTGCAAGCGATGTACGGCGGTCACTACCTGGTGCGCGACCCAGTCCCAGATCAATTCTGCCAGGATACAAGGATTCCAGTGTGCCGAACTGCTCAGCGATGACAAGCGGTGCATGGTTAGGCAACATGATGCCTCCTGAACCCAGACGAATCGTTTTGGTTCCACCAGCCAGATATCCAATAACAACCGAAGTTGCGGATGAAGCAATACCCGGCATGTTGTGATGTTCAGCTACCCAGTAACGGTGATATCCCCAACGCTCAGCATGCTGTGCCAGATCCAGGCTGTTGCGCAAAGCATCAGCAGGTGTTGCACCCACTACGACAGGAGCCAGATCCAGGATGGAAAGCTTAACGTCATTGATGTGTTCTTTATGGGATGAAGCCGTATTTTCTGTAGTCATTATCGTTTAATCTCCTCGATGATTATATTTTTGTATATCCAGATATATAGATTAATTAAATCGCAACTGGATATGGTGATGTGATGATAAACTAGCCGTTTACATCCGGACGGAATCCCTGCCTGCAAGTGCATCCTAGCTTCCGTTCCGGCATCCGGCTTATAACTCGTTCTGCACGTACTCGGCAAACTGACGGATCGTCTCCTCGTTGCGCCGATAATACGTCCATTGTCCTCTTCGCTCGGAGAGCAACAATCCTGCCTTGAGCATAGTCAGCAGATAACTGGATATAACCGACTGAGCCAGTCCAGCCTTCAGTTGAATCGTGCCAACACAGATTCCGTTCTTGCCACCATCCGGATGCTGAGATAGTTCCAGCGGTGGAAAGTGTTGCTCCGGGTTTTTGAGCCACAACAGGATTTGTCTACGTGTCTCGTTCGATAACGCTTTGAATATAAGTATAGGTTCCATGGGTACGATTATACCCCCTTTCATCCATTTTGCAAACACATGAACAAACAAACCGACTCATGATTGAGTCGGTCTGGAATCATATGGAATCCAAATTTAGAATCAACATCCATATTAGAACTTGGTTGTAACCGTTTGTTTAACCTGATCCAACATGGCTTGATATGCGGGTGCATCCAGATATCCAATACTTCCAAAGAGCAGATGATCTACGGCTTCAATGCCTACAAAATCGAAGATACCTACGTCTGAAGTTATTTTCAATCCAGCAGTCATGCCAATCTGATCATAAATTTCACTTGGTGTACCATGTGTGTTGATGATGAGTCCTTTTTTGCCTGTCAGCAATTTCTCAATTCCCGCTTCACCCGCTGCATATGCAAAACCATAGGCGAATACACGGTCCACATATCCTTTCATAATGGCAGGAAGACCTGTCCACCAGATCGGATAGATGAATGTAATAGCTTCTGCATCCGTAACAAACTGCTGCTCTGTAGCGATATCCTGTGGTGTCTGCCCTGCGCGCATGGAAGCTGTATCATCTTCAGTCAGTACGGGTTGGAATCCAAGCTTATATAAGTCACGAACAACCACTTCATGACCTTGAGCTTCGAGAGCTTCTACAGTAGTAATGAGGATTGCATTATTAAGGCTGTCTGTGCGTGGGTGAGCATATACGATAAGATGTTTCATAGTGTGAATCCCTCCAGGTTTGGTTTGAGTTAGGTTGTGGAAATGGGGTTACATTGATACGCTTGATACGTTTCATATACATAGATATCTATGTATATGGTCAAAAAAATATTTGGGCTCCCCTGTCTCCACCCCATTCGAATGTGGAAGGGTTGCAGACAGAAGAGTTCATTCATTATAACTTTCGGACAATAATGGACAGCAAGCTCTCCAATTGCTCCGACTGTTCATCGGACAAGCCACTATAGATGATGTCATTAATCTGCTCTGATACCTGATGAAAGATCGGTTCGAGTCGCTTCCCCTGTTCGGTTAGGCGAATCATCGTCACTCGGCTATCTTCGGCACTCTTGCTGCGTTCAACATAGCCAAGCTTCTCCAGCTTGTTGACCAGTACCGTTACCGTTGGTTGCGTGCGTTGAACACGTTCAGCCAACATCTTGATCGACAGCGTCTCTTCACGGTACAAGAACATCAACACATCCCCATGAGAAGGTACAATGCCTGTCACTTCATGCTGTTCCAATTCGTGTACAATCCGTTTGTTGACATGATCTCTGATTCTTGCAATCAGTGCAATGGCGTTATATTTTGGCATGACCTCATTATACATAGACATCTATGTATTTTCAAGTTTTTTTTTTTATAAAAAAAACAGCCCTTTCCATCCTTTTAACATGTGGAAAATATCGGGCTGTTTCGATTCTGTTATGATCCTGTCCTATAATGTAAGTTAGATTTTAGATCTTAGATCATCATTTTTGATTCATATTGAGTTCATGCTGTATTCAGTTAATCCATTGGGTAATTTTCTCAACGGATTGTCTGGACTTCTCACGTTGGGGCTCCTCTACCCGATAACCGAAGGCTGCCATCACCGAGACGTCCCATGCACCATCCTCCAGCAAACCCTCTTCTTCCATAATCCGATGGACATCCTCACGGCTGAAACCTTCAATTGGGCAGGAATCAATCTCAATTTGAGCTGCCGCCGTCATCATGTTACCAAGTGCAATATAAGTCTGTTTGGATGCCCAGTCAAATAATGATCGTGGATTCTCCAGAATTCTCTGGTTATTTTGGAACTTTCCATAAGCCTGACTTGTTAGCTCAAATACGTCGTCCGGCATTCCCTTTGTTTCCTTCAACATGTATTCCGCATAGGGAGAATTATAACTGGCATCGGACCGAGCCAAAATAACAACAAAGTGGCTCGCTGTAGCCAATTGCTTTTGAGCACCGGAAGAGACTTCGGACAGACGCTTACGCAGGTTCGGATTTTGTACAATCAGAAACTTCCACGGTTCAAGACCAATGGAACTTGGGGATAATCTGCCTGTTTCCAATATAAATTGGAAATCCTCATCCGAGATTTTGCGGGTATCATCAAATATCTTTGTTGCATGCCGGAAATGATAAGCCTTTAAGATGTCTTCCTTTGTCTTTGACTTTGCTGTAACTTCCATGGAGCTCCACGTCCTTTTTATATATTTTTTTATGTTGAACAATAATGTTTAAGTTGTTTCATCTCAAGTATTAGTTTAGGTTCTATACGCATAAATTAAAAGTACGCACATTATTGTTTCTTGGTTTATAAAAGTAAGTATTGGATGAGAGACAGCGATAATCCACCAGGACACTTACATGCCCTAGTAGATTATCTACGACTCTTTTCCTTTTAAATCTTGAAATCTTGAACCAGCTTATTCAGATTTAATGCACTATCCTTGACTTGATCAGATTGTTTAACTACTTCCACAGATTGCGCAGTAGAGGCGACCATATGTCCTGCGATTTCTTGACTGGATGCGGCTGATTGTTCACTGGCTGATGCAATCTCGTGAATGGAGCCCACTAGTATTTTGATATTTGCAGTCACTTGTTGTGAGGTTGCATTGAGATCTTTAACTGCATTGGCATGATCAAGGGAGTCGACATAATACTGTTCAGCTGTATCCTCCAATAATTTATAATCTTTGCCAACCTGATTGAACATAAAGGATAGCAACTCTTTGGCATTCGAGGACAGATTGGTTACAGACTGCATAACTTCTTCCGTGACCTGTTGGATTTGATCGGCAGCCTGTCTGGAATCATCAGCCAACTTCCGAATCTCGCTTGCTACAACCGCAAAACCTCTGCCTGCTTCCCCAGCTCTTGCAGCTTCTATAGATGCATTGAGTGCAAGCAGATTAGTCTGCGCTGTAACATCCAAAATAGACTGGGATAATATACCAATCTGATCTACAGCTGTTGCACGTTCCAGCGCTTCTGACATTTTCTTACTCGTATGATCATACATGTCTATGGCTGCTCGGCTCGATTCGCGGGCTTCCTGCTTCAACTTTTCAGCCTTTGTGCTGGTCACATAGGCGGATTCTGCTTGTTTAGATGTCTGTTCCGATATATATTCAGCTCCCTGTTGCATCTCAGCAGCCGAATGATTCATATTTTCCGTATGGGCTGAAGCCTCTTCCATTGCAGCCGAGAGCTCTTCAACTGTAGCTGATACTTCACGAATCCGTTCATTCAGACCAGCCATGTTCTGGTTGGTAAGATCGCTAACCTGGTTGATATGATGAGATTCCTGAATTACACCACGAATGACATTTGTTGTGGAATCGGTCATTGTACGAATAGCCCGTGCGATGACACTTATCTCATTATTTCCCTGTGTTAGACGCGGATCTAAGGATGCCATTAAGTTGCCTTGTGTTATTTCTTCACAATAACGGGTGATAGCTTTCATTCGTTGACGTATACTGCGAATCACTACAAATGAAATAAGAATGAGTGCTGCAAGTGAAAGCAAAAGAACCGAACCGAGCACCAATGCTCGCTGCTGAATTACTTCCTGTGTATCCGCATAGAGCTTGGCAGACTCTTCTTCGTTATACGCACTCAAAAGGGTGATCGTCTCCACAATCGCTGTACTGCTTGTGTTAATTCTTCCTCTCTCCTCACTATCGTAGGTGCCCGACATCTTTTTGGTATCCATGATTTGCTCAATATCCTGATAATATGTATCCATCTTTGCTACCAAATCTGCAAATATCTCTTTTTCTTTGGTATCCAAGTTTCTTGCTGAAAATTCATTCATGCCATCCGTGATACTCTTCTTACCTTTCTGAACTTGATCGTACTGTTTGTCGGTATACTCTGCATTATCAAGAACCTTTGTATAATTGGCACGCATATTATAGAAATCACTTTTCAATTCAAGGACATTGGTTTGATGCTGGAAACGGTCATTGTAGAGGATACCTTGTCCCGTTTTTGCTTCGTTCATTCCGAAAATCCCAATCAGAAAAACAGTAAACAAGCCGATTAGACTAATCACAGTCATAATGACCATCGTTGTTGTTAATTTTATATTTTTGAGTTTATTTCCTTTCTTATATTTTGGCTTAGACTGAATTGACATGATTATTCCCCCACTTTAAATAGTAGATAGCCTTATATATCTTATATCTATATCGTATGTATCCATATTGTTTGTTAGCATTTCAGGAAAATCGACTTTATTCATTTAATGAGAAAAATAATGGTAGACAACAGAAAAGCCGCCAGGATATATTCCAGCGGCTTTTCTGTGAATATGAAACGATATCTTTGCGACCTATAGTTGCTCCATCCATTCATTTTCAGAAATGACGGTAAATCCTTCTTGTCGCAGCAATGCTGATGTGACACCTTCACCAGTTACCTTGTGATTGGCAAAATTCCCATCATAGATCATCTTTGTACCACAGGACGGACTAAACTCCTTCAGTACCACACACGTTACATTCAATTCTCGCGCCCATTCGAGTGTCTGATAGGCTCCCTTGATATATAGGTCTGTGACATCCTTGCCACTTTTCTCAATCACTTTTGCAGTGCCTGCCAGTACGTCCTTGCCCGTTCCACCGATAATTTCAGCTGGTTCCCGTGGAATAGAGAATCCGCCAAGCAGCTCCGGGCAAACCATCTTAGCCTGCTCCTGCTCCACCAGCTCCTGAATCTTCTCATCCAGGCTCGCTGTTCCATTGTAACGGCAAGCTACTCCGGCCAGACATGAACTCACCAAATATTTCATCGATATCTCCTTATACTCATTCCATCTATGAAGTAAATTGTAACATGTAAGATCAAGCCCTATAACTCGCCTCTTGTGATCATCTTGATCCGTCCATCTTCCCTGTATTCAACCTGAAAAACATCTGTGCTCGACTCCAGTTCAAATGTGACCATGCCTGGATGATCAGGATTACGGTGAAGTTTATACGCTTGAAGATCCATTTTAAATATTTTTTTAATTATAGGTTCTACTTCTCCTCTAAGAAGAGACTCCTGTATGTTATATAGTTCATGATAATAAGCCTCTATTTCTTCCCAGTCTGCAAAGTCTTGCTCATAATGATTGGCATCCCCAACCGTATAACCCAAGCCCTCTTTTCCTTCGGTCATCTGGACAAAGTAGTTATCTTTAAAGGAAAAGGAGACTGTATCCTTGCCGAGTTCATCATCTTTGCTTCGGCTTGCTCTTACCAGATCAAGATTGGCTTTACCAGACAGAGCCTCAATCGCGTTTCTGGCATCCGCCAGCGCTACCTGGGATATTTGATCAGGTCTCAGGTCGCCTGTGATCGATATAGCCTTGTCCTGTTGCCATACAATCTCCCCATAACCAGTCTCATTCTCTAACGCTAATGTCGTATGCGATATTGGCTCCGACTCCCCTTGCTTCATACTCACATAACGCTGGACTGATACAGGTTTAAGCGTTTGAGTACTGCCTATACTTTGCAATAGTGATGGAACTTGACGCAAATAACGGTGCTCCAACTCACTTGGCTGCATTTCACGTCTCATTCCTACTTCACGCAGATTTCCTGTTGTCGCATCGAGCCATATCTGCGCATATTCCTTCTCACTTTCATGTCCAGCCTCTACATATATTCTGCCGGACACAGGCAAATCTTCCACTTTCGTAATCTTCAGCTGTTTACCGAGATCGTCTCGCATCGTAGTCGCAACATTTCTTTTCATTATGTCGGTTAGCAGATTTGTGTTCAATCCATCGGATAACTGTAACGCTGCTGTCGGATAGACCTGCTCGATCACGGGTTTCACCAGCTGTCCATCATCCCAGATCCATAGGAACAATCCAGCAGCAATAACCAACGCACCCGTGCCGGCAACAAGAGGCCCTCTTCTAGGGCGACGCTTGTGTGACTCGTTGCCTACTTGCGGTCTATACGGCCTGGATGATCTGGAATTGTCCTCTGACCTATCTCCCTTGCTTCCCTCTTCCGACTTCTTCATCCATTCCACCTGTTGAAGCACCTTTCGCTTGTGATCCTCTGTAAAAGGAGACGACGCAAACGGTCCTTTCCGGATTACCTTCTCCCATTGCTCATCCTTGTGTCTCATTTGCTTCGCTCCTCCCATTGTTTTCGTACCTTATCCTTACCTCGGGATAGTCTGGATTTTACTGTGCCTGAGCTGATTTTCAACATCTCAGCAATCTCACTCGTCGTAAGATCATATTTCAAATTCAGCAAAAGAATCTCCCGGAACTTCTTTGGCAACGCCAGAACAATATCCCAGATTTCATGGATATGCTCCTTACGCATCACTTCCATCTCGGCCGAAGGATGTGCAGGCTGCTCTGCAATCATGACTTTTTGGCTCGAACCCCCACGCTCTGTCTCAATGGGTAACGTCTCTCCCCACAGACTGCTACGAAAAAATCTGGATTTTCGATATGTAAAAGTGGTGTTTCTAGTAATCGTCAACAGCCAGGTTTTCAATGAGCAATCTCCACGATAATGAGCGATCCCCGAGTACGCCCGAATAAATACCTCCTGTGACAATTCATCTGCCTGTTCGGCATTTTTGGTCAGAAAATAAGCGTAATTCCACACATCGTTTCCGTAGTCATCCATCATGCTGCTAAGTGTGTAATTGTCTATAGTCTGAGCCTGTGCCAGTAATTGATCATCCAACTGTTGTTCACCTCACTTAATATGACTGAGTCTAATGTGGTTTGGTTCCCTCTTTTGGACATTATTTCTTATTATTGTAGCAAAATAAAAAAACAGCATGTTCAATATCACTGAACACACTGATCCTTCAAGTTTGCTTAGTTAGAAATCTCTATTAGAAAGTTTTTAGGCGAACGCTCCACTTCCTCATTTCTTTCTGCTCTCTGGTCTAACGTATCATTTTCATCGTTATACTTTAACCGCAGCAATCATCAAAAACATAGGTCTCCGATTCTCGTCTCTCATGCCTGGAACCTGTTCGATCATCTCTGGTGATGGTTTGGATTCAGCCACCTTTTGAATAGCAAACCCTGCCTTAATGAGTTCATTTATATGTGTTGCCAGTGTGCGATGATATTTGACCACGTCCTGATTCAGAAAGTTCGCCACACGCTTCCCTTCATCGTGGTAATCATCCACGGGCCAGTGCAGGATCTCACCTTCGGGTCCGTAATGCCAATCCTGCGCAGCGCGAGCGGTGAAGATGGGATGTTCGGAGGATAGTACAAATGTGCCCCCTTCTACGAGACAATCATTGATCTTAGCGTACACCTTGTCTAATCTTTCAATATAATGCAAGGCAAGTGAACTGATCACAACGTCGAATTGTCCCGGTGCAAAATCAATATCTTCAATCGCCAGCTGCTTGTACTCGATCTGTGGATCGTCCGTCATTTCACGAGCGCGCTGAAGCATATTTTCAGACAAATCTACACCGATCACTGAACTCGCTTGTTGTTCACGCGCATACCGGCAATGCCACCCAAAACCACATCCCAGATCCAGCACACGCTTGTCCTTCAAATCAGGCAAAAGAGTCTGCAGTTCATGCCACTCCCCCGCTGCATCCAGCCCTTGAACGGAACGAGCCATCTTACTGTATTTATTAAAAAACTCAGCTTCATCGTATTTATTTTGTTTCATCAAGAGATTCCTCCCGCCTTATAAATATCCACCTACTCTACCACATAAACGATATTTAAACGCAAAAGTTGCCAAGAGAATTCATGGCGTGTTATCATACAGAACGAACGTTCAGTATTATTAAATACAGAATGAACATTCAGTTTACTAACGGAGGTCATTATGAATACGAATTGGACGCATCCATTGGAAGGGCAATCTGTAGGCAAAGCTTTTATAAGCTACCTCGTGCCTTCTGTATTGGGGATGCTGGTAGTTGCTTTTAATTTTATTATCGACGGCATTATGGTAGGACACAAACTGGGTTCTACCGCGATGGCCGGGATCGGCATTGCCTCACCTGTCTACACGCTTTTTGTTGCCATGTCGCTGTGGATTGGTATGGGCGGGGCAACGTTGTACTCCAACGCTATGGGTAGAAAAGATATCACATCAGCCAAACAAATTTTCACCAAATCCATTATGCTGATTATGCTAGTTACGATAGCCATTGGATATACTGCATTTACGTTCAAAGACAAGCTGGTATACTCCCTCGGTGCTAACGCCGAGACTTTCCCGTTTGCTTCGGACTATATGAATATCATGTTATTGTTCGGGTTCGTTTTCACCATTGAGAATGCACTCTCTGTCTTTGTACGAAACGATGGGAATCCCAACACGTCCATGTACGCTCAGATTACGTTTGCTGTGGCCAATATCGTCATTAATTATGTAACATTGTATGTACTCGAATGGGGTGTACGCGGTGTGGCCATCGGTACTATCGTATCGGCTTCTCTTGCGCTGCTTGTCCTGTTCACTCACTTTTTCAAAAAAACAAATAATCTCACGTTCACCCGGTTCAAATGGAACAACAAACTGCTGGCTTCCCTTCTACTCATTGGTTTCCCCAGCTTTCTGGCTGAACTTGGCATGTCGGTCTTCTCTGTCTCTCACAATATCTCCATGGACCGCATTGCGGGTACGGATGGTGTAGCATCCTTTACCGTATTGAACTATATTCATGGTGTGGTACTGTTAGCGTTCCTGGGTCTGGCGTCTGCTGCCCAACCTCTAATCAGCTATTATCACGGTGCCAATCAGATTAAACGGGTACAACAAACGATACGGTTAGCCACCAAAACGGCTCTCGCATCCGGTCTATTGTTATTGCTTGTCGTTCAGATCGGTGCACCTTATTTCGTGCAAATCTTTGGAAACTTCAGTAGTGGCGTAACGGATAATGCCGTTTACGGATTACGTATATTTACATTTGCCTATGTGTTTATGGGTGTTAACTTTGTCATGAGCACCTATTTCCAATCTGTTGGTAATGCCAAAATGGCCATTTGGATCACAGCTGCGCGTGAAATGATCATCATGATTGCGTTGATTGCAGTCCTGCCTTCATTCTTTGGTGTCACGGGTGTCTGGCTTGCCGTACCGCTGTCCGAAATGCTGGTTCTCGCAACCATAGCCCTGTACTATAGAAAACGTTCCCTTACGGAGCGAATCAACGCGTTGCAGTCTGAATAACGTTAACAGATAATATAGTGGTATCAGATAGACGATAAATGGAACGTTGATAAATTGTAGGTAGACTTTATAAATTATCTAACAAAAACCATAAACAAGCCCTGCACGATCCATAAAGATCGGGCAGGGCTTGTTTTTATCCTAAACTAGATGTAAGCAATTAGATACGTATATCAAATCGACCATTGCTATCTGTTGTTGCGTTCGCAATTTCCTTAGGGGTAGCTATGCCCTTTCCATTGGCTGAAGGTTGGGCAGGTGGCGCCTCCTTAGCAACGGCTGTACCGGATCCTTGAGAGCTTTGCTGTGCAATCTGCGCCTCAATCTGCTTGATCTGCTGTTCAAGCTGTTTGGTCTTTGTCTCCTTAGTCTTCTCATCGTCCTTGCTCGATTGTACTTTCTCCAGTTGAGCCTCAAGCTTCGTCTTTTGTTTCTCTAAACTACTTGAATTGTCCGAACTCGAAGATGTCGATATGTATGATGTTGTGGAGCTGGCTGCAGAAGATATATTCATCATGGTCCTCCTCGTTTTTACATGGCTTCACTATACCCCATCCCACTGAAACGTACGTTAAATTCAACTGAAAGGTTGCTGAACGAAGCTATGAGAGTCTGGAATTCAAATAGATGAAATACATATAGCAGCTTTAATCAATAGTCAGTCTAATCATACAGTGTAGGTCCTGGTGCACTCTGATCTGTAAAGTTAGTTGTTTCCCGGTGTAAAATAAAAACAAAAAAGACACACTCGATATCATCAAGTGTGTCTTCCTATTGCTTGGCGGCGTCCTACTCTCCCAGGACCCTGCGGTCCAAGTACCATCGGCGCTAGAGGGCTTAACGGTCGTGTTCGGGATGGGTACGTGTGGAACCCCTCCGCCATCGCCACCAAACGCATAGCTGTGCTTACATTTCAGAGATCGTTCTCTGAAAACTAGATTCGAAACGAAACATGCGAATTATCACTTGCTATTGGATAAGCCCTCGACCGATTAGTACTGGTCAGCTCCATGCATTGCTGCACTTCCACCCCCAGCCTATCTACCTCGTCGTCTTCAAGGGGTCTTACATACTGGGAAATCTCATCTTGAGGGGGGCTTCACGCTTAGATGCTTTCAGCGTTTATCCCGTCCGTACATAGCTACCCAGCGGTGCTCCTGGCGGAACAACTGGTACACCAGCGGTACGTCCATCCCGGTCCTCTCGTACTAAGGACAGCTCCTCTCAAATTTCCTACGCCCACGACAGATAGGGACCGAACTGTCTCACGACGTTCTGAACCCAGCTCGCGTACCGCTTTAATGGGCGAACAGCCCAACCCTTGGGACCTACTTCAGCCCCAGGATGCGATGAGCCGACATCGAGGTGCCAAACCTCCCCGTCGATGTGGACTCTTGGGGGAGATAAGCCTGTTATCCCCAGGGTAGCTTTTATCCGTTGAGCGATGGCCCTTCCATGCGGTACCACCGGATCACTAAGCCCGACTTTCGTCCCTGCTCGACTTGTAGGTCTCGCAGTCAAGCTCCCTTATGCCTTTGCACTCTTCGAATGATTTCCAACCATTCTGAGGGAACCTTTGGGCGCCTCCGTTACTCTTTAGGAGGCGACCGCCCCAGTCAAACTGCCCACCTGACACTGTCCCCGCACCGGATTACGGTACCAGGTTAGAACCTAGATACGATCAGGGTGGTATCCCAACGTTGCCTCCACACAAGCTGGCGCTCATGCTTCAAAGGCTCCCACCTATCCTGTACAGATCGTACCCAAATTCAATATCAAGCTGCAGTAAAGCTCCATGGGGTCTTTCCGTCTTGTCGCGGGTAACCTGCATCTTCACAGGTATTAAAATTTCACCGGATCTCTCGTTGAGACAGCGCCCAAGTCGTTACGCCATTCGTGCGGGTCAGAATTTACCTGACAAGGAATTTCGCTACCTTAGGACCGTTATAGTTACGGCCGCCGTTTACTGGGGCTTCGGTTCACAGCTTCGGGATTACTCCCTAACCACTCCCCTTAACCTTCCAGCACCGGGCAGGCGTCAGCCCGTATACTTCGCCTTACGGCTTCGCACAGACCTGTGTTTTTGCTAAACAGTCGCTTGGGCCTTTTCACTGCGGCCCCCTCGTGCTATTCACACTACCGGGGCACCCCTTCTCCCGAAGTTACGGGGTCATTTTGCCGAGTTCCTTAACGAGAGTTCTTCCGCGCGCCTTAGAATACTCTTCTCGCCTACCTGTGTCGGTTTGCGGTACGGGCACCATCACCTGGCTAGAGGCTTTTCTTGGCAGTGTGAGATCATGACCTTCGCTACTATAATTTTCGCTCCCCATCACAGCTCAGCCTTACAATGTGCGGATTTGCCTACACATCAGCCTTACTGCTTAGACGGACATCCATCAGTCCGCGTCACTACCCTACTGCGTCCCCCCATTGCTCATAACGGCTTACGGTGGTACAGGAATTTCGACCTGTTGTCCTTCGACTACGCCTTTCGGCCTCGCCTTAGGTCCCGACTTACCCTGAGCGGACGAGCCTTCCTCAGGAACCCTTAGGCTTTCGGCGGATCAGATTCTCACTGATCTTTTCGTTACTCATACCGGCATTCTCACTTGTATAATGTCCAGCGCTCCTTACGGTACACCTTCAACCCTTATACAACGCTCCCCTACCCCTGATGCAAAGCATCAAGCCATAGCTTCGGTGGTGTGTTTAGCCCCGTTACATTTTCGGCGCAGAGTCACTCGACCAGTGAGCTATTACGCACTCTTTCAATGGTGGCTGCTTCTAAGCCAACATCCTGGTTGTCTGTGCAACTCCACATCCTTTCCCACTTAACACACACTTGGGGACCTTAGCTGATGGTCTGGGCTGTTTCCCTTTTGACAATGGATCTTAGCACTCACTGTCTGACTCCCGGAAGTAAGTCTATGGCATTCGGAGTTTGACTGAGCTTGGTAACCCTTGCGGGCCCCGCACCCAATCAGTGCTCTACCTCCACGACTCTGTTTTCCGAGGCTAGCCCTAAAGCTATTTCGGGGAGAACCAGCTATCTCCGAGTTCGATTGGAATTTCTCCGCTACCCCCACCTCATCCCCGCATTTTTCAACATGCGTGGGTTCGGGCCTCCAGTGCGTGTTACCGCACCTTCACCCTGGACAGGGGTAGATCACCCGGTTTCGGGTCTACGTCCACGTACTATGTCGCCCTATTCAGACTCGCTTTCGCTGCGGCTCCGGCTCTTCACCTTAACCTTGCACGGGAACGTAACTCGCCGGTTCATTCTACAAAAGGCACGCCATCACCCCTAAAACGGGCTCTGACTTTTTGTAAGCACACGGTTTCAGGTTCTATTTCACTCCCCTTCCGGGGTGCTTTTCACCTTTCCCTCACGGTACTGCTTCACTATCGGTCGCTAGGAAGTATTTAGCCTTGGCAGATGGTCCTGCCGGATTCATACGGGGTTTCACGTGCCCCGCACTACTCGGGATCCGTCTCGGAGGGAACAGACTTTCAACTACAGGGCTTTTACCTTCTTTGGCGGGCCTTTCCAGACCTCTTCGCTTAACCGGTTCCTTTGTAACTCCATGTGAGACGTCCCACAACCCCAAAGAGCAAGCTCTCTGGTTTGGGCTTCTCCGCGTTCGCTCGCCGCTACTGACGGAATCACTATTGTTTTCTCTTCCTCAGGGTACTTAGATGTTTCAGTTCCCCTGGTATGCCTCTACACAACCTATGTATTCAGTTGTGAGTAACTGGAAATTACCCCAGCTGGGTTTCCCCATTCGGACACCCCCGGATCAAAGCTTGCTTACAGCTCCCCGAGGCAGTTTCGTTGTTCGCCACGTCCTTCATCGGCTCCTAGCGCCTAGGCATCCTCCGTGTGCTCTTAGTAGCTTAACCATTGCGCTCGTGTTCGAGCTGTCGCTTCCCTTGTTTTGGACTACGTCCAAAGCCAAAAGTCACTCCATTTCGATCACTCGCTCCAGCAATCTACCTTATAAACACTTCACTTGTTTACACAAGATCAGCTTAAAGGAATGTTCTAATTCGCGTTTGTTTCGTTTCGATATCTAGTTTTCAAAGAACAAGCTCCATGCAAAAGCAAGCTGTTTTGAGAGTTTGAGCTCTCAAAACTGAGCAACGAGTGAGTGTTTTGCAGCTAAGCTGCATATTTGAATGTTTCCACTCGGGAAACGATTCTCCATAGAAAGGAGGTGATCCAGCCGCACCTTCCGATACGGCTACCTTGTTACGACTTCACCCCAATCATCTATCCCACCTTCGGCGGCTGGCTCCTTGCGGTTACCCCACCGACTTCGGGTGTTATAAACTCTCGTGGTGTGACGGGCGGTGTGTACAAGACCCGGGAACGTATTCACCGCGGCATGCTGATCCGCGATTACTAGCAATTCCGACTTCATGCAGGCGAGTTGCAGCCTGCAATCCGAACTGAGACCGGCTTTGTTGGGATTGGCTCCATCTCGCGATTTCGCAGCCCGTTGTACCGGCCATTGTAGTACGTGTGTAGCCCAGGTCATAAGGGGCATGATGATTTGACGTCATCCCCACCTTCCTCCGGTTTGTCACCGGCAGTCTATCTAGAGTGCCCACCCGAAGTGCTGGCAACTAAATATAAGGGTTGCGCTCGTTGCGGGACTTAACCCAACATCTCACGACACGAGCTGACGACAACCATGCACCACCTGTCTCCTCTGTCCCGAAGGAAAGATACATCTCTGTACCGATCAGAGGGATGTCAAGACCTGGTAAGGTTCTTCGCGTTGCTTCGAATTAAACCACATACTCCACTGCTTGTGCGGGTCCCCGTCAATTCCTTTGAGTTTCAGTCTTGCGACCGTACTCCCCAGGCGGAGTGCTTAATGTGTTAACTTCGGCACCAAGGGTATCGAAACCCCTAACACCTAGCACTCATCGTTTACGGCGTGGACTACCAGGGTATCTAATCCTGTTTGCTCCCCACGCTTTCGCGCCTCAGCGTCAGTTACAGCCCAGAGAGTCGCCTTCGCCACTGGTGTTCCTCCACATATCTACGCATTTCACCGCTACACGTGGAATTCCACTCTCCTCTTCTGCACTCAAGTCACCCAGTTTCCAGTGCGATCCGGGGTTGAGCCCCGGGATTAAACACCAGACTTAAATGACCGCCTGCGCGCGCTTTACGCCCAATAATTCCGGACAACGCTTGCCCCCTACGTATTACCGCGGCTGCTGGCACGTAGTTAGCCGGGGCTTTCTTCTCAGGTACCGTCACCTTGAGAGCAGTTACTCTCCCAAGCGTTCTTCCCTGGCAACAGAGCTTTACGATCCGAAAACCTTCATCACTCACGCGGCATTGCTCCGTCAGGCTTTCGCCCATTGCGGAAGATTCCCTACTGCTGCCTCCCGTAGGAGTCTGGGCCGTGTCTCAGTCCCAGTGTGGCCGATCACCCTCTCAGGTCGGCTACGCATCGTCGCCTTGGTGAGCCGTTACCTCACCAACTAGCTAATGCGCCGCAGGCCCATCCCCAAGTGACAGATTGCTCCGTCTTTCCAGTTTCCTTCAGGCGAAGAAAACAATTATTCGGTATTAGCTACCGTTTCCGGTAGTTGTCCCAAACTTGAGGGCAGGTTGCCTACGTGTTACTCACCCGTCCGCCGCTAAGTATCAAGGAAGCAAGCTTCCTATCAACTCCGCTCGACTTGCATGTATTAGGCATGCCGCCAGCGTTCGTCCTGAGCCAGGATCAAACTCTCCAATAAAGTATTGAAAAGAGCGATAAGCTCATTTTGAATCTGACGAGATTAAAAATCTCATTTGTGCTCCAGTCGATCCAAGCCAAGGCTTGTTTCCAACTTTCGCGTTCATTCTGCAAGCAGAATGTTTACTCACTCGTTGTTCAGTTTTCAAAGATCAAACTTGTTTCGTTACCGAATGTTTTTCTCTTCAGCAACTCTTATATAATATCATGTCCGAACCAACTTTGCAAGCTCTTTTTTTAAGTTTCTTTCGAAGCTTATTTCAACCGCTTGCCGCACCGTGTATCTCGTGTTTTTTTGGCCGGAAATAGAATATACCATGTAGAACACACACTTGTAAAGAGTTAATTTCAAAACATATCAAAACCACGATCTAACCATATTAAGGATCTTCAACCTACCATAACTCTTAATCAATTGTATTATCCTGCAGCTTAATCTTATTTATTCAATCTGTCTTTCTTCTATATATAAGAAGGCAACCCTCTCAACTCTCATATTCGAGACGAAAGGGTTACCTTCTATAGTAATCTATATTTATCTCCGTTCTACTTTATATCCTTTATCCTCAAGCAGTTTCACGATGCCGTGATCGCCCAGGTAGTGTGCCGCACCAACAACAATGAAATATTCCTCGCCTTTGCCGTTTTTCAAGTAACCATCAATTTTGTCCGCCATACCAATGTTACGATCAACCAGCATTGCTTTGTTATATTCCTCATTAGTGGAGAAGCTGTTTGTCAGTTCAAGTAATTGCTCGTCATTACCCGTTTTCCACATCTCAGCCATTTCTTTCACACTGTTATCCAATACGTCGAAGTTTTCGATTGTCGCTTTAAGTGTTTCCTCTTGTGTTTCTTTGGAAAAGTCGTTAAACATGCCAAGTTGAGATTGATAACTCTCCAACTCAATAACTGGAAGTTTGCGCTCGATCGCTTTCTGGATGAAATACAGATCCACTCCTGCTGACGCTTCGTATCCTGCCGTTGTGGACTTCAAACTTGCAAGTGTGCTCTCTACTACCCAAGGCTTAAACGCATCCAAGGCGTTAGACTCGAGACCATTTTTCTTCAATACATCACCCAGCTTAGTATACGTTTCACTGGAAATGTGGTCTTTCAGTGTTGTTCCATCCTGATACGAACCCAGACTTAGAACCAGCTTTTGCTGCTCTTCATCAGCGGCTTTGCTAATATCAATCTCCACCCCGAGATAGTCAGCTTCCGCAAAGGCTTCTTCAAACTCCGGACGTAATGGATAAAAGCTCTCATCAGCAATATGCATGGACCCTACCAGATAGACCGTGTTGCCATTGCTTTCAACTTCCCACATGAAGCCACGTCCACCGGTTTGCGCAGTTTCAGTTGCTCCCCCTTTGGATACCAACAGCACGGTGCGCGTTGCAGCATCCCAGCGAACTTCATAACCTGCAGCATCACCGACGATGCGGATTGGCGCATACGTTACACCGTTGATCCGTGTAAGCTTGCTTTTGAGTGTAATCGTTTTGCCATCTACTACAGCCGTGATCGTATCATCTGTCGCAGTTGTTAGCTTCACGTCCATAGCATCCAGCGTAGTCCGCAGTGGAACTAATGTTGTACCTTTCTCCAGGATCGGTGCTCCTGTAGCATATTTCACCGCATGATCATTGACCTTGACGGAAGTTCCCTGAGGAGCTGCCATTGCCGGTACCGCAGATGCGAGCAAACCTACCGAGATTGTAAGAGATAATAGCGTGCGTTTCCAATTCTTCATATTATGTATTCTCCTTTATTGAATATAGTTGCCAATCATTTTGATAGAATGGACATACTTAGATACTACGGATAAAGGTGGAAATGGTGCCACCCATCTTTAGAGTAGCACCTGTTTTTTGTTTATTTTTTCATTACTTTTTGCTGCCAGCCATCCAGAGACCTACAGCTGCAAAAATAGCTCCAGCTCCCATCATCGCCCCTTGAACTGCGTCCTTCACTACAGAACCTTCTCCACTTATGACTGATGCTAACAACAGAACAACTACTCCTGTGCTCATTAACTTATAAGACTTTGTATTTAATTGATTAATCATATTTAATCCCCTCCACATATGTGCTTTGTCTTTTATAGTTGTAATGGATCAATGTAAGAAACCTATATTTCCATTAAAAAATCAATGCGTAGCGTCGTCGTAGAACTGAATAAACTATATTAGATCTTATAAGCCTTCATGGCCTTAAACAATTCCTTAAAGGTCGGACGTTTACCGTACATCAGCACACCTGTGCGATAGATTTTGGCTGCAAGCCATCCGAAGATGATAATGGATACAATGAGAATCGCTAAGGACGTTAGAATCTCCCAAGTTGGCGCAACTCCTGCGCCAATTCGCACCAGAATCGCGGTCGGCGACGTGAATGGGATGAAGCTTGCGATTTTCAACAACAGAATGTTCGGCGTAGAAATACTGAAGATCGCAATATAGAAGGAAACAAGCGACAACATCGTAATCGGCAGAACAGCCTGACCCAGTTCTTCCGTACGGCTTACCATTGAGCCAATGGCAGCGAACAACACGGCATACAGGAAGTAACCCAGAATGTAGAATATGAGTCCATACACAATAACTGCAATATTCACATCACTTACATTCATATTGAAGTCACCTAATACTGCACGGTTATGCGGCAGCAAGATATTTCCGGCAACCACCGCTCCGAAGATCCCGATTTGCAGCATCCCCACCATGAAAATCCCGATGATTTTACCAAACATCTGACTGAGCGGGGATACACTCGTAATGAGAATCTCCATAATACGCGAGCTCTTCTCAGCTGTGATCTCAGAGGCAATCATGTTACCTGTCATCATCGTTGAGGTAAACAGCAGGATGATCAGCAAGTACACCACAATATAATTAATCGGGCTCATTGCACCTTCAGACTCAGTACCTGCTCCGCTCTCATCCGTACTCAAACTTTGCTCGGTGAGCTTCACAGGTGTTGTAATCAGTTCCTTCTGCTCCGCTGTGAGTACATCCTTCACAACCACATCCAGCTTCACACTTTGCAAAGCAGCTTCAATGGATGCAATGATCTGAGGTGATACGTCTTCTGCTGAATATAGAATGGGCTGCGGGAACTCTTGCCCGGAAACAGCTTCAAACTTCAGATAACCATCGGTAAGTCCTTCTTCCACATCCGCCGCAAGAGCAGCTTCATCTTTGTCACCACTGGCAATGAATCGATAGGCCTGATCTCCTTGAGCCGCAGAGAAGCTCTCCAGTTTCTCCGAAACTTCAGGCTGCCCTGTACTCAGAAGACCGATATTTACAGGATTGCTGCTGGAAGCTCCGCCAATGGGACCCCCGTTGAATAAAGTAATGAAATACGGAACATTGAGTCCGATTGAAATTAAAAGTGCAAGTACAATGGTCGTTACCATGAATGATTTCGTTTTAACTTTGTTTTTGAATGTAAAACCCGTAATCGTTCCCATTTTATTCATTCGACTCACCTACCTCACGAATAAAGATTTGGTTAAGCGTTGGTTCCTTCAGTTCAAAGTGTTCCACTGTCGTCTGAGTCATGGCTGTTCTCAGAATCTCTTGAGCCGCTTCCACCTGACTAATATGTATCAGGTACCCACGCTCATTCCGCTCGACTTTCTTCACACCAGACAATTGCTCGAGTCCTTCCACACTACCAATCGTACCCAGGAATACCTGTTCACGCGGATACCGGCTTTTGATCTCCTTGATCTCTCCTTGTACCACCGTGTTGGAACGATGCAGAATGGTAATCTGACGACACAACTCCTCAACGTGCTCCATACGGTGTGTTGAGAACAGAATGGCCGTGCCTTCGTCACGCAATTCTTTGACGGTGGACTTGAGTAATTCCACGTTCACAGGATCCAGTCCACTGAACGCTTCATCCAGAATGAGAATCTGCGGTCTATGCACTACGGCTGCGATAAAGCCCATTTTCTGCTGATTACCTTTGGATAACTCCTCGATCTTCTTATCGTAATACTCAGGTACCTCAAACCGATTCAGCCAGTACTTGAGACTCTGATCTGCGTCCTTACCATTCATGCCACGAAGCCGTGCCAGATAATTGATCTGTTCACTGACTTTCACCTTCGGGTACAATCCACGTTCTTCCGGAAGATAACCCATAATCTGTTGAAGCTCCGTGCTATAAGGCTTGCCATTGTACTGGATATTCCCTCCATCAGGGTGAATCAGTCCAAGCACCATACGCATTGTTGTTGTTTTACCTGCACCATTGGCACCGAGCAGTCCGTAAATCTCCCCCTCTTTTACATTGAGCGTGACTCCATTAACGGCTGTTTTGTCTGCATATTGCTTGACGACTTGCTTCAATTCCAATCGGTTCATCATTTATCGTCTCCCTTCGGTTATTTCCACTGTACGGGTGCATACCCGGCAATCCAGAATGCCAGCACTTCATCCAATTCCAAGTTACGGATTTTCAATACCCGGTTATTGGACAGCTCCAGCCTCTCCTGCGCCTCGCTGACCCGGGTTGTAATTACGCGAACCAGACCTCCCTCTTCCAAAGAAGATTCCACAACACCAGGAATACTTTCTGGCCTTAAATCTCCTTCATACCAGACTTCTTTCCACTGATCGAGCACCATATCTTTCTCGGCCATCCCCAGTGACTGACCACGGTGCATCAATACGATGTAATCCGCAAGTCTTTTGACTTCGTCTGCAATATGTGTGGCAATCAGAATCGTGGTGTCTCCCCCCGCCATGAAGGTACGGAACTGCTCAACCATCACTTTCCAGGCAAAGGGGTCCAGTCCTGATGAAGGCTCATCCAAAAGCAATAGTCTTGGGCGAGCTGCAATTGCAGCTGCAATCTCAAATTTTCGCCGTTCTCCCTTTGACATCTTGTTCAGCTTCACATCAATAGGTACTTCCATATCCTGAATCAGTTGGTCGAACAACTTCATATCCCAACGTGGGTACCAGTACGCCCGGAAATGAGCTGCTTCCTGTGCTGTTATCCGGTTCTCTTCTGAACCAGCGTTATCTGCTACAAAACCAATCTGTTGTCTCAGTTCAATGGGAAGTGGCCCATCATGTTCCTGACCAAACCATATAATCTGCCCAGCATCTGGCAGCACCACTTGCTGTAACATGTTAAGAAGGGTGCTTTTGCCTGAACCGTTGTGACCGAGAATAGCGACTATATACCCTTCGGGGATGGTCAGATCAATTGGGCCAATAACTCTGCGTTTTCGCATTTTGGATACGCCGTTCAACTGGATTGCTATGGGTTCCACGTATGAATCACTCCCTTACTTCACGTAAATAGCCTTCAGGACTTCCCGGAACAGCCTCTCCATCTCTTCTTCCGTACAGCCTACCGATTTCCCGGACTGTACCGCTGCCTGCATCGCTTCCTGTGCAGCCTTTAATCTATAATTTTCTCTGTCACCGGCTTCTACCTGGGCCACAAATGTACCTGTCCCCTGCTTCGTACGAAGCAAGCCTTCATTCTCCAGATCCTGATAGACCCGTCTAACCGTAATAACACTGCAATTCAGTGCGCCGGCGAACTCACGAATGGACGGCAAATGTGTTCCCTCCCCCAACTGACCCGTAATTATCAACGATCTTAACTGATTTTCAATTTGGTGGTATAAAGGTTCAGCGCTATTTTCATTAATTTGAATGGGTATTTTCACATCTTGCACCTCGCCCTCCGGTACACTCCAGTCTGTTACCTGACCGTGCCGGTTTCATCCTGTATTCGTACATAAGCTCAATTCTCATTTTAATTCAAATCCCGATGAACCAACTTCTTCAGCGTAAAACGACTAAACAGCCATAATACCGCTACACCAGTCACCAGAGAAATCCACATGATCGGGGAAAGCAGCCCCCATGATTTACTTGCATCCATCACCATTCGAAAGCCGTAACTGCCTGACATTCGAATCAATAAGGATATGCCAATCGCAATGGGTACAAAAAGTGTACTTAGAACCAAGTATTTCTTGCCACTGTTCAGAAACTCTCCATAAATATATAATCCCGTTACCAAAAGTCCATAACCTGTGCAGGTCAAGCTAAAAGCCAGATATTGATCCCATCGGAATCCTTCGGTATGAAGGTTAACCACGTATAACGATCCGTAGAAAAAGATCCCATTGTACGTAAACGCCATCAGAGACTGCTGTAGCCTGGACCACATCACCACTTGTTCAGGGATCGGAATTCTTCGATAGTAGGCCAACATCTGCGTATAGGAATCCTCCTGTATGTAACGGAAGGAGCGCCTGCAGAACATGAACCCTTGAAATGGTAACATGATCAAAAAGAAGGAATCCACTACAGGATTAATGAAATCTGTCTGTTGTTGTCCCAATAACATCACACCGCTCATGCCGCCAGTGTATATCATGAATATTGCAGACCATAGCCATTGGAGCTTATCCTTACTCGTCTGGTTGCGGGTCAACCACCACGCCTGCTTCCATTCGTTCATATGCATGCCTGCCTTTCACCTGTCATTCACTCATCTTGCGCACTGTGATCACTGTGTTTACTGTATATATCAATATACACAGTATACAGACCAAATTCTGATCCCGTCAACCCCTAATTTTCCTGAATCAGGAAGACGGGATGGGACACAGTACGAATTTACGTTAAAATAAATTAGAGTAATGAATCAAAGAAAGGAAGGTTACAGCTATGGATTGGCTGGTAGAGATCGGATTTGTCCTCCTTTTCCTTATCGTTGTAATATGGTTGGTCCTCCGGGTTGAGCCTCATCGTCATTCTGCCAAAAAAGGCAGACACCGCATCCGCCGTAACAACGGTTATACCGACTCTGCTTCGGGATATCCGGTCATTATGGGAGATGACTCCTACGATCGACATTCCAGGCACACACCGGATCACCAACATCTTGAGTCGGATTCTTCATCAGACACAGGTAGCAGCAATGACAGCAGTGGGGATAGTGGCGGCGGAGACAGTGGGGGTGGCGGGGATTAAACATCATTCCCCAATCACAAAAGAAGGGCTGTACCCATTATTGTGTAAACACAATTCGGGTACAGCCCTTTGCCGCTCTCTAGCACCTGTTAGAAGAAGAGGCCTTACGCTTAAACGAGGTTATAGCCACTAGGCAGACTGCGGTTGGCGCGGATCGCACGAATCTCGGCCAGAGTCAGCCGCTCATTCGTGGAGATCAGGGATTCCACATCATTGCCACGGATCAGATCATCCAAATCTCTCAAGTTGGTGTTGCCTCGGAAGACACGGAATCCACCTTGAAAGTTAGGACGCGTAAACACAACCAGTGTTGCATTGGAACTTGTTGAGAAAAAGCGCAGGCTCTCCACCCCATCCAAAATATTGTCCAGGTTGCGGAGCCCCGTATTGCCACGATAGATGCGGCTTCTCCCTCTGTAGTTCTCTTCTGAATACACGGTAAGACGTGGATACGTTTGACTGACATTGACTGTTTTTTTCATTTTGTTTCCCCCTCTCGAACTCATTCTATGAATGAATGAGAGAGGAAGCGTGGACGAATCATCTACTAGATTCGTCCATTTTCATATTTTTAGAAGGTTATAGTGATGCACGCCCGAGTAGCCGGAGGTTATATCTCTACTTTTATACGCCGAGGATAACTTCCCATACCGGACGTGTATGACCACCAGGATATAAGAGATATAAAAGAACATACACAACAACACCTGTTAGCGCTGACCCGAACCAGATCATGGACGTGAACTTGCCCCAGCGACGATGTGTTCCGAACTTCTTTTTGAACCCCAGCACCAGTGTGGAGATGCCGAATATCGCTGCCACGGTAGCGAGGATAATATGAAAGATCAGAAATATCCGATAAAAGATCTCCAGATCCGGGTCCCCGCCCCAAGCTGTATTGCCCACGAACACTGTACGAGACATATAGATCACAAAGAAGATTAGAGCTGCAATCGCACCTGCTACCATGGCGGACTGATGAGCCTCACGTTTACCCTGAATAATCAGTACCCATCCAATTCCCACCAGTACTGCACTAATCACAATGAAAGAAGTACTGATCGTTGGTAGCCAAAAATACATATCCATCGTGTGTTCCCCCTCTTGTCAGAACATTACTTCATTATTTGGCAGCCGGATTGAGCGGCCCCCCTGCGCCCCCTGCAGGATACGAGTCATCATCATCTTCCTGCTTCTCTTTCCGATACCATTGGAAAAAGACATAGGCCAGCATGGAGGCAAAGATTCCTTCCTGAATAAACTTCATTACAATGCCACCGACCTGCTGATCTTCTTTCGCAGAAGACAGGAAGTTAAAGAACGCAGGCCCACCGAATGAGCGAAGTAATGCCGTAGAATCTCCAGACACACAATACCGCATGGCTTCAGCCCATACGGCCGGGTTGCTGTACGTCTGATACAACGGCTCGGCCGCAAAAATAATCAATCCACACGCAGGGGTGAGCAGTACCATATTCAGAAAAATAAAACCGATCTTGGATAACCCCGATGCTTGTCTGCCTTCTGGCAATGGATTTAGCAATGTCCACCACATGAGCATCGAGGTGATGAACAATGCAATATAATACAACCGGTGAACGGTAAAATTCAGCATGACGTAATCATGTACAATCGGTAGGTGATACAGCGAGAACAGCCCGTTAAAGAGCACTGCCGCAACGATTGGATGAGCCAGGAACGATAGTTGGCGTGTAGGCAACCAGCGTACGATTCTGCGCCATACCCAGATCGGCAAACCTTTCATCATCAGCGGCGGGGCTACCAGATAGGAGAACGCCATGCTCACCATGTGGAAGCTAAACATCACGTGACCAAGCAAATTAAATGGTCCAGCTTGAGCCAGATACAGGACAAACAGCCCCGTAATAAACATGATTTTCTGCGCAGCAGTCGCAGATTCTGCATCCTTTATTTGCTCGCTTAACGGTCCCACAAGCACCAAATAAGCCGCAGCAATGATCAGAAATAAAGCCAATATAAGCGGACTCCATAAATCGTTGAAACTAAAATATTGCAACCCGAGCATACGGGAAACCTCCCCGTGACCTGATTTGGTTGTTGCCTTCATTTCGTTGTGAAGATTCATTCGCCACAAAGGGGAAAAGACGGCGGCATTGCGCCGCCGCCATCTCTTTTACCACCAGACCCAATAGAGTGCCATAATGATGCACGTAAAGGCTACGAAAAAGCCAAAGGCCATGAACAGAATCGGCATCAAGTGCCCTTTGTCCTTCAAGTGCATCCAATAACCCAATTGAACGAATACTTGAAGAATAGCCATGACGAGCAAAATAATAATGATAAAGGTTGTGTTGACCCCTCCGGCAGAAGCAGCCGCAAACGCAATCAGCGTGAGAATAATGGAGAAGATAAACACCACGACGTGTTTCTGTGGCCCTTCCGTCCGGTGACGGTGTTTCACAGGCTGTTGATCTGTCTTATCCTGTGCCGACATGTGCTACCCCACCTTTCCGAGCAGGTACACGACCGTAAAGATGAACACCCAGACCACGTCAATAAAGTGCCAGTACATTGCGGAGACGTATACTTTAGGTGCGGTTACGACCGTCAATCCTTTTTTGAACAGCTGACCGATAATGATTCCGATCCACACAATACCAAAAGCAACGTGGGCTCCGTGGAACCCGACCAGTGTATAGAACGCTGAACTGAATGCACTCGTGGTCATGCCAAACTCTTTATGTTTCACATACTCGTAGAACTCGTAAATTTCCAGGGCGAGAAATCCCATGCCCAGTACTACTGTGATGCCAAGCCACAACGCCAGTGCATCTCGCTTGCCCTTATGCATGGCCTGAATCGCAAATACACTTGTCAAACTACTGACCAGGAGAATGAACGTTGCAGCGGCCACAAGTGGCAGGTGGAACAGCTCATTCGCCGTAGGTCCATCATTGGTTTGGCCACGAAGAGCCAGGAAGGTAGCAAAGAGTGTACCGAACAGTACCGTCTCGCCGCCAAGGAACAACCAGAAGGCGATAAGCTTGTTACGGCCCTCCAGCGTTGCTTTCTCCGGTTCATGCGGCAATTTGTCGTTCACCGGTTCGGCATGTGAGGTTGTCATGTTCTAGCCCCCTTCTCATCCTGATCCTCCGGTTCAATATGCCAGCCATGATCATCATAAAGTGAACGAAGTGCCATTGCGCCAAATGTGATTACGAGACCAATAATAACTACAATATAATTGTTAAAAATGACATTCATAAATGCATTACCAAATTCATCCTTGCTGAACATCAAGCCAAGTCCCGCGATAAAGATACCTACTGACATTACAAACGGCAACGGCGTTGCTGAAGGCATATGAATCGAACCTACCGGTTCTGCCGGTGTCATCTCCGTATGTCCTGCCATTTTTTCCTTCCAATATGCATCAATTCCGCGTACCAGCGGCGTCTGCTTGAAATTATATTCCGGCGGCGGAGATGGAATAGACCATTCCAGTGTACGGCCGTCTTCCCACGGATCGTTTGGCGCGCCAGCCGGTTTTCTCATGGTGATTACGATGTTCGCGAGGAATAAGATAACTCCCACACCCATCAGAAATGCCCCGACGGAGCTGACCAGATTGAGCAGGTCAAAGTCCTGATTCGGCAAGTATGTAACGATCCGGCGCTGCATCCCCATCAGACCGAGGAAATGCTGTACAAAGAACGTTAATTGGAAACCGATCATAAATGTCCAGAACGTCCATTTGCCCAGTGTTTCGCTGAGAATACGTCCGAACATCTTCGGCCACCAGTAATGCAGTCCCGAGAACAATCCAAGTACGAGTCCCCCTACAATAACGTAGTGGAAGTGGGCTACAACAAAGTACGTATCATGGAACTGGAAGTCTGCCGGAGCAGATGCCAGCATGACGCCTGTAACACCACCCATAACGAAGGTTGGAACAAATCCAACTGCGAACAGGTTTGCCGCGGTAAAGCGGATCTGTCCACCCCACATCGTAAAGAGCCAGTTAAAGATTTTGATCCCGGTAGGTACGGCAATCAACATCGTGGAGATGGAGAAAAGCGCGTTGGCTACATTACCCAGACCTGTTGTAAACATGTGATGCGCCCATACCATGAAGCCCAGGAAGGCAATCAGGATGGTGGCAAATACCATCGAGCTGTATCCGAACAACCGTTTACGCGAGAAGGTCGGAATAACCTCCGAGATAATACCAAATGCCGGCAAAATCAGAATGTATACTTCCGGGTGCCCGAAGATCCAGAAGATGTGCTGCCAGAGTACGGGGTTACCGCCACCTGCGACATCGAAGAAATTCGCTCCCAGTATACGGTCAAACGTCAAAAGTACAAGCCCTACCGTGATGGCAGGAAAAGCAAAAAGGATAATGGCAGATGTAATAAATGTCGTCCATGTAAACATCGGCATCCGCATGTAGGACATGCCTGGAGCACGCATTGTAATAATCGTTGCGAGAAAGTTAATGCCCCCGATGAGCGTTCCCAGACCCGCGATCTGAAGACCGATGGTGTAGAAATCCACACCATGCGTTCCACTGTACTCACTGCCCGAAAGCGGCGTATATGAGGTCCAGCCCGCATCTGGTGCTCCGCCCATAACCCAGCTCAGGTTCAACAACAATCCACCAAACAGGAATGTCCAGAAACCCAACGCGTTAAGAAAAGGGAAAGCAACGTCCCGTGCCCCGATCTGCAAAGGCACGACAGCATTCATAATGGCAAAAATAAGTGGCATGACACCAAGGAAAATCATCGTTGTTCCATGCATTGTAATCAATTCGTTGAAGACCTGTGCCGATACAAAATCATTCATAGGCTTCATCAGTTGAATCCGAATCAAAATGGCTTCAATGCCGCCGATTCCAAAGAAAAATCCACCCGCAACCAAATAAAGAATGGCGATTTTTTTGTGATCGACGGTGGTGATCCAATCCATCAAGCCCCTGTACCTCTTGACGCTATGCGCATGAGCCAAGGTTGTGTACCCCCTTCTTCGTCCTTGCTGTTCTATTCATAGTCCAATTTGTAGTTGGCCAGATATTCGGCAATTCCGTCGATTTCTTCATCCGTCAACCCAAGATCCTTGGGATTCGGCATGGTATTGCCCGGCTTCACGGATTGTGGATCATGGAGCCATTCTTTCATGTTATCCAGTACCGGACTACCTTCTTCCTGTCCCTCGCGAGAATTCAGCAAAATGCCTGCGACAGATTCCTTGCCGCCGATTCCCGTCAGGTTAGGTGCAACCGGTCCACCTTGATCACCAACAGCGTGGCAAGAAAGGCAGTTTGTTTTGAACTTTTCGGCCAATTGAGTGTCTTCAGGAAGGACTGCGGGTGCTTTCATCTGGTTCACCCATCTGTCAAAGGATTCCTGACTCACTGCTTTTACCTTAAACTCCATGAAAGCATGCGATCTGCCACATAATTCGGCACATTTACCGCGGTAAACGCCTTCATTCGGTGCAGAGAAACTGAACTTGTTAAGTGTTCCATCCGGGTTTGTGTCCATTTTGCCCGCAAGTGACGGCACCCAGAAGGAGTGAAGCACGTCAGCGGTTTTTAATTCGAATGCGATTTTTGTTCCGGTCGGGATGATGAGATCTTGAGCGGTGGTTACGTCATATTGAGGATAAGTGAATTCCCACCAGTACTGATGTGAGGTGACTTGGACCTTAAGTGCATTTTTGTCATTGGACAGATCTTCGCCTTGGGCAAAAATCGTTTGGACCGTCGGTACTGCCAGAACAATAACCAGCAATAACGGAATGGCTGTCCAGATTACTTCCAGCTTGAAATTACCTTCAACCTGTTCGGGCATCTCAGTCTGCCCGGCTCGTCTACGAAACCGGATCAGAACATAGGCCGCTATGGCAAATACAATGATGAGCACCACGATCATAATGGCGATGGATAACTTCATCAAATCATATTGGCCTTGCGCTACAGGACCCTGAGGTTTCATTACCGACAAGTCTTCCCGCCCGCATGCGGATAGCAGCAAAGAGAACACCGCCAGCAAGGGGAGAATTCGCTTTGCAACCTGCCACTGTTTCATCATTGATCTACCCCACTTTTTTACGTTTTCGTAGATTACCGTTGTCGTTCGGTAGAAAGGCAACAAAAGGTACGTTTCAGCACGATACGCATAATCCTCTTCATCATACAGAACGCTTACAAAAATAACGCTTCCAGTACTCCCGTGTTTTCCTGCTCAGGGCATGTCTGCGCATTCTTCCAATTCATTCTATATGCTTCAATCACTTATTAAATATAAGTTGAGGGTATGATTTTGTCAATCTTTGGACACATGTTCACAAATTGTTCACTTTATGTAAAAAACCGCTCTACAACTTGATTTGCAAACGATTTCAGTTAAAAGTATTACACTCTACATTTGAAAATTTTTGCCAAATTTCGGTGATAAAACTCGATTTATTGGTGATTTTTCTCACATTGAAAACATGTGCTATTATGCAAAAGAAAGATCATAATTTATGGAAAACCTCTTCCATATCCATTCAGAAGACATGCCTATCGCTCCATACCGCTATCTTCAAGCTCAAAACAGCATGGAGCATTTGGGAGAAAGTTCAACTCAAGTCCTCTTCTTCATTGACTTCATCTCACGTGCCATCGGTCAGAATCAAGGGGCCATTCCCAGTAATCGCAACCGTATGCTCATACTGGACCCCCCAGCTGCCATCTACTGTCCTTACCGTCCATCCATCTTCATCCCACACAACGGCCCCGGAACTGCCCTTTGTAAAGATTGGTTCAATCGTAATAACCATGCCCTCGGTGAGCATCGTGCCTGTTCTACGTTTGCCATAAGGCAGAACATTTGGGGGTTCATGAATATATTGACCAATCCCATGACCGATGAGAGGCTTCACGATCCCGTACCGATACAGTCTGGCTGTTCGTTCAATGGCACTTCCAATATCGCCGAGTGTATTTCCTGGAACTGCCTGGGCAATCGCCCGCTCAAGTGCCTTCTCCGTGCGTCTCATCAGCTTGCGAATGGATCTGCTTGTTTCACCAATTCCATATGTCCAGGCCGAGTCAGCAAGCCAGCCGTCTTTGTTCACCACCATATCGATGGTCACTACATCCCCACTCGCCAGCTCCTCTTCCCCCGGAAATCCGTGGCAGACCACTTCATTAACAGAGGCACACGTCGCGTACGGATATCCTTTATACCCTTTTTGCTCCGGCGTGGCTCCTCGTGCTGCCAGAAACTCTTCCACCCGCTCATTAACCTCTGCTGTCGTGATACCGGGGATCATCCACTGCTCAATATGCTGGTGACAACTTCGCAAAATTCGTCCAGCTTCCCGCATGTAGCCAATCTCTTCTTTTGTTTTCAAAATAGGGTCCACATGCATTCATCCTTCCCGCTGTAGGTGTACTCCCATATATATGCAGCAGGAACGCAAAAAAAACCGCCTGCCGGAGCTTATCGCCCGGGAGACGGTTCTATTCATTATCGGAACAGTATAATCAGAGTTGTGTGTTGTTTCAGGACACGGAAGAATCCATCTTGACAAGCTCATGCTCAACCACAGAAGTCAATTCTTCCTCGTATCCACCCGTAATCCGGTATTTTCTCACGTACTCCTTCACGAATTTTTTTGGATCTTTAGGACGGAAAATCCGAGTCATTTCCCTCAAACTTTCTTTGACCTCATTGTGACCTTTCGTTGCCATTGTAATTCCCTCCCAAAACGTTGAAAGTGAATGCTCCGTTTAGAGAATGCCGAATAAGTCTTAAATGCCATCCATGAAGTTGTGTGCGCGGCTTAAAGCAAGCTTTAGGTCGGGAACCTCGCTAGAAAGCAAGTACCTGACACTATAAATACCCGATATGATTCGGAATGAATCATAATCTTATTGTAGCATATTCGGAAGTATCTTACGACTTGACGATTTCCTCTAATAAATATAACGGCTTTCATGCCCAAAAAGTTTAATTCCGAATCATATGTTATGAATGCCACCATTCTATACGGAATTAATATATCCAGCATAACACTGAACTATTCGGGGGATATTATCACGGACAACCCATACAGTTAAATTAATGGTATCTAAAAGGAGGCGCCGTTTCATGGAACGCAAAGAACAGGATATGCTGCCCCTTTCACATGAAAAGGTGGAAGTCGACGGAGTATATATCAACGAAGCCGGACGTGAGGAACATCTGCATCGCGGGCAACACTTCCCGGCAGATCCCGTTCTCGGCAAGTCAGAATGGAAACTGACGGAGTATGCTTTTGATAATCACCACGAAGGACGTACCGATGAACGTTTGGTTCCCAAAGAAAATGATGCTGATAAAATGGGCAAGATCACAAACCCTCGCAGACAGATCGAGGGCGGAAGATAATATTGTTTGATTTGTTAGTCAGATAAATTCACAGGTTCAGTTCTGTCCATCTCCTTCATAGCCTAGTAAAAAAGGTTAAAGGAGGCTGGACCGGATGTCCCCCATGAAATCGTCTAGCGGTCTGGATGAAAATATTGCCGGTATGCTCTGTTATCTATTTACCTTTGTAGGCGGGATTGTCTTTCTCGCTGTGGAGAAGCGGAGCCGGTTCGTTCTATTTCACGCTCTGCAATCCGTGACCGTCTTTGGCATCATTATGGTCGGACATGTACTATCGGCTTTTCTTCCGTTGTTTGGGCCACTGGTGGCATCGCTGTTATCCCTGCTCGGTGTGGTGGTCTGGCTCATCATGGTGGTCACCAGCCTGCAGGGGAAATGGCTAAAGCTGCCTTGGGTTGGCGATTTCGCAGAGAAACAGATGCGTCATCTGTAACTTTAGGAAGACATGATCCAAAAAAAAGACGATCCATCCCCTTTAAAATGGGGGTGGATCGTCTTTTTGATTATATATCTGGCTTGAACTTGAACATATATTCGTTGTTTCGCATGTAAAAGTGACTTGTTCATGTGGTTGAACATTCACAGTATAAATGATGTATGCCATAAACCATTCATGCTGTATATTACCATGCATCAACCTGCTTAAATATTCATCTTGTTAAGGTTAAATTACAAACCGTTAACATAACAATCATGCTGGATTATAGGTCTAGTTCGGCTATTAAGCCGACTTGCCTGTTTCTCCAAGGATGGCATCAGCCTGTTGTTCAGCCATCTTGGCGGCTGTTTCCTGGGTTCCCAGACCGTTGAACAGCAGATTCATGAAGATCGCCGTGAAGCTGCCTGCAATGATACCATTACCAAGCATAATCTGAGCCCAGGCCGGTGCACCTGCGAACAACTCAGGTACAACGGTAACCCCAAGCCCCATACCTACAGAACAAGCGATGACAAACAGATTCTCATGTCGGTTCAGATCAACCTGACTGCCGATAATTCGAATGCCTGATGATACCACCATGCCAAACAAGGCCACCATGGCTCCGCCAAGAACCGCCCCTGGAACGAGCTGTGCGAGGGCTGCAATTTTTGGCACAAATCCAATGACCACCAGGATTCCACCAGCCACCACAATGACATCACGTGTCTTCACACGTGTCATCTGTACCAGCCCTACATTTTGCGAATACGTTGTATACGGGAATGAGTTGAAAATACCACCTAACACAATGGCCAGGCCCTCTGCGCGATAACCGCGCGCCAGGTCCTTGGACGACAGATCCTTGTCCAGGATTTTGCCCAGAGCCATAAATACACCTGTGGACTCGGCCACGCTGACAATCGCCACCAGAATCATCGTCAGGATCGGTACAATCTCAAATGTCGGTCTGCCAAAGTAAAACGGCTGAACAACGTGGAACCAACTTGCATCGCGAATAGGAGCAAAATTAACCTCGCCCATAAACCCAGCCGCAATTGTACCTACGAGCAGACCAATCAATACTGAGATGGAACGGATAAAACCTGTTGTAAAACGAGTCATTAAAATAATAAAGACCAACACACCGAAACCGAGCAACAAGTTCACTCCGCTGCCAAAATCTTCTGACCCCTGACCGCCACCCAGATCGTGGAAAGCAACTGGGATCAGAGTCAGACCAATAATGGTCACAACAGAACCTGTCACTACTGGAGGAAAGAGCCTGATGAGCTTCCCAAAGAGTCCGGAGAAGATCAATACGAACAGTCCTGAAGCGATGATCGCTCCGTAAATGGCAGATACTCCACTGTTCATCCCGATTAGGATCATCGGAGACACGGCCTGGAATGCACAACCGAGCATAACAGGCAGCCCTACGCCGAAATATTTATTTCCCCATACCTGAAGCAATGTAGCCACACCACATGCAAGCAGGTCAATGGCAATAAGATAGGTTAGCTGTTCCTGTGTAAAACCTAATGCGTTACTAACGATCAATGGGACAACGACGGCTCCTGCATACATCGCAAGCACGTGCTGTAGTCCGAGTGAGAACGTTTTGATTGGATGCCGATGCCGCTGAAAAATACGTTCGCGTGCCATATTAGTTCGTGCCCTCCTCGTCCGCAAATGTAACCTGTCCATCCGACAGTGCCCCGATGCGAACCAGCGATTCCACACGGTATCCTGCTTCTTTCAGCAAGCGACCTCCCGGCTGGAATGCTTTTTCAATAACAATACCGATACCTACCACTTCTGCTCCAACCTGCTCCACAATACGAGCCAGACCAAATGCTGCTTCACCATTCGCCAGAAAATCATCAATGATCAATACGCGATCCCCAGGCTTCATAAACTTCTTGGCAACGGTGATTTCATTGGTTTCCTGCTTCGTGAAGGAGTAGACCTTCTCCACCAGAATGTCTTCCGTCAGTGTGAGCGACTTCTGCTTCCGTGCAAAGATCAGCGGTACGTTCAGCTCCAACGCAGTCATGATACCTGGTGCAATCCCTGACGACTCAATCGTCAGCACACGAGTTATATTCTCTCCTTCAAAGCGGCGAATGAATTCCTTGCCCACTTCCTTCATCAGAACCGGGTCCATCTGGTGGTTCAGGAATGAATCCACTTTGAGTACTTGCTCGGACAGGACGATACCTTCCTGTCTTACCTTGTCTTTTAACAATTGCATTGCAATTCTTCCCCCTGAATGCCCTCCGCAGAAGCTCACACGCTCTTCCAATCGGATGGTAAAAAAGCAAAAAGCCCGCCTTTTCACACGCTGCGGAATAACCGGAGACGGGAAAGACGGACTTGTACGTATATGGACAAGCCGTATGGATGCTGCAAGTGTACTGGATGGACAGAATGACAGGAATTCAATCCTGATAGAAGAAACTTCAAACAGTGTAATCGGAAACAGATAAAAGCCACTTGAACCTGCTCTTCAGTGAAACTGTCTGAGAATGATCTCATGCCAACCATACAAAACATTGCAATATCTTTCCCGTAGTCCGATCATTCCGGTGATCGGGTAGAGACATGCAGGCCTATTCCTGCACATATACGAGTAACGGCATATTTAATTTTTTGGCTCCATGATTCGTTACAATGTATGATCGCGAACCTGAATGTACATGGTTAAACATAACTGACAATGTTAGAAGTATACCGAATCGGCGGCGTGAAATAAAGAAGTATTTTCATGGAAGTTGCGGAAACTTGTCTTAATTTGCAAACAGGGGGTGATAGGAATCATTTTTTTATGTACAATATGAGAACGGAAGCGCGGATCTGAACGGAGAATGGATGGAAACGCGGCCTATATTTTGAATTGAATGATCAAAGGAGATATGCAAACATGAAAGGCGTACTTAACGAATTCAAGGAATTTGCCGTCCGCGGCAACGTCATCGATCTGGCGGTCGGTGTCATTATTGGGGCTGCTTTTGGTAAAATCGTCACATCCCTTGTAAATGATATCATCATGCCCCCGGTTGGAAAACTGATGGGTGGAATCGACTTCAGTCAGAAAATCTTCAACCTGGATAGGGGTATGAAAACAGCAAACGGACAGGAGATCACCACACTTGCTCAAGCCAACGAAGCCGGTGCTACCGTGATTGCTTATGGTCAGTTCATCAACGTCATGATTGATTTTCTTATCGTTGCGTTCTGTATCTTCATGCTCGTGAAGGGCATCAACTATCTCAAAAGCAAAGAACACAAAAAGCCCGAGCCGCAAAAAACGACCAAGGCTTGCAAGTATTGCCTATCTGAAATTCCAGCCGCAGCTACCCGCTGCTCGCACTGTACTTCAGAACTGGAAGCAGAAGGAACCGGCGCTCTAGCATAATCACAATGAACGTATAAAGACGCACCGAGTTGAATTACGGATATAAATCCTGATGCGGGGGACAACCTCTTACTTGCTAGGGTATATGTATGAAAAGCTAGCCATATGGGCTTCATTAACAAAGGTTGCGTAGCTTAATGGTTTGAAGGTTCCACCGTAAAGGTGGGGCCTTTTTTTGTGCCTAACATACATGCGTTACACGTGCTCCCCCATGAATGTCATTTGCAGCCATGCTCATGAACTAGAAACGGCGTGGCAGCAAATGCTCCAGGATCGACTTCAGATCTTTATCTTCCTTGTAAACTTCTTCCCCAGTATCAAGCTCTGTCACGCGAATATATTCAAAGTTTGCCGAAGCATCCACTGGTTTGAACAACAATTGGGCCTCATCTTCCAAACGTACATTAAATCCCATATCCTTAAACATGCTGCTTAACTGACTGTTAGCCGGTTCCTGTCCTTGCCCTACAAATATAAGTCCTCTAAGACTTTTACGTTCCTGAGGTTGCGGATAAATCACCTGAAAGTGTACAATGCATTCCATACGATCGTTCCCCTTTCGTTTAAAACATACTTTGTGAAATTTTGAACTTTAAAATCTGCTATATAAGGAGATACGTATCATGACCCCAGAACGTTTCGACATTTATGACGATCAGCAAAATTGGATCGGCACTTCACTACGCAGTGAGGTCCATGCCAAAGGATATTGGCACCGTTCATTCCACTGCTGGATTGTGCGTGACAAAGACGAGCAGCGACAGGTTCTTTTTCAGCGACGGCGTGATATTAAGGATACTTTCCCCGGATGTTACGACATTACAGCAGCAGGCCATCTTACCGCAGGTGAACAACTGCAAGACGCCAGTCGTGAGCTGGAGGAAGAACTGGGTGTGAATACTCCATTCGAGGCACTAACCTATCTACTCACGGCTACACAGCAGCTCCAAGGAGAGGTGCGTGGTGTCCCATTCATAGATCGGGAATTCAGCGCGGTCTATGGATTATGTCTGAACCAGCCGCTCGAAGCCTACGTTCTGCAGCCTAGCGAGGTGGATAGCCTGTATGAAGTGCCGCTGAATGATCTACTCGCTTTGTTTCGTAATGAGATCGACGTCATTCAAGCTACCGGAGTTCAGACTCACCCGTCTAGTGATCATGTAGCTGATGAACCGGAACGTATCGTTCGCGAGATTCGGGCAACGGAATTTGTACCCCATGGTACAGCTTATTATACGGATGTGCTCGAAGCTCTATATCACGTGCCCAAAGAGTGATCATGTAGGATCCTGTTCAACCCGATCCAGTTCAATCGAATGTTCATAGCTTCATTTTCTCAAAAATAGCATAACTTCATACCTTTACTATCGACTTGACTGGAAACAGATGCTGTGACGAACATCACTGTCATATCTCAAACCAGCACAAACAGGCGCCTGCCTTCGGGCAGCGCCTGCTTTATGTACACACGTATTCGTTTCATCAAGATAGGTACGTTTGTGCTGGCATGTTCACTCCATCTGAGGTGAATTAGTCGCCGATCTGTCTAGCTCTGGTCACCCTCTCCTGATGGAGAAGACCAATAACGTGCAGAGATTTCTTCGTACCGGTGCCCATAGCGTGACTCCAGTTCCTCACCCATATCCTGTTCCAGTTCGTACAACACCAGCTCTTGAGCAAAATGATTCAGCAGCAGTCCAGTCATTACCGGATGCTCCGTCACCACTGCCTGTGTGGCGCATGATTCCCCACGCATGCCCAGCATGCACCAGCGGCGATCGACCACCAGGGAAAATTTCCGACCATTACCTGTACCATACATAGGCATGCCTGGCCAAGGGACAGGCTGATCCAGCATGCCTTCACCACCATCACACGACCATAACAGCCGCACACCCCGAGCTTCAGCCTGCTGTAAGTCATTACGCAGCAGCTCTGCCTCTTCACGCCAGACGTCTACAACAATCTCATGCTGAGCCTCGGCCAATTCACGGCTCAGATTCTCAAACACATTTTTGTCCCCTTCGACGTTATAGAAGACAGGCTTTTCCGGTTCACTCTTGGGCATGCTGCTCTGAACATAATCCAGCGAGGTACGCATCTGATCGGAGATCATACGTGTCATCTCCTCAGGCTTCAGCACACTATACTTCGCCGGCTCCCCCGGACTGCACCGCAGGAAACCACGTTGTTCCAGCCGTTGCAGGGTCGCATATACATTGGAACGGGACACGCCCAGCCGCTTCGCAACCTCATATCCTGAAGCCGATCCCTGGCGGGCGAGTTCCACCATAATTTTAGATTCCATCTCGGTAAATCCGAGATGACGCAAATGATGCAGCAGTTGGTCCATATTCCCGTCCCCCCATGCTGTCAGCAACCCGCACTGCCTCACACTGATGCGGCAGTGCTTCTACTGCATCAGATCAGATCTGTTCAGCACCACAGCGCGGGCACCACTTCGAACCTTTGGGCAGCTCGGCTGCACAAATCTGACAATTCACCATTTCGCGTGAAACTTCGGTCTGTACGTCCACCGTGTTCACAATCGGGTTATTTTCCTTCCAGTAGCGGATGCGTTCGTCCAGTTCCTGCTGACGCTCGCGTTCCCGTTGCATCTCTTCATCTCTGCGGCGTTCCCACTCTGCATCGAACGCTTCCTTTTCTTCCTGGGTAAATTCCGTACTGTTATATTCCGATTCTGTCTCCAGATCGGCTATGGACGGAATGACTGTGTGATACGGCTCATCTTCCTCCAGTTCCAATTCTGGTGGCGCATCGTAGAAGTCCGGCTCCGGAGTTTGGGTCTGAGTTACAGCTGCCTCCTGTCTCGCGGCTGTGGTGGCTCCTGCGACTCCTGCTGCTCCTACTTTAGGCGCTGCTGTCTTGAGTTCACCCAACTTGCGTCCACATTTAGGGCAGAAGTTGGCATCCAGGGAAGCGACGTGTCCACACTCGCACAACCGTTCGTTCTTAAGTTGTGCAATCTTGTTGCGAAGGCCATCAATCTCGTCCTGCAATTCGTCGCACAGCTGCGACAGATCCACCATTTCTTTTTCCGCACGCGTCATATCCTGTGCCCGATAACCCTCATAGAAGATGCGACCCATATCTGTAAAATGGACTTCCTGTTCCTGTTGCAAGCCCACAATCTGGTTGTTCAATTTCCCAATCTCAACGGCGTGTTGGGCACGCTCTGTTGCTTTGTTCGCTCCGTCTTTGATGCGCTGAAGCAGTTTCATGACCATTCCTCCTCTGTCCCGTCAAAACCAATATTATCATTTCTATTTAGTAGTAAATTAGCATATTACATCCTTCATGCAAAATGCTCAGGCATATAACTTATACGATATCATGCCAAAAAGTTGCGTAATCTCGTGCAGGTGCCCGTTTTATACCGATACTGGATGAAATCAGGGGCTTTCGTCAAGACCATATGTTCGGGTATAATGAAGCTTTGACCATACTTAACCGCCTGATTAGGCGACTAACTCTATCATACCAATTTACAATGCGATTGTGAAAAGGGCAAATGGTTTACTTTTAACCGGGATAGTCCTATCCCTGAATGCATACAGAGGTGGATGAAACATGTTAAGTCCGAACTCAACGTTCTACCCCCGTCCGCTCGGGGTTACCCCGGCGGCGTCCCTGCCCCAGTCCCCGTCTGCTCCGCTGGAGACCAGTCGGCAACTCGTGGGTAATGATCAACAAGATGCCTTTTATTTTCGCTCTCTGGAAGAGGCTGGTATTAAGCTAAATGCACCACAAATCTCGGCAGTCCGTCACGGCAGAGGACCGATCCTGACGCTCGCCGGAGCTGGTTGTGGCAAAACAACTGTACTGGCCGCAAGAGCCGGCTATCTCATAGAGGTCAGCGGCGTACATGCTGGCAGTATCCTGCTGGTGACGTTCACGAACAAAGCCGCCACCGAGATGAAAGACCGGATCGCCGCATTGCCAGGTATACGTCCGGCAGCCGCGAGAGCCGTGCAGGCTCGCACCTTCCACTCTTTTGCGCTGACATTGCTGCGTCATTATGGCGTGCAGGAAGAGATCTTTGGTGAGTCGCGAGCCCAGCATACGGTGCTGAAGATGCTTCTTCGCCAAAATGGCATGAGTGAAGCCTTCCAGCCTGAAAGTCTGCTGGCCATGCTGTCCGCATGGAAGATGCAAGGATCGGAAACAACCGACCTGCCTGAAAAATCGCAGGAAGAACGTGATGCCAAGCGTGTTCTGCTTGGTTACGAAGCCTGGAAACAGGATCGCGGCAAAATGGATTTTGATGATATTTTACTACGGGCAGCCGCGCTGCTTCGTGATCCTGCTGTTCTGGGGCCGCTTCAGAAGCGTTTCCAGTACATTATGGTGGACGAGTTCCAGGATACCAACCATCTGCAATATGAAATTGTGCAAAAACTGGCTTCCGCTCACCGCAATCTGATGGTTGTAGGAGATGATGACCAGACGATCTATACCTTTAATGGCGCACGCCAGGAATCAATTTTGGAATTCGATAAAGTATACCCCGGCGCACGCATTGTGACGCTGGATATCAATTATCGTAGTGATGCACGCATTCTGGGACTCGGAAGTGAACTGGTCGCCCGCAATAAACGCAGACGTGACAAACGGCTACGTGCCGCTGGAAACCGTGGAGATGCGCCCCGTTTCGCTACACCTTCCAATGCGGAGGAAGAAGCGGCGTGGGTTGTAAACCAGCTGTGTCAACAGGTTGAAGAAGGGCAACACACCTATCGCGATATTGCGATTCTTCACCGGACAGCAAGCAGCAGCCGGGCTGTATTTGAGCAGCTTGTGTTGAAAGATGTACCTTTTGTACAGCATGGGGCTTCTCCGGTGTTCTATGACCAGTCTCTCATCAGACCCTTGATGGATCATTTGCGTCTGTCCCTTGATCCACGTGCCATGGATGCTCTCCCAAGTGCGCTGGGACCGCTCTATGTATCACGGGATGCAGGGCTCGAGTGGATTCAGCGCTGTGAACAACAACAGGCGAAGAAATATCCGCTCATTCATCTGGTGAAATGGGACAAGCTGAAACCGTTTCAGCAGGAACAGGTCAAAGAACGCATCAAACTGATCAAATCACTGCACAAACTAAAACCCATCATCGCCATTCAGGAGATGCGCAGGCAGTTCTACGACAAGTATATGGAAAGTGGTGATCCCAGCATCTTCACCCATTATAAGGAAACGATGCTGGAAACCCTAGATGAATTCGAAGCTGCCGTCAAAAAATTCGAAACGGTGGAAGAGTTCATCCAATTCGCGGATGAGCTCTCCCGCAGACACCGTGAGATGGAATCTCTGCGCCGCGCACAGGACAGTGACGCAGTGCAGCTGATGACCATTCACCGTGCCAAAGGACTGGAGTTCCCTTGTGTATACTGGATTGGAGCCAGTGAAGGCATTGTGCCCCACAGTACCGCACTACGCCAGGATATCCCCGAGGATCAGAAAGCTGCGCTTGCTGTGCAACAGACAGACGCCGAACTGGACATGGCGCTGGAGGAAGAACGCAGGCTCGCCTATGTTGCCATCACAAGGGCCAAGCAGTACTTGTATGTCACCTCACCCGCATCTCATCACGGAAAGCCAGCAGACGTGTCCCGCTTCTTGCTCGAAGCCTTCGGCATGGAAGTTCCGGACAAACGTAAACCTCGTGAAGAGAGCCGAACGAGCAGTCAGACTTCATATGGCAAAGGAAATACGCAGTATGCCCACTCAGGCTCAGGTGCCCGTTCCGAAGGTCGGGATATGGCACAGCGCCGTGCAATTAGCCACAGTGACCGTCGTGACTTCGAGGTCCACAACGAACGTGATGAGGATCGCCTCGGTGAACGGCGCGGTAGTGGGGAGATTCGCAACCATAAGGCATTCAGCACCACAGGTGTGAGTCCGACAGCTGCGAATTCCTCTAGTTCACATTCGCATACTTCAGGTTCAGGTAATGCTGAGCGTACAGAGACCGTTGCGGTCTGGAAGTGCAGTTCGTCCACCTGTAAAGCGTGGCTAAGACAGAAGCCGGCTGTGCCTTCTGCAAAAACAAACAAGAAGGTATCATCCAGCCCTCCCGCCTGTCCCCTGTGTTCAGGATCGATGGAGGCCGGCACCCGCCAGGTACCCGTAACGGGGAGATTTGGGAAATAAACGAAACAGGATACCGTTATAGCTCGTTTCAGGGCGCTTTTTGCTGTTTATTAACAGTAGAAGCGTCTTTTTTCCATTTCAGAATGGGGGTTGGATTATGCAGGACGGCAAACAACATCTGTATGTATCGGTAACTCATAACTTGATTGAACAAACAAAGAACGAATCTACACCCTTTGAGGTGTTGGTGGATGGCGAACAGTTGGGCCGATTGAAAGATCTGATGAAGGTGTTGGAGGATGACGATGCCTATACTTTGCAACGGGCCCCGGTGCCCTACAAATCGGCAGATCATGATGAGGCGACAGAGCAATTTTCGGATGGCATGACCTTGTTGTATACCTTTCTCTACGACCATGGCACGCCGGATTCGCGGCAGGCAATTGAAAGCATGAACGTGCTTCCAAGGCTGCAGGATACGGATTATGATGACCCTGGATACGAGAATTCACCACTGAATAAATGACCTGATGCCAAAAAGCATGCGTAACCGCAGATCACGCGGAAGACGCATGCTTTTTTTATATGATGAAGGACAACTGCCATGTAAAATGAACTCAATCCAGACGAATTTCCTGCCCTTTCTCAGCGGATTCGTAGATTCCGCACAGCATGCGTGTGGAAGCCACCCCATCTGCAATTGGGCTGATCGGCTCTGTACCGTTCAGACAACAATCCACAAAGTGGTCAATCTGGTTCTGGAATGCACTATGAATATGGAGACCCGTATTGTCCGTCTGGGGTTCAATATTCAGGATGGTATTATTTTTCTCCGTGACGATCAGTGTCTCCGGCTCCAGTTCGAACCCACCACGCTCGCCGTATAATTTCACAGAAGATTCATCTCCGCGTGCATGCAGGGTAAAGCTCACATCCACCGCCAGCGAAGCCCCGTTTTCAAACCGAATAAGTGCATTCGCCATATCTTCCACATCATTCACAGCTGCGCTGTAGTCGGCTGCTTTGTAAAAAGAAAGATGTTCGATATGGGCACGATTGCCCAGCTTCCGATACGTATTACCACTGACCGAAACAGGTTTCGGCCTGCCCATCAGATACCAGCATTGGTCGATAATATGTACGCCCAGATCAATCAGGGGGCCTCCGCCGGAACGGCTTTTGTCAGCGAACCAACCACCTGGATTGCCGTGACGCCGCAGAATGGAAGCTTTGGCATAATACAGTTCACCAAACTCCCCGGCATCAATGAATCTGCGCATCATCTGCATATTGTTGTCATACCGACGCACAAATCCAACGATAAAGGTACGTCCGCTCTTCTTCACCGCTTCTTCAATCCGCAGTGCATCTTCCACATTGGTTGCGATCGGTTTCTCCAGCAACACATGCTTGCCTGCCTCCAGTGCAGCAATGGCAAATTCGGCGTGTGTATTATTCCAGGTACAGATACTGACAGCATCCACATGCGGGTCCTCCAGCATCTCCCGATAATCGGTGTACACGGATTGAGCATCATACTTCTGTGCCGCAGCCTTAGCCCGCTCTTCGTTCAGATCACAGATGGCATAGATGACAGCATCCTCATTTTTGGCGTAACACCTCATATGAAGATCCGAGATGGATCCTGTACCGATCATTCCAATGTGCAGCATTTGTTTCGTGCTCATCATCGTCCTCCCTTCCTTTTCCACAACTTCCACAACATCACTATCGTCTAGTCTGCCCGCAGCATGCCTTCGTAAATACCCGGGGTTGAATTTTCGATCTTCACAGCACCCAATGTTCGGGCATAGAAATCCACAGGTCCCGCTGATCCGATAATCGCATAACCATAACCGTCCGCCTTCATCGCATGCATACAGGCCAGTAACAGGGCTGTTCCTACACCTTTGCCCCGTGCATCCTGGCTCACGCCTGTTGGTCCAAAGAAGTTGCGACATGTCGCTTCGTAACAGGCAAATCCGATCATTTCCCCATGCTCAACGGCGATGTAACAGGACACGGGCTGACGTGCAAAAGCGACCTCACATTCATCCACCCAAGCTTGGCTAAAATGTGACCTCACCCAATCCAGTACAAGCTGTTTCTCTGGGGCAATGGCTCTTCGAATCACAATGGAGGATTCCTCCAGCTTTCTCAGTCCACTCTCTTGCTCCGGTAAACGATAGAGCGCTACCAACATATCACTCATCTAATCGGTTCCTCCTCGTACTTGAATGTGAAATAGGACAAAGGTTTGGCCACTTACCTGAAATTAACCTGATCCTGCTGCGGATAACCTGCAATACAAGCGATATTTCTAATTTAAAATAACTTACCGCTTACATTCATTGCATTTCAACTGCAACACTGAGACGATATGTCCCGTCTATTAACTTGAAGCGCGGCCCTAAGGAAGATTTTACCGCGTCAGTACACAGATTAGAAGGGATGAATATTGATGAACAACAACATGAAAAAAGTAAGTGCACTGATGGCCCTATCCATGGCATTGGGTGGTGGAGCCGCTTATGCAGCAACACTGGACAACACACAACCAGTCCATCAAACATCCGTTTCAGCAGATAGTAATGCAGCGAGTGTAGTAAACGTATCCGTGAATGGTGCATCCATCTCTGATGGTTATTGGAATAAGGATGGCAAAGTAGCCATGATCCCGCTGCGTGATCTTACGGACGCACTGGGTATTGAACTGGAATGGAAAAAAGAAACTAAAACTGCAGAGCTGACTCATGGTGCTCTCTGGACACAGGTAATCACAGGCAAGGATCAATATTCCGTGAATAAAATGCTGCTCACGCTGGGTACAGCGCCCGAAATCACAGGCGGCAAATTGTATGTACCGGTTTCTTTTGCTGAGAAAGCACTGCATGGACAAGTGAACACAACAGGAAATCAGGTGACGATCTCCAGTGAAGAGGACGTGAAGACGGTTACTGAACGTGGTGTCATTACCAGAATTTCAAACCAGGATAAATACAAGTCCATCCAGATTGGCGGTGCAGGGTTGGATGGCATTGTGCTCAATCTGAGCGATGAGACAAAATTCATCTCCGTTGAGGGAAAAGAGATTGCACTGACTGATCTGGCCATCGGCATGAACGTGGAAGCTGAGCATTCCCTGATCACTACCCGCAGTCTGCCACCACAAACGCCTACCTATACAGTCACTGTACTGGATGCGGCTACAGCATCTCAGGCACAACCTAAAGAGGTACTGGGTACAGCCGGTACGATTGAAAATGTAACAACAGCTGAAGGCGGCATCTCACAGATTGAGATCACAGGTACACGTTTAACTGAGACGGCTCCTGACCATGTCGTGCTGAATATCGCTAAAGATACGCTGCTCGTGAATCACGAAGGCGAAACGGTAAAGGCCGAAGAACTGACTAAAGGAACTAAAGTGATCGGTTTTTACAGCCCTATGCTAACTCGCAGTTTGCCTCCAATCGGAACGGCATGGAAAGTGGTTGTTGAAACACCAGCAGCACAACCGGAAGCGAAATAAATCGATTAGAAATGCGACTGGCTGAAACACATGTTATATGTTGTTGCAGACGACCATTTGCATCGCTTAGCGCGGGGTCATGAGTGTGGAGCATCATAATGACCAGCCATCCGCATGTAGTTCCTGGCGCGCGGTGTAATGAGTTTGGCGCATCAGGAGCTCAGCCGTGCGGCCAGGCGGCGAAGTCAATTCAAAATAACCTTATCCGCTTGTCTTTTGACAGGCATGGATAAGGTTGTTTTTTTGGTTTTGGTTCTGGTTTTTTAGAGTGTGTCTACAAACTGCTTCAAACCGAAGGGTATCTGGAACTTGTCCGGAGCAGACACGTGCGATGTGCGATGCATACGAAATACATTGCTTACCGAATGTAAGAGCAAGCGGAGTTAACGCTAACGAATCTGAGGCATCTTATTCAAGGATTTGAAGTACCCGCAAAAATCTAAGGAATCTCACCGTCAGAATCAATCGGCTGTGACTTCATCTTCAACAATCGCTTCCACTTCAATCTCAACCATCAACAAGGGATCAATGAGTGCGCTAACTTCAACCATGGTGGCTACAGGCTGGATCTGTCCAAAAAATTCACCGTGTGCCTTGCCAACTTCCTCCCATCTGGAGATATCGGTCACAAACATCCGGGTTCTCACCACATGCGACATGTCAGCCCCCAGTTCTTTCAGTGCATTCTCGATCGTCTGCAAAACGAACCTTGTCTGTGCATACGGATCACCTGCCCCAACAACTACACCATCTTGCATTGCGGTTGTACCCGCCACTTCAATTCGGTTCCCTACACGGATGGCACGGCAATATCCCACCAACGGTTCCCATGGGGAGCCCGTAAATACCTGCTGTCTGCTCATTCTCTCGTCCCTCGCTTTGGTTGTATTTATCTATAATGCATACCTTAATTATATCAGCCCATTCGAATCCCGAACAAAAACTTAAAACTTAAATCTGGCTGGTTCTTCTTCTTCGCACATATTTGATATACCAAAATTCGATGTACACAAAAAAAGTCCCAGGAAGGGCACCATCTGTTCAACAAATGATGCGCTTCCTGGGACCTCTTCATAACGAGATAGTATTAACTAATCAAATGGAAACCATAGGTTGGCCTGATTACAACTTGATATTCGCCTCATCGAAATATTCTTCCAGAGTTAACCCACTCTTCGCCACATCCGGTGCCAAATCTGTACCGATGTACCGGATATGCCAAGGCTCATAGACGTACCCTGTGGTATCTTCTTCACCTTGCAGATAACGGATGACATATCCGTATTCTGCAGCGTGTTCAGCCAACCACTGGCCTTCCTTCGATGTGCCAAATACCTCTTCCAGCACATTGCCCACACTCGGGCTGGATACATCAATGGCAAGACCGGTCTGATGTTCGCTTCGGCCTGGAACAGAGCTCACGCGATCCGTGTATTCTTGACCTTTGGTTTTGACATTGTTGTTATAGATGGATACCTGACGCTGATATGAACGATAACCGGACACCGCACGAAGCTCAATGCCATCCGCTTTTGCACCTGCAAACAACTTCTCCAGTGCCTCGGCTGCTTCCTTGCGCATATGCCGCTTCTCGTGTGGTTCATCGAAGGAGAACGGTACATTCGGCTCTACCAGATCGTCCGGCTCGTACCCGTCGGGCAGACTCCGTTGTTTGTTCACAATGACGGTCATAGACTCGGCATTGGTCACCACGGATTGTGCATCAATTGTCGTTTGCAGTGCGCTGATACTGCGTTTCTCCAGCAATGGATCTTCCGCTGTCCCACCATTCCCATTGTCCGAAGAGCCCTGCCCTTCGCCCGCTGAAGCATTCCCAGGCTCGCTATCCGTGCCTTCACCGTTGTTGCCAGAAGATGATGTGTCATCCCCGCCAGCATTGTCGCCATCCGTTCCTTTATCCTCCGTAAAATGAACCGTTGTGCCGTCCGTCTCCTGTTGTGTGTTACCTGTTCCATTCGGATTCTGGCTCTCCTCTGTGCCTGAACCGTTCTGGCACGCGGCAAGCAATGCTCCGCATATCATCAATGAGGACAGCATAACCACCATGCGGCGCTGTCTTCCTGTAGTTGATTTCATGTAAAAACTCCTATCGCAATAATATAAATGTTGTATAGTTCTCAGCGTGCAATGTTCCCTGCGACAGTATACCTTAATTGGGAGCGAAGCTCCACCGGTAAAGACGTCCTTTAGAAGAGATCCGAATGAACATATACGGGCTGTACAGCCTGTATGATCGTTTTTTGGACTTTTAGAGCAACATCCCCATGCTGTACACAATAGAAGTGAAATGGGAATATGCCTTCTTATATTCCATATGCAAAAAAGTGATTATACCGAGATACACTTTACTAATGAGCATTGTTGGATAAAGACAAAATTCATCTTGTTACCGGGAAATGAATTAAATCGAATAATGCAACATGCTGCAATAAAAACAGCAGGGGTGATCTGAGATCTCCCCCGCTCTAATGGGTGCATCATTTGGTTGCCGGGCTGTCCGCCTTCTTCTGGACAGCCTGCCACATCCGCGCGGCTACACGCTCGCGGATCAAATCCAGCCCTGCGGTGGCCGGCACGCCCGGCAGCAGCGCCGTCAGCTCCGGCAAGGCCGGCGGCTTGCCCGGCCGCGTAAGGCGCACCTCAACGGCCCCAAAGCCCGGCCCCGGCTGGTGCATGGCGCCGTCCGCGGCGGCCTCGGCGATCCACTCGCCGACGGCCGCGCCGCCTTCGCCGCCCCGCACTTGCGGGCGGCCAGCCGTTTCCGCTGCGCGGCCGGGGCCGCTGGGATCATGGGCGAGTTCCTCCGCCCATGCCCCCAGCACGCCGGCGAGCAGCGCTTCGCGCGGCAGGCCGGCATGCGCCAGCTGCAGCAGCGGCTCGGCCGCGAGGCGCGCGGCTACGGCGCGCTCAGCGGCCGCGGCATGCGCGCAGCTCGGGCGGCCGCAGGTGCATGCCACGGCCGCGCTGGCCGTTGCTGCGCCTGGCGAGCCCTCGGGCGCTTGCGCAGCCGGCAGCAGCCCGGCGAGCTCCTCGGACGCCGGGCCGCCGCGCAGCAGGGCGTACAGCGTCAGCGGGCGCTTGCGCAGTTGAGCCAGCACAGCCTCGCGCTGGGCTTCGCTCAGTCGCGCCGGCGTTCCCGTGACCGTGAACATGCCTGCGGCTGATCCGGTCTTGCCCTCAACAGCGGAAGCGGAAACGGAAACTTCCTGGTCCGCTTCCGCTGCTGTATTTACTTCTGCTGTCCACCCACCGGGGGACATATGCAGCTCGATCTTCCATTTTTCGCTCACAATAATCCCCCTTTCTCAACATCTATATTCCCCTGAATGTTCAAGGTCACAGCCACGTCTCACCCTGAAGTGAGATTAGACCGCGCAGCTCATCATCCGACATCTCGGTCAGCCAGTTCTCACCCGAACCAACGACCTGCTCGGAGAGTGCCTTCTTGCTTTCAATCAGCTCATCAATCCGTTCCTCCAGCGTTCCCTGACAGATCAGCTTATGCACCTGCACGTTGCGATTCTGTCCAATTCGGAATACACGGTCCGTCGCCTGATTCTCAACCGCGGGATTCCACCACCGATCATAGTGAACGACATGACTCGCCCGTGTCAGATTCAGACCCACACCTCCGGCACGAAGAGATAGAACAAACATGGACGGCCCCTCTCCTTTTTGGAAAGTCTCCACCATATCATCTCTTTGCGCCTTCGACACACCACCATGCAGGAAATAGGGTTCTTCCTCATATCGCTGTTTCAACCTCGATACCAACAAATCTCCCATAGCAACATACTGCGTGAAAATCAGGGCGGATTCCCCGTTATCACGGATGGCATCCAGCAGTTCAAGCAAACGTTCCATCTTACCGGATGCCTCAGCCTTGCCGTGGTCTTTCCGATTACTGTCCGCCAGCACCGGATGATCACAGATCTGTTTGAGCTTGGTCAGGGAGGACAGCACAATCCCCTTCCGGGCAATACCATTTCTGCCGTCCAGACCACCCATCAGATCATCCACCACACGCTGGTACAGCACCGTCTGCTCCGGCGTCAGAGAACAATAGGATTTCAGTTCAAGCTTCTCTGGCAGATCCTTGCGAATATCCGGATCACTTTTCAGCCTGCGCAGCATGAATGGAGATACCAGTCGATGAAGCTCACGCAAGGAGGCTGCATTTTCTTCGGATGGCCCCAGTCCCGTATACCGCTGGCGGAACGATGAAGCTGTTCCCAAATACCCCGGATTGAGAAACTGGAAAATCGACCATAGTTCGCTCAATCGGTTCTCTACAGGCGTTCCCGTCATCGCAATACGATGAAGTGTAGACAGGCGCATCACGCTTTGCGCTTGTTTGGTACGGTAGTTCTTAATATATTGTGCCTCATCCAGCACAATGGTGGACCAGTGCAATGAAGCCAGATCCGGGCCATCTCTGCCTGCCAGATGATAGGTCGTCAGTACAATGTCATGCGTCTGCGCTTCTGCCTGAAAATCATTCCCGTGCAGCCGTTGTCCGCCATGATGAATATATAGGGACAGATCCGGGGCAAACCGCTTCAGCTCACGCTGCCAGTTTCCAAGCAGCGAGGTAGGACACACAATAAGTGCAGGCAGATGAACATGCTGCTCATTCGTGTGCTGATCCGCCGGGAAAGAATCATCTGATCCATTCAGGAGCTCATTCTCACGCGCTTCCTCTTCAGCTGCCTGGCGTTCCTCATGTTTGCGGTCCAGCAGACAGGTAATTACCTGAATGGTCTTCCCAAGTCCCATATCGTCCGCGAGACATACGCCAAAGCCCAGCTCACGCATAGCGGATAACCATTGGTAACCTCGTTCCTGATAAGGTCTTAGTTCACCATGCAATTCTGCCGGAACCTGACGAGGCTCAATGCTGCGAAGCACCTGTCCATCGAGCAGAAAAGCAAGCATCCCATCAGATTCGGCACCAAAGACGGAAAGACCCTTCCAGGCGGAATCCTCCCCTTCATCCGCTGCCAGATGCAGCCATTCGGAGAGAGGCATATATTGTTCTTCTTCTTTTTTCATATAACGCAGGACTTGGCGAATCTCTTTTGTATCCACTTCAATCCATTCACCACGGAACATGACATACGGAACTGTGGATTCAGCCAGTGCTGCCAGTTCCTCCGCCGTGACCGGTTTACCATCCAGCATAGGCTCTGCTTTGAAAGCAACCAATTGTTCCATGCCCAGTGCAGATGTGGCTCCAGGCAAACGCTCTGTTCCCCGATTCAACATCTGCAGACGTAGTCCCGCACGACGTTTCCCGGCACGACTCCACCTTGAAGGCATAAGAACGGTTATCCCTGCCTTCTGCAAACGTGGAACTGCATGCGTGAGAAATTCAAAGAAACCCTGCTGCTCCAGCTTAATTTCCTCCGGACGAGCGGTAAGCAGCGCCGTCTCCAGTTCAGGTGCCAGTTCTGCTGCTTGCCCAAGTGCCATCAATAATTGCTCTGCCGCCGAGGTATACAACACCTTCCCTCGGTCCAGATCTCGCTCCGGATGTGCCCAGATAGTCCGTGCAGGCAACCTCAGGCTTGGTTCCTGCTCACTGTCCACCCAAAAGCTGACTCCCCAGATCGTTTCATGTTCGCCCAGTGGAGGCTCCAAGCGGAGCACCAGCTTCAATTGGCCTTCAGCAGGTGCCATCTCTTCTGCTCCCACGATTGGCATTGACGTTCCACCCACTTCTTGCAGCGTATGAATAAACGCTGTCATATCGTCCGTCGGCCCTTGCACAGTCACAGGACGGAACATCGAGATCAGACTGTTCCACCAGAGTTCGGCTACTGGCGAAGATCCGCGTCGATATGGGGTGCGGTAACGGGACAGTTCACTGTCCATACTCTCCAGTTCACTTGTCACTACAGCATGAATCATGCCACTCATGAATGAAAATAATACCGCAGCCCCTGCTTCTTCACGCGTTTCCGGTTCCAATGAAGCATAAGCTCCAGGAGCGGCCAATCCAATCGGAGGCATCGCTTCAGCAAGATCGCGGAAGCGTTCGATGTCCTCCTCCTGCTGCAAGCGTGGCCGCCATACGCCTGTTAATGTCTCTTGCCCGGTCCGTCGCCGTGCTCCGGTCTTTGCTGCGAATTCAGCCGATGGAGCAATCGCTCCCCGCAACAGCAGCTCCTGTGTGAACTGCGCTGCTTTGATCCAGTAACGCATCTCTTCTCCAACCTGAATTCCGGCTGCATTTAACAAACGGTCATCCCATTGAAGCAGCAACCTGAAGGCATCCTTAGGCGAGACTGCCAATCCTTCCAATGTGCGCCCCAGCAGCTGACGCCGCTTCGTGTTCTTGGCTTCAGCCGTGTTCCTCAGCGGATTCGGCCAGCGCAGCTCCGCAAGACGCAGAGCGGCAGGCTGAAACAGACGACCCCCGTCGCCAAAATTCAACCTTCTTACCACGTGGCTCCATGCATCCACACGCGGTTCCGATGTTTCACCGGAAAAACAAAAAAATACGTCACCAAGCCATACTCCATACAGCGATTGCATCATTAAAGTCTCCCGTCATCCCTTCGCATTGTTACTCTCCATCATATACGAAAATGACCGGATTTAAAAACCTTTGCCCATAAAAAGTGGTTATTTCGAGGGTTAGGGCGTGTCTCAAAACTCGCTGAAGTGCATCTTTTACCCCCTTTTCGCCCCCTGCTGCGTCACTTTCCCTTGACGTGCCCCGGCACGCCTGCGGAAAACTTTCTTGCTTGGAACGAAAATTCGGCAAAATCTGCTTCCTTCTGAGTTTTCAGACACGCCCTAGCGGTACAAAAAAATGTCCCTTCTCCCGAAAAGCGGATGAGGAACATTTGGGTAAACCGAAGGAAATACTGAACATTGAAAGAATTACGGAACGTTATACTCCTATGATCTGATCAAGCTGCCCAGTAATACATCCAGGTTCAAAATGCCTGCACGATGATCTTCACAGAACCCGATTTTGTCAAAAACGCCAAGCATGAAACGGCGGTGTTCCTCAGCAGGTTCCTCGAAACGATCGTAACTTACGACAGAATCGACCATATCTACGATCAGCGGTACAAATCCACCTTTGTAAGGCACCACAATAATACGTGTAGAAGAAGTATCCTCCTGGTCCGGCATGCCTAACAATACACGAAGACTCACAACCGAAACGACCTTACCGTACAGCGAAGCAAAACCTCTGATCTCTGGGCTTCCAAATGGAACTGTTGTCACCTGTACCATTCTGATGATCTCATGAACTTCATCAATTCGTAGTGCAAAGATCTGGTCTCCTACCGAAAAATTAATATATTGCATTCCCTCGTCCATAGTTATCCCCATACCCTCTCATTCCGTATAATCAGACTACTTTCGTCCCATTAGATATTACTTTGGTTTATCGGTTATTTTTGACCAAATGTTTAGGCTTCAGATCAATTTTGCCAACTTCAACAGACGTTGCATTACGGTTGCTGTCTCCGCTCTGCTCATTTGCCCTGTTGTAGAGGGTGGTGGAAGTTAGTCGTTTTAATATTGAGCGTAAGTAACCTGACATTGGATTGAAAAATGATATTCGAAAAAAGACCAAAGATCAGCTTTATGCCGATTTTTGGTCTTTTTTATCCCCATATATTTATGGATCTGTTTCTATGTTTTCAAATACTTGGAACAAAAAAGCGAAATTCCTGTGGATAACTTGTTTTATTACTCCAAAACAACTGTTTTATCAGATGAAAACACGAGTTATACCTGATTTGTGGATAAGTTGTGCACATATTGCACACATGCTGTGGATATCTTTAGCGTTTCATGTGGATATTCATTAATTTAATGTGGACATGTTGTGTATTTGTTTGTAAATCTGACGTAAAATCTGAATTTCCGCTTCAGTTATCCATTACTGTGGACACGTTGTGGACATGCCCAATTTCCTTCGCTGTAGTTATTCGACCAATTCACCCTGACGCATGATCAGCCTGTCATCGATGTACACGTCCGGCTTTTGTACAACTGCATCAATATGAACACCCGCGGCAATCGTTCCACCAAATGTGTTATTGCTGCCAAAGGCCACATGAATTGTGCCATACACCTTCTCATCTTCCAGCACCACACCCGTGATTCGTGCCTTGTTATTGGTACCGATCCCGAATTCGCCGAGAAAACGACCATCGCCCTCACCAAGCGTTTCCAGTAATTGAGCCCCATCTGGTCCTTCAGCTGACACCAACCGTCCTTCACTAACGGTCAATAGCATCGGTTCACGGAGTGCCCCAATTCCAGCAACGGAACCATCTACAATAATACTGCCCTCGCCCTTGCCCTCGACGGGAGCAATATAGGCTTCTCCTGACGGCAAGTTGCCCGATTCACCAGGGTTCAAATACATACCTGTGCTTGGTACACCGTTACGATCTTCAATGGAAAAGGAAAGACTATGGCCCTGCTTCTCTATTCGCACATGGCGACCTGCGGTTAATAGAGCCGTTACCTTCTCGGTCAACGCCTTTACTTGCGAATATTCAGCTGTAATGGCTCCGTTCACAAACATATCCTCTGTCATGCCGGGCATTGTTGCCACTCGGGTACCAGAGGCAGCGGCTTTTTTGCGTGCCTGGGTATGTGTTAATGAATATCGCGTTACACACACGGCTACATCTGCTCGAATCATGGCCTCTGCAATCGGCGCAGGCGGCTCTTCTCCAGATCTGCTGCGTTCCTTCATGATTAACAGGACCGACTCTGCACCAAGTGCTTTGCCTGCCTCATAGATGGATTCAGCCAAATCCCGTTTCATATCGTCTGCGACAACTACCAGATTCTCTCCGCTGCGCAGTCCGAGACATTCGATTAGCACATTTTTACTGATTTCCACACGTTGCTGACTCATACATTCATCTCTCCTATCTTTGGTTAATCCTCTTCGTAACTCGACTTGACCCTTTCGACAATTGGTACGGGATTCCTGCGTATCCAAACCTGAACTCACCTCAAGGTATCGGCCCATTCAGTGAGGATTGCAGCCGTTTCCTTATACTGAAACGTCGGAAAGTAATGTCCATGGGGTACATCTATCCGTTTGACCTGTGAGTTCATATCCTGGGGATAGTGATATTCCCGATCTTGATTGGCCCATACAACTAATACATTCTTGGCATAATGCTGACTTTCCATTTTCGCCCACAACGTTGATCTGGCGCCTTTCCTCTGACCCGAGTGGATCCAGCGCAACAAGTCTGCATGCGCTCCTGCGATGCGAGGGGACTGGAGACTGGAGCGTATTCTCTTGCCCATGGTATCGGCCATAACACTGCTTACGCCGCTATGTGAACTGAACATTTGATTCCAACTTTTCTCCGATCTGCCACGCAGCAGGGAGCGCATCACCCCTCTTGGCAAACGGGAAATCCCTCTTAGCACATTCGGATTCGAATTGTTGGCAACTGGCTGAAGCAAACCTAACCGAATGTCTGTCCGCCCGCTACGCATCTGTGCCGCAGCTGCAATAGCAGCCCCTACTGAATGACCAACCAGCTTCACCGGACCCTCAAACTCACCAAGAGCCGTAAGCAGTGCATCCACCTGACCTTCAAACGCTTCATCTCCCTGATGTACAGGAGACCGTCCAAATCCAGCGAGATCGATTAACCATACCGGGTTCCCGGTCCGTTCCCTAAGCTGTTGTCCCAAAGGTAACATCTCATCCGCAGATTGAAGCAAACCATGTACAATAATCCAAGGCTCTCCCTCACCCTCCCAACCAAGCATAGCCATATTTCCGCTCCGTGACCGAGTATAATCTGTCGGAAAACCCTCAGGTAACGGCGTATACCTCAGACGATAGTCCAGATCGGCTGTAACCAGAGGAAGCTGTTCCCGGATGTCCGGCCAGGATTGCCCCATACGTGTAAACAGAGCCTCCGTCTCTTCAACCGGGAATGATCTGTTGGTAATAAAAGCAACCGACTCCGTTGGAACACCACTGATGCGTGTGCCCCCTGATTTCATGATCCATTGAATCCATCGTAGTGGCACAGCCCCTTTGGGCTTGGGTACGTCCAATTGCTGTGCCAAGAGTTGCAGTAGTTCCTTCATATTGGGACTGTCTTCCCTCCGCGCCAATAATGGATAAGTTCCTCCGACTGGAGCAGCTTCCCTGGATAGAAAAACAAGCGTCTGTGCAACAATGTCATTCTCCACAAGCGGTAACCAATAGGATGAACCTCCCGGCACTACTGGCATAAGTCCTTTCTGAATCGCCTGAATGAGCAGTCCAATCCCACCCGTTTGCTCGGTTTCACCGGTGGGACGTGGCCCAACCACTGTACTCGGATTTACAACTGATAAGGGATAGTGATGCTGTTCTGCATGCTCGCGAATGTGCAGATCGGCATGGAACTTCATCTCTTCATATGCACTTTCATTGTTATCCACATGCTCAACCTGTAGATAATTCCCCTGTTCATTCCGCTCTCCATAAGGACTCATATAACCAACAACGTGGATAAAGTGTCTCAATCCATGAGTACAGTGGATTTCCTGTGCTAGCTGTGCCAGTTCTCTGGCCCCGTTCATGAATATCTGCTCGGCTACTTTTCGTTCCAAAGTGACGTCCATCGTTCCTCCCGCATGAATGATCACATTTGCTTCAAGAGCACGCACCCGGTCCGCTGCGGTAAGTCCAAGACCCGACTTGGACAAATCACCTGTAATAAAGGTAATCCGGTCGAAATCCTCCACTCCATAAGCCTTCAGCACATTTCTGGCTCGCTGTTCCGAACGAACCAACAAGAGCAATTGTACGTCTCCTTGCGTGAGTTGTTTGACCGTTTCTTTGCCGATAAAACCTGTGCTTCCTGTCATAAAAATGATCGTGGCTTCAATATCAGACTTGCTTATTACCTGATTCATGTTTGTTGAATTTGCTGCTGTGTTTTCTTCTTTGGATACACGGTTAGTATGTACAATCATTCTGTTACGGCTCCTTTTAGTACTATATAGTACTAGTTATATTCAAAAAAAGAGCTTCGATTAACGAAGCATCTGACAAAACGTACGTGCCGATTGTTCTATAATCCCAACATCACGGGCAGTTCCCGCCAGGATTAGTGAACCCTCCAGTGCTGCAATAAACAACAACGCAGCCGGTCCCGGCTCGATCTCTTTGCGAAATTCACCGCGATCCAAACCTTGCTGAAACAACTTCTCCACCATAGGTCTAAGCTCACGAAAGAATCTGGATATGCTTTCCTTCACTTGGGGTGCACTGTCCGGTGTCTGCATATATAACGTAACAAAAGGACAGCTCCCTTCGTAATTTCGGCCCTCAATGCCTGCCGACAGTAATGCCATGAATGAGTATATACGCTCCTCCACTCCTCGCTCACGCTGACTGAGCAGCAGATACAGCTCCGACTCATACTGGGCAACCCAGTATTGAACCACAGCCTGAAGCAGTTCCTCCTTGTTTTTAAAATGATAATAAATATTCGACTTCGATACCCCACTCACTCGCACGACTTCATCCATGCTGACGTAGCTGTACCCCTGACGCAGAAATAATTGTGCCGCCACTTCAATTGCCTTGGTCCGGTTCACCGGATTGGAACTCTTGGATTTGGCAGGTCCCGTGTTCATTTTTGGATTTGTCATATTTAGAACTATACAGTACTAGTTTGTTGAAAACAAGTATTTCTGTTAACAAATGAGAACCTTCCACTCCATCTACTCCTTACTTGTCCACATTTAGAGTGTTATACACACAGGATATCCACATATAGTATAAACTCTGTGTTAAATACGTCATGGGATCGTTAAACTGCTTTGGGGTTATCCACATTTCAGAGATATTACTAACTTTGAACTTTTCAGTGCGCTGTTGGCTCCTCGGAAAAACCAAAACAGACCAACCAGAATAAAATTTCTGATTGGCCTGTTTCAATTATCTTATATATTCGATAGACTAACTTTTCTATCCGAAAATTTCTGAACAGTTTTTGGTAACCTGTGGATACCGTCCATGATCCGAATTATTTTTTCAGACTATCCCAGTTCTGCTGCAATGCGTCGAGCAATCCGGCTTTATCCGATTTGCCTGCAACGTAAGCCTGAATTGTGCTGCCATACTCTTGGGGAACCCCTTCAGGGAAACGGTTGAAGTTCCAGCTGAGTGTTTTGTTTTCCTGGCTATACTTCATAATCTCTGTGGCGAGGTCACCCAGATCCTCTTCGGATGCCGTGATGGAACTGAACGCCGGGATGAATTTGAACTCTTTTGTCATGTATTGTTTCCCGATATCCGAAGTTACGAGCCATTCCAAAAACTCTTTTGCTTCCGGTTTCACTTGAGAGTTCTTGTTCACAACCCAATAGTTCGGCACACCGACAAACAATTTGTCATTGGGTTCATTATTAATTGGCATTGGGAGGATACCCAGATTCAGATCTGGATCAATTCCATCGATCTGTACTTGAGTCCAGTTTCCTTGTTGCATCATCGCCGCTTCTCCACTCGCAAACAACGTAACTTGCGTATTGTAGTCGGTTGTCAGCGGGTTTTTGTTGCTGTATTTCAGCGTTAAGTCGAGCAAGTTGATCCAGTCGGCGAACACTTGGTTGCCAGGAATTTTCTCCGTACTTTCGTTGAGTCCCTGGATGAATTTCACCGGATCTGCCTGATTTGCAAATGCCACGTTTACGTTATGATTGCCCAGCACCCACCACTCCTGATACCCGTTAGAGAATGGGGTAATGCCTGCGGCCTGAAGTTTCTGTGCAGCTTGATCCAATTGTTCCAGTGTCGTTGGAATTTCCGTAATACCCGCTTTTTGGAAGAGATCTTTGTTATAAATGAAACCATAACCCTCCAATGCGAGCGGCTGTCCGTAGAGTTTTCCGTCTTTGGTCATTGGCTCTTTGGCTACTTCGAGCGCATCCTTAGCCCATGACTCTCCAGACAGATCTTCCAGATATTCAAGCCATGTATCCAATTCACGATAACCACCTACGTTGAAAATGTCTGGTTGTTCGCCAGCGGCAAACTTGGCTTTTAATGCAGCACCATAGTCACTGCCGCCACCTACGGTTTGAATGTCCAGTTTGACGCCTGGATGGGAGGATTCATATTCCGCTTTGAGACGATTGAGCGCTTCCGCAATTTCGACTTTGAATTGGAAGATTTTAATGGTTTTATCTCCAGCAGCAGCCTCACCACCACCTTGAGCATCCGTGTTGACCGGACTGCCACTCTTGTCTCCATTGCCACAACCCGCGAGCATTACCGAAAAAGCAATCAGCATAAGCAACGTCAACTTTGTCATTCTTTTCATACATACACTCTCCCTATAGTAGTTTCAGTATAACCGTTCCACTAATGAATATTTACACTGGCACTCCGATGACAGAATAACCTTCCCTTGAAGCGTGTTTTCATTCTAACGAACCGAGCGCACGTTATTGCACCTATTTGCACAGGTTCCAATTTTAACGAATCACAGCGACGTTATTTCGTCGATTTAGTCAATTTTCAGGGCTCTGACGCCGTTTTACACCCGAATAACGTTACTGAGGTTCGTTACAATTTGTATTCCTTGATTATCCACCTATTAAGATGCGATGGATTCGTTAGCGCTTTGGACAGGGCCCATACCATCACTTCACTCTGCAGAAGAAGTTCCTGGCTATACAAGCTTCTTTCTTGGTCATTTCTCTTTATCGGTCTTTTCTCTTTATTGATCTCTTCCCTAGGAATCATGCCCAAGCTATACGGGCATGACTCCCCTTTGCACACCTCCGTGCGAGGTGGGAGCAAGGGATCAAGAATGCGTTGCAGGAGCGGAGCGTTCGCCTTTGATACTCGGTGGCTTCCTTGCCCTAATCCATTCAGGCCACCGAGGAGCAACAGCGACCGAAAGCGTAACTTAATCCCTGCAGCGACCCTTCCCTCGCGCCTTCTCTGCCTTACCAATCTGGTCTTTAAATCTTTTCTTTCTTGGTCATTTCTTGAAGGATCTCTTTTCTTTATTGCTCTTTTCGCCAGGAGTCATGCCCAAGCTATGCGGGCATGACTCCCCTTTGCACACCTCCGTGCGAGGTGGGAGCAAAGGGATCAAGAATGCGTTGCAGGAGCGGAGCGTTCGCCTTTGATACTCGGTGGCTTCCTTGCCCTAATCCATTCAGGCCACCGAGGAGCAACAGCGACCGAAAGCGCACCTTGATCCCGCCAGCGACCCTGCCCTCGCAACGCTTACCCTTTAACTGATCCAGCCGTAATCCCCTGAATGATATACTTCTGCATCAGCAGGAAGAAGATAATGATCGGCATGATGCCGAGCACAAGTGCTGGCAAGGCCAGATCCCATTGCTTCGTATATTGTCCGAAGAGTGCAAAGGTCGCAATCGGGATCGTACGCAGATTGGAGCTTTGCAGGATCAGCGATGGGAGCAGATAATCATTCCAGATCCAGAGTGTGTTCAGAATGATGACGGTTACATACATCGGTTTCATGAGTGGAAATACGATCCGGAAGAACACCCCGTAGGCAGAGCTTCCATCCACACGAGCCGCTTCCTCAATCTCCAGCGGGACGGATTTTACGAATCCGTGGAACAGGAAGACAGACATCGGTGCCCCGAAACCGAGATAACAGATAATGAGGCCGCCAAGGCTGTCGATCAATCCCAGATTACTGGTTACAGTAACGAGTGGAATCATGATAGACTGGAACGGAATCACCATAGCGGCAATGAACATGCCGAACAAAATACGGTTGAACCGGGTATCGCTGCGAACCATTCGGTACGCGGCCATGGAACTGATCAGCACAAGCAACAGATTGCTGACCACGGTAACGATAAGCGAGTTCATCAGCGCGGAAGGGAAGTTAATTTTCTCCCAGGCGTTCGCATAGTTGCCCCACTGAAACACTTCCGGCCATGCAGCCGAATTGGTGAGCAGGTCACCGAATGTTTTGACCGAATTCACAAACAGGAAGTAAAACGGAACCAGGAATAAAAGTCCAAGGAGTACCATGACAATCTCGGTTACAATGGTACTGAAGCGGTAATTTTTCGTCGTCTCCATTAGGCTTCTACCTCCTTGCTCTTCGTCAGACGTACCTGAATCATGGTGATGATGGCAACGATTACGAAGAACACGAGCGCTTTGGCGGTTCCGATGCCATATCTGTTATTCACAAAGGCTTCATTGTAAATATTAAGTGCAACCGACTCTGTTGATCCGAATGGTCCACCTTTGGTCAGTGACAGATTGAGATCAAACATTTTGAACGACCAGGAGATCGCCAGGAACAGACAGATCGTTACACCTGGCATAATGAGCGGAAGAATGATGCTCCGCAGTACCTGCCAGCGACTTGCGCCATCAATCTCGGCGGCTTCCAGCAGATCAGGGGATACATTTGTCAGAGATGAGATGTAGATGACCATCAGATAACCTGCGGTCTGCCATACAAACACAATCACGATTCCCCAGAAGGCGGTTGGTTCGTCTCCCAGCCAAGGAAGGTTGAAGAAGGACCAGCCGGTTACATCGCCTACTGCTGAAAACCCTTTCACAAATATGAACTGCCAGATAAAGCCGAGCAACAACCCACCGATCACGTTAGGCATAAAAAAGATCGTACGCAGAATGTTTCTCGTCTTGAGCGGTTTGGTCAGGAAATACGCCAGGAAAAAGCCAATCACATTGGTCAGTACCACACCAACCACGGTGAAGCGCACCGTAAACCAAAACGCCGTTTGGAACTTGGGATCATTCGCAAAAACATGCACGAAGTTATCAAACCCTACCCAATTAATGTTCTCCGATACCCCGTTCCAGTCCGTGAAGGAGTACACCATGCCAAGCAGGAAAGGGACCACGATGATGAGAATAAAAAACACGATGGAGGGACCCACGAACACAAGCTGCTGTAACAGCTGTGAAGATTTGCGATGCTTCATATCGTTCTCCCCTTCTATAGATGGATGAAATTGGTCTCTTTTTCTATTAAACCCCATTATCGCCGAGGGAAACACCGACCCGTGTGAACAGTTGGGGGTAAAATATTGTCCTCTCTTAACCTGCAACCAGAAGGGGTGTTCCGATGTCCAAATACTACAGTATACGCACCAAATTGATTGCCTTTATGCTCATTGCTACCACACTTCCACTGCTCGCATCGATCAGCATGACGTTTATCCAGACCAAGACAGCCCTGCGGGAACAGGCTGTTGAAGAGAACAAACGCCTGATCTACCAAGCGTCCACCAATCTCAACAACTATGTGGATAACGTGGCCAGAGCGTCGCTCGCTGTGTATAACGACCCGAACTTTCTGCGTAACTTGGCAAAAATTCCTGGTGATTATCGTGCGGTTGCCGAGGTGTACACCACTTTGCAGACAATACGCGCGGCTGTGCCGGATGTATTCCAGCTGTATTTGCACTCTTTTGCCGCCAATCAATCCACCTTAATTACAAATCCCTTTCCGAAGCGGGAGGAACGCAAACAGGCCTATTCCGGCTCGCTTCATGGAAAAACAGGCGGTGACAGCCCGGATATCTGGGTGGAATCGGCCCATATGAGTCACACGTACGGATTCAAGGCTGCCTCCCCAGATGACCCTGCAAGAACGGTCATTACCCTGCATCGGGTGATCAAGGATATTCCGTCCACCGAGCGTCTGGGTGTACTCGCCATTGATCTGAATATGAATACCATTGCAGCAATCTGTGGCAGGCTGTATGATCCGGCTAAGGAACAGATCTATGTTGTGGATGGTCAGAATCAGATCATTTACCAAGGACGTTCCGAGGTCAATCATACGGATGCACTACGAGAGGAAACGGCTAGTGAACTGAATATCGCGCGATCTAGCGCAGGAACAGCCCAGAATGTCGCAGGACATTTTGAACAGGATCGATCCATGTATGTATACCAACAACTTGGCAGCACATACGCCGATTGGACCATCGTCAAACAGATTCCGAATGAGACGTTATACGCCAGGGCGACCACACTTACGTGGAATAACGCAATGATTGCCATTGCAGCACTTGTATTAGTCATTATTGCAACCTTGTTTATCTCCATCCGAATCACAGGTCCGCTCAAGCAACTCATGCGGTATATGAACCAAATTCAAGCCGGGCGTCTGCATGTGGATATCCATCTATCCAGCCGAGATGAATTCGGGGTGCTCGCTCGTCATTTCCGGGATATGATGGATACGGTAAATAATCTTATTTTGCGGGAATATCGACTCGAGATCGCCAATAAGACGAATCAGCTCAAAGCGTTGCAAGCGCAGATTCATCCGCATTTTCTATATAACACACTGCAATCGATCGGTACACTTGCCCTTCAACAGCAGGGACAACGGGCGTATATACTACTCTCTAGCCTGTCCAAAATGCTGCGCTACAGCATGCGGGATCAGACCTGCGTGACCTTACGCGAAGAGGCGGAGCATGCCCGATTATATCTGGAACTGCAGCAGGAGCGGTTTGGTGACCGCCTTGAGGTGGATTTGGATTTTGCCGAAGATACCCTGTCTGTCGAAATGCCAAGAATGACGTTACAACCTTTAATTGAGAACTATTTCAAACATGGAGCGGATATTCAGCCTGGCAAAGGTCACATATCCCTATCCAGCCGCCGGATCAACGATCATTGGATTGAAATAGAACTGAATAATAACGGCCCCTCCATACCTGAAGATAAATTACTGGAGATCCGCGGATGGCTACATCAAAGTCATACAACAACCGGGTTATCCACACAAGAATCCGACGAGTCTGAATCCATCGGTCTACGAAATGTAATACGCCGACTTCAATTGAACTCACATCCCGGTCACTCAGCCAGGCTTGAGATCAGCAATCGGGAACCCAATGGTGTGAAGATTACGGTTAAACTATACGCGGGAGAGTGAACAACATGAAGGCACTGCTTGTAGATGATGAAAAACATGTCCGCGATGCCATAAGGTTGCTTGGTCATTGGGAAGAGTTTGGCATTGATACATTACTTGAAGCAGCAGACGGAGATGAAGCCATCGCCGCCATCACGGCACATCAACCTCAAATCATACTCAGTGACATGCGTATGCCGGGCAAGGACGGTATGGCATTGCTTGAATGGATATCAGCTCATGTCCCACACAGCAAAGTGCTGGTTATCAGCGGATATGACGATTTTGAACTCGTGAGGCATGCAATTAGGCATGGTGGTATGGACTACCTCCTGAAACCCGTGGAAGCAGATGAGCTGAATGCATCTCTATTAAAGGCCGTTACAGCTTGGGAAGAGGAAGACGCCATTCGGATACAATCCACCAGGCAATCCATCGTTGTTAATCGAATGCGCCCTCACTACCAGGATCGTCTGCTCACCGAACTTGCCGTCGGAAGAGGCAGCAGCCAATCACACATGCAGCGATTACAGGATGAGTTAAATCTCCCCCGTCTAATCTCTGTCTGTAGTGTCGCTGTCACCAGCCTGTCCCATCTGGATGCAGATTGTCTGGCAAAATACCGCAGTCAACCGGACCTGCTTGTGTTCTCCGTGCTCAATATCTGTGCCGAGATGTTATCCACACCAGACGAAGGTGTAATGTTTCGCCAGTTGGATCAACCGGACGAGATTGTTCTGCTGCATTGGGGTCCATCCACTTCATTGGAACATATTTTGGACAAGGTCAATCATGGATTGGAGCAGACGATTCAGCGCCGGCTTCATTTTGGCATCTCCACCTGTGAGTCCTACCCTGGCGGAATCTCAGCGGCCTATCTGGAAGCAAGTTCAAGGTTGTGGCGACGCAATGCTGTGCAAATTAAACAGCGAATCCATGCCTCAGTGGAATCATCAAATGGGAATAAAATCAGGCGTTTAACCGCCCATGAAGAACCCCTGCGTATGGCAGCCATGAGTTGCCGGGCTTCCAGTGTATCCGCTGCGGTCGCCGAGTGGCTTGACCCGATTACTGATCTCGAGGTTGTCAGTGCTGAGCAGATCCAGCAATGGATCGAGGAGCTGGAATGGATGCTGAACCGCTGGCTTGATGATACAGCAGGTTCGTCATTTAAAGAGGAAGAAGTGACGGAGGAACAGTCTATTCCCTTTGCCGAGTTACCTTTGGACGCTGAAGGACTGTTATCCTTCCCCCTGCTTCGTTCATTGTTGGAACAACGACTGCTTGCCGCAGGAAAGGCACTCACCGCTCATCACCAAGCCAATCCTGATCCCATGAGTGAGATTGCACGTTATATGGACGCCCATTATCAGGAGGACCTATCCTTACAGCAGATTGCCGCGCGTTTCTACCTGAGCCGGGAGTATATTTCCCGCAAATTCAAACAGCAATTTGGCCTGAACTGGTCGGAATATCTCGGCAAACTGCGGATCAACAACGCCAAGCTGTTACTGCAAAACCCTTCCCTGCGTGTCGCCAAAATCTCGGAGATGGTTGGATTCCAGGACGAAAAGTATTTCAGCAAAGTGTTCAAAAAAATGGAGGGTATCACGCCAGCGGAATATCGTAAAACATTATTGGAGGCCGGTACTTAAAGAGTACCTGTTCAGAATTTATTTGAATTAAAAAGAGTACTCCCCGGCACGGCCTATCGGGAGTACTCTTTTTAATTTTAATTTCACAAAGAATAGCATAGATCAAGACGACTTGTTGGCTCTTTCTTTTCTAAGATAGGATACGCTCCGAAAGATTGCGGCTACAGCTACACCAAAGTAGAGATAATAAATTTTATTTCCCGTTGTATGAGCTGCCTCACCGATCTCGTAAAATTACCGCAGGTACAAGTCGAATGTAGATTAGCTCTCCTGCAAGCTCCACCATCGTCTGTGTCACAATAACAGCCGCAGCTATGGTTGCCCATTCTGGCGGGAGTGCCAGCGCAAGTGGCAGAACGACCAGCGAATTCCGTGTGGCTGAACTGAAAATCAACGCCCGCCCGGCGCCTGGATTCAATCCAAACCAAGTAGCAATAAGCCGAGATATCCAAGGCATAATGATTAGGAAAGCAACATAGATCGGGATCACGTTTACGATGATCGCCATATCATTGTAGACTTTGCCAATCTGGGAAGCGACAACCACGATCAGCGTAAGTGCCATCATCGGAACCGGGAGCCATGCCGTTGCATTCAAGACCCGCTCCCCGCTCACTTTACCTCTTGAGAGAACCTGTGTAACGACAGCGAGCAACAGTGGAATAACGATCAGGAACAGAAAAGCCTCCACGAACGGCCCTATCTGCATGACCTGCGCCACCTTAGCACCCATCAAAAGCCATAAGTAAAACGGCAACAAGATCATTTGTATAACAAATAAAAGGGGTGTTGCGGCCAGCATCAGTTTCTCATTGCCCCTGCCGAGCTGTGTGAACACAATGACGTAATCAATACAGGGTGTTAACAGTACCAGATAGACTCCGATCAGAACGCCTGGTGATTGTGGAAAGACCAGTGTAAGCAACCATACGACTACAGGTACAACGATAAAATTCGCCACCAGTAACGCGCACATAAATCGAAGATTCGACCAAGACTCTTTTAACTGTAAAAAGGGAATCTGTACAAACATGCTGTATAACAGAACGGCAAGAACCGGGGACACGGTGTAGTGTAAACCATTTCCCCATACCGGATTACTCAGCCCTATCGCTGCTCCTAAGAACAGTGCAACTACATAGAACCAGGTTTGCTGTTTCTCCATCGTTTCTCTTGTGAGCATTCTCTTTCTCCTCTTCTAGTGGAACATCGTGGGCATGGACATATTTCTGCTTCGTTTAGCGTACATTGGGACAGAGTACCGTTCCAACATAGCGACTGAGCACAAGGATCTGAAAGATCAACTTGTGAATTTTTTGCGGCTGTTATTAGAATGTGCAAGAACTGGGTATATTCATTGTAGACTGACCCGTGGTTCATTCATTCGTTAACCAAGGAGGAAACACAATGTCACGTAACAATCCGTACAAGTGGTTAAACGCCATTGGTTTTATCGCTGTAATTATCGTGAACTACCTCTCCAACGCTCTGCCGATCGGAGGCAAGACCAATAAAGAAGTATCGGATATGTATCCTGTGCTACTCACACCTTCTGGCTATGCCTTCGCTATATGGGGTTTGATCTACTTGCTGCTGGCAGGGTTTGTGATCTATCAGTTCGTACCTGCTTCCTGGAAAAGGGACTCGATTACCCGTCTCGGGTATTGGTTCCTGGCAAGCTGTGCCTTTAACGTAGCCTGGATTTTTGCTTTTCAAAACTTGCAGACCGGTCTCGCTTTACTGATTATTGTACTCCTACTGTTGTCTCTGATCGTGTTGTATGTAAAAACACGTACCATTACCGTTCCGACCACTGCTGAGATCTGGCTTGTGAAGCTGCCCTTCAGCATCTATCTGGGATGGGTTAGCGTGGCAACGATCGTCAATACAGCTGTGCTGTTATATAAAATCGGCTGGGATGGTTTTGGTCTCAGCGAACCAACCTGGACGATCATTATGCTGATTGTGGGTATGGTGCTGGCTGTACTCGTTAGTTTCCGTTATCGGGACAGTGTATATCCACTGGTATTCACATGGGCTTATATCGCCATTGCACTTAAACAAAAGGATGTCACTTCCGTATATTATACGGCAATCATCATTGCGATCGTACTGGCAATCTACGCGATTTGGCTGTTCTTCGCCCGTAATCAGGATCGCGATTGAGCGACTTCCATCCTAACGCAAAAACATAAAGCAAAAAGCCGATTCTGGTCATTTGACCTGAAATCGGCTTTTTATGTATAACGCAGTAAATGAAGGTTGTCCTATTTCAGGGCAATAACTTCAATCTCCACCAGTGCATCTTTTGGCAAACGAGCAACTTCCACAGCACTGCGTGCAGGATACGGCTGTTGGAAGAACGTGCTATACACTTCATTCACAGGAACGAAGTCGTTCATGTCTTTCAGGAACACCGTCGTTTTAACGATTTTATCCATACTTGTGCCTGCTGCTTCAAGGATAGCCTTCACATTGCTCAAAGACAGACGTGTCTGCTCTTGTACATCTGCACCGAATTCTCCCGTTTGAGGATCCAGGCCAAGCTGTCCGGAAGTGTAGATGAAATCGCCTGCATCAACGGCTTGACTGTATGGACCAATGGCGCCTGGCGCCTGATCGGTAGAGATTGGTTTTTTCATGGACGAGTTCTCCTTCATGTTCGTTATCCTGCTGCCGCATGGAGTCAGGGTTCGAACTCATTTTTGTTGCCTATTATACCACGATCTGCCTCAAGCGAGAAACGCTCCTCACTAGCCACATGAAGTAAACAGCTCGTTCAAAGGTTTCTTAGCCCCCGTCCACACCAAGGACATGAATGACTTCATTGGAATACACATGGTTTCCCTTGGCTTGCACCAGCGCAATATTGGTCATGGCCTGTGCAATGGTTGCGGCGTGGACCGCCCGGTATTTGTCCGCTCTGCCTTTCATCCAGCGATCCAGAAACTTCATGGCATAGGCAGCCATCTGCTCACCGAACCGCTTCTCGTTTCGATCTCCCAGAATTAAGGAAGGACGGAAGATATGCAGTGACGGAAAACCGATATCGGACAATGCATCCTCCATTTCCCCTTTGGTCCGACTGTAAAAGACCCGGGAACCTGCACTCGCTCCCATAGAGGAGATCACCAGCATCTGTACTACACCATGTTGCTTCGCAATCGTGGCTGCACGAACCGGGTAATGATAATCCACCTGACGGAAATTGTCCTGACTGCCTGCTTTTTTGATCGTTGTCCCCAAACAACAGTACAGGTCATCGATTCCATCGAATAAGTGGTCTTGCCTCTCCAGCTGTTCCCAGTCCACCACATGCTGTTCCAGTTTGGGATGTTGCAGCTCAAGCGGACGTCTAACCAGAACGCGAACCAAGCTGTATGCCGGGTGCTCCAGCAGATGATGAACCAGTAATTCGCCTACAAGCCCCGTGGCTCCAATCACCATGGCTTTCCGTTCGAGACGATTCAATTACATCCCTCCACTTCGCCATCGTTATATTAAGTTATGTGATATCATTTCTATTTTAACAGTACACGACGTCCAAGGGTAAATGTCAGAATCAGCATCACGACACCAACCCCCACCTGAAATCCATAGGCTGAGATCCAGGCGAGCGCATCGGACCAGGTTTCCATTTTTTCGTACAACCAGCCACCCAACAACGGCCCAAGAAACGAAGTTACTCCGGTCAGAGCGGAATACACCGCGACAAACATCGGTCTTTCACTTTTGGGTGTGTCTCCAATGGTAAAGTTAAATGCCAGCTGGTTGAATCCACCTACACCGATCCCAAGGAAGATATGAGATAGAAATAGTGCGATCAATACGGGCATGAACGACATTAAACCCCACGACAAACAGGAGAGTGCAATGACTGGCAATGTCCAAAATAGCAGGGTTTTGTTGCTGAATCTGGCATTCAGATTGCCCCAGACATAAAAACCGGCCATCATAACCAGTGTCTGGACTACCGTGATCAGGGATACAGTCTGATAATTGATGTTCAATAAATCGAGCATAACATAGGAATAGAGCGGAACAATCAAGGTCTGGATCAATAACCAGACAGCAAGGAACAGCGTTGCTTTCAGAAAAGAACGATCCTGGAACGGCTTGATGAACATGCGCCAGAAAACCTTTTCGGTAGAACGTTCAAAGGGAACGTCCGGATAGAAAAAGTAGATAACTGTATTGGCAATAGCACAGATCCACACCGGAATAAACAGGATCAGAAAGCCCATTTCTCCAGGGTAACGGTCCAAAACAATACCGCCTGCAAATAAGCATACGCTTCCAAGAGCATTCAGAATCGTATTTCGAATTCCAAAATAACGCCCTCTCACCTTAGCAGGTACGATATCGCCAATCAGTGAAGTCCAGATCATACCGCCGATGGTATTTGATATAAAAGCAACCGTATACACGCCAATATATACGCTTACCCACCACTCTTTGGGGAATATGAACGGGATCAGTCCCGTTGCACTCCACAAGATACGATGTGTGCCCACGAACAGCAGCAGCATGCGTTTACGGCTGCGAATACGCTGCATCCAATAAGCTGCTCCGATCTGGGCAATGTTCACAAACGTCGTAATCGCGAGCACAAAGCCGATATGTCTCGACCCGGCCCCAAGATACAGCAGAAATCCGGTTAAAAATGGGCCTCCCAGCAAGGTCTGTAAAATAATTGCCGGTACACCCTCCCATGTTGCAATCGATAAATTCGTGCGTTGTGTCGAACCCTTGCGCCGTGGTTTGCTTGTTAACGGGGGAGGATTAACGTTGACCGTCTTCTGTATGGGGATACACTCCTTAGACCGGGTCTCAAAAGCCGGTCGATGCTAGTTGTCATCCCAAATTCTACTCACGGCGCGAAGCTTGTCAACTCATTTTTTCACGGTCCAACGGGAGATAGAGATAGAAGGTGCTTCCTTTACCTTCAGTGCTCTCAAGTTCAATCGATCCCCCCAGTAATCTCGCTAAATCCCGACTGATCGACAGGCCTAGTCCGGTACCGCCAAATTTCCGACTAATCGACCCGTCAGCCTGCTGAAATGCTTCAAATATGGAATGATGCTTGTCCTCAGAAATCCCAATACCTGTATCCTGAACGGAGAAAATAAGCCATCGATTCTGAATACCTGCATTCTTAATCTGCTTGGTGCTTACGGTCAGCGTGACCTTCCCCCGGTGAGTGAACTTGATGGCATTGGACATCAGATTCCGCAAAATCTGTTGAACCCGCTGGGGATCAGACCAGAGCGTCTCGGGCAGTCCCTGTTTTTTGTCCAGAACCAACTGAATACCTTTTTTCTCAGCAACGAGCTGAAAGTGGCTCATGGCATCTTCTGTAAGTTGTGCGACACTGATATCCTCCAGTACAATATCCAGCCGCCCCGCTTCTACTTTGGAAAGATCCAGAATATCGTTAATGAGCGTGAGCAGTTCCTGCCCGGAGTGGTCGATCATATTGGCAAAACGTACAATATCCTCCTGATCCATCGTGTCAGCATTCTCGCTGATCATCTGGGCAAAGTTAATAACACTATTGAGCGGTGTACGCAGTTCATGGGACATAGTGGCGAGAAATTCGGATTTGTACTGTGAGGCAATCATCAATTGTTTCGCTCGATCCTCCAGTACAATCTGGGCTTTCTGTAACTCTTCCTTTTGCACAGATAAAAGCCGGTTTGTACTCTGGATCAGCAAAATTCGATTCTGTTCATTCTGAAAATCACGTAATATAAACGCAAACATAAGACTTAACAAGATACCTGCAGGAAGCGTGTAAGGCATAATATGGGAGAAAAAGTATGTAGCCGGGATGACGCCAAAAATAGCAATGCCTACACTATTGACCACATTGACGATTAGTACAACAAGGAAGCCTTTTGTGATCAGTCTGAAGTTGCTGCGTCTTATCCATATATTTAAACCCGCACATATTACACCGAGTAAAGTCATATTAATTACCGCTGCCACCGTAGCATCCGTGATACCAAAGGTTAACCTGGATAAACCTATCCCTACACCCACAATAATTACACTATAGGGTTGTCTGTACGTCAGAACGGCAACAATTAAAGGAACATAACGAAGGTCAAAGACTACTTCATCCGTGAGTTGAAATCCAAAAACCGTACTGATCCAGCCCGCAAAGATAAGGACAAGTACTGAACCGATCTGCTTCATTCGGGAAGAGGCACGTATGACGATATATTTATAGAACACACTGGCAAGATAGGCAATCGTTATAAGCATCCCCATATTCAATACGAACATTTTCAAAAATTGCATTCACTCACTCCTGTTGTCCCGACTTTACTGGTCAAATTACCTTCGTCCGTATATGTTTCTATCATATCATGCCCATTGAAACTTCTGCATTCCTTCTTCGTCAAAAAAATACACAAAAATACACAAATCAGGATTCAATTTGTGCGCTGGTCGTAGTAGAATATATTGTTGTTTAAATTTGAATTAGTTATTTGCTGGGGTCATGCTCCTAGGGAGCATGAATGAAAGGAGAAAGATGTTGTGCAATTGTTAAAAAGCAAATCCTATTGGCTGTCATTGAGTTTGATGCTGTCTTTGGCCGTCATGGGGCTGTTCTATGATATTCTTAACAGTCCGGAACGCGGGTTCGCAGTGCTTGATTCGCCGCTCGACCGGATCATTCCCTACGTGCCTGGCATGTCCATTCCATATTTGGGCTGGTACCCGTTTGTATTCGGTGTGCTCGCTTACCTGTGTGCCAAGGATCGCCTGACGTATTACCGTGTCTTGTTATCCATGAATATCTGTGTCTGGATATGTTATCTGATCTACTTCAACTTTCAGACCATGGTACCACGCCCGGAACTGACGGGTACAGGCCTGGGAGCTTCTGTTCTCGGATGGCTCTATAGCCAGGATCGTCCTTATAATTGTTTTCCAAGTATTCATTCTCTTCACTCTTATCTGGTTATGCGTGCCGTTCTCTCGGTTCCAAGCATCCGCAAACCCATCAAGATTTTGGTGGCCGCCGGGGCAGCAACTATTATCGTATCCACGCTAATGATCAAACAACATGTGATCTATGACGCCTTGGGTGCAGTCATACTCGGCGAGTGTGTTCTCACCATCATAACAGGCCTCGCTCTTCACCGGAGACGCAGAAAAGAATCGAAGTGGACAGAGGGGATCAACTGATCCCTCACTTCGATGGTTTCTGAAGATGTTGTTGTCGTCTCCATTCATCAATAAACAAACCTGCAAAATAGGGGTCCCATTGGGTCCCTTTTCCTTCTTCCAAAATCGTTAGCGCTTTCTCGTGACTCATCCCATTCCGATAGGGCCGATCAGACGTCATGGCGTCAAAGGCATCCGCTACCGCAATGATGCGGCCAAAAAGGGGAATATCATCACCAGCCATCCCATCCGGGTATCCTTTGCCATCATATCTCTCATGGTGAGATCGTACACCTGGCAGAAAGTCGGCCATGGCATCAATAGGCTCTATTTGCAACAAAATACTCTCTCCCTGCACGGGATGTGTACGAATAATCGCAAATTCCTCATCGCTTAGTTTTCCATCCTTCAGCAGTACCTCATCAGGTATGCCGATTTTCCCGATATCATGAAGCAGGGCTGATTTGTACAATAAATCCGCCTGTTCCTCATTCATTCCGCTTAACTTGCCAATCATCAGCGAATACTCTGCCACACGCATGGAATGTCCTGCCGTGTACTTATCTCGGGCGTCTAAAGCAGCAGCCAGTGTAGAAAAATAACTTTGCAACAGCTGTCGATTGCGTTCCTGTCTCATCTCCAGCCGATTAATCATCATATTAAAACCGGAGATCAGTGCCGAAAACTCATCCGCATATAAATCCGGAGCTCGTCTGCCAAGGTCTCCCCCCTGAATTCGGTTCATCTCATGCGTCAGTTCAGCGACTGGATCACGAACATCACGAATCAACAGCCAGCTTCCCACCAGCGCAAACCCCGCGCCCAGAACAACGATGAGAATTCCCCACAGTATGTACTCTTTCGCAAATTCACTGTCTATATACTGAAGTCTGATATATGTAGCCAGGAAAAATAGAAATAGAGGAAATAAGCCAATCAGTGCCGTACTTAGCTGAAATTTACGCTGGATCGATACCAGGATGCGCCCTCCCAGTGAAGGTTCCATCCCATATTGGACTTTGCCTCGATGTCGAATCTCAAGTAACAGGGGTCTAATCGCCCGCACCGTTAGGTAATACTCAATCAGCGCATGCATGATGGCAATCAGAAAGGCGCATGCGGCGGCCACAACAATATACAAGTAAGGGAATTCAAGCCACCCTGTGGATATCATCCATATTGTTAATCCGGCTGCTGGGAGTGAAAAACCAAGCATGTGCGGACCCATGATCCGATATATGGTCTGTCCTGGGAAACGATGAATTTTCTCATACATGTGGTTTAATTCTTCTCTCTCATGATGCTCGGAAGTGAAAAACTGTCTTATGGGGCCAAGCTGTACCCACAGCGTAATTAATTCTGCAACCAGCATGAACAAGAGTGAAATCAGTACAATGAAGATGAGCCGAACAAATTGAATATTGGGTATTTGCAGAGTAGATACCATAACTACTGTACCGACAACAAAAACAGCTGCCAGTGAACCGATCAGATAATTGCGTATCAGGCGAAAGATAAATGAACGGTATGCTTCCAACTGAACCCCTCACTCTCTATGTGCAACCAGTTCTCCCTTGAGACACAGGGAGATTAAGGGTATTGCTTTCTATTTGTTTATCGGTTGCTCCGACTAAAAAAATTAATAAAATCCAATGGGTCGGCGCCAGAACTGGAAAACACAAAAAGGCTGCTCCACGACGGAGCAGCCTTTGGTGATCTATCCTATATTTATCCTTTAATCTTGGCAGCCAGAATCATTGTACCGCGCGGCTCATCTCCCATTGCATCCGGTTCAAGCGTGATGGCAACCGTATCATAGTCGTTGGCCGAATCCAATGTGTAATATACCGCTCCCGTTCCGTCACGACTAAGGAAAGTACCCGCATTCTGAGGGGTATCTCCTTTGATCAACCAGACCTGAAAAGCCTCGTTGCCTTCCAGGTTCGGCAGGTTCTCAGCTTGCACAACCAGGTGAGTGCCTTTGCTGTCAATAACGATGGTTGCGAGACCCTGAGCTACAATGTCCTGCGTTGCAGGATTCAGCTTCACTGCCTCGCCAGTCTGCATGCCCTGTGCGGGCTTCAGAGCTGATGCCAGCTGCTCCTGCAGCTGCGCATTCTGCGCCTGTGCCTGCACGAGCTGCTCTTGCGTAGCCGATGAGCCCGCTGCTTGCTGCGTCAGCGAGTCGATCTGGCTCTGCAGTTGCGCCGTGTACACGCCCAGCAACAGTGCCGCGGCCGCAAGGCCGGCACTGGCTACGCGCCAAGCGCTGCTGCTGCGCGCACGCGCGCGCGCTTGTGGCTGCCATGGCTGTGCCTGGGCAGCCTCTTCCACCCGGGCTGCAGGCACTGCCGTTACCGGCGGCAAGCCTGGCCCGGGCTGCGCCGCACGTTTGTGCTGCGGCGCAAGATCCTCCTGAAGCACCACGGGTGCTTCAGGCTCAGCAGGAGCAGCCGCCGGCTTCGCCTCGGTGCTCTCCTGCACATGTCCGAGCACGTTGCCCAGCACACGTGCTCGCATACCTGGCGGCGGTGCTACAGGTTCCGCCGCAAGTGGCAGGAAGCCAGTCACTTCCTGCAATTCCTTCACCTCCTGGCGACAAGGTTCGCAAGTTGCCATATGCGCTTCAAACGCCGCCACTTCCTCTGCTTCCAGTCCGCCCAGCACATACATCGGTGCCAGATCAGACCACTCCTCATGTCGTTCTATCATGGATGTATGCCCTCCCTTCCCGCGTCCGGATGCAATTCAGCATCGGCCAGCAACTTTTGGAGCTGTCGCATGGCAAGCCTGACACGGCTCTTTACTGTACCCAGCGGAATCCCGAATCGGCTGGATACTTCCTGCTGGGTTAATCCCGCATAATAAATCGATTCTATAACTTGCTGCTGATCACCATTCAGTTGGGACAACGCCTCTTTAATACGGGTGCCTTCCAATTTACGCTGCACTTCTTCTTCCGTATTCGTATGCTCATCGGCATAGGCCGCCAGTGTCTCGTGTTCAACTGAAGTAGCCGCTGCCCCTTTCGATTTCCGCCTCAGCATGTCCACTGCTATGTTGCGCGTAATCGCAAACATCCATGTGGTCAGCTTCCCCTGTGAGGCATCGTATCGTTCAGCATTATTCCAGACCCGCATAAAAAGTTCCTGAACAGTCTCTTCTGCCGTCATGGGATCACCAACGATCCGATAGGCAAAAGAATACACCGCTCGCTCATAACGGTCATATAAAAGCTCCAGTGCGGAGGAATCACGTTCCGCAATCTGCCGCATTAACCTGCTGTCCTCCATCGATTCAGTCATGCGAGGGCCCCTTTCTGTTTCTTCCCTCTTATTATAACCTACGCAGAATCTTTTGAAGAGGATTACCTCAATTGAGAAATAGATTGAAAAAATTCTGTATATTTTCAGACGAGCATTTCAGCTTCTGACTTGAAAGACCACCAGAAAAACATGTTTTTCTGTTCACCC